>NZ_JBJXFV010000103.1:0-23043 GCF_046154365.1 Prosthecobacter sp.
GTCAGGCTCCCTCTCCCCGGCGAGAGACTTGTTTTGCGTTTGGCTTTCTTTCCGGGGAGAGGGTCGGGGTGAGGGGCCAGATTTGCACCTGGGAATAGGGGCGTCATTATTGCTTAACGGCATTGCCACTAGCCCGACTCCCGCACCGTCGCCGTAAGCGTCAGCACTGCCTGAAAATGGGGTTGCCCCAGGAAAACAGGCCGTTGCGGAACTTTTCGCCCATTTTGCAGGCGATTCAGCAGTAATTGCAGGTGTTTTCGCCCGCTTTGCTGGGTTTTTCGCCCATGTTACCGCCGCTGGCCCGGCTTTTGCTGTTTTTCGCTACTTTGCGGCCATGTGTCCAGCGATGAACGGGTGTTTTGGCCCCGTTGCAGACGTTAGCGAAGGCATTGCAGCGGTTGCAGGCGTTGTTGCAGCGGTTTGAGAGGTTCTTGCAGCGGTGGGAGCGGCGGCTGCGATGACTTGCAAAGCGCCTGCCAGCGCTGGCTGGTGCGGGTTGTGCGACTCATAGCCGCTCCGCTGGTGCAACCGGGCGGAGGCGGTCGGTGGGGTCGCTGCTGCGGCGTCGGACGGTGATGAAGCAACTGGCGGAAAGGATGGAGAGGCCGCAGAGGATGGCGAAGGTGTCGAAGGACATGATTTTGACCATGGCGAAGGCCAGCGAAGGAGCGACGAGGCCGCGCATGCCGGTGAGGAAGGTGTGGACGCTCATGTACTCGGCGACGGCGTGTTTGGGGGCGAGTTTGGTGACCCAGAGCGCCCAGGTGACGTTGCCGCCGGCGTTGGCGATGCCCCACAAGGCCATGCCGAAGGTCCACCAGCCGAGGCCATGGCCGAGGTAGAAGCAGAGGATGCCGGCGGCGAAGATGACATTCAAAACGGCACGCACGGTGAAGAGATGAAAGCGGTCGTAGATGAGGCCCCAAGGATAGGAAAAAATAACGCGGGCGAGCACTGGCACGACGCCGGTGATCCAGGCGACCTCGAAGGAGGGAAGATTGATGCCGTGGCGTGGATTGGCGAGGTATTCGACGAAGAGGCTGCAGGCGGCGAGGTTGCCGACGCCCATCATCATCCAAGAGATGAGCAGGGTGCGGAAATCACGGTCTTCACGCACCCAGCGCCAGGCGCTGCCGAGATTGGTGCTGGAGTTTTCGGGTGCTTCCCAGGGCGTAGCGGGCAGGCCGTAGGTCCAGAAGCCGGAGATGAAGCCGCTGGCGGCAAAGGCCCAGAGCAGCCAGGTGTAATAGTCGAGGTTCCAGCCGAGCAGTTTGCCGCCAAGGAAGCCGAAACACATGGCGGCGGCAGCGCGGGTGACGCCGGTGACGGCATAGAGCTTACCGCGGACGACGGCGGGGTAGTTGATGCGGTAGATTTGCGTCAGCAGCGGGATCTGCATGGACAAGCAGAACAGCCCGAAGCTGAGGCCGACGATGTAGAGCAGCGGATCGTGCGGAAAAGCGGCTGAGACGGCCATGCAGGCACCACCAAGCATCTGCACCTTCGCCGCAGTACGCGGGATGGTGCTTTTGGCCCGCAGGAGCAGCGGAACGACGAACAAACTCGCGACCATGCCGCCGCTGGTGGCGCTGAGGAAGACGGACTTCGCCACATCGCTCATATGAAACACCCGAACGGCGATGAGCATGCCGAAGGTGGCCGTCAGCGTGTCGATAACACCCGAGGGCAGCGAGCGCCAAAGCTCGTTGCGGAAGGTGCGGGAGGTGTCCGGGGTCACGCATGCTTCATCGCATGCGCATGGCGCGGAGTCCAGCGTTGGCCGGTGAGGCATTCTCACCGGCCGATATGACTAACTGAACCGAACTCAGGCGGCTTTTTTCGACTTCTTGGCTGCGGGAGCCTTGGCTGGGGCAGGAGCGGGCTTCTTCACGAGCTTCGGCGCTGGCATCGGGACGATGGTGAGCCACTCTTGGTAGTGCAGCCAGGTGTCGCTGGCTTCGTCGCGGAGGTAGTCGGCGGCGGAGAGCATGCCACGCTTCTGGAAGTCGAGGATTTCCGCTTTGGTGAAGGGGCCGAATTCAACGAAGGCGCGGCTGAGATATACGAGGTCTTTCATGGGTTTTTATTGGGTTTTAGGTTTTTGGGGAGCGGTCGGTAGCACCACACGCGATACGGAACAAGCAAAAATCCTGCCACAGTTCCCCACATTCTGCCGGTGCCGGGCAACAGGCCGGAAATGGCTCGATTTTTTATGTCTGGCCGGGATGCGCGCTTGCGGCATCCCACCTCGGCTTCTAACTTATATGACAAGTAATGATCATTTGCCTCGAATCGTCCATCCTCGGCGGGTATCTCACCAATGAAGTGCCTGGTTTGGTCACTGGTGTGTTCCATATTGCCGGCCAGAGCCAGCCCGTGCGGGTCGAATTGGTGGGCAATTTTTTGCGCGACATCGCCGGGTGCCGGGTGGATTTCCACAATCCTCTGCCGGAGGGCAATGAGGAGCATGTGGCGGCGGTGGCTCCGCTTCAGCATGGCTATAGCGGCCTCATGACGGCTTCGTATCGGGTGGCAAAGCTGCCCCGCCGTCGGTCCCAGTCGAGTGCGCCGGGTCCGCCAGTGCCGTCAGGATTGAAAAATCTGCTGTTCTTCGAATGGTTCAATCAAGACCACCAGCGCATCCTCATTCAGTCCTGGCATCTGCAACTGCGGGTGTCCTCGCCACGCTGGCAGCTCACCAAGGAGGAGGAGGCCGCCTTGCTGCGTCAGAACCGGGCACGGCGGAAGTATTTTTTGCTTGGCAAACGGAACCAGAAGTCCAAGTCCACCGATGCGCTGCACAGCCCTGGTTTTGATGATCCGTTCCAGCCGACCAAGCCGGGTAGCGACCCGTTCGGAGCGGTGAAACAGGACCCCACCGTTGAACCACCGCGTAAAACCAGTGCCAAGGCCCGGAATAGCGAGGGGAAAGACCCTGCTGCCCGTTCTGCCGCGCTGGCGAAGGAACTGCGGCGTTTCCAAGGATTGCTCGTCTTCAACGACGAGGTCCGCACCCGGCCTGCGGTGCTGCGCCTGCTTGCCACGGTGGCGGATCTGGCGGCGCATCTCATTCATGTGCTGGGCCAGTTTGCAGAGGCGGGGAAGGATCAGTGGCAGTTTCTCATTGTCGATTTGGAACAGAGCCTGCCCTTGTTTGCCGCCGCCTTGAACGCCACGGACAAGCTTGTGCAGCAGCATCCTGATGGTGCGGATATGGAATGGCTTGCCGGAGTCCAGGCCAGTCTGTTGAATATTGAGCTGCGCATGCGCGAACTGCTCGGGCTGCTGCGATGACTGTGAGCGGGGTTGATCCGCACGAGGCTTGCGTTTAGCATGCGCGCCATGCGTCTCTCTCACTTTGCCCTGGCCCTCACGATCATCCTGCTCGCCATCACCGGTTATCTGGCCTGGGAGGCGCAGGAGGAGGCCAAAGGCGCGCGCAAAGAACTCGAACTCGTGCGCCGGCAGCAGTCGGCGCGCGAATCAGTGATGCCGACGAAGCCCATCACGGTCGCGTCATTGCCGCCGGAACTTTCGGCTCCGCCTGCTGCCTCGATTCCGCCGTTGGCAGGCAGTGCGTTGATGCCCGGCACACCTACTGCGACGCCCTCACCAGCGCCTGTCGCCGCACCTTTGACCGCGCTGCAAAAACAGCTCCTCGGCATGCCGGCGGTGGCAAAAGTGACCGAGGTGCAAAAAGACCAGGGGTTCGCCGTCATCAGCGCCGGCAAGGACAAACAGCTCACTCCCGGCATGAAATTTGATATTCGTCGCGGCGACGGCCTGGTGGGTCGCGTGATCGTGGGAGAAACCATCGATGCCGCCGAGTCGGTCGTTGACATTGACAGCACCGTCACGCTGCCGGGCGTGAGCATTGAGGCCGGGGACGAAGTGATCCTGCCGGTTCGGAAATAAGCACCGCTCCGCATGCCACGCGAACGTCTTGATCTCGCCCTGGTGAAGCTGGGTATGGCGTCGTCGCGTGAGCAGGCCAAACGCCTCATCATGGCAGGGGAGGTCAGCGTGGAGGGGCGGCGCATCACACAGCCAGGATGGCTGTTGCGCGAACAGCAGCAGATCGTCGTGCGCCAGTTGCCGAAGTTCGTTAGCCGCGGTGGTTTGAAACTCGAAGGTGCGCTAGAGCACTTTGGCATTGATGTGACGGGCCTGACAGCCTTCGATGTGGGGGCTTCCACCGGCGGATTCACCGACTGTTTGCTGCAACGCGGCGCAGTGAAGGTCTTTGCCTACGATGTGGGGACCAATCAGCTTGCCTGGAAGTTGCGCAGCGATCCGCGGGTGGTTTCGCGTGAGCAGTTCAATCTACGCCACATGCGGCGCGAGGATGTGGGCCAGGAGGTGGACATCCTCGTGGCCGACCTCTCATTCATCTCACTCACACTGGTGCTACCGGCCGCGCTGCAGGTGCTACGGGCCGGCGGACACGCGGTGGTGCTGGTCAAGCCGCAGTTTGAGCTGTCGCGTGAGGAGGTAGGCAAGGGCGGCATCGTGCGTGAGCCGGAACTGCACGCCAAAGCCTGCGCGCGCATTGAGGACTTCGTGTCTTCACAGCCGCAGCTTCACTGGCGTGGCTTGATCGAGTCATCTATCCAGGGCACCGAGGGCAATCGGGAGTTTCTCGCTTGGTTCAGTGTCAGGGAGTGAGCGGTCCTGCCCGGTGGACGATGCCCAAGAGCATAGAAAGCCAACGGACGTGTGCAGCGGCGACGTAGGCATGGGCTTCTCAGTTGCCAAATTATCATTTTTGAGGCTTCTAAATGAGATAATGTAACAATTTGATAAAACCGTACTTGTGCTTTTGCGATAATTATCATAAAATACCACCATTCACACAAGCAGCCATGAAAACGATTCTTCAATCTTCCGTTCGTCGCCCAAATCGCTCTGGCTTCAGTCTCTTTGAGGTTCTGATGCTTATCGCTGTACTAGGTGTCATTTTGGGCATCACTGTTCCCATGCTAAGCCATAACGGTAGCGTTTATGCCGCACGTGACCGTCGCAATGCCCAGGAATTGTCCTCGACCAGCATAATGGCGCAGGCAGCCGGGTTGAATTTTGTTCAGGGCGAAGATGTGTTCGACACAGTGCGCGCCATCGTCCGTGGCGGCATGCCGGTGCGTGGAGCCTTGAAGGGGAAAGTCTTTGTCGTTCCAGGACTCAGTGAAGAAGACATCCAAGGAGCCGCCAAATATCTGCGCATTCAAAACGGCGAACTGCTCTACACGAACAGCGAAACTGTTCAGTCTGGCGGCCAGCGCATGTAGGTGACTGGGATGGGGGGTGCGAATGACGCGGCCCAGGTCGGTTTGACCGCTCTCACTGCGATTCTTTGAGCCTACCAAGTTCAGGATGTGTTTTGTCTTGCCTGTCGGCGTCGTTTCTTCCAGCATGTGTCTTCATGAACTCTGCATTCATTAAAAAGAACTGGTATCTCCTCACTCCGGCGGCAATCCTGCTCATTCCGATGCTGATGGTTTTGTTTTGCACCGTCAACTACGGGTACAGCATCGCTGAATCCATGAAGGCGGTGCGTTATTTCGGCTCCACCAACACGCGTTATGCCCAAGGATTTTCCGAGCGGAAATTTAAGATGGTGAAGGTCGGTATGGACGGCAGGGTGGTTTACAACACAATCAAGAACCCCATGCAGCGCAACATGCCCGAAGATACGGAATGGCGTTACAGCCTGCCCGGCAGCGGCACCGAGTACTATCACGAGCGTACCCTCATTCTGGAGCAGGACAAAAACGGCATTCCGCGTGTGAAGCAGAAGGTCAGCCGTTTTCACACGCCGGATTGATTCATGCGCGAACCACGCGAAAGTGCTGATCGAACCCGCATGAGTCATCTCACCAATCATCTGCTCAAAACTTGTTCCGCCGCCGTCGTGGCGTTGCTGTTGGCGTCCTGCCAGAGTTCCACGCACATCAAGGGGTTGCCGAAAAACCTGCCTGTCATCAATCTGCACGGCTCACCCAGCACGCCGTCGCACAGCATGTCGCATGCGGATTATCCCTTCGCCGCCAACGGTGACTATAAAAGCGACTGGGCCGCCGAAGGCGGACAGGGGGCCGGTATGGACTACTCCTCCTGGCGCTCTTCGCACGGTGGCTCATCCTCACGCGGACGTTCCTCTTCCTCTAAAAAGAAAACCACCAGCGCGAAGTCCAAATCCAGCGGCAAGGGCGGCTCATACGCCATTAAAAGCGGCGACACACTCTCCACCATCGCCCGCAAAAACGGCACCACCGTCGCGAAACTCAAGGCCGCCAACGGCATGTCGGGCGACATGATCCGTGCCGGCAAAACGCTCAAAATTCCCAAGTAAACGTGCAGCACTGTCTCACACGCATCGCTGCGGTTGGTCTGGCGCTGCTCGTGGGCGGCACGGCGTTCGAGGCAGCGGCCCAGACGCTGCGCTTCTCCACCGTGGTTATTGATGCCGGCCACGGCGGCAAGGATGGTGGTTCGGTGTGGAACGGCCTGATCGAAAAAAAGCTCTGCCTTGATGTCGCCAAGCGTGTCGAGGCCGGTTTGAAGTCACGCGGCCTAAAAACCGTCATGACCCGCCGCACTGATGCGTTTGTGGAGCTGACTCAGCGTGCGCGCCTCGCTAACCGTGTGCCGTCAGCCGTCTTCGTCAGCATTCATTTCAACGGCAGCCGCAAAACCATCATCTCCGGCGGTGAAATCTACTACCGCAGCACTCGCGGCAAGACCCTCGCTACCGCCATCAGCCGCTCCATCAAAAGCCGCGTCATCGGTGGCAGCCGTGGCATTTTTTACGGCAGCTACAAGGTGCTGCGCGAAACCCAGATGCCCGCCGTGCTCGTTGAATGCGGTTACATCAGCAACAAGCGCGAGGCGCTGCGTTGCGCCGATCCCGCTCATCGCCAGAAGCTTGCCGACGCCATCGTCAGCGGCCTGCTCGCCGCCAGAGCACGGTGATGGAGTTGAAGCTTTCATTTCTTTTGAAAGTTCGTGTTTGCGAGGCAACGGCACGGCATTTGACGAAGCCCCTGCCGTGGTGGATGAAATGGCAGACATGTCAGTTCCCACCGTCAGCGCCAGCAATCCTGTCTTCCCGTTCCATCTCGTGCGGAAAGACCTCGAGAGCGTGGAAGCCGCCATCCTCGAGCAGGCGCGTGCCTTTGATCCCGGCGTCGAAGGCTACGTCAGCTACGTCTGCCGCACCTCCGGCAAACGCATCCGCCCCGCCCTCGCCGTCCTCGCCGGCGGTGCCACTGGCGGCACGCATGAGGGCCACACGCGCCTCTCCGTCATCCTCGAACTTGTCCACATCGCCTCCCTCGTTCACGACGACATCATGGACGGCGCCGACATCCGCCGCGCCATGCCCACCGCAGTTGCCAAATGGGGCAGCAGCCTCAGCGTCCTCCTTGGCGACAGCCTATTCGCCTACGCGCTCGAACTCGCCACCGAGTTCGACGACACCCAGGTCTGCCGCACCATCGCCAAAGCCTCGCGTGACGTCTGCACGGGGGAAATCCTCCAAACTCAGCGCCGTTTCGACTTCACTCTCTCCGTCACCGATTATCTCAAGATGATCGAGATGAAGACCGCCGCTCTCTTCGCCGCTGCCAGCGAACTCGGAGCCCGTCTCAACAATCAGCCCGACTCCGTGCAGCACGCCCTGCGTGACTACGGCCTCAAACTCGGCACCGCCTACCAGATTTACGACGACTGCCTCGACATCGTAGGCGATGAAAAAACTGTCGGCAAAACCCTCCGCACCGATCTCGCCCGTGGCAAGCTCACGCTGCCCATCCTGTATCTTCTGGAGAGCGCCACCGAAGCGCAGAAGCAAAAGCTCAACCGCATGCTCCTCAAAGGTGAGCCCATGGACACCACCATCCTCGCCGGTATCGCCGACTACGAAGGTGCCGTCGAACGCGCCGTGAAATACGCGCAGAACATGCTCACCGAAGCCCGTTCAGATCTCATCTGCCTCGCCGCCACGCCCCACAAGCAGGCCCTCGAAGACATCGTCGGCTATCTGCACAGCTTGTTGGATCAGTGCCGCGCCATTCATTAAGATCGCTCCGTCCGACATGTCGGACCTGTCAGACTCGTCCGACATCAAACCCGCATGTCCCGCATCCACGACATCCCGGAAAACGACCGCCCGCGTGAGCGCCTCCTCCGCCTCGGCCCCCAGGCGCTGTCCGATGCCGAACTTCTCGCCCTGTTCATCAACACCGGCACGAAAGGCGAAAACGCCCTGCAAATCGGCCAGCGCATCCTGCGTGACCACAAATCCCTGCGCGACCTCTCCCGCCTCGAACCCGCCGTCCTGAGCAAGATCAAAGCCCTCGGCCCCGCCAAGACCGCCAAACTCATCGCCGCCTTCGAGCTTGGCCGCCGCGCCGCGCAGGAGCCCTCGCACGTCGAGGTCATCCTCGATCGCCCGCAGCGCACCTACGACTATATCGGCTCCGAAATGCAGGCCCTCGGCTACGAATCCGTCCGCGTCATCCTGCTCAACACCAGACTCGCCGTCATCCGCGCCGACGAAGTCTTCCGCGGCAGCCTCAATGAATGCACCGCCGCCCCGCGTGATCTTTTGCGAAAGGCCCTCATTCACAACGCCTACGCCTTCATCCTCATCCACAATCACCCCTCCGGCGACCCCACTCCCAGTGACGCCGACCGCCGCATCACCCGCCGCCTCCGCGAAGCCGCCGAAGCCACCGGCCTCCTCCTCCAGGACCACCTCATCATCGGCACGCCTTCCGAATCACGCGCGTTGCCGTATTTCAGCTTCAAGGAGCATGGGATGCTGTAGCAGTGCTGTATTTAGCGAAGGCCACGGCACAAGCGATCACCGAACTTGAAAGCCAGCGCCAGCGATGGCAGCATCCGGCCATGAGCACGACAGCCTTGGAACAAACCGTGTCCGACCTTCAACGCCGCGTGAGCGAGATCGAGGGGAAAATCCGCCGCAAGACGGGCACTGGCTGGCACAAGATTGCAGGAGCAGCCAAGGATGACACCCACTTCAGTGAGGCCATGAAGCTCGGCGCTGAGTGGCGGAAAAAGGCCAACAAGGAGCAATGGTGAGCCGATGTTCGTCGTGCTCGATACCAATCACTTCGCCGAACTCGTGCATGACACTGCGCTCGGCGCACGGCTTAAGACCCGCTTCTCTTCGCGCAAGGCCCAGGTGTTCACCACTGTCATCACCGCGCAGGAAGTTGCCGAAGGCTGGTGCGCTTTCATTCGCAAGCAGAAGGCAGGAACGCCGAAACAAATTCACGGTTATGCACAGTTTCAGCACAGCCTGGAGTTGCTGATGGAACTCTCGATCCTCTCCTTTGATGATCAGGCTGCGGAAATTTTTCGCCGCCTGCGCACAGACCAGCCACAGTCCGGTACCCAGGATCTCAAGATCGCCGCTACTTGCCTCGCCCATGACGCAACCGTGCTCACCCGCAACGTGGGTGATTTCAATAAGGTGCCTGGCCTGCGTGTGGAGAACTGGCTGGATTGATCTCACCATTTATTCGCCTGAATCACGTCCTTTTCGCCCTTGAGGTAGTTCACGAGATTCAGTGAGGCGCGCACGGGCTGGCGGATGCGCATGGCGCGAATTCAGATTGCAGATGACGGTTTGCGGAAGGAGAGGGTGGGCATGGGAGAAGACGAAATCGAGCGCAACATGGGCGTACAGCCTCTGGATGGGATCATGACTGAGCATGAGATCACAAACCATGCCCTGGTGGCTGCCAGCACCGAGCCCATGACGCACAAGGCCGTGCAACGCGCCCGCAAAGGCCGCCGCCTGACCAAGCACATGAAACAGCGCATGGCGGATGCCCTGAACCTGCTCATGAAGCAGCAGGGCAAGGAGATCGAGCGCCCATGGGGCGTGAAGGATTTGTTCACGTATTGATGTGGCAGATCAGATAGGCGCAGGTGCATCGCACGGCTTGCCGTCGCGTTTTCGGCGCGCTAGCATTGCCACACCATGTCTGACTCCATCACCAACCGCCGTTTCGTCACCGCTGCTGAAAAAGTCGATTACCAGTCGCCCTGGACACTCGAAGAGTGGCTCTGCCGCAACGACATCGTGAACAACGAGCACCTCATGATGGTGCGCGCGAACATGGAACCGGGCCGCAGCCATCCGTTTCACTCGCACCCGACGCGGGAGGAGATGATCTACGTCATCTCGGGCAAAGCTGAGCAGTGGGTCGGCCAGCAGCAGAAGATCCTCGGGCCGGGCGACATGGCCTTCATCCCGATGGGCGAAATCCACGGCACCTGGAACGCCGGCGACGAGATGCTCGTCTTCCTCGCGATCCTTTCGCCCGCGAAGGCCGATGAGCCGGGCATCGTCGATCACAGCCAGGAAGAGCCGTGGAAGTCGCTGCGAAAGTAGTCCAGTTGCTGTGCAACTGGTGCCTGGATTAACCTGGAGGCACACCAGCAATATCATGAACGCGGCGGGACAGGGTATGAGGCCGCCGGTGATGCCAAACATCACGATCTGCGGCGTGGTCACGCTGCGGTTGGCGAAGCGCCTAGCGATGTCCTGGGCATGAGCACGCTCGTGAGCGTCCTGTTCCGCGATGCCGTCGTCTTCCGGTTCCTCCACTACGGCGGGTGCATGGCTGTGACCCTGCTGCGCCCCGGTGAAACGCAGCCGATAGGTGTGCGCGTGGTCGCTGTGACCGAGACTCACGACCGCAAGAAACTCGTGTGGCTCCGGCAGCTCGCTGGTGGCCTCCCAGAAGGTGTCTTTGGCTGCAAAGGCGAATTTTTGCGTGCGGCCATCAAGACGGGCGGTTTCGATGCCGAGCTGCGTGCCTTTGGGCCGTGGCACGGATTCACCAGAGGCTTGCACGGATAGATACGGAAGCGCGGCGGTGCATTGGTTTCAAACACGGACACCTCCAGCCAGCCGTGCCCGGTATCGAGCAGCATGCCGCCGTGCGGGAAAGCCACACATGGGCGCTACCACTTTGGATGAGCTGGGTGATGTCGGTCATGGTGTGGTCGAGTCTGAACGCCCGTTTGCAGGATGGAAACCGGAATCGTTTCAAAAAATGATTCAAAAGCCGCCGATGTTCCGCCATAGATGCACGTCATGAACGAAGCCGATCTCAATAACCTGCTCAAACGTGCCGCCACTGCCACGGTGGTGGCGGTGCCTGCATCGCTGGAGGGCACGATCATGGCGCGCGTGCGGACGGATGATGGACGTCAGCGGCGCTGGCGCTCGTTTGTGCAATGGCTGCTGATTTTGGCCACTGTTGCTGGGATCGTGACGGCGGGCATGGTGTGCTGGTCGATGGCTTCCCGCGACACGACGCACACGCTGCCGCCGACGATGCCGCTGTTTCGGGAGGGGCTGTCGCAATGACTTCGCGTGTGAAATGGCTGCTGATCTCGATGTTTGTCTCCGTCGTCCTAGCGGGTGGCACGGCTTGGCTGGTCACGGACTGGGCTCTGCACCGGCATGGTGAAAGTCATGCGCAGGATGGCGCGGATCCCGACTTTCATGCCTGGATGCACGCGCATCTCGACCTCACTCCAGAGCAGCATGACCTGCTGGAGCCAGTCGAAGCCGAGTTCGAGCAGCAGCGTGTGAGATTGCGGGGCGAGATCCGTGCAGCAGGTCTCGAAGTGGCCGCAGCGATCAGTGAGACGAGTGTGGATGACGTGCGCATGAAGGCGGCTTTAGCGCGACTCAATCAAGCTCAAGGCGATCTCCAGCGCATGACGCTGGAGCATTTTTTTGCGATGAAACGCTACCTGCGGCCAGCGCAGGCGAAACGACTGCTGGAGTGGACCCATGACAGCCTTACCCGCGAGCATTGACCTCCTGATTCCGGAGTCGGATGCTGCCAAGCAGGAAGGCGTGGAGCAGCAGAAAATCCGTGCCGCGCAGGCGGGGGACATGGCGGCGTTTGAGTGGATCGTGCAGCAGCATGAGGAGCGGTTGTTTGGCTTCTGCTGCCGCTGGCTGCGCTGTGTGGAGGATGCGCGTGAGGTGTGCCAGGATGCGTTTGTGCGTGCGTGGCAGGCGCTGCCGGAGTTTGAGGGGCGGGCACGGCTTTCGACGTGGCTTTATCAGATCGCGCTGAATTTATGCCGTGACCGGGCCAAGACCCGCGCATCGCGCCAGCGTGATAACACGACCCTGCTTGATGAGGAAGATGGCGGACTTTTTTGCCCAAAACAGTCCCCAGATGCCACGGCGGAGTGGCGCAGTGAGATGCAGAAGCTGGCGCGCGGCCTGGCGGTGCTGCCTGAGAAGCTACGCGTGGTGCTCATGCTCACGACGATGGAAGGCCTGAGTCATGAGGAGTGCGCCGAGGTGCTCAACTGTTCGGTGCGTGGCGTGGAGGGCCGCGTGTACCGCGCACGGCAGTTGCTTATGCAATGGTGGGATGAGGAGCAGTGAGTCTATTCGAGTTTTAGATTTTTATGGGGTCGCTCGCGGGAGATCGTCTGAGAAACGAATCGCTTCCGTGCTCTCACCTATGATCTCCCGTTTCCTCCTTCTGCTTAACCTGGCTCTGACGCCGACATTGTTCTCCCAGCAACCTCAGGGTGCCACGGTGCCAAAGTCGGGGGAGCACTGGCTGGCGCGGCATGGGGTGGTCTTTTCGGGCTGCTACATCGCCGAAGCGCTGGGCAATGTTCACGGCGGGCGGCGCACCGGGGCGGTGTATGATGGGCTGCTGACTCTCTGCGTGGATGTTGAACTGGAGAAACTGAGCGGCTGGCACGGGGCGACGATGCATGCGTCGTTGGTCAATCCGCACGGGTCGAGTCTCACCAACAACTACGTGGGTGACCGTGGCGTGGTGAGCAACATCGATGCGTACGACTCGCTGCGCCTGTATGAAGCCTGGATCGAGCAGGCGGCCTTTGGCGGACGCGTGACGCTGCGCGCGGGCTTCCTGGCGGCGGATGCGGAGTTTTGCGTGACCGACATGGCCGCGCCATTCATCAATGGCTCCTTTGGCGCGCCGACTGGGCTGTCGGGCAATTTTGCCTATTCCAACTATCCGTACAGCGCGCTGGGGCTGAGTTTACACATTGACCTCACACCGGAGTGGTGCGTGCTGCTGGGCGCGTACGATGGCAACGTGGCCCCCGGTGTCTTCCCCGACCCGACACCCGGTGCCGCGCTCTCGAACGAACTGAACCATTACGGCACCCACTTTGCACTACGCCACGCTGAAGGCGCGATGTTCTTTGCCGAGGTGGGCTGGCGGCACGGTGATGCGGGAGAGATCAAGGTGGGCGGCACTTTTCACACGGATGCTTTTGCGGACATCGGCGACGTCACCCTGGCCGCCAATGGCTCACCGCTGGCCCCTGCCGTGGCGCGCAGCAACGAGGGGAACTATGCGCTGTATGCCATCGCTGAGCATGACCTGTGGCGCGCGGCTGGCACGGGTGGCGCTGGTCTCGGCGCATTCATCCGTGGCGTCTTCACGCCGCCTGACCGCAACTTCTTCAGTCACACCGCCGAGGCCGGTCTCGTTTATCGCGGTCTGTTGCAGAGTGAGGCGCGGGACAAGCTGGGCCTCGGCGTGATCTGGCTCGGCATCAGCCCGGAGGTCCGCAACGCGAGCCGGACTGCGGACGTGGCGACGCCGCGTGACGAAGTGGTACTTGAACTCACCTATCAATACGCCGTGACGCCGTGCTGGTCCATCCAGCCCGACGCACAATGGATCTTCAACACCGGCGGAACTGGCGCAGATGCGCTGGTCATCGGCCTGCGGTCCACGCTGTCGTTTTAGGCCATGCGGCAACGGTCGCAATCGCTGTGACCGGGACGTGGTCTTTACTTCTTCTCTGCAGCCGGTTTGCACTCACACAACCACTCGGCCTTTTTGCATTCCTCACAGGTGGTCGTGTTGTATTCCAGGCGGGCAGTGATGGCTTTGGCCTTGGCGGTGTCCTTGTATTGTAGGATGAGCCATTCGCCGGCTTTGACGACGGGAACGACGAAGCCCTTGGCATCCTTCTCCACGACGAGCTTGACGGGTTTGTCGCGGTCGCCGGTGGTGGCAGTGAGCGCCTGTTCGGTCATGGCGACGGGCTTCATGTCCTTGTCGAGCAGGGCAATGTGAAATTTGTCGCCTTTGACGGTGACTTCGCCATGCATGGATTCGTTTTTGCTGAATTCGAGGATGCGGCCTTTGTTGGGGCCGAGTTCGACGCCTTCATGTGCGAACGCGACGGCGGTGATAAGGCTGAGCAGGGTGATGAGCTTGGTTTTCATAGGGTGCGTGGTGTGTTGGTTGGGTTGGGTTTTTATTGGGCTGAGTCGGCATGGCCGACCACAGCAGATTCGGCGGCCTTGCGGCCAAAGAGATAAAAGACGGCCGGCGTGACCATGAGGTCGAGGAAGGTGCTGCTCACGAGGCCGCCGACGATGACGACGGCCACGGGATGCAGGATTTCCTTCCCCGGCTCATGCGCGGCGAGCAGCAGCGGAATCAAGGCGATGCCAGCGCTGAGGGCGGTCATCAGCACCGGCACCAACCGCTCCAGCGTGCCGCGCACGATCATCGGTGCGCCGAAGCGTGCGCCTTCATGTTTCATCAGGTGCAGGTAATGGCTGATCATCATGATGCCGTTGCGCGCCGCCACACCGCCGACGGCGATGAAACCGACGATGGTGGCGATGCTGATGTTATCAATGAGCACCCAGGTCAGCGCGAGGCCGCCCATCAGCGCGAGCGGGATGTTCAGCATGACCTGCAAGGCCAGCGAGAGGCTGCGGAAGTAGCCATACAGCAGCACGGCCACCGCCAGCAGCACGAGGCTGAAATAAAACGCAATGCGCTGCGCTGCCGCCTGCTGCGCCTGGAACTCACCCTCGAAACGCAGGTGGTAGCCCTCCGGCAGCTTCACGTTCTCGCGCACAGCCGTCTCCCACTGATTGACGAGCGATTCGAGGTCGCGCACGGCGGTGTTGGCACCAATGACGATGCGGCGCTGGGTGTTTTCACGATTGATGACGTTCGGTCCCTTGCCCTCGCGGATGTCCGCAACGAGCCGCAAGGGAATGCGCTGGCCGCGCTCGGTCTCGATGAGCAGCTCGCCCAGTTTATCCGGCGAATCACGCCAGGTTTCCGGCAGTCGCAGCACCAGATCGACGGTGCGCTGGCCTTCACGCAGTTCAGCGAGCGTTTTGCCACCGAGCAGCGTTGAGACTTGTTCATTGAGTGTTCCAGGCTGCACCCCGTATGCGACGGCCCGCTCACGGTTTACTTCGATCTTAATTTGAGGAATCGGCACCTGCGCTTCAAGGTTCACATCGGTCAGCCCTGGAATGGTCTTGGCGAGGTCGCGCACCTGCGCCCCTTTTTCACGCAGCACGTCCAGATCGGGGCCGAAGATCTTCACGGCGATCTTGGCCGACACGCCGCTGAGCATGTGCGACAGGCGATGCCCGATGGGCTGGCCGACATTGAGGAAGGTTCCGGGGATGGCTTTGAGCTTGGTGCGAATCTCCGCAAACACGAGTTCACGTGAGCGTCCGGTCTCACGAAACTCGACATCGAACTCATTCACGCTCACCGGCATGACGTGGTCGTCTTTTTCAGCACGACCTGCTCGGCGGCCCACGCTTTTGACTTCGAAGATGCTTTGCAGCAAACGAACGCCGACTTCGCCGATCTCGTTCGACTGCGCCAGCGAGGTGCCGGGCGCGTTGGCCAGCGAGATGGTGGCGCTGCCCTCATTGAAGGCGGGCAGGAACTCTTTGCCCATCAGCGGATACAGCATGAACGAGGCGATGAGCAGGATGCCTGCGATGGCGATGACGAGCATCGGTGCGCCGAGCGCCACGCGCAGAAAGGTGCGCTGCACCATGGACTTCATGCCACGCACCAGAAAGCCGTCGCCGTGACTGCCAGCCGCCGGTTTCAGCAGCAGCGAGCACAGTACTGGAATCACCGTGAGGCTCACGACAAACGAAGCGGCCATGCTGGTGATCGTGGCGATGGCAATCGGCGTGAACAGCCGGCCTTCGATGCCTTCCAGGCCAAACAACGGCAGGAACACGAGAATGATGAGCACCGTGGCATAAAGAATGGAGTTCCGCACTTCGCCGGACGCTCGCGCGATGACTTCGAGCGTCGTGCTTATCCGCGACTCGCTCGAATCACTGGCTTGCAGCACCGCTCTGCTCTCCCGCAGCCGCCGCCAGACGTTTTCCACATCCACAATCGCATCATCCACGACCATGCCGATGGCGACGGCGAGTCCACCGAGCGTCATGGAATTCACGCTGATGCCAAAGATTTTGAAGATGATGATCGTCACCGCAAACGACAGCGGCATGGCCATGAGCGTGATGGCGGTGGTGCGGAAGTTCAGCAGGAATAGAAACAGGATGATCGTGACCATGATCGCGCCGTCGCGGATGGCTTCTTTGAGATTGCCGATGGCATGCTCGATGAAGTCGCCCTGGCGGAACAGAATCTCCGCGGTGACGCCGGCCGGCAGGGATGGGCGCAGTTCTTCGAGCGCGGTTTCGATGTCCCGTGAGAGCTTGAGCGTGTCAAAGCCGGGCGCTTTGTCGATGCTGAGCACCACGCCCATCGTGCCGTTCACGCTGGCATCGCCGCGCATCGGCTGCACGGCGTGTTTGACCTCTGCCACGTCACTGATGAGCACCGGGCGGTCGCCCACGGTCTTGATGACGGTGTGGCCGATGTCCTCCAGCCGTGTCGTCATGCCAAGATTGCGCACCATGATCTCGCGCGGCCCGGCTTGCAGATAACCGCTGGTCGCATTCCCCGCCGCACGGCTCACCGCCGTCTCAACCTCCTCAAACGTGATGCCATAGGCCGCAAGTCGATGCGGACTCGGCTGCACCTGGATCTGCTTCACCCCACCGCCGATGGTGAGCACCTCCGCCACGCCACTGAGGCTCTGCAAGCGCCGTTTGATCGTCCAATCCGCCAGTGTGCGCAGATCCACGGGCAAAACCTTGCCATCGTTACTGCGCAGCCCGACGAGCAGAATTTCACCCATCAACGACGACACCGGCGTCATGCCCGGTTTGGCCCCCGCTGGCAGTGAATTGAGCACGGACTGCATGCGCTCCTGCACAAGCTGCCGCGCCCGATAAATGTCCGTGCCCCAGCCGAACTCGGCGAACACGAGCGACAGGCCCACGTCCGAATTTGAACGCAGGCGATCCAGCCCGCCGACACCCTGCACCGCGCTTTCAAGCGGCTGTGTGACCAGCGCCTCGACTTCCTCGGGCGCGAGCCCCGGCGCCTCGGTCAAAATTGTGACCGTGGGCTTCGTCATGTCAGGCAACACTTCCACCGGCAACTGAGTGAGTGTTTGCCAGCCAAACAGCAGTACCAGCAGCGCCGCCATCAGGATGAGCGGGCGATGGTGCAGCGAGAAGCGGATGAGGTGGTTTAGCATGGCTGTGCGGCCCTCCTAAGCTGGGATTGACGTGATTGAACCCGTGAAGCAAACTGCCGCATGCCAAAACCTACGGACAGCGCAGCCACCGATGCCTCGCATAGCGAGGCCGAAGGGGCTCTGCCAGCAAAGCAGAAACCGTCACTCCTGGAATTTCTGCTCCGAGAAGAAGACCCGTGGCCGGAAGATTTCTTGCCAGAGCGCTCGTCTAAGATCGAGACGCATCGAGAAGTGTCGTTTGCATGAGCTACCTGCTCGACACGAATATTATCTGCGAGCTGCGGCGCGGAGCCAAATGCCACCCGAATGTGCGTGCCTGGGCCGCGCGAAACATGGATGTCGGCCACTATGTGAGCGTCATCACGCTGGGTGAGATACGCAATGGGATCGAACTCAAGCGCTTGAAAGACCCGGCACGCGCGAGCCAGATCGAGGCAGATTTGATTCAGTTGAAGGCCGAGTACGCGGACGCCTTGTTGCCTCTCAACGAGGCGGCGGCTGACATCTGGGGCAAACTGAACAGCCCCCAAACGCTGCCAACAGCCGACAGCATGATCGCCGCCACCGCGCTGGTTCATGGCTTGACTGTTGCCACGCGGAATGAAGATGATTTCATTCGCTGTGGCGTCTCGGTCGTGAATCCATTCAAATGATGATTTCTTCACGCGGCCACCTCCTTGCACTTGAGCATGGCCACAATGAGCAGTACCAGCAGCAGGCCGCTGGTGCCCGCGAAGAAGGTGGTCAGCATGTTCCAGCCTGAGCCGCCTTCATGATCATGGTCGTCATGGCCTGCGCCACCGGCGGCGATCTGCTCCTTGGTCATCTCGCTGCCATCATCGTTGTGCGGATGGCCGTGCGCGGCATCCATCGCCTCTTTGAGGCTGACGCTGCCTTTGCCGGCGAAGGCCAAGGCGTAGGCACCGCGAGTGACGACTTCATCACCCGGAAACAGGCCTTGCACCACCTCGACGAACTGGTCGTTTTGCGTGCCGAGCACGACGCTGGTTTTCACAAAGGCATTCTTTAGCTCGTAGTCCTTGATATACACGAAGCGTTCCGCCGTGTCGCCCTGCACCGCTGCACGCGGGATGGACATGACGCCCTCACGCGTGCTGACCACGATGCTGAACTCCGCCTTCATGCCGGGACGCAGCAGCTTGTCAGGATTCGGCACATGGAAGGCCGCTTCAATCGTGCCGGTGGTTTCATCCGCCACGGCGGCGATGTGCGCGAGCTTGGCCTCAAAGACACGATCTGGCAGCGCATTGACGCGGATGTGGGCCTTGCTGCCGGGCTGCAACTTGCCAGCGAGATGCTGCGGCACACTGGCAGCGGCTTCAATCGTGCTCAAATCGATGATTTCGATCAGCTCCTGATCCGGTGTGATCGGCTGCCCCGGTACGATGTTCACCTTGGAGACCATGCCGCTGATCGGCGCGGTGAGTTTGATCACCGGTGGTGGATCACCGGGCTGGCGGCTTTCCACCCACGCGACTTCGCTGTCCACCTCCACCTCTTGATGCGGAATCACGATCACGGAGAACGCACGGCCCGGAATGCGACTGCTGACGATGGCTTTCTTGCCAGGCAGCACCTCGATGTGACCGAGCGCGAAGATGGTTTCCTCGAACGCAGTCTCCTCCGCTTCCGTGTATTGAAGCTGGAGGTTCGCCACGGCGGCTGCTTCGAGGATGACAGTGTTCTCCTTCCGCTTCGGATCGGCGGCGTGGGTGGATAGAACGCACAGGAGCAGCGTGACATAAGTGCTCAGTGCTAAGTACTTAGTGCTGAGTTTCTGCGCTCTGGACTGAGCACTCAGCACTGAGCACTGAGCACTTGGCAGCGATGATGCAGGACGTGTTCGAATTGAAAAAAGAGTCTTCATGGCTTGCTTGCTCCAGTGGCGGCTTCGTAGCGGATGCGGGCGAGATGGAAGTCCCGCACGGCATCCAGCGCGGCGGCTTCGAGTTGCAGACGTTGATCGCGGGCGCGGAGAACGGTGAGGAGGTCGGTCTGACCGTTCTCGTAGGCCTTTTCGAGCTTGCTCGTCTGCTCAATGACCAGCGGCAGCAGCTTGTCGCGTGTCTCACGGGCGAGATCGGCATGCGCCTGCATCTCACGGCGCGCGGTGTCGGCTTCGCTGGCGATTTGTTTCCCTAGCGCATCTGCTTCGAGCCGCTGGCGCTCAGCCGCGGCCTTTTTCTCCGCGATCTCGCCTTGGTTGCGATTCCAGAAGGGCAGCGGAATGGAGATGCGGAAGCCGACGAAGCCGGTGTTCTCGCGATTGCCAGCGGGCTGGTCCTGCCCCTCGCGCGCGGCAAAGAAGCCGGCGCTGACATCCTGAACGCGCTTCGAGTGAGCGAGCGCGGCATCGGTTTGTGCGGCGGTGGTTTTGGTCTGGGCGAGCTGGTAATCGGCACGCTGCTGCCACGGGGTGATGCCCGGCATGACGAGCGACGGGAGATCACCGCTGATGATGAGCGATTCACGCGGCGCGACGCCGAGCATCGGTTTCAAGGCACCGCGCAGGCTGATGCTTTCGGTTTCGAGCCGCCGTGCTTCGAGCAGCAGCCGCTGCGCATCGACCTGCGCCTGCGCGGCATCCAGCGGTGAGAGTTCACCTTTTTCGGCGCGGCTTTTGGCGAACTCGGAGAGCTTCTTGGCGAGTTCAGTCTGCTGCTGGCGCAGCGCACGTTGTTTTTCAAGCGCCACGATCTTGATCGCGTGGCTGCGTGCTTCGGCAATGAGGCGGCGCTCGGCATCAAGCACTTCGAGTTCGGCGGCGATGACGAGCTGGCTGGTGAGCCGCTTTTCGAGCGAGAGTCGTTTTGTGATTGGGAACGACTGATCAATGGCAAAGACGGCCGTGCGCGGACTGACCCGGCTTTCATTCTGAAAACTGGTTTCCAGCGTCGGATTGGCAAGCCTGCCACTGCCAAGCTGACGTCCGCGTGCTTCTTCGACGGCCATGCGAGCGACTTTGAGCATGGGATGATGGGTGCGCACGCGGGTGGCGATGCCGGAGAGCGAAAACTCTGCCGCGATGCTGAGCGCGGGCAGACTGAGGAATAAGAGAAGGCGAAACATGAATGGAATGAGTTGAGGATTGAGAGCGGCGGACATGGCGATGCGCCATGCGGGTGAATGCGTCAGCAGGGCCGGAAATCGTGTCCGGCGCTGAGCGGGCTTCTCAAATTCTCAACGCGATGGTCTGCACAATCCGGTGCGGCCATTCCTGCATGACGCACCATCGTTTGAAACCGGGCGAGTTTGCCACCGGGAGCGTCACCGTCTGCCGAACGCTGATTTCCCAGACGATTTCCGCGATGACCATCGGCATCGGCGCGGCAAGGTCGAATCCGGCGGCGTTTGGCTGCTTGGCGAGGAGGGCTTCCGTCACCACTGCGTGCTGATGCGTGTCCTCATCCGTTTCATCGTGCTGATGCGGGATGTCGTGATCTTCCACGTCGTGACAAGCGTTGGAATGCGGCCCGTGGCAGTGATCCACCTGCGTGATGTGCTCCACACCGCCGCAGTCGCACATAAAACCGCGATGCAGGCCAAACGTCTGCGCCCAACCGACCGCGAGCAGCGCGATGAGGCCGAGGGTGAGACGTTGATGGCGCGGGGAAAGCATGGCGGGTTCAGCCCTGGAGGGCTTTGAGCTTGGCTTCGAGTTCGGCAACGCGCGCCTCGGCGGCATTGGCGCGTTCTGCGCCGGTGGGAATGACTTTGTCGTGCTGATCCGTCCAGCGCAGCCAAGTGGTGAGCACACCCTCAAAGGTGCCATGCCAGAGTTTCAAGCCGATGCCGAGCTTCTTGAAAAAGATGGGGGCTGGCAGCGGCTCGTAGCCGTCACCGACGAGCACGAACACCGCGATATCGTCCGCTTGAATCTGGTGCTCCGTGTCGAAGACCACATAGAACGGGATGCGGATGGCGGCGTAGTGATCCATCTTGGTGCTGCGCTCGCCGCCGCGCTTGTCGCTGACGATTTCGATCACCACGTCAGGGCCTTTGCCGCGTTCCCAGATGAAGTAGGAGAGGTGTTTCTTGTGCTCGGTCCAGTCGGGCGGCAGGCTCACATCCAGGCTGAGCATGACATCCGGCACGACGGGCGTCTGCTTAGGCTCATGAAAGAGACCCACATTTGCCATGGCCAGAAAGGGGCGTTCCACCTGCCAGGAGCCGTAGAGCGGCTCGGTGAGCAGACGCATCTGTTTTTCGTGCTTGATGTCCCGCATGGTGCCCTCGTCTTGAATAATCAAGCCGCTGACATCGGGAATGGGGATGTCCCATTCCAGATCTGGCTCGGTCGCTGCTGCGATGACCTTTGGCATAGCGGCACTATGCGCGGCAGGCGGGCGGCGGGCAAATGAAAAGCCGGGAGGTCAAGCGCGGCGCTGCTTCAGCTCCACGAGCGCATTGAGGATCTTCACGCGGTTCATCTCGTGAACTTCGAGCTTGGTGCCGATTTCGGAAATGAGGGTGATGGTCAGCTCGCCGCCGAGGTGCTCGCGGAATTCCTCAAGACCCTCGAGGACGGCGGGTTCGCCGCTGCGGCCGTTGTCGAGCAGATGCGCGGAATAGGTGGCAAAGCCGATGCGCTCAATGAGCTGGAGCACGCGCTCGCAGGTTTCGGCATCGAGCATGCCCTGCATGCGGGAATAGACGAGATCAACGGCGATGCCGATGGCCACGGCCTCGCCGTGCGTGACGGCAAAGCGGGAAATCTGCTCCAATTTGTGCGCGGCCCAGTGGCCGAAGTCGAGCGGGCGGGCGGAGCCGAGTTCGAAGGGATCACCGCCGGTGGCGATGTGTTCGACGTGGAGTTCAGCGCTGCGCTGGATGACTTTTTCGATCGCGTCCTGCTTCAATGCGGCGAGATCATCGCCCATGGCCTCGATTTGCTCAAAAAAGGCGCGGTCGCGGATGAGCGAGACTTTGATGGCCTCGATGATGCCGTTGCGGCGTTCACGCTGCGGCAGGGATTCGAGGAAGGCGAAGTCGTTCACCACGGCAAACGGGACGGCGAAGCTGCCGATCCAGTTTTTTTTGCCGAAGTAGTTCACGCCGTTCTTTACGCCGACGCCGCCATCGCCTTGAGACAGTGTCGTGGTGGGAAAACGCACATGGCGGATGCCGCGATGCGCCGTGGCGGCTGCAAAACAAACGAGATCGAGCACGGCACCACCGCCGATGACGAAGACGTAGCTGTGACGGTCCAGCGCGGCTTCGTTGATGGCGTCCCAGCAGCATTCGACGAGGCGCAGGTCATTTTTGCAGGACTCACCACCAGGGATGACGATGGGCGTGTCCGTCAGCGTGAAGGTCTCCGCATGGGCTTCACCATAACCGACGATGTCGTCGATAAGATCGCGGTTCGCGTTGGCGACGGCTTCATCGACGAAAACGAGGACGCGCGGCAGTTTGTGCGGCTGGCCGAGTTTGAGAAGATCGCGGATGGTGTTGTTCCTGGGCGCGAAGACTTCTCTCGTGAACAAGATGCGGTGGGTGTGTTCGAGCCTGATTTGTTTCTCCAGCATTGGGGGGCGGGTTCTTTGCCTGTGACCGGGGTTG
>NZ_JBJXFV010000124.1:0-42817 GCF_046154365.1 Prosthecobacter sp.
ACACCGCTGGAGCTTTACCCCGCGCTGGCCTTTGACCGGCTCTTCAAAGACGATGCCTCGCCCGCCGATAAGAGCGTGCTGGATGCTGTTTTGGTCGATGCACAGGATTTGCGCCGCGACATCAGCACCAGCGACCAGCGGAAGCTCGACGAGTATCTCGACAGCGTGCGCGAGGTCGAGAAACGCATCGAAAACGCCGGTAAACGCGGCGAACTGCAAGGCTGGCGGCCCACGCTCGACAAACCGAACATGCGGCGTCCTGCCGATGGCATCCCGCAGGACATCGCCGAGCACATGAAGCTCATGTGCGACATCCTCGTGCTAGGCTTCCAGACCGACACCACGCGCATCACCACGCTGAAGCTCAACAACGATCACAGCGCGCTGCGTTTTCCGAATCTGCCGAGCGTGCAGCAAGTCGGGCATGGCATCGACTACATGATCCATCACCTGCTTTCGCACAGCGACGGGGAAGATTATTTGAAGGTGAACCAGTTCTTCATCGAACAGCTCGCTTACATCGCGAAGAAACTCGATGCCATTCAAGAAGGCCCGCGCACGCTGCTCGACAACACGATGCTCATGCACTGTTCCAGCATGATGGCTGGCGCGAAGCACGACAACGACCAGCTCCCCATCATCGTCCTCGGCGGTGCAGGTGGGCGGCTCAAGACTGGCCGAACCCTTGACTACAAAGACAAGCCCGAGCGCCAGCTCTGCCGCCTGTTCATGTCGATGATGGACAAGATGGACGTGCGCCCGAAGACGTTTGGCGATGCGACGAAGATGCTGGAGGAGGTGTGACGACAAGATTTACCTGTGTGGGGCGTTTGATCAGCCCTCACACCATGCTCCGCTTCATCCTGCCCCTCGTTCTCGTCACATCAGCTCTCGCGCAGACGGCTGATCCGCAACCGCTCGTCCAAAAAGCTGTCAACGCTGTCGGCGGGAAGGACAAGCTGCTGAAAATCTTCCGCATCAAAGAGGTCTTCCACTTCGGCAGTACGCCCGAGCCCGCCGAAGGCAAAAAGCGCTCCACGCGCGAGTCCATCCTCTCCCAACCGGACAAATGGTGGATCAACAAGAAGGAACGCGGCGTCGAACCCGCCAAGGATGACGTCCGCGCCTGGTCGCTCGACCTGCTTGTCGATGAAAAGTCCAAGATCGAGGTCATCCCCGACCTCACCGACGAGGGCAAAACCTGCTTTGGCCTCCAAGTCAGCGGCAGCGTCGATCCGGCGATGAAATTCTACTTCGACAAGGAAACCGCCCTTCTTCACCGCCTCGACTGGCGCGGCGATTTCTACCGCTTCAGCGACTGGAAGGAGCACGACGGCCTCAAATACGCCGGCAAGACGATCATCTTCAAAGTGAAGGACAACAAGCCGTGGTTCTTCCACGAAGTCACCGAACTCGAACGCCTCGCCCAACTGCCTGAAGGCCTCGCGAAATAGCTTTCGCGCCGACAAGCATTGTGTAGGCGAGTAGCTGCCAGCATTTATACAAACATGGATAAATACAAACTTGTATATTGACTTTGCATCGCATGGGCGCCACCTCTCGCCCCATGAGAAACATCACCGGCTCCCCCGTCGAGCATGACGACTTCTTTGATCGTCCTCATGAGATCGCCCGCTTGCAGCGCGAACTGTCAAATGCGGCCAACCTCCGCATCAATGCCCCTCGGCGCGTAGGCAAAACCTCGCTCGTGCTCAGATTGTGCGAAGTCTGCCAGCAGCAGCAATGGACGGCGGTTTACCTCAATGTAGAGGACTCGGCAGATGAGTTGTCTTTCGCCGAGAAGCTGCTCGACAGCCTCCATCACGGCGGGTTGCACCCCGATGCGATTTCCCGTTGCACCATCCTGTTTCGCAAGGCGCGGCAGGCCCTGGGCGGAGTCAAAGTCGGTGCTGGCATCGACTTGGAGATGGGCGAGGTGGACGATCCCGATCACAGCACGCTTGGGCGTGCGCTGGAGAGCGTGTTTCGGAAAATCGAGGCGGATGGCAGGAAGGTTCTCATCGCCATCGACGAAATGCCCGAGTTGCTGCTCGCCATGACGCACCAGGATCACGGCCAGCAGCGCGTGGGTCGTTTTCTTCATTGGCTGCGTGCCCTGCGCCAGTCCTACCGGCAGCACATCCGCTGGATATTCCTCGGCTCCATCGGCCTGGAGGGCTTCGTGGAGGAGCGGAATCTCGGCAAGACCATCAACGACCTCACTCCCTTCATTCTCGATGCCTTGAGCGCACAGGAAGCTGACGCATTCCTCGAAAAACTCGGCTCCGACAACCATCTCCCACTCCCGCCAGACATTCGCCGGGAAATCATCCGCCGTGTCGGCTGGCCGCTGCCGCATCACCTTCAGATCGTGTTTCATGCGCTCGTTGATTCCGGTGTCTCCACCGCAGACAGCGCCAGCCTGGAGCAGGCCTTCGTCTTCCTTCTGCGACCTGAGAATCTCAGCCAGTTCGACACCTGGCGGCAGCGCCTGGAAGAGCAGTTCAGCGTGCCAGACGCCACCGTCGCGAAAGCCATCCTCAACCACCTCTCCCAGCATGCCAAAGGCCGCACACGGGAGCAGTTGCTCAATGCCATCATGGCCACGCACCCGCAAAGCGACGCATCCAAGGTTGAGGAACAGCTCGGTCGCCTTTGCATTATCCTCCAGCGTGATGGCTATCTCATGGAAAGCAGCGGCCGACAGGCCTTCCGCTCCTTCCTGCTGCGAGAATACTGGCAACGCCGCCGCCCATGAGCACTCCCGCCACCAAGCTCAGTCTAAGCCAGCTCACGCTGCACAATCCTTCCCGCATGAAGGACGCTGAGATCATCGCCACCTTCGCGGTGAGGCAGCGGCTGCTCGACAATGTTCTCGCAGACATCGCCGCAGAAAAGCCGCGCAGCCGTGCGCTTCATCAACTCATCATTGGCCGTCGCGGCATGGGCAAAAGCACGCTCCTCGCCCGCATCGCCGCCGAGTTGCGCACTGACGCCTACTCCAGCCGCTTCATCCCCCTCGTCTTTGCTGAGGAACAGTACTCCGTGGACCGCCTCTCGAAATTCTGGCTGAACTGCCTCGACTCCCTCGCCGACGCCCATGAGCGCACTGGCGACAAAGCCGCCGCTGATGCCATCGACACCACCATCCGCAGCCTCCCGCCGACACCGGCCAGCCAGGAAGAAGAAGCGGCCAAAGCAGCGCTCGAAGCCTTCCTCAAAGCTGCCGAAAACACCGGCCGCCGCCCCGTGCTGCTGGTGGACAATCTCCAGCTCGTCTTCGAGCGCCTGCCCAAAGCGCAGCAGCATGTCCTGCGCGAGTTGCTCATGCGTCCCGGCTGCCCAATCCTCATCGGTGCCAGTCCCAGCGCCCTGCCGGAGAGCCAGGATTACGGCGCACCCTTTTACGACCAGTTCAAAGTCCGTTACCTTGAACGCCTCAGCGAGGACGAGATGCGCCAACTCATGCTTCACCTCGCCGAGGTGTTTCACCGCCCCGATGTGCGCGACCGCGTCCTCGCCCATCCGCGCCGCATCACTGTGCTGCGCCAGCTCACCGGTGGAAATCCACGCACCACCGTCACCCTCTTCTTCCTCTACGCCGAGGACTTCGCCCCCGGCGTCTTTGGTGATCTTCAAAACCTCCTCGACCGCGTCACCCCGCTCTACAAAGCCCTCTTTGAGGAGCTGTCGGTTCAGCAGCAGGTCATCGCCAGTGCAATTGCCAACCACTGGGATCCCGTCACCGCCCGCCAGTTGAGCGAAGACACCGGCCTCCCCATCACCGGCATCAGCCCCCAGCTCGATCGTCTCGAGCGCATCGGCTTCATCGAAAAAGTCAGCCTCCGCGGACAGTCCGCCACCGGCTTCCTCATCACCGAACGCTTCTTCAACGTCTGGTTCCTCATGCGCCTCGGCTCCCGCCGCAACAGGCAGGCGGTGGAGTATCTGACGCGGTTGATCGAAACGGTATGGGACGAACACGAACGGGCCAGGATGGCCCAGAGCCTCCTTGTCAAAGAGGAACTTCAAAGCGGTGACTGGTTGCTTGTTCAGGCACTCCATCCCTTGCTGGACTCCGCGACGGCAGATGATCTACGGCGGCGTCTTGAGCTGTTGAGTACCAGCGATGCCGAGGCACGCAGAAAGCTTGAGGAGGCATTTGATTTTGTAGGGCTTCATCCTGCCACACTTGCCTTCGCAGACATGCGCAAAACACTCCACGATCTCGTGCCTGATCATGCTCCAGTCACGCCTGAAGAGTTTTCCAGCCTCTTGCTGGGAGATCGCCGCAGCTTGAGAAAAGGCCAGGTTCAGCAGATTGCCTCATCCACGACAAACCTCACGATGGAGCAAGTGGACGCCGCAGTGAAGGCCGCCGAGTACGGACGGAAAATAGACGAGTTCTTGTTCAGCGAGGAGGCATCCATCTGGTTCGCCGAACGCCTCGCATCAGGTCAGATTCGTTTACTCCAAAACGCGGAAGACTGGAGCCGTGCATTCCTCCAAGCACCGAAGGATTACGCTACGTTTGCTCTCATGGCGGACACACTGCCTCCTGAGGCTGGCCGTCGGCTTATGCACCCTGCCCTCGAAAGAGTTTTTGAAGTCTTGGAACCAGCCCGCAACGCCTCATCTGGGGCATGGCGGCAATGGGGGAAAACACTGAGCGAGAACCTGGGCCTCATCAATGAGTCCCAAAGTGCTTATCAGGTCGCTATCGAGATCGACCCAACGAACGTCGAGGCATGGATTGGACTTGGAGACTTGAGTCGCTGGCACCGCCGTGATCCTGCCGCCGCAGAGTGCGCCTATAACGAGGCTTGCAAACATTCACGACACGACAACAAGCCCTTCATCAAACTTGGTTTGATGCTTCTCGATCTGCCAGGACGCCAGCCGGACGCGCTGAAAGCCCTGAACAGGACTTTCATCGAAGGTGAAGTTAACGCAGACGCTCTCTTCGGGCTGGTGATCCTGTCACGAGACTACTTGGGTGATCTCACTGAAGCCAAAAAACGCTTCGAGCATCTGCAGCGCACCCGCTTCGGCGAGACCGATTCCTATCAGATCAACAAAGGACTGATTGATGCCTATGATGCAAACTGGGGCAATGCATGCGATGCATGGTCCACAGTCATTCAGAGGCACGGTAGGCAGGGAATTCCGCCCGAAACGATGCACGAATGGCTGCGGGCAACCGCTGTCCTCGTTCATCTGGGAGTTGGCGGCGAGTTTCTGACCTTCCTGAAGCACTGGGAGGCTCATCAGAAGTTCCGCCCCTGGTATGAAGCCATCGCCGCCATCCAGGCGGGCGACCGGCTTCTTCTCCAAAACATCGCCCCTGAGGTCCGTGAGACCGCTGAGAAGCTGTATGACGAGATCGATCGTCGTCTCCAGATGCTCCCCGAAAAGACCCGCCGCCGTCCGCTGGCGGCTGCGGCGACGAAGAAACGCAAAAAATGACCCATCCGATGAGCCTTGTCCCGCAAATCATTCTTTCCAGCGCCGGCGGACTGGCGCTGCTGATGATCGTGCGGGCAGGCGTCATCTATTTCTTCCACCGGCACACGCCCCAGTAGGCCAGGAGCTACATTTCGATGGCTCTTGGCCTCACCAAGGCACGCGAGTGGCTGAAACTCGCGGAAGTCGTCTTCCATAAGCGTCGATAAATTACGGTGCGAAGTTCGTTGGCGTTCACCATGCGTGCTCTGCTGTTTGTCCTTTGTTCCGCCACCGTCTATGCCGATGAAATTATCGTGCGTGATGCCGATTCACTGCGGACGGCGCTGCGCGATCTCAAACCCGGCACCACGCTCAAACTCGCTCCCGGCGACTATCCCGGCGGTCACTCAGTTGGGGGCGTCGAAAAGCTCACCATCGAAGCCCTCGATCCCAAAAACCGACCGCATTTCAAAGGCGGTGGCAATGCGTGGCATTTCTCCTGCTGCAACAACCTGACTCTGCGCAACCTGCGCGTCAGCGGGCAAACCGGCAACGGCCTCAATCTCGACGACGGCGGCGAACTGACGAAGCCGGTCACTGGCATCACGATTGAGCACGTTGAAGTCAGCGACATCGGCCCCAAGGGCAATCACGACGGCATCAAGTGCTCCGGCCTCGACGGACTGACGATCCGCGACTGCACCCTCACCGGCTGGGGCGGGCAGGGGATTGATTTCGTCGGTTGTCACCAGTCGCTGATCACCGGCTGTCGTTTCATCGGCAAGGAAGGCTTCACCGCCAGCGCCGCCATCCAGCTCAAAGGGGGCACGAGCGATGTCATCGTCGAAAAATGCCATTTCACCCATGCTGGCGAGCGTCCGCTCAACCTCGGTGGCTCCACCGGCCTGCCTTACTTTCGTCCGCAAGGCGTCAAATACGAGGCCACGCGTCTCATCGTGCGAGACAACGTCATTGAGGGCAGTTTGTGCGCCGCTGCCTTCGTCGGTGTCGATGGCGCGGAGTTCACCGGCAACACGATCCTCTTTCCCACCAAGTGGATCTTCCGCATCCTCCAGGAAACTCGCGAGCCTGGCTTCATTCCCTGCCGCAACGTCCGCATCAAAGACAACCGCATCGTCTTCCGTCGCGTCCAGGTTCAAATCGACATCAACATCGGCAGTGACACCGCGCCTGAGACCTTCCGCTTCGAGAAGAATCACTGGTTTGCCGAGGACAAGCCGCAGGCATCCAAGCCCAGGCTGCCGACCGAGGAACAGGATGGTGTTTACGGTGCTGATCCGCGTTAGGGACAGCCGAGGCAGAGCGTTGAGTTCTGCACCATGCACCTCCGACCCATCGCCGCGCTCTCACTCCTGCTCATCACGCCCGTTTTCGCGCAGACCAAGCTCCAAAAGGCCGACGTCACGCTCGCACCGCCGAAAAATCTCAAAACCAAACTGTCGCCCGGCTACACGATTCCCATCGTGGACATCAGCGGCGAGACGCAACGCCAGGTGATCGTGGATCGCGAGAAAGGACAGTATCTTGGCCATCCGACGACCGTCTTGCTCGAAGACAACAAGACGATGCTCACGGTGTATCCGAAAGGTCACGGGCGTGGCGCCATCGTTTACAAGCGTAGCAACGACACCGGCCTGTCGTGGAGCGAGCGGCTGCCAACGCCGAAGTCGTGGGAGACCTCGCTGGAGGTGCCGACGCTGCATCGCGTGGTCGATGCGAGTGGAAAAAAGCGTATCATCATGTTCAGCGGGCTGTATCCGATCCGCATGGCCGTCACGGAAGACGATGGAGAGACCTGGAGCGAGCTGAAATCCATTGGCGACTTCGGCGGTGTGGTCACGATGAGCACGGTGGTCGGTCTGCAGACGCCGGGCCATTACCTCGCGTTTTTTCACGATGACGGGCGCTTCATTCGTGGTGGCGACGTGGAAAAATACCGTGTCAAAGGCCCGCACAGCGATCACACCTCGCCAACGGCCAAACCGTGGCGCTTCTGGGTGTACACTACGCTTTCCAAAGATGGCGGCCTCACCTGGAGCGTGCCCGCGCCGATTGCGATGCTGCCGGATGCGAATCTCTGCGAGCCCGGCGCTCTCCGCTCGCCAGATGGCAAGCAAATCGCCGTGCTGCTGCGTGAAAACAGCCGCAAGTACAACTCCTTCGTCATCTTCTCCAACGACGAGGGCCTGAGCTGGAGCGAACCCAAAGAACTCCCCGCCGCGCTCACTGGCGACCGCCACGTCGCGAAATACGCGCCCGATGGCCGTCTGTTCATCAGCTTTCGCGACACCACGCACGTTAGCGCCACCAAAGGCGATTGGGTCGGCTGGGTGGGCAAATACGAGGACATCGTGAACGGCACCGAGGGCCAGTATCGCGTCCGCATCATGGACAACACCAAAGGGCAAGACACCACCTATCCCGGTGTCGAACTCCTCCCCGACGGCACCTTCGTCACCACCACCTACGGCCACTGGACTGAAGGCGAAGAGGCGTATGTCGTCAGCGTGCGTTTCAAACTGGAGGAACTCGATGCCAAACTTCGCAAGTAATCGCCGCCACTTTCTCGCCGGACTTCCGGCGCTCGGTTGGTTCTCAGCGTATGCGATCAACGAGCAGCCGCTCGAAAACATCGTCTTCGGCTCCTGCCTCGACACGCATGAGCATCCCATGCTCGACCGCACGCTCACGCTGCCGCGTGATCTTTTCATCTTCATGGGCGACAATATTTACGCCGACCAAGGCGGCATCCCGATGATGCAGGAGAAGTATGCGCTGCTGAAAAACAGCCGCTTCTTCCGTGGGTTGAAGAACAAGCCCATCCTCGCGACTTGGGACGATCACGACTTCGGTCTCAATGATGGCGGTGCTGAGTATCCGCAGAAAAAGGAGGCGCAGGCTGAGTTTTGGAACTGGCTTGATGAACCGGCGAACTCGCCGCGTCGTCAGCAGGAGGGTGTGTATCAGGCGCAGACCTTCGGCCCGGCTGGAAAGTGTGCGCAGGTCATCCTGCTCGACACGCGCTACTTCCGCAGCCCGATGAAGAAGGTGCCGAAGGACCAAGCCATGCTCGGCGGCACCAGCGTGCCTACGGATGATGAAAGCACGACCATCCTCGGCGCAGCGCAGTGGCGTTGGCTCGAAAAAGTGCTCCAGGAGCCTGCGGAACTGCGCATCATCGTCTCCAGCGTCCAATTCGCCCCCGAAGCCCACGGCGGCGAATGCTGGGCCAATTTCCCGCATGAGCAGCGGCGCATGCTGAAGCTACTCAATGGTCAAAAAGCACTCATTTTGAGCGGTGATCGGCATTGGTGCGAGTTTTCAAAGAACGGCGTCCTCGACTTCACTTCCAGTTCGATGACGCAAAAGCACCCGCGTGGCACCCCAACTCCGAACCAGCATCGAATCGTGCCCAAAACCTACCATTTGCCCAATGTGGGCCTATTGAGCATCGATTGGGCAGCCTCCGCCATCACCACAAAAGTCGTTGGTGAGGACGGTGAGGCGAAAATCACGCATCAAGCGGCGTTCACTGAACTGCTCGTCCGCTAACGCATGCGTTTTGTCATTCCATTCACGCTTCTCTCGACCCTCGGTGCCCTCGCCGCGGAGAAACGCGTCGAGTTCAATCGCGACATCCGCCCCATCCTCGCGGCGAAGTGTTACGCATGCCACGGTCCTGATGAAGACAAGCGCGAGGCCGATCTGCGGCTCGATGTGCGCGCTGAGGCGGTCAAAGCAGCCATCAAGCCCGGCAAACCCGATGACAGCGAGTTCTGGCATCGCATCACCACCGCTGATCCTGATGATGTGATGCCGCCGCCGTCCTCGCCGAAGCAGCTCACGAAAGCGGAGCGTGATTTGTTTCGTCGCTGGATTGCTGAAGGGGCCGAATATCAGAATCACTGGGCCTTTGCGCCGATCAAACGGCTCACCGTCCCGATCTCGAAGAACACAAACCCCATCGACGCCTTCATCGAGCACGAACTCGCCAAACATGATCTCAAGCCCGCCGCTGAAGCTGATCCGGCCACCCTGATCCGCCGTGTATATCTCGATCTCACTGGCCTGCCACCTAGCCCGGAGGAAGTCTCCTCCTTCCTTCATGAGTCCCATACGACACATTCGTCTCATCAGTCCTATTCACTCATTGTGGACCGACTCCTCGCGTCGCCCAACTTCGGCGAACGCTGGGCACGTCACTGGCTGGACATGGCGCGCTATGCCGACAGCAGCGGCTTCCTCGGCGACGGCTTGCGCCCGAATGCTTACCGTTATCGTGACTGGGTCATCGATGCGATCAACCGCGACCTACCTTTCGATCAATTCACCATTGAGCAAATGGCCGGTGACCTGCTGCCCAATCCCACACGCGATCAAATTGCCGCCACCGGCTTTCATCGCAATGCCGCGCTCAACACGGAAGCGGGCCTCGACAAAGAAGAAGCGCGTTTTCAAAACCTCGCAGATCGCGTCAACACGACTGGCCGCGTCTGGATGGGCCTCACCGTCGGCTGTGCGCAGTGCCACACGCACAAATACGATCCCATCACCATCCGCGATTACTACAGCTTCTACGCCTTCTTCGACAACACCGAGGACCGCGACGAGCCGACATCGAAAGCTCCAGCTCTTGCTGAAGTGATCAAAGATCGCCGGCAAACTTACGTCCACATGGCCGGGGATTATACCCGGCGCGGCCCTGATGTCGTGCCTGCGAGCCTCTCGTCTCTGCCAGCGATGAACAAGCCAGCGCAGCCAGAGCCGAACCGCCTCGATCTCGCGAAATGGCTCGTGTCGCCCGATCATCCGCTCACCAGCCGCGTGGCCGTGAATCAAATCTGGAGCAAGCTCTTTGGCACCGGCCTCGTGCGCACGCCTGATGACTTTGGCACCAGCGGCGAGTCGCCTTCGCATCCTGAACTGCTCGACTGGCTCGCCATCGAGTTCATGCGTGACGGCTGGAGCCGCAAACGACTCATCAAGCTCATCGTCATGAGCGAGACGTATCGGCAAGCCTCCGCGCATCCGCCCGATCCGTCTGATCAGACCGATCCCCTGAATAAGCTCCTCTCCCACCAGAACCGCGTCCGCCTTGATGCGGAGATCTTGCGAGATTCTGCACTTGCTGTCAGCGGTTTGCTCAAGCGCAGCATTGGCGGCCCGAGCTTCCGCCCGCCGTTGCCGGAGGATGTTTTCGATGTCGGTCGGTCGTCAAACTGGCAGGCCAGCCCCGGCGATGAAATCTACCGCCGCAGCCTCTACATCATCACCCTGCGCAGTGTTCTGTATCCCACGCTCACCACCTTCGACGCACCGGATGCCGCCGACGCCTGCGTGCGACGGGAACGCTCGAATACTCCGCTGCAAGCTCTCACGATGATGAACGACGGTGTTTTCGTCGAAGCGGCGCAATCGCTGGCTCTGCGCGTCATGCGCGAATGTTCATCAGAAACATCAAAACGCCTCCAGACGCTCTTCCAGCTCGTTTTGAACCGCGCACCGCGTGCGGAAGAGCTTTCACGTTTAAAATCATTCCACGCGGAGCAAAAGGCCCGCGTGCAAAACGGCGGCACGGAAGCACTCAAAGCTCTCGGCCTCATCGAAAAGGCTGTTTCGCCTTCCGAAGCCATCGAGGCAGCCGCACTCGTCGCCACCGCACGCGTGCTCATGAACCTGGATGAGTTCATCAATCGAGAATAGCGCCGTTGCTTACGTCCCGCTGCTGCAACACCTTCTTCGCTTCGTCCGTTAAACTTTCAATGCTCACCCTTTTCTCCAAACAGTCCGCCAACTGCTATTGCGACGGCCTTTCGCGCCGTTCATTCCTGCGCATTGGCGGCCTGGGGCTGGGAGGCTTGAGCTTCCCCGAGCTCCTGCGTGCCGAGGCGGAGCTAGGAGTCGGCAAATCGCAGAAGGCACTCATCCTTGTTTACCTGCCGGGCGGACCGCCGCACCAGGACATGTATGACATCAAGGTGAACGCGCCTTCGGAGGTGCGCGGGCCGTTCAAGGCCATCGGCACGAATGTGGCGGGCATCCAGATCAGCGAGCACCTGCCGCGCATGGCGAAGATGGCGGACAAGTTCAGCTTTATTCGCAGCGTCGTGGGCGCAAAGGACCGGCATGAGAGCTTTCAGTGCGTGACAGGCCGTCTCAGCAACAATGCGCCTCCCGGCGGCTGGCCAGAGATCGGCAGCGTGGTGTCGAAGCTCAAAGGTGGAGCGCCCACTGTGCCCAGCTATGTGAATCTCTCGCAGCACATGAAGCACACGCCTTATAACCAAGGACGTCCGAGCTTCCTCGGCGTGGCGCATGCTCCCTTCATGCCTTTGGAGCGTGGGAAGGAAGACATGTCGCTCAACGGCGTGACGCTGGAGCGTCTGGGAGATCGTCGAGGTCTGCTCTCTGCTTTTGATTCGTTCCGTCGTGAGACAGATGCTTCCGGCACGATGGCAGGCATCGATGTCTTCCGGCAGCAGGCTTATGGCATTCTGACCTCCTCGCAGTTGGTTGACGCACTCGATCTTTCGAAGGAGTCGCCAAAGATCCGCGAGCGCTACGGCAAAGGCACCGAAAAGATTCAGGGCGATGCCGCACCGCGACTCAATGAACAGTTCCTACTCGCCCGCCGACTCGTCGAGGCCGGTGTGCGTGTGGTGACGCTCAGCTATAGCTTTTGGGACTGGCATGGGCAGAACTTCAAGAACGCGCAGGAGAACCTGCCCGACTTCGATCAAGCCATCACGGCGCTCGTGCAGGATTTGCATGAGCGTGGCATGGACAAGGATGTCACCGTGCTCGCCTGGGGCGAGTTTGGTCGCACGCCACGCGTGAATGACAAAGGCGGACGCGATCACTGGCCGAACGTGTCCTGCGCACTGCTCGCCGGTGGCGGCATGCAGAATGGGCAAGTCATTGGCGCCACCGACCGACTCGGCGGCGAGGCATCGGATCGTCCAGTGCACTTCCAGGAGATCTTCGCCACGCTTTACAACAACCTCGGCATCAATCCGCACACCAGCACGGTCTCGGACTTCTCCGGTCGCCCGCATTACCTGGTCGATAACGAATTCCAGTCGATCAAGGAGCTGGCGTAGCTCGCATGTCCCCCTTCGAGCAACACCTCACCCAAACCCGCCGCGACTTCCTCGCGACGATGCAAACTAGATCAATTGGGATAAATATACGTTGAATTTGATGTTGTATTAAAACTAAAGTGTTTTAGCCTCTCGTGCCAGTGAGGCGGCTAACACTTATGCAACCACCCATCAAAACCAATCCTGGAGGCGAGGTCTCGCCCCGTGAAACCCTCGGTCGTGACGAGTTCATTGAGAGGCTCTGGGACATTCTCCCCGGCCAGAGCATTTACATGAATGACCTCCGGCGCATCGGGAAGACGCAGATCATGAAGAAAATGACCGCCGAACCACGGGCGGGATGGGCCACGGTGTATCGGGATGTAAGCTTTTGCGGCACGGCGGCGGAGTTTGCCACGATGGCGTATCGCCTGTCTCACGAGGTCCTCGGACAGCAAAAACGCACCCTCCGGCGCATGGGCGAACTCCTGGGCAAAGCTGCAGGCACCGAAATCGCAGGCCTGATCAAGCTGCCAGACGGTTCAGCCGCTCCCTGGAAGGAGGTTCTGAGCCGGACCTTCGCCGACATCGACGAGGAAATGAAGGCGCTCGGCCCTAATCGGCGGATGATCTTTTTCTGGGATGAAGTGCCTTACTTGATAGGCAAGATCGCCAAGAATGACAGCCCCGCCATCGCCATGGAGGTGCTGGATGTGCTGAGGGCGCTGGGGCAGGATCACGACCGCGTCCGCCTCGTCCTCACCGGCTCCATTGGCCTCCATCACGTCCTGGAGGCGCTGAAGCGGGATGGTTATCATGGTAGCCCGTTGAACCGCATGGCGAGCGAGCGGCCGGGTCCGCTAGAGCCCGCCGAGGCACTGGTGCTGGCCCAGCGCTTGATTGCTGGCAGTGGGCTCACCTGCGAGGACGCGGCCCAGTGCGCCACGATAATCTCGACCGCAGTGGGCCATGTGCCCTTTTACATTCAGAAGCTCATCTCCCGCCTGCCAAAGGCCACACCGCTTACGAAAGCGCTCATTCATGAGCTGCTCGACCGGGAGATCTCCTCGGACCACAACGACTGGGACCTCCGCCACTACCGCGACCGCCTGCGCACCTACTATGGCGACGAGGAAACGCTGGCGCTGCATATTCTCGACACCACCGCAATCGATGGCGATCACACATTCAACACGATTCGCAAGGCGGTGAATGCCCAGATGGCGGTCGATGACGAGCGCCTGCGTCAGCTCCTGAAGCTGCTGTGCATGGACCACTACCTCGTCCGCAGTGGGGAGAACGGATTCTGCTTCTACCTCGAAATCATCCGCCGTTGGTGGCGGCTCGACCGCTGCCTTTGAACCGCTATGAACGACCGCCCTTTCATCTCTCAATTCTCCCCCCAGTGGACCGATCCGAAGTTCCTGGAGGCCATTCTCGTCCAGCGGGAGGATCTGCTGGCAGAGAGTGTCTCCCTGATCCGCGAAAGCGTGCTCACCGCGAACAAGCACCACTTGCTCTTCATCGGCTCACGCGGTGCGGGAAAGTCCCACCTCGTCACCCTCATGCACCATCGGCTGACACAAGACGCGGTGCTGACGGACAAGATGCGCTTTGCCTGGCTGAACGAAGACGAAACAGCCACCAGCTTCCTGCGGCTGCTCGTGCTCATCTACCGCAGCCTCTCGGAGCGCTATCCGGCGGAGTTTCCCGCCAGTACCATCACCGACCTCGCCGGGCAGCAGCCTCGCACCGCGCAGGATCAGCTCGGGCAGGCGCTCTTGCGGGATCTCGGCAAACGCACCGTCGTTCTTATCGTGGAGAATCTGGATTCCCTTTTCCGCCACCTCTCCACGGACGAGCAACTGAACTGGCGGGCCTTCGTGCAGAATCACCCCGTCTTCGCCACCATCGGCACCGCGCAGGCCTTGTTTGATGGCGTTTCGGATGGAAACGAGCCCTTCTTTGGCTTCTTCGACACCCGACACCTCCAGCCGCTGTCGGTGGAGGAGGCACGCAGCCTGCTGGAAAAAATCGCCACCCTCAATGGCCGTGACGACCTGCTGGCCTTCCTGAAAACCCCCGTTGGCCACGCCCGCGTCGCCGCCATTCGGGCGCTCGCCGGTGGGAATCCCCGACTTTACCTCATTTTTTCCGAGCTACTCACTCAGGCCCGGGATTTGGACGACCTCGTCCGGCCCTTCGAGGAGATGGTGGACCGCCAGCTCACCAGCTACTATCAGGAGCGCCTGCGCTGGCTCAGCCCGCAGCAGCGGGAGATCATCCAGTTCCTCTGCCGAGATCGTCATCCCGTCCCTGTGAAGCGCATCGCGGAGGGCCTCTTCACCACACACAACTCCATCACCGGCCAGTTGAAGCAGCTTCGCGAGATGCGCTACCTCGACTCCCATCCCATCGGCCGCGAGGTCCTCTACGAGCTTGCCGAGCCGCTCATGCGCCTCGCCCTCCAGGTGAAGGAAACGCATGACCGCCGACCGCTGGCCCTCATCGTGGACTTCCTCCGCGTCTGGCATGAGCGGGAGGAGATTGAGGCCCGCCTCAGCCTCTGCGGCCCGCTCACCCGGGGCCACGCCTACTACACGGCGGCCAAGGCCTTCTTCGACTCCGGCGCACCGAATCTCCGCCACGAATACCTCCGCCACGATCTAGACCTCCTGCCCGAAGGCCCGTGTGACGATGCAACGATCGCCAGAGTCCGCGCCACCGCCGAGGATTTGGATGAACCTGCCATCTGGATCAAACTCGGGACGCTACTGAACGCACGCGAGGAGTGGGACGAAGCCATCCGGGTCTTCACCCACATCATCAGCGCGGACAACACGACACCCGCCGAAGTCGCGAAGTCGCTGTTCCGCCGCGGCTATTCACATAGTCAAGCCGGACGCGGCGAGGAAGCCATCGCAGATTACACTCGCGTCATCGAGCTGCCCGGAGCACCCGCTGAACAGGTTGCTTGGGCCCTCTTCAATCGGGGGCTCTGTCACGGCCGAGCCGGACGTCGTGAGGAGGCAATCGCGGACCTCACCCGCGCCATCGATCTGCCCGGAACACCCGCTAAGTATGTCGCTTGGGCTCTCATCGCCCGAGGCGGCTTTCACGCCCAAGCCGGACGTGGTAACGAGGCCATCGCCGACTGCACACACGCCATCGAACTGCCTGAGGCATTCGCTAGTGGTGTTGCAATCGCTCTCAGCATCCGGGGGCATTGCCATCGTCTCATAGGGCCACACGCCTCGGTGATTCGAGATTTCAGCCTGCTCTTTGGACTTTCCGAGCAGGCGAGGATTGAGCAGGTCGTCCAGTCCAGCCTGCACCACATCGCGTCAGCCGTCGTGGAGGCCTTGTTTGCGCACACCCACGACCCACAGAGCTGGAAAGAACGAATCGCGGAGTTCCTGAGGCATTTTGCCCGTTTTTCCGGCCTTGCCGAATTGGGCGATGCGCTGGTGAAGCATCTGCCGAAAGTGGCGGAGAGTCCGCTCAACCATGCTGCTTGGGATGCCTGGGTCGAAAGCTGGGAGACGTGTCGGGCGGCGTTGAAGTCGGAGGACCAGGATCATCTCGAAATTCCCCTGCGCCTCCTCCGCACCGGCATCGACTACCTCAAAACCAAGGAGGAAGGTCGCCTGCTCGTCCTGCCCGCCGAAGAACGCAAGGTTCTCCGTGATGCTCTTGGACTGCCGGAGGAGAAATAGAAGCGACCGTGCAGCGCGGACTCAATCACCCCGTCTTGCGATAGAACCCGTGCATTACCCGATTAAACATAGAAGCCATGTCCCCCTTTGAACAACACCTCACCCAAACCCGCCGCGATTTCCTCGCGACGAGTTCCTGCGGGCTGGGGACGCTGGCTTTGGCATCACTCCTGAAGCAGGACGGCTTGCTGGCCGAAGACGCGAGCATCCCCGCGAACCCGCTTTCAACTCGCGTGTCGCATTTCGCGCCGAAGGCGGAGCGCTGCATCTTTATCTTTCTCGAAGGCGGGCCGTCGCAGATGGATCTCTTTGATCCGAAGCCGTTGCTGAACAAATACGACGGTCAGCCGCTGCCCGACTCGATCGTGGGCAATGCGAAGTTCGCCTTCCTGCAAAAAGAGTCGGCCACGGTGATGGGCACGAAGCGTGTCTTCAAAAAGCACGGGCAGTGCGGCATTGAGATCAGCGATCTACTGCCGCACATCGCCACTTGTGCGGATGACATCGCGTTGATCCGTTCGATGCACACGACGCAGTTCAATCACCTGCCCGGCCAGCTCATGCTGAACTGTGGCGAGTCCCGGCTCGGGCGTCCGAGTGTCGGCTCGTGGGTGACTTACGGCCTCGGCAATGCTTCGCAGGAGTTGCCGTCGTATGTCGTGATGGTCAGCAAAGGGCGCGGCCTGCCCGGTGGCAGTTCCACATGGTCGAGCGGCTTTTTGCCGTCTTCGTATGGCGGCGTGATGTTTCGCAATGGCGCTTCGCCCGTTCTGAATCTCGCCAATCCCGATGGCATCACGCCAGAGATGCAATCCGCGAGCATTCGTGCGCTGAATGACCTCAACAGGCTTCAGCACAAGCACATTGGCGATCCAGAGATCGCAGCGCGGATCAACAGCTACGAACTCGCCTTCCGCATGCAAAGCTCGGCCCCGGAGCTGGTCGATCTCAGCAGCGAATCGCAGGCCACGCTCGATGCCTACGGCGTGAACCGCGTCGAGCCGCCGATCAAGAGCAATCTCGGCGGCATCGGCAACTACCAAACTTTCTCACGTCACTGTTTGAACGCGCGTCGCATGATCGAGCGCGGCGTGCGCTTTGTGAACATCATCCACGCCTCGTGGGATCATCACAGCGCGCTCGATCCGCAGCTCGCGCACAATTGCCAGATGGTCGATCAGCCCATCGCCGCGCTGCTGAAGGATTTGAAGCAACGTGGCCTGCTCGACACCACGCTCGTCGTGTGGGGCAGCGAGTTCGGGCGCACCGCTCTTGGTGAGAACCGCAAGGGCTTCAAGAAAGTCACCGGGCGCGATCATCATCCCGCCGCGTTCAGTTTGTGGATGGCAGGGGGCGGCATCAAAGGCGGCCAGGTGCATGGCGAGACCGACGACTTCGCCTGGCATGTCGCCCGTGATCCCGTGTCCATGCACGACTTCCACGCCACGATCCTGCATCTCTTCGGCCTCGATCACAACAAACTCAGCTACCGCTTCCAAGGCCTCGACTTCCGCCTCACCGGCGTGAACCCGGCAAAGGTGGTGAAGGAGTTGATTGCGTGATTTGAAGAGGAAAATGGCGCTCACGCCGCGTTTTGGACAAGTGCCAAACGTCCCGCCACAAATCATCGCCACATCGCTCCTGCTCTGCGTCATCACGCAGGCGGCGGAGCCTGTGGCGATTGATTGGGCCAAGGCACGCCAGCACTGGTCGTTCGTGCCGCCGAAGGCACAGATCTTGCCGAAGGTGAAAGACACTGAATGGCCACGTGGGCGGGTGGATCACTTCATCCTCGCGAGCATGGAGGCCAAGGAACTCACGCCATCACGCGAGGCAGATGCGCGGACTTTGATCCGCCGTGCAACATTTGACCTCACTGGCCTGCCGCCGACGCCGGAGGAGGTGCGGGCCTTTGTGAAGGACACTCGCCCTGATGCTTATGCACGGCTGGTGGATGATTTGCTCAGTCGCCGGACCTTTGGCGAACGCATGGCCAGCGTGTGGCTGAATCTCGCGCGTTATGCCGAGGATCAGGCGCATCAGGTGGGTGGTAACTCATCGCTCAATTACCCAAATGCCTGGCGTTATCGTGACTGGGTCATCGCCGCCTTCAATGCCGACCTGCCTTACGATGCGTTCATCGAGAAGCAGCTCGCGGTCGATTTGATCGAGCCGCAAAACAAAGCGGACCTCGCCGCGCTCGGCTTTCTCGGCCTCGGGCACAAGCTGTATGCTCGCGGTCGGCTCGATGTGCAGGCGGAGGAGTGGTCGGAGCAGGTGGACACTGTTTCGCAGACCTTTCTCGGCCTCACCGTGGCCTGCGCACGCTGCCACGATCATAAGTTCGATCCGATCACGGCCCGTGACTACTACGCGATGGCCGGTGTCTTCGCCTCGGTGCAGATGGTGAACCTGCGGCCCGATGGCAAGGAGGAGGACAGCAAGACTTTGGCCGATAAAATGGACCCCGGCACACTGCACGTCGTGCGCGACCTCAAGCCGCATGATCTGCCCGTCTATGATCGCGGTGATGTCGAGACGCCTGGTGCCATGGCTCCGCGTGGCTGGCTGCAAGTGCTGAGTAAAAGTGAGCCGGTGAAGTTTCAGCAAGGCAGCGGCCGCGCGGAGCTGGCTCGCCAGATCACTGATCCCGCCAATCCGCTCACGGCCCGCGTGATGGTGAATCGCGTATGGGACCTACTCTTCGGCAAGCCCCTGGCACGCACCACGAGCAACTTTGGCGCGACGGGCGACAAGCCGACTTATCCCGAACTGCTCGACGACCTTGCCATCCACTTCATACAAAACGGTTGGTCATTGAAGCGCCTCGTGCGTGAGCTGGTCACGTCCGCCACCTATCGCCAAAGCAGCAGCGGCAGCGCCGCGAATGCGCAACTCGACGAAGCAAACGATCACTTCTGGCGCATGAACCGCCGTCAGCTCGGCATCGAGTCGTGGCGCGATGCCATCATGGCCGCCGCAGGCACGCTCACGCTGGAAGGCGGCCCGTCACAGAGCCTCGATGCAGCCACGCATCACAAACGCACGATCTACTCCCAGGTGAGTCGTCGCGAGCTGAACAAGACACTCATGCTCTTCGATTACCCGGATGCGAACGTCCACGCCGCGCGCCGAAGCAGTAGCACCACGCCCACGCAGAAGCTTTTCGTGATGAACAGCCCCTTCATCATCGAGCAGTCCAAAAAACTTGCCCAGCGCCTCCAGCAAAGCGGCAGCGATGACACCTCGCGCGTCCGCCACGCCTACGAACTCCTCTTTGCCCGCGAACCCGAAGCGGAAGAACTCGCCATCGCCCACGAGTTTCTGAAACAACCTGCCGAGTCCGCCCTCACCGCGTGGGATCAGTTCGCGCAGGCTCTTCTGGCGACAAATGAGATGATGTTTGTGGATTGACGGGCTCCTACTTCGCTCGCTCGCGCCTCATCGCTTCCAATTCGGCTTTGAGGGGTTGCCAATATGCTTTGTCAGCCCGGCGCTCATGGAGTTCTTCTTCAAGCAAAGAGGATTCAAGCGCGGTTTCGTCACCCAGGATGGCAGCGGTGAGCAGTGGACGATCTGCTGATAATTGCTGCGCCAGATCGTGGTGATGACGGGCGAGTTCGATCAGCAGATCGGGCGTGCGAGACTCGCGCAGCCAAAGACTGAGCTGGGCGGCTTCAGGCTCGTCTTTGCACGCAGCGTGATCAGCTTCGATGAGGCGGCGGATCATCGGCCAGTCCTTGTCGCGCTGGGTCTTCTTGGCCTGGATGAGATCGGGGAGCGACATCAGTTCATAGATCGTGCCATCGGCTCCTTGGAGAGTCGTGCGTCGCTGCCAGAGCGAATCAAAGTCGGCGACACCACGCATCTTGGACATTACATCGACCCTCATGCCGAGGGCCTCGGGATGCTGGCAGCGAAAGTGGACGGCATGGCCTTTGCGCAGATGCTCCAGGGAAAGCGACGGCACGGCGATGACCTCGGCGTGCAATTCAAGCATCGCCGCACCCAGCCGCTCCAAATTTTCCGAGTCAGCTAGAATGGCGAAATCCGTGTCGCGACTGAACTCAGCCCCGCCGTAAAACACGCAGGCCTGACCGCCCATCAACAGGGCGCGCACCTGAAAACTCTGGAACGTGGAAAGGACTTTGTGAATCGGGTTCGGGATCAAGGCTGCCTCCTTGGGCGAGATACTGCGCCCACAGTTTCATGCTTTCAGACCAGCGCTCAAGCGGTGCCATGCGGAACCACTCCTGCCACTCATCTGTTGGATCACTTTCCATGTGCCAAGGCTGCCACACCCAGGATGAATCGCCAAGCTGGAAGTTCTTTGTTTGCGAAACACCACTGCTACACCGTCGTATTCCATTCATGCAAGTCCCCAGCTCATTTCTTTCCCGCCGCGACGCCCTGCAGCGTCTCTCGGCAGGTTTTGGCGCGATCGGGCTTGCGGGGATGCTCGGGGCGGCTCCGAGGCAACAGATCACGCCAAAGGCGAAGCGTGTGATCTTCCTGTTCATGAACGGAGCGCCGTCGCACATCGACACGTTTGATCCGAAGCCGATGCTGAAGAAATACGAGGGCCAGCAGCCATCGGGAAAACTCTACCGAGCACCGAAGACCAGCGGCTTCATGTCGTCGCCACTGAAGTTCAGCAAGTGTGGTCAAAGCGGCATCGAGGTGAGCGAGAGCCTGCCAGCGCTCGGCAGCATCATCGACGATTGTTGTGTCATTCGCTCCATGCACACGAACGTGCCGAATCATGAGCCCGCGCTGCTCATGATGAACACGGGCAACATCCAGCCCATCCGCCCCTCGCTCGGCTCGTGGGTGCTGTATGGACTTGGCAGTGAGAACGAGAACCTGCCCGGCTTCGTCGTGCTGCGGCCCACGCCGAACATCGTGGTGGGACCGGCACTTTGGAGTAACTCGTTCCTGCCCGCCGAATACCAGGCCACCGGCGTCATCACCTCCGACATGAGCGTGGATAAACTCGTCGCCAATGTGCGCAACTCCGCGCTCGCTCCCGCGCAGCAGCGACGGCAGATCGATTTGATTCAGAAGCTCAATCACCTCCACGCCGCGAAACGTGAGCACGACACCGCGCTCGAAGGCCAGATCAAGGCCATGGAGACCGCCTATCGCATGCAAAGTGCCGCCAGCGATGCCTTCGACATCAGCCGCGAGCCCGCGAAGATGCGGGAGCTGTATGGCGACACGCCCTTTGGCCGCTCCTGCCTGCTCGCACGTCGTCTCGCCGAGTCCGGCGTGCGCTACATCAGCGTTTATTACACCAGCAGTAACAACCAGCCCTGGGACACCCACAGCGACCACTACAAGCGCCACCCCGAACTTTGCGCCGACAGCGACCGCGCCTCCGCCGCGCTGATCAGTGATCTCAAGCAACGGGGCCTGCTCGACGACACGCTCGTCGTCTGGACCGGCGAGTTTGGCCGTACGCCTTACGCGCAGGAAAACCAGGACAAGAATAAGAAGACCGACCCCATGAAGCGAGGTCGCGATCATCATCACACCGCTTTCAGCACACTGCTGGCTGGTGGTGGCATCAAAGGCGGTCTCGCGTATGGCACCTCCGACGAACTCGGCATGAACGCCGAGGAAAACAAAGTCCACGTCCACGACCTGCACGCCACCATCCTGCATCAACTCGGCCTCGATCACGAAAAGCTCACCTACCGCTATGCCGGCCGCGATTTCCGTCTCACGGATGTTTATGGCGATGTGGTGAAGGACATCATCGCGTAGCGGAACATCGAACTCTGAACATTGAATAACCAGCAAGCGAACACGACGCCGTCTTGCGTGCCGCCGATCCGCTCGTGTTCATCTCCGCCTTCGCGTCCGGTGACAAGGCGGGCATTCACGCCTTCACCTTTGACGCACAAAAAGGTGCGCTGAAGCCGCTGCATCGCATCACGGACATTCAGAATCCATTCTTCCTCGCCATCTCACCGGACAAACGCTTTCTCTCTGGCATCCACTGCGAAGCAGTTCGGTGCGCCTGATGATGAGTTCGTCGCTGCATATGCCATTGAGGGCCGTAGCGGACAGCTCAAGCGACTCAATCAGCAGTCCTCACGCGGAACGGCCTCGTGTTGCCTGGATGTCGATGACTCGGGCAAATCGGTGCCGGTGGCAAACTACTCGTCGGGCAGCGTGGTCTCGCTGCCGGTGCCGTCATGCATCCGGAGGGTACCGTAGCCATCTCGCTCCGTCGAGATGAGCTGAACGTTACCGACACCGGGAACTGCTGACGAATTCGATCGCGCTGCGCTCATCACGCGGAGCGATGATGGCTACTTTGCTTCGCGCACTTCCCACGCAGGCGGCAGCTCCTTCGACTCCGGCCCGTAGGTCTGCGAGACGACGAAGCCACTGGCCTGTGAGGTGTAGAAGATGCGGCCATTGCTCACCACGGCTCCCAAGCATTCGCGTGAGTCAATCGCGGGGCCGGTGGAGACGAGTTTGCCTTCCTGGCTGAGGTCGATCATGTCCATGTTCGCGCCGAGCACATACGGCTCGCTCAGGGTGAAGCGGCAGCAGGCGTAGTTGGTGAGGATGCTGTAAGTCACCTTGCCGGTCTCGCGGTCGAAGATGTTGCCTTTGCCGCGCAGGGCGTTGGAGAACATGAACTTCTCGCCCACGCTGACGACGTTGAGCGCGGAGGTCACGGCGTCGGATTTCCAGACGAGCTTGCCGGTGTTCGCATCCAGACACCAGACGAAGCGGTCGTCCGTGCCCTGTTGCGCACGGTTGAAGCCGCCGATGTAGAGCTTGCCATCACGAGCGCTGAGCGTGCATTTGGCGGTGACGTAGTAGTCGTTCGTCTGCCAGAGGATTTTGCCAGTCTGCGGGTCGATGCAGCAGGTGAGGCCGTTGTTTTTCACCGGCAGGCCGCGCCGGGCGCGCTGATCGGCATCGTAGCCGAAGAACACGCTGTAGTAGAGCTTGCCGTCGAGGATGCAGATGCCGCAGTCGTTGCCACCGCGACCTTGGTCATAAAAATCCTTTTCCCACACGACCTTTCCCGTTTCCAAATCCCAAGCCCACACGCGCGGGTGATGGTTCTTCGGGTAATACGGGTTGTCGTTCGAGTAGATGAAGCTCATCACCTCGCTGCCATCCTTGGGCACGACGGGCTCACCGCCGAAGGTGTAGGGCTTCTCGCTGCCCTGCGGCGCATAGTCGCCCGAACCGCTCGCATAGATGGCGACCTTGCCCGCGACGACCGGCGGAAACTGCCGGCTCCAGCTTGGGCTGCCGGTGAAGGGCGCTTCCCAGAGCATTCTGCCCGTCGCGGCATCCAGACAGCGCACGAAGGACTTTTTCATGCCCGCCTGTGGAATCAGTAGCTTGCCGTCGATGTAGAGTGGCGAAGTGAAGCTCAAGTACACGTCCGGCCACCACTGCCGCCACAGCAGGCGCCCCGTGTCCTGCTCGCAGGCGATGATCTGGCCCTCGGCCGTGTGGGTGTAGAGCCGTCCGCCTCCGCATACGGGCAGATGTTTGACCGTGCCTTCGAGGCGACGAGCCCAGCGCATGCGCAGCGGCGGCGCAAGACCTTGATCGTTCGCGTTCTGGCCCGCGAAGTTGCCGTAGTTGGTGTACCAGTCGTATTTCGCGTCAGCGAGCTTGCCGGTGAGGGGAGATCGAATCGAAGCCACAGCAGGTGATTCCCGTCGATTTGCCTCTTTGCCTCCAGCGTAAATGTAAAGGCAGCCGTCTTCGCTCGGCACAAAGATGCGTCCGTCGGCCACAGCGACTGGCGCCGTGATTGCCGCATCGCTGTGCTTGATGCTTGATTGAAAGGTTGTACCCGGCTTGCCACCATCCAGCGGGATGTAGTTCAGAGAACCGTCCAATCCGCCGGCGATCACATGCCGCTTCGTCAACACGGGCGGCGCAATGGCTCCAGCAGCACAGTAGATGCTCGTCCTCCTGCCATCCAAGCTGTGCCCGATTAACCCACGCCCTGTCTCCGGCTTCACGCGAAACACCTCATTCCCACGAATCGCCACAGGCGAAAAACTCAGCAGCCCATCCATGCGGATGTTCGTGTCGGTGCCGGGAACGAAGTCGCCGGTTTTAAGCGTGTCGCCGTCGAGCCGCATGATGTCCACGCGGCCAGCGTTGTCGCGGCGGTGCCATTGCACATAGACGTTGCCGTCATCATCGGCGCTTTGGCCAAAGGTGGCGGGAAACTCCTTGCCAGACCATTCGGGGATCTCGCCGGTGGCTTTCAGCTTTGGTGCTGCTCCGGTGTCTTCGATGAACAAGGTGCGACCGCCGGCAGGAATGACGACGATGTTGCCCTTGATCAGGCAGATGTCGCGGGAGCACACGAAATGATCCTTCCAGTTCACGCGACCGTCACTGGAGGTCGGTTTCGTGCCCGGTTTGAGCGTCGCGAGCATGCGCTTCTCGCAAAACGCGGCCCAGGACTCGCCGCTCCAGCGATTGCCGTCGAAGCCGACGACTTCCTTCACGAAATCCCACGTCCACACCCTCTCACCCGCATGCGTGAGCGCCAGCACCTGCGCACCGAGTGTGGCGACATACACACGGTCCTTTGCCACGACTGGCGTGCTGAAGATCGGCTCGCCGCAGTGGATCTCCTGCACCACCGCACCCATCTCGCGATCCAGCACATAATGGGTGCCCGCCGTGGTGCCGAAGTGCAGGTAGTTCCCCGCGATGGCTGGTGAGGAGACGTTGTTCACGTTTTGCTTGCCGCCTTTGCTTTGAAAGCGCCAGACCTCCTTCAGTGTTGCCGCGTCAAAGCACGCCGCGCAGCCCGAGCCATCGACGACATACACCTTGCCATCCGCAACGACGGGCGAGGTGTAGATGCCATCCGTCATCGCCACCGCGCCTTGCAGGCCGAGGTTTTCGACATCGAGGTCGATTTGAGCCGCATTCCCCGAGTGCGCCGCGTTGAACATGAACTGCGGCCAGTCCTCGGCGAGTACTGGGACGGCAATGACGAGCCAAAGGAGGGAGAGGAAGTGCTTCATGGCCTGTGAATACGAAGGTGGCGGCCTGAACTCGCAGCTTGAACACATCTTCACTCCCACCACGTTCTGTTCGATCATGCCGCCACGCCCGAACCGCCGTCAGTTTCTTTCCAAGCATCGTTCATGCGCAGCTTCCAAAAGACGGCTTTGATACCGCAGCAAGCCAGACCTGCATGCCGCGAAGCGTATTGGCAGCATGAAGTGCATCATGCTCATGGTTCTCAGCGCTGGATGGTCAGTTACGCAGGCGCAAGATGTGGCGCCAGATTGGCGGCTCGAAGGCCAGGCGGCATGGCAGGCGCGTGATTCACAGGCGGAGCATGTGTTTCGCGATCAGCTCTGGATCATGGGCGGCTGGTTTCAGTCGTTTGAAGCGCCGCCGCGTGATGTGTGGGCTTCGGGCGATGGCAAAGAATGGAAGCTCGTCGAAAAGAACGCGCCGTGGCTGCACAGCGATCTGCCGATGAACATCACGTTCCGGGACAAGATGTGGATCATGGGTGGTTGGTATAATGGGCGGCTGCCGGGGCATTCGGCGAGCAATCAAGTGTGGGCATCGACGGATGGCGTGAAGTGGGATCAAGTGACTGCATCAGCAGGATGGACACCGAGACTCGCGGCGGGACTCGTCGAATTTCGCGGACGCCTGTGGATGCTTGGCGGCACCGAGAACTATTACTTCGGTAATGACAAGAGCTTGAAGAACGATGTGTGGTCCTCCGCCGACGGCAAGGAGTGGAAACTCGAAACGGCGAACGCCGGCTGGTCGCCGCGTGCCTATCATCAGGCCGTGGTGCTCAACGACAAGATCTATGTCTTCGGTGGTGGCAACTACGTGCCGGCCTTTCACGCGAAGAACGATGTGTGGGCATCCAGCGATGGCGTGAACTGGTCCTGTGAAACAGAAGCCGCCCCCTGGCCGCCGCGTTTATGGTTCTCTGCGGCGGTGTATCGAGGCCGCATGTGGGTGCTCGGCGGCTGGTCGAACGGTCCGTCGAAAAACTGGGGTGATGTGTGGCACTCGAAGGACGGCAAGACCTGGGAACGCCTGCAAACCAAAACCTGCTGGAAGGAGCGGCATGAGCACTCCGTCTTCGTCTTCCAAGACAAACTCTGGATTGCCGGAGGCCACGCCCAGCCGTTATCAAACGAAGTGTGGTCCCTGCATCTGCCGGAGGGCTGGAAGCCATGAAACCAAAGCGTCCCTGGCACATCTGCTCGATGCTCGCACTCATCAGTGCGACGGCGGGCCTGTGCGCGGCTCGGGGTGATCCATTCCGTCCGTTCTTCGATCAGCATTGCGTGAAATGCCACAGCGGCGAAAAGCCGAAGGGCGACTGGCGCATCGACGAACTGACCGCCGACTTCACGCACAAGGAAAGCCGCGAGCGATGGGAGAGTGTGCTGGAGCAGCTTGAGTCAGGCGAAATGCCGCCCAAGGCCAAACCGCGACCACCGGCGAATGAAGTGAGCGCTGTGACGAGCTGGATCGGCACGCAGGTGGCCGCTGTGAGCGGCAAAGAAGGTCGTGTGGTGCTGCGGCGGCTGAATCGAACTGAGTATGAGAACACGGTGAACGATCTGCTCGGCACGTCGGCGAAGTTGCAGGCGATGCTGCCGCTGGATACTTCGGCGAACGGTTTCGATAATGTCGGCGATGCGCTGCACACCTCGTCGTTCTTGATGGATCAATATCTAATCGCGGCAGAGGCGGCGCTTGATCAGGCCATCGCGAATCGGCCGAAGCCGCCGAAGCTGGAGCAGAAGCGCGTGGGATTGGAGGCGGCGTATCAAGTGAAGGCCAACTCCGAGAAGGTCTTTCGCAAACAGGAGCAGCGCGTGGTGATGTTCTCGTCCTCGCAATGGGTGGCCGCATCGCTCTTCTATATGGCGGAGCGCGGCACGTATCGTTTCCGCATGTCGGTCTCCGGTGTGCAGAGCGCGGGCAAGCCGGTGGCGTTTAGCGTGAAAAGCGGCGGTGGAGGCATGGCGGGGCCAAAGGCGCGTCTCGTCGGCTATTTCGATGCTCCTGCGGACCAATCGCGAGTGATCGAGTTCACCGATCAAATGGAGCCGAAGACCTCCATCACGATTTTGCCGTATGATCTGCCCAATGCGCAAACCGTTGGCAAAGTTGGAGCGGAGGCATGGGACGGCCCCGGAGTAGCCATCGATTGGGTGGAGATGGAAGGCCCCCTTAACGAGACTTGGCCGCCGGAAAGCCACCGCAGGCTGTTTGGCGACATGCAGCAGGGCAAATCGCCGATCTACAATCAAAGCGACCGCGTAGAGGTCGTCTCGGATGCGCCAATGGCCGATGCGGACCGCATCCTGCGCAAGTTTGCGCGGCGGGCGTTTCGCCGTGCGGTCACGGATGCGGACATGAAGACGTATCTCGACCTCGTGGCCGCGAAACTCGCGGAGCCACAATCGTTTGAGAAGGCCATCCGCGTGGGACTCAGCGCCATCATGATCGCGCCGGAGTTTTTGTTTCTGCGCGAGGCACCGGGCAGACTGGACGCCTCCGCGCTCGCCAGCAGGCTCTCGTATTTCCTCTGGAGCAGCACGCCCGATGAAGAACTGCTCACGCTGGCCGAGCAAGGCAAGCTCAGTGATTCCACGACACTGCGCGCTCAGGTCGAGCGCATGCTCAAAAGCCCAAAGGCCGCCGCCTTCACCACGAACTTCACCGGCCAGTGGCTCAGCCTGCGTGATCTCGACTTCACCATGCCGAACCACATCGTGTATCCGCACTTCGACGAGATGCTGCGCGCGTCGATGCAGCGCGAGACGGAGCTATTCTTCGACGAAGTGCTCAAAGACGATCTCAGCATCGCGAACTTCATCGCCTCCGACTTCACCATGCTCAATGGCCGCCTTGCGAAGCACTACGGCATCGACGGCGTGAGCGGCTGGGAGTTTCAGAAGGTGAAACTCGCACCGGAAAGCCATCGCGGCGGCTTGCTGACGATGGCGAGCGTGCTCAAAGTAACCGCGAACGGCACCAGCACCTCGCCAGTAATTCGCGGTGCATGGGTGCTGGACCGCATCCTCGGCACACCGCCGAAACCGCCACCAGAAAATGTCTCCGCTCTTGAGCCCGACACGCGTGGCACCACCACGATCCGCGAGCAGCTTGCAAAGCATCGCCAGATCGAATCCTGCGCGAGCTGCCATGTCGAAATCGATCCGCCAGGCTTCGCGCTGGAGAGTTTTGATGTCATCGGCGGCTATCGCGATAAATACGTGCTCGACGGCCGCCCCGCGAACTTCCGCACCGGCAAGCCAGTCGATCCCGCCGACGTGCTGCCCGATGGCCGCGCGTTCAAGAACATCGACGAGTTCAAGCAACTGCTGCTCGCTGACCAAGATCAAATCGCCCGCGCCCTGGCCACCAAACTCATCACCTACGCCACCGGCGGCCCGCCGCAGCGCATCGACCGCACAAAGATCGACGCCATCGTCGCGAAGGCCAAAGCGAAGAATCTTGGCTTCCGCACGCTGATCCACGAGATCGTGGCGAGTGAGCTGTTCCAGCGGAAGTGAGTTCAATCTTGCCAATTCCCGCCCGCATGTCCTCCTCCATTCCTGCAAGCACTCCAGGCAAACCGTGGCAGCCACCGACGCCGGGAGATCTGGCTCCCGAGTTGCCACAGTATGAAATCCTCGGCCTGCTGGGACGTGGCGGCATGGGCGCGGTGTATCGGGCGCGGCAGAAGTCGCTGAAGCGTGAAGTCGCCATCAAAGTGCTGCCACCGAGCATTGAGGACAATGACATGCACTTTGCCGAGCGCTTCAAAGCTGAGGCGGAGTCCATGGCGCGGCTGAACCACCCAGGGATCATCAGCGTGTATGATGCGGGGGCGACGCCCGGCGACCTGCTCTACATCATCATGGAGTTTGTCGAGGGCACGGATGTCTCGCAGATGATCCGTGCCTCTGGGCGGCTGCCGCCGGAGCACGCGCACGCCATCACCGCGCATGTGTGTGAGGCGCTGGCGTATGCGCATGCCAATGGCCTCATTCATCGGGACATCAAGCCCGCCAACATCATGGTAGATACGCAGGGACGCGTGAAAGTGGCCGACTTCGGCCTAGCGAAGATGGCCAATGATGACAGTGGCTACACGCAGAGCAACATGGCCGTGGGCACGCCGGACTTTGTGGCACCGGAGGCGCTGATTCCAGGGATGCCTGTCGATGGCCGCGCCGACTTGTATGCGGTGGGTGTGATGCTTTACCAGATGCTCACAGGAAACATTCCGCGTGGTGCGTTCAAGCCAGCGTCGGTTCTGGTGCATGGTTTGGATGCGCGCTTTGACCAGATCGTATTCAAAGCCATGCAGGTGGACCGCGAGGAGCGCCACAGCAGCGCCACGGAGCTACGGCAGCATCTCGACAGCCTCTTGATGCCAGCGGTGCCAGCGCCGGACTTGCAGCGTTATTCGAGTGCGCAGATGCCGCAGACGCCACCGCCGGGAAGTAGGATGGGTGTGGCGACAGCCCGCCCGTCTGCTGGCGGTGCCGCAACCGACGGGCGGGCTAACGCCACACCCATCCTACGTCAGGCGGCCACGCCTACAGCACCGCCAAAGTCCAAGGTGCCGTTGTTCATCGGTGTGGCGGCAGTGTTGGCAGTTGGCGCATTCATCCTGTTCAGCGGTGGCAAGCAGCCGGACGTAGCTCGGCTTGCCAAAGCCGAGTCAGCGGCACCGCTGGCACCCAAGCCCCAAACTCTGGCGAGTTCGGCTACAGCAGCAGCGCCCGCCAAAGTCGCCGAAGCGCCCAAGCCGGAGCCAAAGCCCGCCGTCATCGCGAAAGCACCTGAACCAGCGAAAGTAGAGCCGCCCAAACCCAGTGTTAGCACTGCCAAACCCTCGGTTCTGGAGAGCCAAGCTACACCTGTGGCTGCCACACCGGTGATGACAGCGCCAACACCGCCCGTCGTCGTGGCGCAGGCTCCAGCGGCACCGCCAACCGCTGCTCCAAGTCTGACAGTCTCCCCATCTCCCAGTCCTCCGGCACTCCCGCCGGAACTCGCCGCGCTGGATGCCACCTTCATCAAACTCCAAGCCGAGCGCGTCACCGCGCCCTTTGACGCCGATCTGGCAAAGCTGAACAGCAGCTACCTCGGCGGCATCGGCAAGAAGATCGCCGAGGAAAAAGCCGCCGGGCATCTCGATGGTATCCTGGCGCTGGAAGCGGAGCAAAAACTCGTCACTGACAAACAGCCCGTGCCGGAGAGCGACGACGAAAAGGCCCCCGCCAGCCTCAAAGCACTGCGTGCGATCTACCGTGATGCCTACGTCAAGCTCGCCACGACTCGCGCCGCGAATCTCAAGCTACTCACCGAGCCGCTGGACAAACGGCTGGCGCAAATGGAGAGCGACTTCGCCAAAGGTGATCGGCTGGCCGATGCGAAGGTGGTGCGCGGGTACCGTGAGGTGCTCAGTGATGGTAGGGCGGCTGGTCCTCCAGCCGCCGCGAGTGTCGCCACGGCTGCGACCACGCCAAACCCTGCGCTTGGGGGACCAAGCGCCCTACCCTTGAATCCGGCCGCCATGCTCGCGCTCAAAGACGGCATTTCCAACACCCTGGGCATGAAGTTCCTCCCGGTGAAAGGCACCGAGGTGCTGTTCTGCATCCATGAGACACGGCGGCAAGACTACGCGGCGTATGCCACCGACGCATCAGGCGTGGACGGCGCATGGAAGACCCAGCAGCGCAATGGTATCCCCTGCGGCGACAAAGACGACCATCCTGTCGTCGGCGTGAGCTGGGAAGACGCGCAGAAGTTCTGCGAATGGCTGAGCAAGAAGGAAGGCAAGACCTACCGCCTGCCAACGGATGAAGAATGGAGCATCGCCGTTGGCCTCGGGCGCAAAGAAAAACACGGCAAGGGCATCACGCCGGAGATGCTCAATGGTAAAGAGCAGACGGAGTTTCCCTGGGGAGATGACTATCCGCCGAAGACCAAGGACAAAGCCGGGAACTATGGCGACACCGCCTGGACAGAAAAGTTCCCCACGGAGCCGGGCATGAAAGACTACACCGATGGCTTCCCGACCACCGCGCCCGTCATGAGCTTCAAACCGAACAAGCTCGGCCTCTACGACATGGGCGGCAACGTGTGGGAGTGGGTGGAGGACTGGTGGAACGCAGGCAAGACCGACCGGGTGCTGCGGGGTGCCTCGTTCGCCGACCACGACCGCGGCGCTCTGCTCTCGTCCTACCGCAGTCACGACACGTCTGGCTATCGCGACAACAGCTACGGCTTCCGGTGTGTCATGGTGGTGCGGTGAGTGTGGCCCCAAGGCGGCCCGCCTTAACAGTCAGCCAGATGCACGGCGGGGAAGTCCCTGCCGCGCCCGTGCCAAGAGGTCACCTAACCTGCGCCCCCGCGCCCTGATCGCGTTGCCAACGCTCAGGGAAAAGACGCCATAGGCGGGGTGGCCGGTAGGTGCTGATGAAGCATTGAGGGCCGCCCCGTCATGCGGCCTATTGCATCGATCTTCGTGATGGCAGAGAGCAAGTCGGCGTCCAGCGCGCAGTCCAGCGCATCAAGGCTGTGGTTCACCAGCCGCTCGGTGAGGGTGAAGCGGCGGGCCTTCGGGAAGTCAGCGGTGCGGGCACGGGGATTCAAATAGGCAAACACGCGTGGGGAATCATGCCAGGTGCCGCGAGGACGCGCGTCCCGGCTTCGTTTGAGGCATTATGAATACGACCCGACTCACTCGCCGCCATTTCCTCCGAGGTGCAGGCGTCACACTCGGCCTGCCATTTCTCGAATGCTACGCACCGCGAGGTCGTGCGGCGACGAATGCGCAGCCAATCCGGCGTATGGTGTGCATCTGCACGCCTCTGGGGCTGCACACACCGCATTTGTATCCGAAGGAAACGGGCAAAGACTATGCGCTCACGCCTTATCTGGAGCCGCTGGCGGATTTCAAAAATGACTTCAGCGTGATCTCGGGCTTGTCGCATCCGGATGTGGGATCGAGCCATGATTCGATCTACAGCTTCCTCACGGCGGCTCCGCATCCCGAGATCCGCGCGGGCTTTCGGAACAGCATCTCGCTCGATCAATTCGCGGCGCAGAAGATCGGAGGGCTGACGCGCGTGTCGAGTTTATCGCTTTCGGCGGAAGGCTTCGGCCTGTCGTGGACACGCAGCGGGGCGCTGGTGCCGCCGGACTTGTGGCCGGCGAGTGTGTTCGCGCGTTTGTTCCTCGAAGGCCGACCCGATGAGGTCGAGGCGCAGACGCGACGGCTGCGCAATGGGAAGAGCATCCTCGACACCGTGAGTGAGCAGGCGAAGCGCATGGCCCCAGCGATGGGCGCGCGGGATCGCGAGAAAGTGGACGAATACTTCACCAGCGTGCGCGAGTTGGAGCAGCGCATGGTCACGGCGCAGGAGTGGGCACTCAAACCGAAGCCGAAAGTCGATGCCAAGCCGTTGCAGAACAACATGAACTCCGCCGACTTGCTAGGAAAAACGAAGCTGCTCTTTGAACTCACGCACCTCGCCCTACAGACGGATTCGACGCGGCTGGTGAACATGTTGCTGCTCGGAACAAGCAACGTGCCGCTCGTTCCAGGCGTGACGATGGGGCATCACGATCTCTCGCATCACGGCCAGGATCCGACGAAGATCGAGCAGCTCAAGAAAGTGGAGCTGGGCAAGATGAAGCTGGTGCAGGAGCTGCTGACGAAACTCAAACAGACGAAAGAAGAAGGCGATACGCTGCTCGACCGCACGATGGTTTTCTTCAGCAGCAATCTCGGCAGCGCGGCGAGCCACTCGACGAAGGATCTGCCGGTCATCCTGGCCGGTGGCGGCTTCAAATACGGCCAGCACCTCGCTTTCGATCCAAAGAACTGTCCGCCGCTTTCGAACCTGTATGTGAGCATGCTGCAACGGCTGGGCATCGAGGCGGACAAGTTTGGCAGCAGCACGGGATCACTCACGGGGCTGGAACCTGCGGCGTAGGACAGCTTTGCCCTCGCCAAAGCGAGTTTGCCCTTCGGCCAGCGTATGTGTTGGAAGTTATGAACCTGCGTCATTCTGCCGTTATTTGTATGCTGCTCGCGGTCGCGCCGCGTGCAGGGGCGGCGGTGGATTATGGGACGCAGATCAAGCCGCTGCTGAAGCAGAAGTGCTATGCGTGCCATGGCGGGCTGAAGCAGAAGGCGGGGATGCGATTGGACACGGTGCAGCTTTTGCTGAAGGGCGGCAAATCGGGATCGGCAGCGAAGTTCATCATCGAGCGTGTGTCCGCGTCGGATGAGCACAAGCGCATGCCACAGGAGGCGGCGGCGCTTTCAGCGGAGCAGATCGCGATGCTGCGGGAGTGGATCGATGCTGGAGCGCCGGGACAGGCCAATGAAGTGCCGGAGGCCGATCCGAAGCAGCATTGGGCGTTTCAAAGTGTGCGGCGGTCGGCTTTGCCGAAGGCGGCTGGCAGGAATGCGATCGATGCGTTCGTGAATGAAGCGCTAGTGGCAAATCAACTCGTGCCACTGCCAGAAGCGTCTCGCGCCACGTTGCTGCGGCGAGTTTACATCGATCTGATCGGCCTGCCGCCGTCTCGCGATGAGTTGCATGCGTTTCTCGGCGATTCATCACCGGATGCGTATGAGCGCGTGGTGGATCGTCTGCTTCATGATCCACGCCATGGCGAGCGCTGGGCACGGCATTGGATGGATGTGTGGCGATACAGCGACTGGTATGGCCGGCGCAGTGCGAATGATGTGTGGAACAGCGCGCCGCAAATCTGGCGCTGGCGGGACTGGATCGTGAAGTCGTTGAATGCGGACAAAGGCTACGACCGCATGCTCTCGGAAATGCTCGCGGCAGATGAGATCGCTCCATTGGATGACGAGGCGGCGGTGGCGACGGGGTTCTTGATTCGGAACTGGTATGCGCTGAATCCGAACCAATGGATGCGCGACACCATCGAGCACACCGGCAAGGCTTTCCTCGGCCTCACCTTCAACTGCGCGCACTGTCACGATCACAAGTATGATCCCATCTCGCACCAAGACTATTTTCGCTTCCGCGCGTTCTTCGAGCCGCTGGGCATCCGTCAAGATCGCTGGCCGGGCGAGGCTGATCCGGGGCCTTTTCAGGAGTATCAATATGTGACGCAGCGCAAACCGAACCGCCAGGGTGCCGTGCGCGTTTTTGACAAGCAACTCGACGCCAAGACGTGGTTCTACACCGGCGGCGATGAGCGCAATCGCGTCGAGAACAAGGCTCCGCTCACTGCGGGTGTGCCAGCGTTTCTTGGGTCGCTTTCGATTCAACCCGTGAGCCTGCCACAGGGCTCCGTGCATCCCGGCTTGCGGCCTGCGATTCAAGCGACGGAACTCACGCTGCGACTGAATGCGGTGACGAAGGCGGAGGAGGAGTTGCTGGCGCTGAGCACGCCCAAGGCGCGTGCCGCACTCGAGGCCGCACGCGCGGAGCTGGCGAGTTCCATCGCACGAATCACAGCGGATCAGGCCAAAATCAGCGGCACACCGAACGCTCACAAGCTCTCGCTCAAAGCAGCAGCGGTAGAACGAGAGGCTGCGGTGGCCACTGCGCAGTCCGCGCTTTTGAATGCTGAACACATGGCCACTCTCGCCGATGAAAAAGGCCGCGATGCAGCGATGAAAGTCGTGACTACGGCGAAGGCTGCCCTGACCAAAGCCGAAGCCGAGCGCGACAAACCGAAGTCACCCGACAGCTATACATCGATGACGATGACGTTTCCCAATCAGAGCACCGGACGGCGCAAAGCACTCGCGGAGTGGCTCACGTGTCGGGATCATCCGCTGACGGCGCGTGTGGCAGTGAATCATTTGTGGATGCGGCATTTCCAGGAGCCGTTGGTGCCGTCGGTGTTTGATTTTGGCCGCAATGGCAAGCTGCCGACGCATCCAGCACTGCTGGACTGGCTGGCGGCGGAATTGATGGAGAATGGCTGGAGCATGCGGCATCTGTATCGGCTCATTGTCACCAGTGACGCGTATCGGCGGGCGAGTCACTCCGCAGTGGCGAGCGAAGCCAATCTGCAGCGTGATCCAGACAACCGATTCCTCTGGCGCATGAATCCATCACGCATGGAAGCCGAGGTCGTGCGCGACAGCGTGCTGCATCTTGCGGGAGCGCTGGATGCCAGATTCGGCGGACAGGAGCTTGAGAACACCGAGTCCGAAATCAGCGCACGGCGCAGTCTCTACTTCAGTTGTCATCCTGAAACCGGTGGCCGCAGCGCGATGGCGGCGATGTTTGACGCACCGGAGCCGACGGACTGCTACCGCCGCACCAGCAGCGTGCTGCCGCAGCAGGCGCTCGTGCTCACCAACAGCAAGCTGGTGCATGATCACAGCGCGGCGTTGGTGCGGCAGATAGGATTGGAGGCTCCAGATTTCGTTACTGCTGCTTTCGAGCATGTTTTGAGCCGCGCACCGAGCGCAGACGAACTGGCCTCGTGCCGTGCCTTTTTGAAGGACGGCAGCAAGGAAAGCCTGGTGCGCGTACTATTGAACCATAACGACTTCGTCACCGTGCGGTGATTGGCTCCAGCCATGAATAATGCATCTCACAGATCCAACTTCCCATGCGGCCAGATCAGTCGCAGGCGCTTCCTCGCAGATGCGGGCATGGGGTTCACGGGGCTGGCGCTGGGTGGCATACTGATGAGTGATGGCATCGTGAGGGCCGCGCCCGTGCTGACGCCCATCGTGCCGAAAGCGAAGTCGGTGATCTGGATTTTTCTCTCGGGCGGCTACAGCCACGTGGAGACCTTCGATCCGAAGCCGGCGCTCACGAAGTATGCGGGCATGACCTTCGACAAAACGCCGCTCGAAAATCCACTGAAGTCGGACAAGCATCACAAGCGCTTCCGCTCCGTGACGGCGCAGGAGGTGAATAAGCGCGATGTCTATCCGAGCATCTATCCGATGCAGGTCGGCTTCAGCAAACAGGGCCAGTGCGGCGTGGAGATCACCGACTGGTGGCCGCATCTGTCCAAGTGCGTGGATGACATCGCCTTCGTGCGGAACATGTGGACGACGGACAACGATCACTTCGCCGAGAACCAACTGCACACAGGCCGTCATCGGCTCGATGAACAGCAGCCCTGCATTGGCTCGTGGGTGCATTACGGCCTCGGCACACTCAATGAAAACCTGCCGAAGTTTGTCGTGCTCGGTGGGCCCACTGACTCGACAAAGCGGCTCTCGATTGACTCGCTCTACCTCGGCCCCGATCACGCTGCTGTGCCACTGACTCTCGATCCAAACAATCCGCTGCCCTTTGGCAGACGCGACTCGCGGCAGACAGCCCAGGAGCAACGACGTGAGTATGATCTGATCGCGAAACTCAATGGACTCACCGCTGTCGAGTATCCCGAGGACACCTCGTTGCGCGCACGCATCCACGCGTATGAACTGGCCTTCCGCATGCAGATGGCCGTGCCGGAGACGCTGGATCTGAAGAGCGAATCAGAAGCCACGCGCAAGCTCTACGGCATCGACAAACCGTCCACCAAGGGCGCTGGCGAGCGCTTTCTGGCCGCGCGTCGGCTCGTCGAGCGCGGAGTTCGATTCGTGCAGGTGTATCCGTCGAATACGGGCACTTGGGACTCGCACTCGAAGCTGAAGGAGAATCACACGGGCCTCTGCGAGGGCGTGGATCAGCCTGTGGCCGGCCTGCTGCGCGATCTGAAGCAGCGCGGCATGTTGGAGGAAACACTCGTCGTGTTTTGCACCGAGTTTGGCCGCACCCCCGGCATGGAGACGCGTAGCGGACACAAGGACGGGCGAGATCATCATCCGCACGGTTTCACCATCTGGTTTGCCGGTGGCGGCACGAAAGGCGGCACCGTGCATGGCGAGACGGACGAACTCGGCTACCACGCGCAAGGCGAAGGCCACTACATCACCGACCTGCACGCCACCACCTGTCATCTGCTCGGCATTGATCTGCGTGCGCTGGAGGTGCCGGGGCGCAAGCGCTTGGAGATCGATCATGGCAATGTGATCCGCGAGGTGCTGGCGTGATGGATGCTGAAACCACATCAAAAATGCATGCGCGTGAAAACAGCTCCGTCCGCAGCGTTTGTTCATGCCATGAAACTCTGCCTCTCCGTCCTCGCTCTGATCTCGCTCCACTTGCACTCTGCGGAGCCTCCCGTGTGCGAGTGGGTCTTCCCAGGTGGTGGTGCCGGACATGACAAGACACGCGGCGTGACCACAGATCGTGCAGGGAATGTCTTCCTGGCCTCCGAATCCGAGGGCGATGCCACCTTTGGTGATCAGCACCATCGCAGCGCAGGTGGCATGGACATGTGCTTGGTGAAACTCCATGCCAACGGCAAGACACAGTGGGTCAGCAGCATTGGCGGAAGCAAAACGGACCGCGCTTACGGTGTGGCGACGGATGCTGCGGGCAATGCGTATGTCACCGGCCACTTCGAGAGCACTGATGCAATCGTGAACGGAAAACCCCTGCCGAATGCAGGCAACTACGATGTGTTCACGGCCAAGTTTGCCCCAGATGGTCGAATTCTCTGGGTGCGCACGGCTGGCGGTGCAGGCTCGGACTACGGGCACGGCATTGCAGTTGATGGCCAGGGTGACATCATCGTTACCGGCGTCATCGAGCGGCAGGTTTTTTGCACAAAGTATAATCCCGAAGGGCACGAACTGTGGCATCGCGCTAGTTCCGGCACAGGCTCGGGTAGCGGTCACGGCATCGCTGTGGATGCAGCGGGCCATATCTACCTCGGTGGCAATGCCTCGGGCAGCGGTGCCTTTGGCAAGGTCAGCATCGAGTCGAAAACCACCGCCGCGCTCGTCGTCAAGCTGACCTCCGCAGGCGATGCCGTATGGGCCAGCGTCATCCCCGGCACACCGAGCGCCCTATACCATGAGATTACCTGCGATTCATCGGGCCGCGTGTGGGCTGTCGGCATGTTCAAAGGAAGCGTGAGTGTCGCAGGCCAGACCTTCCAAAGCAGTGGTGACAAGGACAACGATGGCCTCATCGTGCATCTCGATGCCAACGGTAAAGCGCAGTGGGCGCGTCATTTGCACGGTCCAGGCACTGATTATTGTCTCGGCGTGGCCACGGACGATCACGGCACCGCGTTTGTCTGCGGCGACTTCAATCAAGACACCGCGCTCGCCGGTCATGTCCTGACCACCCGCGGCAGCGGCGACATCTTCATCGCGGCTTTCGATGACCAAGGCGGTCTCACCTGGGTGGAGCAGGCTGGCGGCAAACTCAACGACAGCGCCTACCCCATCACCTTTCGCGCGCCTGACCAACTCATCATCGCCGGAGCCTTCACCGCACCAGCGACTTTTGGAACGCACGAAGTCGCAAAATCCAGCGCCAGTGGTCTCTACGGCGCATCGTGGAAGCTCCCACGGGCCAAATGAAAAGCTCGCCTCCCTCCGCACGTAAGTTCTAACCTCATGCTCACCATCAACGGCACATCACGAACCAACTGCTCCGGCGTCACGCGCCGTGAGCTGTTGCAGATTGGTGGCGCTGGGTTGTTTGGGATGACGCTGCCGGGACTGCTCGCGGCACAGGAGGCGCAGCAGGCTTTTGCGGGCGGTAAGGCGAAGTCAGTGATCTTTTTGTTCCTGTTTGGTGGTCCGAGCCAGCTAGAGACCTTTGACATGAAGCCGGATGCGAAGCGCGAGGTGCGTGGCCCTTTCAAGCCCATCAAGAGCCAAACTCCTGACCTGCTCATCAGCGAGCATCTGGGGCGACTGGCCAAGATTTCGGACAAATACGCGGTCATCCGCTCGATGACGCACACCTACAATGACCACAGCGGCGCGGGGCATTATCTGCAAACCGGACATCGCTGGCATCTGCCGGTGGGCGGTGGATTTTCGGCCACGCCGCAGGATTGGCCGTCGATGGGCTCCGTGGTGGAGCATTTGGGCCAAAAACTGCCCGGTGGCATGGAGCGCGATCTCGCCTCGTATGCGGTGCTGCCAAATCGCCTCGGCAAGTTGCAGGATCGCGGCCAATACATCCGCCCCGGCGAGTATGCGGGCTGGCTCGGTCAGGCCTACAACCCGATGACGACCGTCATCGACAAGAAGGAAGTGAAGGACAACCCCTACTGGCGTGCCTGTGCGGATGGCGAACTGAGCTATGAAATCGAAGGCCTGAAGCCCGTGATCCCTGTGAGCCGAATCCAGGAGCGTGTCGGTTTACTCGATCAATTTGAAGCTGTGCGCACGCGTCTCGACATGGGCGATGGCGACGCGATGGACCTGCACCGCAAGCGAGCGATGGCGCTCATCTCCTCGGACAAAACGAGCAGTGCTCTCAACATCCGAGCTGAGGCTGAATCGATGCGGGATCGCTACGGGCGTCATCTTTTCGGCCAAAGTTGCCTCATGGCACGTCGTTTGGTCGAAGCGGGCACGCGTTTCGTCACGGTGCATTATGACTGCCCCGATGGCTACGGCTGGGACTCGCATCGTAACAGCGACGATGTGCGCGATCACCTGCTGCCCACCTTTGATCAAGGCTGCTCCGCGTTGCTCACCGATCTCGATGAACGCGGCTTGCTCGATGAGACACTCGTCATCGCCATTGGCGAAATGGGCCGCACGCCGATTCCAAACGCCACCTGGGGCCGCGGTCACTGGAGCACCTGCTTCCCGGCGCTCATTGCTGGTGCAGGTGTGCGTGGCGGCATCGTCTATGGCAAGTCCGACAAAGAAGCCGCCTATCCCGACGACAAACCGGTATCGCCCGAAGACCTCGCTAAAACCATCAACTGGTCACTCGGCATTGATCCCGATCTCATGCTCACGAACCGCGAGAATCGCCCAATCCCCATCGTGGACGGCGGAAAACCGGTGATGGAATTGTTTGGGTGAGTCTGGTGAGTTTGCCAATGCGCGACAAAATGCTCACGCTGGAGCTGTATTGCTTTCATGCGCACCATCCTGCTCGCTCTATTCGTCACCGCTTCCGTTTTCGCCGTCGATGCCCCCAAGGCTCCGCTTATGGCAGGAGCAGCCACGTCCAACATCACGCCGGAACTCGGTGGTGAGGTCGTGGGCGGTTTCTCGCCGTATCCTTGCACGCACATTCATGACGAACTGCATGCGCGTTGCCTGGTGCTCGATGACGGCAAAACGAAGCTCGCGCTGGTGGTGTGTGATTTGCTGGGGCTGCACCGCAGTGTGTCGCTGAAGGCACGGGAGTTGATCGAAAAGGAAACCGGTATCCCGGCGGCGAATGTGCTCATCAGCGGCACGCACACGCACTCGGCGGTGAATGCACTCGGTGGGCCGGTGCGGGGCTACTTCTCGGATCTGGAGCTGACGGACTACCAGAAGTTCGTCGTGCGTCGCATCGCCGATGGCGTGCGGCGTGCGGTGAATCTGCTGCGCCCGGCAGAGATCGCGTTTGGCACGGTGGATGTGCCGGAGCATGTGCATATCCGCCGCTGGTTTCTCAAGGAAGGCTCCATGCCACCGAATCCCTTCGGCAAGATCGACAAGGTGAAGATGAATCCAGGCGCGGGCAATCCGGCGCTCGTCGAGCCAGCGGGCGAGCCCGATCCCACGGTGAGCTTCATTGCGTTGCGTGAGGTTGGCGGAAGATTGGTCTCGGTCTATTCGGCCTACTCGCTGCATTACGTTGGCGGGGTGACCAGCGCGGACATTTCTGCCGACTACTACGGCGTGTATTGTGAGGCTTTGAAGAAACTGCAAGCCAGCGGCGGCGACTATCCGCCCTTCGTTGCGATGATGGCCAATGGCACCAGCGGCGACGCAAACAACATCAACTTCCGCAATCCGCAGCCAGGCAAGAAGCCGTATGAGCAGATGCGCTACGTCGCGGAAGATGTGGCTGCAAAGGTGAACGGCGCACTGGCTAAACTGACATGGCAAAACAGCGCCCCGCTTGCCGCACGGTATCGCGAACTCGACGTGAAGTGGCGCAAGGTCCCCGATGAACTCATCACCTGGGCCAAAGAAACCGAAGCGAAGGCTCCGCGCATCCAAGGTGGCAAAGCCGATCTACCGCTGGCGTATGCCGGACGCGTGCAGCGCCTCGCAAAAGCCAGCCCTGAGACCAAATTTCCGGCTCAGATCCTCCGCATCGGCGACATCTGCATTGGATCCTCGCCGTGCGAGACCTTTGCCGAGACCGGCGTGGAGTTCCGCAAGCGCAGCCCCTTTGCGAAGTCGTTCATGGTTGAGTTGGCGAACGGCTACTACGGGTACATGCCCACCCCGCGTCATTTTGAACTCGGTGGCTACGAAACCTGGCCCGGCACGAACAATCTCGAACCTCAGGCCTCCGTGAAGATGATGGACGCGCTGCTGGAGATGGCGATTGAAATCCAACTCACTGCACAAAAATGAACTGCTGCGTGTTCAGGAGGCTGAAGACGAGGTCTTCGATGCCGGTGAGGCCGTTGGTTTGGGCTTGCAGCCAGGTTTCGCGCTCCGTGGCGGTGGGTTTGCGGCTGAGGAGCGTCATGTAGAGGGCCTCGACTTTCTCATCGGGGTACGGTGCCTTGCTCACTGAGAGCATGAGCTGGCTGTATTTGCTGGTGATCTGCGGCAGGAGGCTGCCGTTCATCATGGCGAGTGCTTGTGGCACGCTGGCTTCGTTGTTGGCGTTCTCGATGGTCTCGCGATCGCTTTGACCAAACTCACGCAAGTAGTGACCGCGCGGTGCCGGGCTTGGCAATTCGGCGGCGCGGAGCCAGTTGCGTTGGATCTCGTCACGACTGCGGTAGTAGTTCGAGCGCTCTTTTTCCGGGATGCCGAAATAGTCGGCCTCAATGGCGTAAGCGGCGTGGCGTTTGGCCTCGGCGGCCTTTTTCTCCTCGGGAGTGAGCAAGACGGGATCGTAGCCTGGAATGCGGATGGTCTCGGCGTTGCCCGACATCATCATCATGCTTTCACCGCCAGCGGTGGTGGTTGTTAAAGAGGCGGTGGCGAGTGGTTTGCCAGTGACTTTGGCATACAGGCGTTGTTGCGACGGGATCATCACATCACGTGCGACGACGGCGCGGGCATCACGCGTGACGGTGCGGTATTCCTGACGGATTTTCTGGAGTTCCTCACGCGCAGCGACTGCGGCGGCCTTGGCGGGCTCGATGTCGGCACCGACTGCCTTTTTGGCCACGGCTTCAGCCTGCTGGGATTTCTTCGTGGCCTCGCCAATTTTGGTCTGCAGCTGGGTGATGGCATCTTTTTGGCCTTTGTAGATGTCTGCGGCTTTTTGGACACCAGCGAGGACTTCCTCGGGCTGCATGGTGTTGATGGCATCGACGGATTTCTTTGCCTGGAGCACCTGCTGCAACGCATTTTCACGTGCGACGGTGTTTGGCATGTCGGGATCAGCATTGATGAGGGTGATGAAGCTGTCCCACATCTGCTCGGCGGTCATGCGGCGCAGCAAGGGGCCGGTGAAGTGGTACACGTTGCCGATCGCATGCTCTTGGCGTGTGACCTGACGTTGGTAGGTCTGT
>NZ_JBJXFV010000140.1:0-104476 GCF_046154365.1 Prosthecobacter sp.
CGGCTGGTGCCCATGCCCGGTTTTGAAAACGTCTTCGCCCTGCACCCAATGGACATGGCCGTGTCGAAAGTCATCGCCACCGCCAGCTCACGCATCGACAAGCGCTTTGGCCGCCGTGCGGCTGATCGCGGCATGAAAGACATCAATACCCTCGTCGCCCTCATCCGTGCTGGTTACCTGGATGGCAAAGAACTTGCCCGTCAGGCCAGCCAGCTCGATCACGCAGCCGCGATGATCGTGGAGTGCGGCCGCGTGCTGGAAACCGTGCTCGCACTCGCTCAAGCGTGATCAGAACATCCGCGAACTGTTTCGTCTGGGAGTACAGTGTGTGCTGTGGATTGGCGAATGATCTTGAAGGAGTGGAGCTGCCACTTTCGTTCAACCGCCATGCGCGCACTATTTGCCCTCGCACTATTCCCTTCATTCGTCTCGGCCGCCGATCTGCCTGATCCGGCCGCCATCACCGCCGGCATGAAAAAAGCGGTCGCTTATGCCCACACGCACCTCGCCCGTGAAGGCGGCTATGCCTCGTCGTATGACAAGGAGGGCAAGATCGGCGAGGTCGAGCACGGCAAATCGCCCACGATCATTTCCATCCAGCCGCACGGCACCACGACGATGGGTCTGGCGATGCTGAAGGCTTATCAAGCCACGGGCGATGAGATTTTCCTCAAAGCCGCCCAGGATGCCGCCAAAGCGCTGCTCAAGTGCCAGCTCGCCTCCGGTGGTTGGAACAGCGACTTCGATTTTGACCCCGAGACGGCCAAAAAATACCACCTGCGCAGCCAGCTCGACATCGGTGACAAAGTCCCCGGCAAACGCCGCAACAGCACCACGCTCGACGACAACAAGACGCAGTCCGCGCTGTTGTTTCTGCTCGAAATGACGCACGAACCGGCCTGCAAGGACGACGCGGAATTGAAACGCTGTACGAAGTTCGCCTTCGATGCCCTGCTGGCCGCGCAAGCTCCGATTGGCGGCTGGCCGCAGCAGTTCAGCGGCCCCGCTGATGCCACTGAGCCGATTCTCAAAGCCAGCTATCCGGCTGAATGGTCACGCACCTTCCCAAAGGTGAATTACACCGGCTTCTACACCCTCAACGACGGCAACCTCGAACGCATCGCGCATCTGCTCTTCCGCGCCTACGAACTCGAAAAGGATGAGCGCTACCTCGCCGCGTTGAAAAAACTCGGCGAGTTCTTTCTCCTCGCGCAAATGCCCGAACCGCAGCCGGTCTGGGCCATGCAATACGACCACGACATGCATCCGGCGTGGGCGCGTAAATTTGAGCCACCGTCCGTCACCGCCTACGAAACCGTGGGTGCCATGGAGGTGCTGCATCAGCTGTGGGTGCTCACTGGCGATGACAAATACCTCGCGCCGATCCAGCCTGCTCTCGCGTGGTTCGAGCGTTCCAAGCTGCCCGACGGCACGCACGCACGCTTCTACGAGCTGAAGACCAACAAGCCGCTGTTCTTCGTCAAAGACACCTACGAGCTGACCTACGACGACAGCAACATGCCCACGCATTACTCCTTCAAGGACGACCGCCAGGACGACATCGACACCTTCAAAAAAAGGCTGGCTCAAAGCCGCGAGGAGTTGCAGCGCAAACTCGCCGGTCCTGCCACGCCCAAGGAATGGGCCAGCCGTGCCAAAGGTGCCGCCACCAAGGCCCAGAAAGCCGCCGACTCCCTCGACAGCGCAGGCCGCTGGCTCAAGGACGACCAAATTGACGGCGGCGAGTTCGTCAAAAACCTGAACGCCATGGCCTACTATGTCGAGGCGCGGAAGAAGAGCGGGCAGTAGGCGGTGAACCGCCTGCTTGCCATTGCCGGCAGCTCACATTACTTTCACCGCATGACAGCGATCCCTGCAGCCCCGCAACGGCTCTTTCCCCGCTTTGAAAGCATGATGACCGAGGAATCCGCCCGGGCCATTTTGACCCTACGCGTCACCCCGGAGATGCAGGAGCGCTTTCATGTGGTGGCCGACCAATGTCGTGAAGGTGAGTTGAATGAGGAGGAACTGCGCCAGTACAAGGAGTTTGTGGACGAGATCGGCTCGATCTCGTTGCTGCAAGCGCAGGCGCGCAGCGTGCTGCGCAAACTGGGCAAACTCTGATGGACGCCCTGATCCGCCAGCAGGTTTGGAGTCGTGCCGAAGGCCGCTGTGAATATTGTCGCCTGAAGCAGGAGCACGAGTCCGCCCTCGCTTTTCATGTCGAGCACATCATTGCATTACAGCATCGCGGCCCCTCCACGCTCGGCAACCTGGCGCTCGCCTGTGGCCACTGCAATGCCCACAAAGGCACCAACCTTACCTCGCGCGATCCTGACACCGACAAGGTTGAGCTTTTGTTCCATCCCCGCCAGCAGGCATGGCACGAGCATTTTCACCTGGATGGAGCCTTGGTGATCGGCCTCACTCCGGCGGGCAGAACCACGGTCTGGCTCTTGCAGATCAACATCGAGCACCGCGTTCACTTGCGTGAATGGCTCATCGCCGAGGCCGAGTGGGATTGATCGAACTGGCCTTCTCTCCTAATTTCGAGGATTTTGTGTTTCATTCCGTTAACAAATCCAAACAAATCACCCGCAGTTCCGTCTTCTGTATCAGATCTTGCGACTGCTTGGACACATGGAGCAGACCATAGGTCAGCGCAGGCTGGCTCCTGCCTTCGGTTTGAACTTAGGACGTGGAATTGACTTGTTTGATCCATACACAGCCCAAAACCGCGATCTCCATCTTACCTTTTCGCCTCGGGTGGCATTGCCGTGACTCTAGGTCCACCTCACAGGCAAATCTTTGATCTGGGTCGAACCCGAAACGGGTTCCGTCCATCACCGCCATCAGCGAACGTAACCGCGTTGCGGTTCGCCCTTGAGAGACACGTTATGTCATCACACCACCCAGGGTTGTTCCAACCCTGGGCTGGATGACGGAAGGTCGTTGGCCTTCTTCAGAAACGCGACTTGAACAAAAGCCGCCGCCTGCGCTGTAATGCCTCCATGCTTTTCCTCCGCTGCCTTGCCGCCGCCTCTGCTCTCACCTTCACGCTTCATGCCGCCGAAGAAAAACTCCGCCTCGTGCGTGAAACTGATGCGCTGACACCGGAACAAGAACGCGCCGGGTTTCATGTGCCTCCCGGCTTCGAGGTCCAGCTCTTCGCCAGCGAGCCGCAGATCAACAAACCCATCAACATGGCCTTCGACGCCCGTGGCCGCTTGTGGGTCTCCTCCACCGTCGAATACCCCTATGCCGCCGACAAAGGCCGCTGGTCCGATCCGCAGGGCACGAATGTCAAAGGCAGCCGCGATGCCATCAAGATCCTCGAAGACACCAACGGCGACGGCAAAGCCGACAAAGTCACCGACTTCGCCAACGAACTCAACATCCCCACCGGCGTCCTCCCTTGGCACAAGCCGGAGCACAAGGCCGGCTGCATCGCCTGGAGCATCCCGAACATCTGGTACTTCGCTGACACCAATGGCGATGACATCGCTGACCACCGCGAAGTCCTCTTCGGCCCACTTGGCTACGAAAAAGACACCCACGGCATGTGCAGCAGCTTCCGCCTCGGCCTAGACGGCTGGGTTTATGCCACGCATGGATTTAATAACACCAGCAAATTCACCATCCGAAGGCCTACGGAACAAACGGAAGATACGGAAAAAAAGAAATCCGATTCCGTGCATTCCGTGTCTTCCGTAGGCACATCTGAATTGGAACTGCACTCCGGCAATGTCTTCCGCTTCAAACCCGACGGTTCACGCGTCGAACCGTGGACACACGGCCAGGTGAACCCCTTCGGCCTCGCTTGGGACCGTTTTGGCAATCTCTACAGCGCCGACTGCCACAGCTCGCCCATTTACCAACTCATTCGCGGCGCGCACTACCCGAGCTTTGGCAAACCGCACGACGGCCTCGGCTTCGCGCCCGTCATGTGCCAGCACACGCACGGCTCCACCGGCATCTGCGGCATCGTTTACATCGACGGCGGCGTGTGGGGCCCCGGGTGGGACGACCACACCTTCGTCGGCAATGTCGTCACCTCCAAGGTCAACCACGACCACGTCACCTTCACCGGCTCCACGCCGAAGGCGAACGAACAGCCCGACTTCCTCACCAGCGACGACCCGTGGTTCCGTCCCGTCGATCTCCAACTCGGTCCCGACAACGCCCTCTACATCGCCGACTTCTACAACAAGATCATCGGCCACTACGAAGTGCCGCTGGAGCATCCAGGGCGGGACAAGGAACGCGGGAGGATTTGGCGGGTGGTGAAGAAGGATTCAAAGCCGCAACGGAATGACTTCACTGCGATGCCTCCAAAGGAGATTGCGAATGAACTCGGCAATCCAAATCTCACACGTCGTCATCTCGCACTGCGGGAAGTGAAGCAGCGTGGTGCCAAGGATTGGCTGCCCGAACTCTTTCGAATTTTCAAATCAGGAGATTCCATGGTTGCTCAAGGGGACCGTGAGCCTGCCGACTATCGGGACAATGATATTGGAGACTTTGATTACTTCACCGTGGATTGGGCGCACTCGGACATCCGAACCGCATACTCGCTCTGGGGTTTATCTTACCTCGGCGAACGGTTCCTGGTATCAAACGTCCTGCGAAATCTGCACACCGGAGGATCCTGGACTGAGGACAGGGGTGAGGAGTTAAATGGTCTTGTGATGTCGCATGCTGCACAAGTCATCGGATCGTATGACCATCTTCATCCTTGGGAGAAATGGAACCTGGGCATTGCATTTGATGGCCGTGGCAGTGCTATAGGCCGCGCAGCAGCACAAGCGTTGCTACAACGGCCAGATTTTTTGCGCGGCGACCCAGAATGGCCAGGGAGTGTGGTCAAGATGTTGGCAACCCTCACAGACGATCTCCTTTCGCCTCCCGGCCCCGATAACTGGCTCACCAGCAAGCTCGGTGACGTTGCCTATGTGCATTCTCTTCGGCTGCTGCTCAAAGACGTTCTTTCGCAGCCAGGGGTGCTGGAACACGCAGAATCGCGCAGATGGGCAGAACGGGTTCTGGACAAGCCTTGGTTCATCGAAGTCCTTCAGGCAGTTCCGACGACTCAAGCGTCATCATTCTTGTTTCAACGGCTGCAAAAAGGTGACCGGATCGAACCGGGCATCCTCGCCCACATCGCCCGCCACGGCGACCCCGCCCTCTTACTCGAAGCCATCTCTCTGACGCGCAAAGCGACTCTCCCTCTCCCCGCCCCAGACGCCGCAAACACCTCGACCACCACCGGGGAGAGGGCCGGGGTGAGGGGACCACCCAACACCACACAGCAAACCACCATCATCCAAGCCATCTCCGAAGGCCTGGCCGAGCGCGGCACGCCTCCACCGCCCGAATTGCTCGCCTGGGCGCAAGAACTCGCCACGCAGCTCCTCGACACCACCGCCACCAAGGCCGCACCCGCCTGGACCACGCTTGGCAACGCCAAATGGTCCCTCCAACCGCGCAAGCTCGCCGACGACACCGAATCCACCGTCCTGCAAAGCATCCTCAAAGGCGGTGGCGATGAGGAAAGCCGCACCGGCACGCTCAAATCTCAAACCTTCCCCGCACCGGCCAAACTCGCCCTCTGGATCAACGGCCATCGCGGTTTCCCGGCCGCCAAAGCCCACGACAAAAACCTCGTCCGCATCACCGACGCCGAAACCGGTCGCGAACTCGCCCGCGCCTTCCCACCGCGCAACGACAAGGCGCAGCGCACCGAACTCGACCTCACCGCGCACACCGGCAAACCCGTCCGCCTCGAAGTCATCGATGGCGACGACGGCAAAGCCTACGCCTGGCTCGGCATCACCCGCATCGAGCCCGCCGTGGTCAGTGTGAACGACTTCCAGAGCGCCGACACGACCCGCGAAAGCCTCAAAACACTCGCCACCATGCTCCAGCACAGCGCCCCCGCCGCGTTGCGCGAAAAACTCGCCACCTACCTCCCACCGCGCCCCGCACCGCCACCGCTGCCCGTCTCGCCCGAGCAGCGTAAGCAGCTCGACACCCTCATCGCCGCCCGCGTGGCCGCCTTTGCCAAAGCCAAGCCCGATCTCGAAACCGGAGCCAACGTCTTCAAGATGAACTGCGCCGCCTGCCATCAAATCAAGGGCGAAGGCGGCCTCATCGGCCCGCAGCTCGATGGCATTGGCGCGCGCGGCCCCGCTCGGCTTTGCGAGGACATCCTCGACCCCAACCGCAACGTCGATGCCCACTTCCACGTCCATACGCTCACGATGAAGGACGGCAGCACCTTCGCCGGCTTCCTCAAAGCCGAGCTCGGCCAGATCCACCTCCTCGCCGACGCCACTGGCAAAGAGCACCGCATCGCCAAAAAAGACATCGCCAAAACCGAAGTCACCCCCATCTCCCTCATGCCGCCCACGTTTGGGCAGACACTCGATGAAGCGACGTTCATCGACTTGCTGGGGTATCTGCTGAATGAGAAGGCGGGAAAAGAGCCATAGCCAACGCACCAGCATGAAACGAGTCATCCAGCTCACAGTCGCCATGCTGCTTTTGACAGGAGCGATCATTCTATTCTATCGCTGGGACTCCGCCACGAACCGTGGCTATCACTTTGGCTATTGGGGAGATTACAACCGAGTGCATGACGCTCTCTTAGAATTGACCGGAGGCGAGGTACACATGCTCTATCTCAATCGAGATGTCACACTTGAAGAATTTGGGTTCTCTGTGGTCAGGCCACGGAGAAAAACAATGGCACTCTACTTCAACGAGCAAGACCCAGCCAGAGCCATGAGCGGAAACTCTTTGCGCGAAGAACTCACTCGCAGGCTCACCACCGCCACAGACTCCGAAGCTCTCAAGCCGCATCCAAGGGCCGTCAAAAACATCCACCCGCCGGGCGAGGTGGACCGGCCGGAGATGGTGAAGTTCATCGTGGCCGATCCGAAGGCGCTGCCGGGCATTGTGGTGGATGAAACGTCTGCCGAACTCGTGGGCGAATGGCAGTACTCTACGCACACGCCGCCGTATGCCGGGCTGGGCTACCTGCATGACATGAAGGCGGGGAAGGGGGCCAAGTCCGTGACGTTTACGCCGGAGCTGCCGAAAGCGGGCTGGTATGAGGTGCGGCTGGCGCATTGCTACAACGTGCGGCGTTCGTCGAAGACGCCGGTGACGATTCATCATGCGGATGGCGACACGAAGATGGTGATCAATCAGCAGCAGGAGCCTGAGCATGGGCGGTTATTCCACACGCTGGGCACGTTTCGGTTTGAAGCGGGCCGTGCTGGCTGGGTGCGGGTTTCCAACGAGGGCACCGAGCCGGACAAGGTGGTCATTGCCGATGCGGTGCAATTTCTGCCGGTGGCAAAGTAGCTTTGTTGCTGTGCAACAAGGACTCCCTGTTCCGCAGGAACAGGGCTACTTTTCAGACCCACAAAAAAGCCGGAGTCTTGCGACTCCGGCTTCGTGATTGATGAGGTCCTATTCGTCCTCGGCTTCGGCGGCAGCGGCCTTTTTGCGCTTCTTTTTGCCACCGGCGTTGCGCAGAGCCTTTGGAATCGGGTCTTCCTTCTTCTGCAGGGCACGACGCAGCTTGCGCAGCGCGATGTTTTGAAGCTGGCGGATTCGTTCGCGGGTGACGCCAAACTCCTGGCCGACTTCTTCCAGCGTGCGCGGCTTCTGGCCGGCAAGGCCGAAGCGGGCGTCGATGATCTTGCGTTCGCGTTCGTCGAGAACGGTCAGCAGGCCATCGAGCTGGCTGTGCATGTTCTTGTGCGAGAGCAGATCGAACGGCGTCTGGGCGTTTTCATCACCGACGATTTCGCCGAACTCGGTGCTGTCGTCGTCGCTGATCGGGGCGTCGAGCGAGGCAGGGCGCATGGAGGCGACCTTGAGCTGGCTCAGTTTGGCGCGGTCGATGCCGATTTCCTCGGACAACTCGTCGTCGGTGGGTTCGCGGCCCAGTTCCTCGGACATCGCCATGGCCACACGGCGCATCTTGCTGATCTTGTCCACCATGTGGACAGGGAGACGGATCGTCTTGGACTGGTTGGCGAGGGCGCGTTTGATGGACTGTTTGATCCACCAGGCGGCGTAGGTTGAAAGCTTGCCACCCTTGTTCGGGTCGAAGCGTTCCACGGCCTTCATGAGGCCGATGTTACCTTCGGAAATGAGGTCGAGAAGTGGCAGGCCGTAGTTAGCGTAATCTTGGGCGATCTTCACCACGAGGCGCAGGTTCGCACGAATCATGTGCGAACGGGCTTCGGGGTCACCACGCTTGATGCGTTCGGCAAGCTCAACCTCCTGGTCGGGAGTCAGCAAGTCAGTCTTGCCGATCTCACGCAGGTAAATCTTAATGCCTCCGTCGAGTTCCATATTGAGCGTTCTAGTTGGGTAATACGATACAAAGAGCAACGTCCTTGCCCCCAGCCGAGACGCAGGGGGTCGTCAGTATAAAAGCAGTTTCACACTTTGCTCGTCTTTTTTGAGCAAGTTTGCGGCCAGAAAGGGGGGATGAACCGGGGAGAAGTGGCACAAGAGTGAAATTGCAGCCTCCGTTGAACTAAACTTTGAGGGTCTCGTCAACACCATTTCCAAAAAAGATTAGGATTTGCTAATAAAACAGGCTTCAATCCGGCACTTTTCCCGCTTTTGGAGACTTGGGGCCACATACACCGGGTTCACCCGTGGTTCCCCGTTTGCCTTTTTGTTCAATATCGCCCCCCGCTTGACACCGCCCCGCCTCTCCCCGACTTACTGCCCCCCGAAAATCCTGCCATGCCCCGCCGAATCTCCTACCGTGATGCCATCCGTGAAGCCCTCGATGAAGAAATCGCCCGCGACCCCATGGTCGTGGTCATGGGCGAGGAAGTGGCTCAGTACAACGGCGCTTACAAGGTAACGCAGGGTCTGTGGGAGAAGTGGGGCGACAAACGCCTCGTCGATACCCCGATCAGCGAAGCCGGGTTCATCGGCATGGGTATCGGTGCCAGCATGCTCGGCGTGCGTCCGGTGATGGAACTCATGTTTTGGAGCTTCTATACCGTCGCGTGGGATCAAATCGTCAACAACGGCGCCATGGTGCGCTACATGAGCGGCGGCAAGATCAACGTCCCCATCGTCATCCGTGGCCCTGCTAACGGCGGTACCAGCGTCGGTGCAACCCATTCCCACACGCCGGAAAACATCATGGCCAGCTTCCCCGGCATGAAATGCGTCTGCCCCAGCAACGCCTACGACGCCAAGGGCCTCATGAAAGCCTCCATCCGCGACAATGACCCCGTCATGTTCATGGAGAGCACCATTCTCTACGGCGCGGAGTGGGACGTGCCAGCCAACGACGAACTCCCCGGTGGCGAACTCTTCATCCCGCTCGGCCTCGCTGACGTGAAACGCGAAGGTGCCGACATCTCCCTCATCGCTCATGGCCGCGCCGTCATCACCTGCCTCGAAGCCGCCCGCATCCTCGAAGAAGAGCATGGCATCAGCGCCGAGGTCGTTGATCTTCGCAGCATCCGCCCGTTGGATGAAGACACCATCCTCGAATCCGTTGCGAAAACCCACCGCGCCATCTACGTCGAGGAAAACAAACCCTACTGCGGCATCGGTGCCCAGATCGCCTACATGATTCAGGAGCGCATCTTCGACGAACTCGACGCCCCCGTGCAGCGTGTGTGCAGCCTGGATTCGCCCGCCATCTACAGCCCGCCGCTCGAAGCCATTCAAATTCCGACGGCAGCGGTCGTCGTCGCCAAAGCCTTGAGCATTCTCTGATCCGCCTCCCTCGCACTTCCAACATTTCATCCTGATTTCGCCATGCCCAAATTCATCGAAATGCCCAAGCTCAGTGACACCATGACCGAGGGCACCCTCGCCAAATGGACCGTCAAGGAAGGGGACAAAGTCACCGTCGGCAAAGCCATCGCCGACATCGAAACCGACAAGGCCACCATGGAGTACGCCAGCCCGTTTGAAGGCGTGCTGCACAAGTTCATCGCGTTGCCAGGCGGCAAAGTCCCGCTCGGCGCGCCTCTCGCCGTCATTCTCGAAGAAGACGAGGCCGCACCAGCCAATCTCGACGAACTCATCGCCAAAGCCCAGGCCGCCGCTGCTCCAGCGCCTGCCGCGGAGAAAAAACCTGCTGCTTCTGCCACCAAGGCCGCCAGCGCCGGTCCCCGCTTGCCTCTTGCTCCGCAGCACAAGAGCCGCGCTGCCGCTGGAAACTCCAATCTTCGCGTCAAAGCCTCCCCACTTGCCAAAAAGATCGCTGCTGAGCGCGGCGTCGATCTCAATGCCCTCATCGGCACCGGCCCTGGCGGACGTATCGTGCGTGAAGACGTCGAAAACGCCCCTGTCGGCGGTTCCAGCGCCCGTGTCGCTGCTACACCTGCGATTCGCCCCGTCATCGGCCCTGATGACGAACGCGTGCCCACCAGCAGCATGCGCAACATCATCGCCGAGCGTCTGCTCGCGTCGAAGACGCAGATCCCGCACTTCTACCTCCAGATGGAAGTCGATGCCGCGCCGCTCATGGAATTCCGCGCGCATCTCAATGCCGCCAATGAGAAAACCGGCGGCGTGAAGTACACCGTCAACGATTTCATTCTCAAGGCCGTCGTCCGTGCCGCGCAGGCCCAGCCCGCCATCAATGCCGCGTGGGATGGCGATGCCATCGTGAAATTCAAATCCGTCGGCCTCAGCGTCGCCATCGCTATTGATGACGGTCTCGTCACCCCCGTCATCAAGCAGGCGGAAAAGAAAACGCTGCTCGAAATCAGCCAGAGCGTCAAAGATCTCGCCGGCAAGGCCAAGAACAAGAAGCTCAGCCCCGACGACTTCGCTGGTGGCACCATCACCGTCTCCAATCTCGGTGCGTTTGGCATTGATCAGTTCGCCGCCATCATCAATCCGCCCCAGGCCGCGATTGTCGCCATCGGCAGCATCCGCAAGGCCGCCGTCGTGAATGACAAAGGCCAAGTCGTCGCCGGTCAGCGCATGTGGGTCGGCCTCAGTGGCGACCACCGTGTCGTCGATGGTGCCGTCGCCGCCACCTTCCTCGCCGAGATGCGCAAGCTGCTGGAAAATCCGGCGCTGATGCTGGTGTGAGTTGGCGGCAGTGCCTCACATAACGGAGTTCTGATACGAGTTCAGCTTCACCGACGCATCATCGGCCACGTTCACCCACACATGCACATGTGGCGTGCCGCGGAAGTACCAGACAAACGACGGGCCTTCGATGCGCCAGTTGTCATAGATGCCGTCGTCGCCGAGATCGCCCTCTTTGTAGAAAGCGAGGCTGCAATGATCGAGCCCGCCCTGCGAGGTGAGGCACTTCATCGCCTCGTCCTGATCGGCTTTACGAAACGGCTCCAGCATGTGGTTGAGGATGCGCTGAAGCTCCGCTTTCTGATCAGCGGCGAACTCGGACACCGGACATCCTGGAAACTTGCTGTCCTTGCCTTTGAAGCCCACGAGTTCCTCGGTCGGCATCCCCTGCGTGACGAGCGCGAGCGCCTGATGCTTCGCATCGAGCACATGGTAGAGCTTGTTGGCCTCCAGCGCCTGATGCCAGAAGACGTTGTGCGGATGATTCGGCTTTTCATAGAGCGCATCGCCTTCGTGCGCATACAGAATGGGGCCGCCAAAGGCCACGTGCTCGGAGCTGTCGCCATCACAACGCAGGGTCATGTGACGGCTGCTGAGCACGAACTCAAACTTGCCGCTGCCCGGCTCACCAAAGATCGCGATGCCCTGCTTGTTGCCAAAACCGCCAATGTCGTCATCGAGCTGCTTGTCGAAACGCTCATGCCATTCCGGCGCTGTGATGCCCTCAAAGATGGTACGGATCATCGCCTGCTGATCGGCGGTGAAGAACTCGCTCTTGATCGCCGGCTTGGTGATGCGCCAGTTGTTTTCCAGACGCGTGCGCAGCAGGCCGCGCTTCGGGTCCACATAATCCCACGCAAAGCAAACTTCCTGCCGCTGCTCCGGCTTCAGCGACTCATAGAGCAGCTTCACGACCGACTCCGGCGCTGCGGGTGCGGCAAACAACGGGCGCGGTGCGGCGGCAAGAGCCGCCAGTGATGCTGTGGAGCGGAGAAACGACCGGCGGCTCAATTTGGCATTCATATCCGCGAGACTATCGGAACGGCGATGTTGGAGCAAGGCTGTTGATCGACACCGCCGTGGCGCTGACGGATTTCCGCAATAGCCCAGGCCGCATGTTCGGCGATGAGCGGGTGTGGATCGGTGGCGGCAGCTTCGAGAGCGGGCAGGTCGTCGGGGGCACCGGTGTTGCCGAGTGCGACGCAGACATTGCGCAGAAAGGCGGGGCGTTTGATGCGCTTGATGGGAGATTTGGCAAACAGGGCGCGGAAGGTGTCGTCGGTGAGCGAAAGGAAATCGCGCAAAGACTTGGAGAAGACGGTTTCGCGGGCCTGGAAGGCGGCTTCGCGTGATTCCTGGGCGTGGCGGTTCCATGGGCAGGCGTCGAGGCAGGCATCGCAGCCGTAGATGCGGTCGCCGATGGCATGGCGGAATTCGAGCGGGATGCTGCCTTTGCTTTCGATGGTGAGATAGGAGATACAGCGGCGGGCATCCATGCGCTGCGGCGCGGTGATGGCCTGCGTGGGGCAGGCGTCGATGCAGCGGGTGCATTTGCCGCACATGTCTTTGGCGGGCGTGTCGGCTGGCAGGTCGAGCGTGGTGAGGATGTCGGCGAGGAAGAACCAAGTGCCGAGTTTGCGATGAATCTGCATCGTGCTTTTGCCGCCCCAGCCGAGTCCGGCCTCGCTGGCGAAGTCACGCTCCAAAACGGGGCCGGTATCGACGTAGCGTTTCTGCGCACCGCCATGGGAAATGAGAAAGTCATCGAGTTCGCGCAGCTTTTTCTCGATGAGGTCGTGGTAGTCGTCGTTCCAGGCGTAGCGGGCGATTTGATAGGACGGATGGGAAGAATGGGAGGGATGGCCTTGAAAATAGTTCAGCGCTAGGACGATGACACTTTGTGCGCCGGGCAACACGATGCGGGGATCGGTGCGGCGTTCGGTGTTGCGGGCCATCCAGGCCATGTCGCCGTATTTGCCTTCGGCGATCCATTGTTCAAACAGCTCACGGTGCGCGGCGGGCAGCGCGGGCGCGATGCGGCAGTCGTCGAAGCCGAGCGAGCGGGCCTTGGCGATGAGTGCGGTTTTGATCTCGGTGGGAGACACGGGGAAATGACGAAATCAGAATGACAAATCTCTGCCGAGGCAAAGTGTGCGTCATTTTGTACCTGCGGGCGTCAGCACATGGATCTGCTTGTCGAGCACATCAAAGGAATCGGCGAGCTGGCGCAGCCGCTCGACATGCGTCGTCTGCTCACGCTGCACATGCGCGGCGTCGGCTTGCGCGGGGTTGAGGGTGTCGAGGAACTTGGCGAAAGTGTTGGTGACATCCTCGGTGACTTGTTTGGACAGCAGGTCGCGCAGCATGACGGAGGACTCTTCGAGTTTGTCGAAAATGGCATTCCGCGCGTTGCTCAGCCGGACCTGGGTGAGCAGATAAAGCACCGCGAGGAGCAGCACACCGGCTCCGGCGGCGATTCCCGCACTCAGCAGGCCATCCAACCAGCCGCACAACCCAATGATGATCACCACGGGCAGGATGAGACGTGGCAGCCAGCGTGCGGTGCGGCGCGCGTGCTCGAGACCGGGTTCGATGTCCTCATCGAGCTGCAAGCCGATGACGAAGCGCCGCAGTGAGGAATCGACGTGCGTGCCAAAGCGTCGGCGCAGCTCGCTCTCCTCCTCATCGTAATCATGCACCGGCAGCGGCACATCCATCGGAAACAAAGTTCCACGGCCCTGCGCATACAGGAACCGCTCGAACTGATGCACATCCTCCTCCAGTACGAGGCTGACCTGCCGCCAGCGGTCGCCGGTGCGGTGCTGTAGCTCCTGAAATAGACGATGGTCGAGGCTTTGCTGCCGTGCGCCATTGGTTTCCTCCTCTTCACGCGCCGCGTTGCGCTGAAAGGCGCGTCGCGTGGTCAGCGCATCGTGCGCGAGTCCCGCCACACGCATGACAGACTCGTGGTAGTCACGCTCGGTGGCATCGAGCGCGGGGAGAATCTTTTTCAAGGTGCGGTCCACCTGAAGTTCGCGCTCCGTCTGCAATTCCTGTAGCACGGCGGCCTTGCGCTGCACATTGCGCAGGCCGATGACGAAACGCTCGCGCATCTGGTCGAGGATCTGCCGCGCCATCCGCATGGTGCCGGCGAGTTTGTTCAGGCGCGCGGCGTTGTGCCGCACGAGACCGGAGATGTGCGCCTCCAGCGCATGGAAACCGCTGTCTTGCAGCAGGCGGTCGCGATCAATGCCGGAACTGCGGGCGAGAAAGGCTTTCTTCGCCGAAACGGCGAACAGCGGAAAGTCACGCCCGAAGCGCTGTCGCGTGAGCTGGCCCATGTAGTCGGTGATGACCTCGATTTCCTCCGGGCTGCGCAGATCGCTCTGCTGGAGCACAAACACGACGTGGCGCATCCATTCGCGATGCACTTTTTCCAAAAATTGCCACGCGGAAGCACCCCACGGATTCATCGCGGAAAACACAAAGATCACCAGATCGGCGATGGGCACGAAGCGCTCGGTGATCATCTGATGCTCGATCTCGACGGAGTTCGTGCCAGGCGTATCGACGATGTGGAAGTCGCGCAGGAAATCGACCGGAGCGTAAACCTCATCCAGCGTCGGCGTCACGGGCACCACGCTGTGCTCCGCGCCGTGCCGGAAGAAGAGAATTTTGCCCGTTGTCGGCAAGATGCCGGTTTGGGAAAAATCCTGACCGAACAGCGCATTGAGGAAGGTTGATTTGCCCACGTTCACCTCGCCGACGACGACAAAGACAAACGGCTCCTTCAGGCTGGCGATGAGATTGTCGATGATGGCGGCAGATTCGGCATCGCTACCAGATTCACGCAGCGCTGCGGCGAGAGCCAGCAGGTCGGTGCCAATGCGTGAACGCAGTTCGAAATAGTCATCGCCAATCATGAGGGTCGTTCAAAGTGTCGCGTGGCTTCCGCATCGCAACCGTCGAGCACAGGTTTCCTCCGCATGCTGCTTGCCGCCGCCGTGAACCGCTCCTAAAGAACGCGGCCTTGACCGATCTGCCGCCAGCCAGCGAAGCCGCACCTGCGAAACCCACGCCGTGGTGGCTGTGGCCGCATGTGCTGAGCTTGGAGGCGCCGCTGGTGGCCGTGCTGTGGCAGCGTGCGCTGGCGCATGCACACGGCATCCGGCTCACGCCGCTGCTCGATGTGGGCCTCGCCCTCGCCTGCTGGGTGATTTATGTGATCGACCGCACGCTGGACACATTTGCGGCCAAGAACATCGGGGAACTCGATGCGCGGCATGCTTTTTATCATCGCCACCGCCGTGGATTGATGCTCGGCGTGATTCCGCCGGCACTGACGCTGCTGGCGTGGATGGCGTTTTATGTGATTCCCGAAGGCGTGCTGTGGCAGGCGGTCGGTTTATCCTTGTTGGTGGCTTTGTATCTCGCCTCATGGTCGGCGCAGGGCAGCCGCATCTCGCGGGATGTGTTCATCGCCATCGCCGGGCTGGGCGGCATCATGCTCATCTCACGCATGCCGCTGCCTGCGGGGTATCGTTTCTCGCTGAGCCTGCTCGTGCTGGCGGTGATGGTGCTGTCGTTTCTGCGGCACTTGGACATTCGGATGGGCAACGTGATGCCGAAGGAGCTGACCGCCGCGCTGCTCTTTGCCATGGGCTGCACCACGAGCACACGCTTCCTCGCGATGCCAGAACACTGGCTGGAACCGGTGCTGGAATCCCTGCTGCTGGCGCTGCTCTTTGCCTGCAATCTGCACGGCATCTCCTGCCGCGAGCAGGGCACTGACCATGACCGCCGGCATCCGCCGTTGGTGCTTGGCACGCTGGTTTTCGCACTGGCCATGCTGTGGCTGATCGAGTTCGGCGTGCTGGAGCACGCGCTGCACGGCCCGGCATGCGCGGTGCTGGGCGCGGCGGTGCTGCATGCTCTGGTGCATGGATCGCGCAAACGTTTCTCCGTGGATGCCTATCGTGTGCTGGCGGATCTGGCTTTGATTGTGCCGCTGCCGCTCGCCTGGCTATGAGTTGCGCGAAACCCGGCTGCGACCACGTTTGACGAATATCATGAAACAACTGCTCTCACTACTCCTGCTCGGCCTTCTGTCTTCAGCGCAAGCGCAGGACACACCCAATGCGCTCTTCCAGCAAGGTGTTGACGCCTTCTTCGCCGCGAAGCCGAAGGAGTCCGTGGCCGCGTTCGACAAGCTCATCGCCCTGGCACCCGATTCCAAGCCGCAGCTCTGGCAGCGCGGGCTTTCGCTCTACTACGCAGGCGATTTCAAAGGCGGGCGCGAGCAGTTTGAAGTGCATCAAACCGTGAACGGCAACGACGTGGAGAACGCCGCGTGGCATTTCCTCTGCATCGCCAAAGGCGAGAGCGTGGCGGCCGCACGCAAGGTTTTCATCCCCATCGAAGGCGACAGCCGCGTGCCGATGAAGCAGGTCCATGAGCTGTTTGCCGGCAAAGGCAGCGAAGAAGCCGTGTTGAAGGCCGCCGAGGAAGGCGACGGCGAAAACCTGCGCAATCACCGCTGCTACGCGCATCTCTATCTCGGTCTCTACTTCGAAGCCTCAGGCGATGACGTGAAGGCGAAGGAGCACATGCTCAAAGCCGCCAAGGATTTCAGCATGGACCACTACATGGGCCGCGTGGCGCAGGTGCATGTGAAGATTCGTGGCTGGGACAAGTAGCCGAACGCTTCTCAAAGGCTGTACCCACTCTTCTGAAACATGGTCCGCAGCTCTGCTTCGACCGTTTCGAGGGTTCGTTCACCAAGCAGAATGCGCAGATGCTTCATGCACACCGCATCTGGGTCGGTGTTTTCGGGTGGTTCCGGTGCTTTGGGAGCGTCGGGTGGTGGTGCAGGCGGCGTGAGGGTTTTCGGATACGAAAAGCGACCGTTGCCGAGGTCTTGGACGCCGGGCTGCTGCATGAACGCCTTCATTGCCGTGCGATAGGCGTCGTAGGCGGGCTTGAGCTTGTCGATCTCGGCGTTGTGGGCATCCACTTGCTCCCAGAAGGCGGGCCACTTCTTCTTTTCCTCATGCAGGGCGTCGAAGTACTGCATCAGGCGTTTGCCGCCGTTTTCATGCACGAAGAAATAGGCGAGGATGTGCGAGGAGCGGTAGCGGCTGGAAAGCATTTCCATCGTGGGCGGCGGGGCGGTGAAGTTGAAGCGCACCATTCCAGGGCCGTCCGCCGGTTTTTCCTTCCGGTCGGAGAGCAGGTGGCTCTTGATCTCATTGCGCGTGGAGATGTCCGTGGTGTAGCCCCACATTTCCTTCACCCCGAGCCACTGCGGCTGGTAGCGCACCGCACCGAACAGGCCGCGATTGCGTGAGCCGGGCTGTTTGGCTAGAAAAGCACCCCCATCGCCACTGACGGAGAAAACACCGCCTTTGTAGGCCAGATTGGAAGTGTACTCCGCCAGCCCCTCGATCAGCCACACAGGCATATAAGGCAGGTATTCGTGCATCATCTGATGCGTGATCTCGTGCGTGATGGTGTCGTTGTTGATCTCGCCTTTGCGGTAGTAGGCGCCGTTGGCACCGACGGTGTTCGAGATGCCCAGCTCGTTGAAGGGCATGCGGAAGACCTTGTCCTTGCGCACATAGACCCCCGCCGACCACGACGGTGCGTCCGAGGCGAGGTATTGCTCGCGCGTGGCGAACAGCTCGGCCTGGAACTTCTTTCGTCCTTCCTCCGGCTTCGGCACGATACCCCAGGGCATCAGCCGCACCAGCTCATAGGTGCTTTCAAAGGCACGGCACACGTCCTTCATCAGGATCACACCGAGTTTGGCGCTGGTTTTGAACTGAAAGTGCCCGGATTCGTAAATGCACTCGCCGAGTTCCTCCTTCACCACCTTGATGTTCATGTAGAGCATCGGTTCCTTCACCTCCGTGGGCATGCGGCGCTTGTCCCATGACACACGGCTGGCATCAGCGGGGTCAACCACACTGGCCATGGCTTTGGAAGCGTTCAGCCGCACCCAGGTCTGATCTTCCGCCGAAAGGCCGGTGAGCGGCACCGTGGCGGACTGTCCGTTCGGCAGGATCAAGGTGACATTGCCGTCCTTGATGCCGCCAAACTCGGCCTGAATCTGTTTCCCCTGCGCATTGGTCCACGGGCGCGGTTCGCCCGACGCAAAGGAACAAACCAGCAGGCTCAGCACGGCAAGGGTGAAAGGGCGGACGATCATGAGGTAAAATCATGCCGGGCGAGGGCGGGTGCTGACAAGATCAAAATGCAGATTCGCGCAAACTTCAGGAATCCTCTTTTCCCGGCATCAATTCTGCGCATTCTCACGGCGGCTCTGTTTCGAGCCATCATGGAAGCAGTCAACATCCAGTTTGCACCCGCAACGGGCACTGAGGAGGAATGGAACGAGGCGTATGCACGTCTCGCCGATTACTTTCGCTCGTATCAGCTCCACAACCGCATCCGCCGCACGCAGTTGATTCTCGAAACGCTGCGCAACGCGGCCAAGGCGCATGCGCAAGACCCTTCCCGCACGCCCACGGCGCATTCCATCGAACAGGCGCGGCTCATGCTGCGTGAGTGGCTGGGTTCGATCTACAGTGACCTCCATCTCAATGAGGCCCAGCTCGAAGCCACCGGCCGTCTCGGCTTTCACCTCGCCGGCGGACCGTCGCGCTGGCCGCAATTTTTCCTGGATGAAGAAAACATGCCTGAAGACATGGCCGAGGCCATGCGCTCCGCCGTGCGAAACTCCGGCCCTGGTATGCAGGTGAGCAAGATGACGCCACGTGACATCGACCTCGGCATGTTCACCGATGTGGCCGACGATACCTTCGACCGTTTGGGCCGTCACCCCATCCTGCGCTACTCGGTGCTCTTCCTCATCGTCGCCAGCGTGCTGGGCTACCTTTATTCCCTCTTCGGATGAGCGCACCCATCGGCAGCCAGACCGCGAACATCGCGATGACCGCAGGCATGCCGCCAAAGCACATCTCGCGCACCCGCCGTGCCACGTTCTTCTCGCTCGTCGGTCTCGGCACCATCGTCGGTGCGTGGTTGTCCTTCATCTTCCTGTCGGAAAACGGCATGCGCATGGCGGAGTGGGGCCTCCTGCTGGTCTTCATCCCGCTCTATTACCAGCTCAATGTCGGCTTCTGGACGGCCATGTTCGGCGTCTGGCTGATGAACCGTCCGACGCCGGACTCCCTCAGCCTCTGGCACACGCTCAACGCCGACGACTACGAGCAGCCCATCAGCGCCAGCACCGCCATCATCATGCCGGTCTTCAATGAGGACGTGACGCGTGTATTTGAGGGCCTGCGCTCGATCTATCTCTCGCTGGAGGCCACCGGCCAGTCGAAGAACTTCGACTTCTTCATCCTCAGCGACTCCGACAAAACCAGCCAGTGGATCGAAGAAGAAACCGCCTGGCTCGAACTCTGCCGCCAGCTCAAAGCCTTCGGTCGCATTTTTTACCGCAAACGCCGCAAGCAGATCAACCGCAAGAGCGGCAACGTCAGCGACTTCTGCCGCCGCTGGGGCAAGCGCTACCGCTACATGGTCGTCCTCGATGCCGACAGCCTCATGTCCGGCGCCCTGCTCACCAGCATGGTGCGCATCATGGAAAAAAATCCCGGCATCGGCATCGTGCAGACGTTTCCAAAGCAGATCGCCGCCGACACGCTGCTGGGCCGCGTGATGCAGTTCGCCCAGGCCCTCTACGGTCCCCCGTTCATGGCCGGACTCGACTACTGGCAGTGCGGCGAGGCCAACTTCTGGGGCCACAACGCCATCCTGCGTCTCGCACCCTTCATCGAGCACTGTGCGCTACCGCCGCTTCCTGCGAACGCTCCTTTCGGCGGCCACATTCTCAGCCACGACTTCGTCGAAGCCGCGCTCATGCGCAAAGCCGGTTACGCCGTGCGCTTGCTGCCAACGACACGCGGCAGCTACGAGGAAGGCCCGCCCACGCTGGTGGACATGCTCAAACGCGACCGCCGCTGGTGCCAGGGCAACATCCAGCACTTCTGGCTGCTCTTTGCCAAAGGCTGGCATCCGATGAGCCGCGTCAATTTCCTGCACGGCATCCTCAGCTACGTCAGTTCGCTGCTGTGGTTCTTCTTCCTCGTGCTGGCCACCTATCTCGCCGCTACGCCCACGCAGCACTCGCAGCCGCAGTCGCTGCTCGCGGAAAAAATTCTGCTCGGCGTCACGGCCATGCTCATCTTCCTGCCGAAGACCGTCATCCTGCTCGATGAAGTCATCACTGGCCGCATGTTTAAGCCGTTGAAACTGCGCCTGCTCACGTTTGTCAGCAGCCTGCTCGACACCGTTGTCTTCACTCTCATGGCGCCCGTGCTCATGATTTTCCATTCACGTTTCGTCGTCTATACGCTCATCGGCAAAAGTGTCAGTTGGGTCACGCAGCGCCGTAAAACCGACGGCGGCCTCAATTGGAGTGAGATCCTCTTCACCTTCGCCAGCGTCACGCTGCTCGGCATCGCTTGGGCCGCGCTCGGCTGGTTTGTCTCCAAAGACTTCCTGCTCTGGATCAGCCCCATCCTGTTCTCGCTCGTCATTTCCATCGCCGTGGCCGCACTCGTCTCTGGCGGACGCAGCGGCAGGCGTCTGGGCATCTTCCTCACCACCGAGGAGTACGACCCGCCCACCGTGCTCAAGACGATGCAGCAGAACCTGGAGGAAATAAAAGACCGCATCCAGCTCCCGCCCGAACTCGAGCGCCACTACGGCCTCATGCAGGTCTGCCTCGATCCCTTTGTGAACGGCCTCCACGTCAGCCTGCTGCGCCGCCGCCGCACCATCGACGTGTCACGCACCTACCTCGAAGAAATCGGCCACCGCCTCATCGCGCAAGGCCCCAATGTCATCAGTGCGCAGGAATTGAAGGCGCTCATGCACGACACCGACACCGTCACCAACCTGCACTACCGCCTCTGGAGCGCCGCCAATCACGAACTCGCCCCCTTCTGGGCCACCGCCATCCGCCAGTACAACCTCGCCTCCACCAGTCCCTTCGCGCACACGCTGGCGAAGAAGGATGTGGAGTGAGTGCTCAATGTCGAGCCTCAAGCCTCACCATACATCTCCGTGATCAATTGGCGGAGTGCAGCGGCCTCGGTGGAGTTCAAACTGCCGATCTTCTTGCCAATGCGCGATTTGCTGATGGTGCGAATCTGATCCACGGCGATCTCCGCCACCTGCCCGGCGGCGGTTGTTGGCAAACGTGTTCTCCAGCCCGGATGAATCTGTGACGTAAGCGGACAAACCGTGATGGTTTGCAGCCGGGCGTTCAGCACATCCAGACTCACAATCACCACCGGCCGGGTTTTGCTAATTTCCGAACCTTCCGTCGGGTCCAGCCTTGCCCAGTGAATGTCGTAGCGTTTCACGGCTTGGCTGCTTTGGGCGTTCCCTTGCTCCACACCAGTTCATCCATGCCGTCAGACTCCGTCTTGTGCCATTCCGCCCAGTCCTCACTGTTTGCCGACATCTGCTTCGCCGTTTCTTCCCAACTGAGTTTGCGAACAGTCTTGGTGGCAGGTTTGAGCAGCAGGCCCTCGTCACGTTCTTCGACTTCGATGGTCTTGCTAAAGCCGTAGCGTTTGACCACGCTGACAGGGAGGCGCAGGCCCTGGCCTTTGCCCATCGGGCCGAGTGTGAGTCGTGCTGCTTTCATGGCTCGAAATTACGATTCGAGGTCGAAGGCGTCAATCAGGCTTTGCTCACTTCACCACCACACCCGCCTCACCGACTTCCCAGCCAAGTCCGGCGGCACGAATCGCAACAGCGGTGGCGTTGTCCGGCCACGCAGCGCTGAGTTGGTCTTTGAAGTAAGTCTCCCACGTGACCCACTTGCCGTTGATCTGCGCCTGCATCACCCACCAGCGCGTTTGTGACATCCAGCGCACATCGCTGTGCTGCCAGGCGACGGTCAGCTTGCCTCCCGGCACCGTTTTACCCACGACGGGAGCTGGCAGAGTCGATTGACTGAGCCACGGCGACGCGGGCGGGATCGCATGCGTCGCGTACGCCCGCTCCTTTGTGTAGGTGCCGATCTTGCCGACATCCTTGTGCAGTGCCCCAAAGTTCCAGTGAAAGTGCCCCGGCGTCATTTTCAGCCCGCGTTCCCGCAGCACGCTCATCTCACGCAGAATCTCGCCCGCATTGCGGTCATCGCCGATCTTGGATGTGTTCATCCCCGGCCAGATGTGGCGGCCCTGCGTGTTCTGTTCCAGCCACCAGTCGTAATAGACCGTGAATCCGAGCTTCGGCCGGTCAATCGTCCAGTAGAGCTGCGGCGTGAAGTAATCCACCCAGCCGCTTTGCAGCCACTTCTTCGAATCTGCACCGAGATCTTCATACGGATCGAGTCCGCCGCCCGTTCCCTCGGGAAAATTCGGCCGCCACAGGCCAAACGGGCTGATGCCGAACTTCACGTAGCGTTTCTCGGCCTTGATACCCTCATAGATGATGCGCACCGTCTCATCGACGTTCTGCCTGCGCCACGCCGTCAGTTCCAGCGGTCCGCCAGCGGCCTTGTAGCGGCCAAAACTCGTGTCATCGGGAAATTCGATCTTCTTTTTCGCCGCATCAGTGAGCGGATACGGATAGAAGTAATCGTCGATGTGAATGCCATCCACATCGTAGCGCCGCGTGACGTCCATGATCACCGCGATCGCCTGCGCCCGCACTTCCGGCACGCCGGGGTCCATCCACGTGTCAGGGCCATATTTCATCGTCCACTCGGGGTGCCTGCGAACGATGTGATCCGCACTGGGCACCCGTTTCTCACCGGCGAGCGCACGAAACGGATTGAACCAAGCATGCAGCTCCATCCCGCGCTTGTGCGCTTCCTGAATCGCAAACTCCAGCGGATCCCACAACGGCGACGGCGCCACCCCCATCTGCCCCGTCAAAAACGGCGACCATGGTTCCAGCTTCGAGGCATACATCGCATCGCCGGCAGGGCGCACCTGAAAGATGAGCGCATTGAGCCCCACGTTGGCCGCCGATTCGATGAGCGTCACCAGTTGTTGTTTCTGCTTCGCCACCGGCAGACCAGGCTCAATGGGCCAGTTGATGTTATGCACCGTCGCGATCCACGAGCCACGCAGCTCACGCGCTGGCTGAGGCACGCTGGTTTGAGCGTGCAACGAGACAACGGACAGCAGGAAGATCGAAAGCAGGGGTTTCAGACACATGTGCCGCAAGAAAACGCGGCGCGTGCGATGTGTCGCTGAAATTTTCCATCCCACGTCGTATTCATGCCCTTCATGCACCTCCGCTCACTCTCCAACTTCGCCGTTATCCTTGTTCTGGCCTCCTGCTCATCCATGCGCTCGCCCATCGTGCCCGGCGCGGTGCCGAAGGACCACGGCCTCATCGGCGCAGGCGAAGGACCGGCTTGGAAGGATGGCTCCCTCTACTTCACCGACGGCAAGCACATCAACCGCATGGGACCGGACGGCCGCACGACTGTCTTCCGCCACAACGCCTCCAACGGCCTGCTCTTTGACCACGAAGGTCGCCTCGTCGCCTGCGAGTCCGGCCTGCGCCGCGTCACCCGCACGGAGAAAGATGGTCGCATCACCGTGTTGGCGGATCGTTTCGAAGGAAAGCGCTTCAACTCGCCCAATGACCTCTGCATGGACTCCAAGGGCCGCCTTTACTTCACCGATCCGCGCTATGGATCACGGGAGGGGATGGAGATTGTGGAGCTTCGTCCGGCAGACAATGAGTTGGGCGAGCACCATGACAAAGGTGAAATAGTTCAGCGGAAGTTCACTCCAGTCGAAGGCGTCTATCGCATCGATTTGCCCGGCAAAATCACCCGTATCCTCTGCGACGGTGCGGAACGCCCCAACGGCATCCTCATCACACCGGACGACCGTTATCTCTACATCGCCGACAACAATAACAACACCCACGGCGGCTCGCGGAAGCTGCTGCGCTACGAGTTGGACAAAAACGGCGATGTGAAGTCCGGCACGCGGAAAGTCATCTTCGACTGGAAAGACGGTCGCGGCCCTGACGGCATGAAGATGGACGCCGCTGGCCGCATCTACGTCGCCGCTGGCACGAACAAGGCCACGGAATATGAAACGAACCGCTTCAAGGCCGGCTGCTATATCCTCTCGCCCTCCGGTTGCTTGATCGACTTCATCCCCACCGCGCCCGACGAGGCCTGCAACTGCGCCTTCGGCGGCAAGGACGGCAAAACCCTCTACATCACCTCCGGTGGTCATCTCTGGAGCGTGCCGCTGAAATGAAGGCCATGCTCTCGGTATTGTTGTTGCCCTCGCTGCTAGTCGCTGCCGAGCTGCCGGATATTAGCAGTGTGCCTGCAGATCTCCAAGTTCCGGCTCTCAGCGAAGATTCACCGAGTCCCGGAAAACGCGTCCGCCACGGACTGAGTGTGCTCTATCTGCCCACGGATTGGAAAGCGGGCGCGAAGCAGCCGCTGATCGTCGAACTCGCCGGCAACGGCGGCTACACGAACAAATATGGCGATGTGAGCACCGGCCTGCCCGAAGGCAGCAACCTCGGCTACGGCCTCTCTGCCGGTCGCGGCTTCATCTGGCTCTGCGTGCCGTATCTGAACGCCAAAGGCGATCAAATCGCCATCAAGTGGTGGGGCGACGCGCCTGCTTACGATCCACAACCGACGCTCAAACACCTGCGTGAAACCGTGAAATCCGTTTGCAGCGGCTATGGCGGCGATGCATCGAAAGTCGTGCTCTGCGGCTTCTCACGTGGAGCCATCGCCTGCAACTATCTTGGCCTTCACGACGACGAAACCGCCAAGCTGTGGTGCGCCTTCTTTGCCTACAGCCACTACGACGGCGTGAAGAAGTGGCCGTATCCCGGCTCAGATCGCGCATCGGCGCTCGTTCGGCTCAAACGGCTCGGAAACCGCCCGCAGTTCATTTGCGGTGAAGGTGCGAACGCGCAGGAGACCGAAGCCTACCTCCGCCCGCTGCTGCCGAACGCCGATCTGACCTTCATGAGCACTGGATTTCGCAATCACAACGATGCGTGGACGTTGCGCCCAAGTCTTGCTCGCGACAAAGTCCGCGAATGGCTGAAGCGGGTCACTTCTTCGCGCTGAGCACCGCTTCGACCGCCTGGAGGATCATTTCGACCTCCGCCAGCCGCCCGACGCCTTCGTAACCACAAGCGAGCATGCCTTCGGCGGGCTCAACGAACTGCGCACCGAAGCCGCGCAGCGTTGCCACATTCTTCAGCGTGGCCGGATGCTGCCACATCTTGCCGTTCATGGCCGGGGCGATCAAAATGGGCGCACGGGTGGCTAGCGCGATGGCGGTGAGGGCGTCGTTGGCGAAGCCGTGGGCCATCGAAGCGAGGATGTTCGCTGTGGCAGGGGCGATGAGGAGGAGATCGGCCTCGTCGGCGAGTTGGATGTGGCCTGGCTGCCAGCCTTCCTTTTCGGCGAAGAGGTCGGTGATGACCGGATTTTTCGACAGCGTGCCCAAAGTCAGTGGCGTGACGAATTCGAGCGCGGATTGGGTCAAAACGCACGTCACGACGTGGCCGGCTTTGGTGAGCTGGCTGGCGAGGTCTGCGGCCTTGTAAGCGGCGATGGAACCGGTGACGCCGAGGATGATGCGTGACATTTGGCGACGATAACGCGGAAAATGCCGGGCTAAAGCTCGAACTACGAACGCGCTTGCCTTCACGCCCGCAAGAAAGCACATTCGCGGCCCCAACCCCCACAGCATGCGCTGCCCGAAATGCGGAAGTTCCCAGGATAAAGTGATCGACTCACGCGAGGCGCGGGAAGGGCATGCCATCCGCCGCCGCCGCGAGTGCATGAAGTGCGATTTTCGCTTCACGACCTATGAGATCGTCGAGCGCGAGGAACTGCGCGTGGTGAAGCGCAATGGCGCACGCGAGAGCTTCAACCGCGACAAACTGCTGAGCGGGGTGCGCAAGTCTTGCGAGAAGCGCCCAGTGAAGATGGAGCATCTCGAACAGCTCGTGGACGACATCGCCAACGAACTCGAAGAGGAGGGCTACCGCGAAATCCCCAGCACCGTGATCGGTGCAAAGGTGATGCGCCGCCTCGAAGCCATCGACCACGTCGCTTATGTGCGCTACGCCTCGGTGTACCGCCAGTTTGAGGACGTGGGCGAGTTCATCGACGAAATCAAGAGCCTCGGCGAACGCCGCCCACGCGATGGGCGGCAGCCTGAGCTATTCCGTTAATCCGCCATGTCCGACAAGACCATCTTCCAAAAAATCATCGACCGCGAAATCCCCGCTCCGCTCGTTTATGAGGATGAGCTGGTGGCTGCCTTTAACGATGTCAATCCACAGGCCCCGACGCACATCCTGATCGTGCCAAAGAAGCTCATCCCCCGTGTCGGTGAGGCTGTCACGGAAGATCAGGCCACACTGGGCGCTCTGCTGCTCGCAGCAGGCAAAATCGCCGAAAAACTTGGCATTAAAGACCGCAGTAAGGGTTTTCGCCTCGTCATCAATCACGGTGCCGATGCAGGCGAGTCCGTACCGCATCTGCACGTCCATCTGCTGGCCGGGCGCAGCCTGGCATGGCCGCCGGGCTGATTTTTTTGCAACTTTAGGCCGCCAAGGCGGTTTTTTTGACATCATGGAACCGTTTTCACTGCAAGACCCGATCACCAAGCTGCTGGCCCAGGCCCGCAAGATTGAGGCGCGTTCCAATTTCACCCAGAATGTAGTCCGGGCCGCACGTCAGACGCCGCAGGATCGTGGTTGGCTCGCCGCGTTGCGCCACTGGTGGGAAGACGTGTCGTTAGCGACTCCTGCGGCCAAGTGGGCCTTCGCCACCGTGACCGTGGCCGCCATCGCTCTGGCGCTGGTGATTTCTCAAATTCAGCCTGCATCCGAGCCGCAGCTCGTGCAGCAGAGCGTGCCGGAACTGCCGCTGCTGCCGGCGGCGGAGACGCCGTGGGAAGCGACTTACGACACGCAGGCGCTGCTTGCCGTCGATGACACGTCTCAGCTCACGGACAGTGAGATCGGCTTTCTGCTCTACTGATCCCAGGGGGCAGATGCGATGACGTGTGACGAAATAAACACACTCGTTTGCTGGCCTGAACGACTCTTTCGAGTCAACACATGTGCTCACCTCCGTGACCATGCTGAAAGAATCACCGCTCCGCCGTCCTGCTCGCGTTTTAAAATCGGCCCATGACATGGTCTTCCGCCATGTTCACAATTCCAACCTCATCTACAACACGGCGTGGGAGGATCCACGGCTCGACCGACAGTTGATGAAGCTGGACCGTGACAGCCGCGTGGTGATGATCACCAGTGCTGGCTGCAACGCGCTCGACTACCTGCTCGATGATCCGGCGGAGATTCACGCGGTGGACATGAACTACCGCCAAAACGCGCTGCTGGAGCTCAAGCAGGCGCTGCTGCGCCAAGGCGACTTTGAAGAACTGTTCGAAATGTTCGGCTTCGGCTCGCATCCCAAATACGCCGCAGTCTATGGCAAAGTGCGCCGCTCGTTGTCCGAGCCGGCGCAAAAGTTCTGGGACAAGCGCATCGGCTTCTTCAATCCCGCCAGCCTGAAAAAATCCTTCTACTACCATGGCACCTCCGGCATCGCCGCGTGGGTGATGGGCAACGCGCTCTTCAAGCTGCGGCCAAACGTGAAAAACTTCGCCACCTGCCTACTCGATGCACGCTCGCTTCAGGAGCAGCGCGAAGCTTATGATCTCTTCGAGCGCGAAGTCTGGGGGCCATTCAGCAACTGGCTGCTGCGCCAGCCTACGCTGATGACGCTGCTCGGCGTGCCCCGGCCGCAGATCAAACTCATCCAGGATTCCTATCCCGGCGGTCTCACCTCTTACGTGAAGGACAAACTGCGTCATGTTTTCACCGAGCTGCCCATCGCGGACAATTACTTCTGGCGCGTGTACATGACGGGCTCCTACACGCTGGGCTGCTGCCCGAATTACTTGAAGCAGGAGAATCTCGCTACGCTTCAGGCACGCGTGGATCGGTTGAAGAGCTACACCACGACGGTTTCCAACTTCCTGCGCGAACATCCCGGCCAATACACGCACTTTGTGCTGCTGGATCATCAGGACTGGCTCGCCGCACACGACACGGCGGCCCTGCTCGATGAATGGGAGCTGATCCTCGCCAACAGCGCCCCTGGCGCAAAAATACTGATGCGTTCGGCCGGTCTCAATCTCAGTTTTATACCGGAATCCATCCGCGCCCGGCTGCGCTTCTTCCCCGAACGCACCGAGGCACTGCATCAACTCGACCGCGTCGGCACTTACGGCAGCCTGCATTTCGCGGAGGTTCTGTGATGAGCACGGTTTCGACGAATGCTGCCGCCGCAGGCCCGGGAACAGCGCTGGAGCGCTACTACCGCTTTCATTCGCGCATCTACGATGCCACGCGCTGGAGCTTCCTGTTCGGGCGCGAGGAAATCCTGCGCCGCGTCGGATGTCTGACCTCCCCACACCGCATTCTCGAAGTCGGCTGCGGCACCGGGCGCAATCTGCCCGGCCTGCGGCGGCGTTTTGCTGAGGCGCAGATCACCGGAGTCGATTTGTCCGAGCAGATGCTCGCCATCGCTGCACAAAAGGTGCGTGATGACAAAACCACACTGCTGCGCCGCTCCTACTCGGCTCCTGTTCACACCGGGCACACAGGCTTTGATCTCGTACTCTTCTCGTATGCGCTCAGCATGTTCAATCCAGGCTGGGAGCAGGCGATTGATGCCGCGTGGGACGACCTGGACGAGGGCGGCCTCATCGCCGTCGTGGATTTTTCGCACTCACGCTTCTCGTGGTTCCGCCGCTGGATGGGGGTGAACCATGTGCGTATGGAAAGCCACCTATGGCCGCATCTGAGTCGGCGGTTCACGCCATTGCTTGATGAACGCTTCACCGCCTATGGCGGCGTCTGGAACTACGGCATCTTTATTGGCCGCAAGCAGCGCTGAGTGTGGCGATAGTGTTTCATGCATTGCTGTGAACAGCCCGCATCTTGGGGTCTCGTCAGCCAGCTCCACCATGACTAGCATCATCATGCTCTTTGCCGCCGCGCTCGCGCTGGTTGGTTTCATCCACTTTGCACGCCGATTCGGCCTCGCCTGGTCTATGCGGCGCTGGTGCCGCACGCAAGGCCGCGTTCTCACGGCGGAAATGCGTCGTGGCAAACGGAAGGCCTTCGAAGGCTCTCTGCTTTACGATCCCGTGCTGCGTTACTCCTATGCCGTGGGCGATCGCGTGTTTGAAAGCAGCACATTCACGCACCAGGCCGTCCGCAATGCGGAGCGCCTCACCTCCGAATTCATCTCCCGCTGCCAAAAACACCCCGAGCTGCCGGTGTACTACCATCCGGGCGATCCAGCCCAGGCCGTCATACAGCCCATGCCCTGGCAGGGCTCGGCGCTGGGAGCGACAGGTTTCGCCCTGTTGCTTGCACTGCTCGCGACAGGCCTCTTCTCCGCATGAATCATCCCGCCACCACGATCCCGGTTTCACACGCCGCTTGGTGGCATGACTCGTCAGCAGATTCCCAACGTGGTGTGCTGGCGGCTCAAATCGCCATCACTGGCTTCATTACCGGTCATTCCTGGCTGCCAAATCACTGGCTGCATCTTGGCTGGTTGTGCGTGGTCGGAATGTGCGCCGTGGGGTGGACGGACTGGACCAAGGTATTTGCTAGCAAGCATGCAGACACCGGTTTGCTCCTCACCGCTGCATTTCTGCTGTGGATGACACTGCGCTCCAGCTCCAGCGATGCCTGCACACCAGAGGAATGGCAGCGTGGCATGGTCGGAGTCAGCTTGCTTGTGCTGTTCTGCGCTCTCGTCTGGCAGCAGTCTGGTAATAGCAAGGCTCTACACACCATCGGCTGGGTCATGGGCATGACGAGCGGCCTCGCGGCGATGGTGAGCATCGTGCTGTCGTATTTTGTGCTGCCTGGGCATCATGCGGGCGAGCGTCTCACCAATCTGCTCGTGCATGGCGGCCTCAATCCGGTCTGCACCGGCTTGATCTTCGGCTTCGCCGCTGTCTGGCTCTCAGCGTTGGTGGAAAATCATTCCACCTTGCTGCCGCGCCGCTTGGTCTGGGCCACCATCATGTTGCTGCACTTCGCCGCCTTTCTTTCTGGCAGTCGTGGCGCCATGCTGGCGCTGGTGTGCGGTCATGCGGTCTTGTTTGTCGCTCGCGGCTGGCGGCGTGGCGCCGCCGCATTGAGCGTCCTGCTCATCACCGGCACGATTTACTTCACCAGTGCGTCGTTGCTGGCCGAGAACGGCACCCGGCAGGACAAACCGGCCGCTGTCATAATCACCCATCATTTTCACAAGGTGGTGGAACGTGGCGACAACGGCCGCCTCGACATCTACCGCGCCGGTTGGAACGCGATGGACAATCTCTGGCTCGGCACCGGCCAGTGGGGCGTGCGCGATGTGTGGCAGTGCGAGCTTCAGCCGCTCGATGACCGCATCATGTCACACCTGCACAGCGCCTTCTTCGCCACCTTCGTGCATGGCGGCCTCATCGGTGCCGTGCTGTTGCTCGCCTTGCTTGGTTGCGGAGTTCGCCGCGCCTGGCGCATCTCGGTTCAAGGCGATGCCACCTGGGTCGCGCTGCTCGCCTTCGGCTGCGGCGGATTGCTTTTCGATGGTGAATCACTCGCCTCGCTGACAACGGCCCCACGCTTCGAAGGACTCTTGTTCTGGCTGCCGTTGACGGTGGCGCTCGCTCGCGGCGGCGTCACTTCGCCAGTAACACCTGCTTAATGCCGACTTCGCCCTCAAAGGCGATGAAGTTGAGCTGCTCTTTCGATTCGGCGAACACGGCATGCTTCGCCTTGGTCGTCGTGCCGACGAACTCGACGGTGAGTTCGTCGCTCAGGAACGTGAGGCGCATCGTCTGCCAGTCACTGGCTTTGAACTTCACCCGCTGCTTGGCGAGCTGGATTGTCTCCTGGTCCTTCGTGGGCGGATTGACTGCGATGTCGAGATTCGCGTGGGAGAGCACGATGCGGTAGCTCTTGGCATTCCCGGCGGTGTGGATGCGCAGCGAGTGGCGATCTGCCTCGCCGAGACGGATTTGGAATTCGAGCACGCCGTCCTGCATCTTCACCGGACCGGTGAGCGGTGCGCCTTTGTCGTCCGCTTTGCCAAACATCGCGTCATCACGCGCGGCCCAGTCTTTGCCGCGATACGTTTTCAAATCGAGCGGCTCGGAGTTCTTCAGCGGTGGCAGCTCGGCAAATGGGGGCTTCGGCTTCACGTCCGCAGGCGGCAACTCGCGGCTGTAACCGCCATCACGATAGCGGTTGAGCAGCTTTTCGAGATCCTTCACCACCTCGGGATTCTGCGCGGACACATCGGTGACCTCGGCAATGTCGTATTTGAGGTCGTAAAGCTGGCGCTTGAACTGCGCTGCGTGCGCTTTCTTCGCCGCAGGCTTCACATCATCAGCGGGCACGCCTTCAATCCACTTCCACGCACCTTTGCGGATGGCGAAGTTGCCATCGGCGCTGTGAACGATCACATCGGGGCGCAGCGGGCCCTCATACTTCGCCCCGAGCCATGCCTTCGAGACATCGTGGCTGTCTTCTGCGGCCACGTCGGCCTTCGGCAGCTTGTAGCCGGTGATCGCGGCCAAACTGGCGATGGTATCGACGATGCTCACGGTTTCATCGCACACGGTGCCAGCGGGCACATGGCCGGGCCAGCGCACGAGGTAGGGCACGCGGAAGCCACCTTCCCAAACATCATGCTTCCCGCCGCGAAACGGCCCCGTGGGCTTCAATCCGGCCTTCTGCGCATCCGTTTGCACGAGGTTGGCATTCTCCAGCTTGTTCACGCCGCCGTTGTCGCTGCTGAAAAGCACGAGCGTGTTCTTGGCGAGACCCTGTTTGTCGAGCGCATCCAGCACGCGGCCCACGCTGAGGTCGAGATCACTGATGAAGTCGCAGAACGGCCCGCCCTTGCTCTTGCCCGCCGTCTGCTTCGACGGCGTGATCGGGTTATGCACGCCCACGGGTGTGAAATAGACGAAGAAGGGCTTCTCCGCACTCTGCTGGCCGATCCAGTTCACGATTTTGTCCGTGAGCGTTTCCATCACGGTTTCATCAACACGTTTCGGCGCATTCAAATCGAGTGTCTTGGTCGGTTTGCCCTTCTGCTGGCCCATCGTCACATACGGCGGACTCGGCAAGGATGGGCTGTCCTTGTTCAAACCATAGACCCAGTGGTTTTCGACATACACACCGCTCAGGTCGCCGTGATTCGCAGGCACGCCGAAGTGGTAATCAAAGCCAACCTCAAGCGGTCCGGGCTTCAGCTCCTTCGTGAAATCGCAGCGCTCCGCCGTGCCGTAGCCCAGATGCCATTTGCCGACCGCAGCGCAGTTGTAGCCCTGCGACTTGAACATCGACGCGATTGTAAGCCGTGTCGGTTCGATGTGCAGCGGTGCCACCGTGCTCAGCACTTCGCTGATGAGGGACGTGCGCCAGCAATAGCGGCCGGTGAGCATCGCATAACGCGTGGGCGAGCAGACGGACGAGGTCGTGTTGCCATCCGTGAAGCGGCGGCCTTCCTTCGCGATGCGGTCAATGTTCGGCGTCTGCACCAGCGCTGGATCAGCACCGTAGCAGCCCACGCTGCCCCAGCCGAGGTCGTCACTGAGGATGACGACGACATTGGGACGCTCAGCGGCAAAGGTGGATGAAACGAGGAGAACGAGAGAGAGCAGAAAACGCATGGCCCGTTGACGAAGGCGATGCGCGCCGACTTTCATCGAATCACTTCTTCTTACCGTGAGCAATGAGCTTCCAGAACTCGTCCCATTCAAAAGTGCGGCTGAATTCGCCGTGATGGCAGGTGGTGCAGTCGGCGGCGGCCAGCGGGCGGAACTTGAAGGTGGGTTCCTTGCTGAGCGTGCGCTGCTCCACATGCGTGCTGCCGGGGCCGTGGCAGGATTCACAGCCGACATGCGTCATGCGTTTGCCGGCAAACTCACGGCGATAGCCGCTCTCGCTGCCAAAGCCGATGGTGTGGCACGCGATGCAGTTCGGATCGGCGTCGGATTGACGATACAACAGTGCGTCGAAGGCGTGCGCGTGGCCGCTCTTCTGCCAGATGGCGTAATCCTCGGCATGGCAGGCGGAACACGACTCGCTCCCAGTAAATTTCGCCGTGACACGCACGCCAGGCACAGCATCGCCACGCACCCGCTGCGGGTCGTCGATGGTGAGCTTCGCCGTGCGCACTTCGGCGCGATACGCCTCCGCATGCGTGATGATGCCGTCGTCCTGCGGGATGTTGTCGGCCATGAAGATGATTTTCTGCTTCGGTTTGTCCAACGTGCCGTTCGCGGCCAATTGCGCTTCGAAAAAGCCGAGCGCGCGGCTTTGGTTGGTCGTGGCCATCAGAAGAGAGCGATTCGCGCGCTCCGGCTCCTGCGAAGGCTGCGTCACATCACCGCCGAGGATGAGCTGGAACTCAAAAAACTGCGCTGCCAGCTCCTTCATGCGGTCTTCTTTGGCAAAGGCCAGCAGCACGAGAACATCGGCACCCTGCTTCATCTCTGGCAGATGTTTGGTGATGGCTGAAGCGGGATCGAGAAGCTGCAAACCTTCGCCAAGACCGGTTTCGCCCACGGAACGTGGATCAACGATGCCCAGAATGCCGTAAGTGACGCCATCGACCTTCGCATGCAGCCAAGGACGCGCCACCGGCTCCAGCGTGCGCGCATCGACGACATTCGCGCTCACCAACGGCACCGGCGAATCCTTGGCGAGGCTGCGCAAGGTCTCCACGCTCAACGCAGCTTCACGCCGGCCGAGATTGATCGCGTGGAAGCCGAGATCAGCGAAGGCTTTGAGAACATGCCGGTATTGAATGACGTGAAAATCCTCCGCCCCAGCGATGGCATCGCCCGCATCAACCCGCAGCGAAGGTTTGCCCTCGGCCCGCAGCACGGTCTGCGTGCGCGACAGGCCGCCATACTGGCCGCTGAAACAGCCGCAGGGCTCGATGCGGCCGGTGACATCGCAGGTGAGATGCACGCGCACGTTGCGTGCCGCTGCGGGTGGTGGCGCGGGTTTGTCGCACGCGCTGAGGAGCAGCAGCAGGCTAATACAGCAGCGCATAGACCAGCAGATTGATGTTCATGAGCATGCTTTCGCTGACTTCATTGCCACCGCAGCAGCAGCAGCCCTTCGTGTGGTCGGTGTCGTTCAATCCTTCCGGCGAGAACACCAGCGCGAGCCGGCCGTCGATCACGATGCCCTGGAGCATCGTGGTGCCCTTTTTCTTTTCCAGATGGAGCTGCGGCACCTTGTGGACCATGTCGAAGATCGGGTGCGTCATCGGAATGGTCTGCATCGGCGTGCTCGGCAGCGTGCCTTCGATCTCACGACGAAACGCCGCCACCCACGGCTTGTCGGAGCAGCCGGGACTCGCGACGATGAAGCCGCCGCGTTGCAGGTAGGCGCGAAGATTCGCCCGCTCCTTCTCGCTGAGTTTGAAGTCACCCGTGCCGGTGAAAACGCAGAACGGCGTGGTGAACAACTCGTCATCGCCCAGCTTCAGCTTCAGGAAGTTCGGCTCGATGTTCAGATTGGTGACGCGTGCCGTTTCACCAAGAAAATAGTCGGCAAAGCAGACGGAGGTCTTTTCATCCATCGAATACACCAGGTTCCCACAGGTGATGTGGAACGGTTTCGGCTCGGCGGCGGCTGCCACGGCGGCAAACATCAGGATGGCGGCAAATTTCATGGCTTGGTCTCCGGCGCGAGTGGTTTCGGCTTGCCGGTGATGCGGTCGAAGTAGGCTTCGGTGAGACCGCGATACTGCTCGATGAGCGTGGCGGCGGGCATGGCGTCAGTGGCGCGGTTCACTTCAGTCGCGCCGGTGCTGACATCGCTCTTGGTGATCGCGGGCATGGCGGTGGGATCGGTGCCAGGCGGAGTCTGGCCCTCGCCCATGCCTTTGTTCACGCGACCCAGCGTCGATTCCGCGCCATACACATTCTGCGATCCCGCCGGATCATCGCCCATCATGAACCCGCCCATGCCCATGCCTTGCGCACCGGACTTGCCGTTGCCCTTGCCGAATTTTTTGCTCTGCATCATCTGCTGGAACTGGCTGCCGGCTCCCATGCTGGGCTTCATGCATTCCGAGAGCGACATGAACTGGTCCAGCTCATCACTCATCTCGCCTTCACCGCCTTTGCATTGACCAAACAGCGCGCGCATCTCCTGTTCGAGCCGCTGCGCGCCTTGATGGCCGCCTTTGCCATCACCGCCGAGCATTTTCTGCGCGGCATTCGCGGCAAGGTGGTCCATGCGCACGTCTTCCATCGCATCAGCGAGCTTAAGCGCACTGGAGGCGGCCTTGGGGAATTTGGCTTCCGCAGCGGCGGCATCTGCGCGCAGTTTTTCCGCGAGTTCGCGCAGTTCATCGCCGATCGCACGTTCGTTCGCCCCGAGATCTTGAACGGCGAGCTGGTCCGTCTCAGATGGCGCGGTTTTTTGTGCATACGGCTCCGTCTGCGCGGTGACCTGCTGCTGCTGCTCGAACAGCATCTTGAAGCGGTTGAAGTCCTTCATGATCTCCTGCATCTGCGCGAGATCGGCGATGGCTTTCTCGATTTTTTCCTGCGCCTCCTGCTGCGCCCCGGCCATGCGCTCGTGATGCTCTTTGGCCTCTTGGGCGAAGGCTTGGCTGTCCGGCTTGGCCGCATTGGCCTTTTGATTGGCGGCTACGGAGTCACGCACTGCCTGGGCGTCCTTCTTCAAATCGTCCTGGAAGCTTTTCTCCACTTCGTAGAGCGGTGCTTCGGCCACAAACTTCTCCATGCGCTCGGCGGACTTGAGCAGCTCCTCGTTGAGCTTGTCCTGCTGCTTCTGCAACGCCTCCTGCTGTTTGCTGTCGCCGGGTTTTTTGGCTTCCTCGGCCAGTTTTTTCTGCTGATCGAGCAGCGCCTGATGCTGATCCATCAAAGCGGCGTACTTGGCCTCCAGATCGGCGATGTCGTGCTGCTGGCGCAGGAAGTCGTTGTACTGCTCCTTGGAAATAACCGTGAGCCGCCGCGTCTCGGAACGCGCGACATGCGGCGGGCTGGGATGCGTGTCGATGGCCTCGGCAAACAGCGTGATCACATCGCCCGCCTTCACGCCTTCGGTGAGCGGCAGGGTGATGACATCGCTGCGTGTGATCTCCTTGAACGTGCGCTCCACCGGCGTGGCATACTGCTCGTTACGCGCCGAGTGGACGCGCATTGACTTGAGGCCGTAATCATCACTCGCGGTGATGCGCGCGTTCAGCGGATGGCCCATGACGAGAAACCCATCGCGTGCCGGCTCGGCAATCGCGACTTGCGGCGCGAGATCGTGCGTGACGGTGAAGGCGCTGCTCTTTTCCGCATCGGACGGAATGCCGCCGATGTCGGTGAGCGCGAACGTCATGCGGCCAGAGCTGTCAGCGATCAAGCTACCGGTGACTTCATCCGGTTTTTTCGCGTCCGGCGTCAGTTGAATCGTCTGCGGCTTGCCAGACGCGGTGGTGAGCGTGATGACGCCCTCTTTTAGAGGACGATTCGACGCGATGCGGAAGGTGACACGCGAACCTTTGAGTGCCTGAAGACCACTGAAGCCGAATTCGCCGCCCTTCGCCGGCAGTCCGGTGTATTCAGGCGGCGCAATGCTCGTGGATGCGGCGAGGAACTGTGGCGTGAGCAACACCGTGAGCGGATGCGCACGACTGCGGCTCCAGCCGTTGCGGGTATGCGCGTGAATGAGCAAATTCGTGCGCACGTCCTCGATCTTCTGCACGAACACGCCCTGCTCCAGCGCGAACAGCGGAATCGTCACCGCTTTCTCCGGCTCGCCGGGCGGATGCGCCGTGAGGAACAACTCTTTCGGATCATGGCCGGACCAGCGGCACTTCACGGTGAAGCTGGCGCGGTAGAGCACGCTGGCGCCGGTCTGCGCCGGTTCCTCCAGCCACAGACTCGTGAGCGAGTAAGGCGGATGATCGCCGAATGGATCAACAAAGCGAATCAGCGTCGTGATGAAGGCCTGAAACGTGAATAGGGAGACGATGATGAAGCCGGTGAAGGCAAACAGGGCCTGCCATGCCTGCTTCTTGGTGCCTGCTTCGCGTGTGAGCGGCAGAAAGCGCACCGAGCGTACTCCGGCGGCAGCATCATTCACGGCCTGCGCCGCCAGCGTGCGGGTCAAGCCCTCTGCGTTCGCGAATTTCTCCTGCAATTGCAGCACGTTGATGAGCTTCGAGCCGAGTTCCGGCTCGCGGCTTTCCAGCAGGCGTGCCGTGCGTTCCGCCGGATTGGTGAAGAACCACGCCTGATGCGCCAGCCACGCGAATAGACCCAGCGAAGCGACCGCCGTGATCAATGAGAGCGCCAGCCGCAACGGCGCATCGAGATGCAAAAACACATCCACCGCCAGCAGTACGACGACCACGAGTAAGGCCCACTGCACGCCACGCAGCAGCCAGATCATCGCGCGCTGCTGCTGCCAGGCGCGATCCGCCTGCCGCAACCGCGACATGACCTGCGTGAGTGAATCGTTGGAGGATGAAGCGTTCATGTGAGTCCCCAGCGGCGGCGAAGGTACCAGTCCAAGGCGAGCAAGGAAAGGATCAAATACAGCACCCAGGCGCGGTCCCACAGGCTGACGAGCCGGAACCGTGCTTCGCCGGGCCGCAGGGCGTCTTTGAGGCTGGTGATGAAAGGTTTTACCTCGGCGGCTTCGAGCATACGTCCGCCGCTGCTTTCGGCGAGCTTCTTCAAATAGGTGCGGTCGGCGGCGACTTCGACGGCTTCGCGATTTTCCTCGAAGACCATGAAGCGGGCGCTTTGCGCCGTGCCATCGGGCAGCGTGACCTGCGCACGGAAGCGGCCGGTTTTCGGCGGCACGTAGCGGGCTTCAAACTGGAGCGGATTGTCCGTGGCGGTCATCGTGATCGGTGCGGGCGCTTCGTCACCGGTGGTGACTTCGAGCACGGGAGGTCCGGCGGGCTTGCTGTCCTTTTCGAACTGCAATCGGAGAAAAATCTCCTGGCCGAGCGGCAAATTCGCGGTGCTGGCACGCAGGCGGTGCTGTGCCCCGGAGACGTTCTCCGAACTGGCGAGCAGCCAGATGATGACCTGGTCCCAGAAGCGGTCGAACAACGCATCGCGAGCTGCGTCCGCACTCTGAAACGCCCAATGCCACCAGTCCCGCGCACCGAGCGCGAGCGACTGGCCACGACCGACGGGGCGATGGATGAACACATCGGCGGCGATCTGCGCGGCGTTGTCGCGTGTCACGGCCAGCGAGGCGGCGAGCGGCGGCTTCTCTTTGATGCGCAGCATCGAGGTGAGCGGCGGCAGGACATGCTGGCCGGTGCGGAAGGTGTTGATGAGCTGAAATGGGGCGAGCGCGCGGCCTTCACGCTGCACCTGAAAATCACCAGTAACCGGCGCGGTCTCCTCCCACACCACTGGCTCCAAAATGGCCGCAGCACTGGGATCGAGGCCGGTTTGCCCACGCAGGCAGACGACGGCACCGCCGCCATCGCGCACGGCATCGACGAGCGCGGCCTGCTGTTCTTGGAGCAGCAGTTCACCGGTCTTCGCGCCGAGCAGGATGATGTCGTAGGCCTCGAATTCCTCGCGAGTGGTGGGCAGTTTGAGGTCGTCCTGGCCCGGTGTTTTGCGAATGCGGCGCAACTTGCCGGGTGCGTATTGAATCACGGCATCGAGATCGATCTTATCGTTCCGCATCAGCGAGCGTTGGAGGAACGTCGTGTCCCAGTACGGTTCGCCTTCGAGCAGCAGCACGCGCAGTTTGTCGTCGAGCACATTCAAATAGGTGATCGCGCTGTTGTTCGCGTTTTCGGTTTCGCGGTAGATCGGCAGCGCGCGGACTTCGTACTCGATCTGGCCCGCTTTTTCCTCGCTGACGACGAATTCGACCGGCAGCTCGGCTTCCTGGCGCGTGGAGAGCTGTTTGGACTCGATGAGCTTGCCGTCGCGCAAAAGCTGCACGGTGAGGAGTTCGTTTTCGCAGCCGGTGAAACGCGCAACGGCGCTGATGCGGCACTTTTGCTTCACATAGCAGAATGGCTGGAAATTCGCGATGCGCAGGCTGACATCGCGCACCTGTCCCGCAGCTCCAAGCGGCACGGTGTAGATCGGCACGCCGCGAGCACGGGCGGCGAGCGCAGTTTTCGCGGCACTGGTCATCTCGAAATCGTGACCGTCGGTGATGAGCAGCAGTGCGGCGGCGTTTTCATCCTTGCGCACGTTTTGCAGCATCGTGGTGACGGCGTTGTGGATGCGCGTGTCACGACCTTCTGCACGCAAGGTTGTGAGCTGCTCCAAACTGGTGCCGCGTGCCTCATCGTCGAAGCTGGAGAGCCGCAGGCGTAGTCTTGGGTCGTCGAGACCCGAGTCGCCGATGAGACGCGTGGCCGCGTCGATGCGCTTGGCGTTGTTCGCATCGGTCTGCTGCATGCTGGCGGAGGTGTCGATGCCCGCGAGCACGACGAGATCCTTTTTCTCCTCCGGCAGTTCTTCACGCCGTGCCGGGCGCAGCAAAATGAGCAGCAGCAACGTGATGCCGAGCGTGCGCAGCACAGTGAGCACGAGGGCTTTGCCGGTGCCAAGCCGCAGCGCGTTGCGCAGGCCCAGCACGATGAAAAACAGCAGGCAGATCACGGTGAGAATCCACCACTGTGGCCAGCCGGGCACGGGATCGAACTGCATCATGCCACGGTCCTCCGAATCTTGGTTTGCAGCAGTGTTTCGAGGGCCAGCATGATCAATGCGGCCCAGACAAACCAGTGAAACACCGAAGCGCCGCGTGCCAACTCATGATAATCCGTGCCGGCGACGATCTGACTGGCGCTGACGGCATCCTGCTGAGCCTGCTGCGGGGCAATGCCGCCCTCCAGCACGCGCAGATCACTTTCCACCGGTGCGATGTTTGCAGCGAGCAGCGCGGCGATGCGTTGTTTACCATCGAGCAGCGTGTAGAAGCCCGGCTCGCGTGCAGTGAGTGTGAGCTGCACGCGTTCGCCGCTTGCAGCACGTGTGGCCACGGTGGCCGCACCCGCAGGACTGGTGAATTCGTTGTTCTGCACCTCGCGCATCCACGCTTCGGCATCCATCACATCGCCCGGCTCGAAGCGTGATGCGGCGGCACGTTCGCCGGAGAGCTGGGCGGTCATCTCTTGAATCCACGCCGGAAAAACACGCTGCCGGGCAAGATTGCTGGCGATTTCGGCCACGGAGAAATTGCACATCAGCAGCGTGCCGAGTCCGGGGCTACCATGCGCGAGCGCGGGCGTGCCGTCGGCATATGTCAGCAAAATTTCGGCGCGTTCGACCGGCGCGGCCTGCCACAGCTCGTAAAACGACAACTGCGCGAGCGCATCACGCGCACTACCGCGAAACAGCCGCAGAAAACGCGAGTCAAACATGCCGCGTGCGATTTGCGCGCCTTCCGCACCGGGTGCGGTGGCATCACGCCGCAGCGTAAGCCGCAGCGGCACGGCTTCGGGCTGCGTGAACCATTCCGCCAGTGCACGAGCATTGCTGGCATCGTGTGAACCGTCGAGAAACCACAGCGTGCCGCCACCGGCCTTCATGTAGTCCGCGAGTGCGCGAATCTGCGACTGCGGCAGCTCATGCACGCGGGTGAGCACGAGTTTCGTCGTCGAGGCGAGATCGGCGGGCGTGAGTTTCGAGGCCTCTATGCGCCGTGGCAGCAGCGAACCGGCATTGCCGGCATACGGATTGATCGCCGCCTCCAAAAAGCGTGTGGTGAGAGCGCTGGCGGGTTCATCGGTGGCGATGAGGACTTCTTCTTTCTCGGTGACGTGCAGCGGCAGATGGAAGGCGTCATCGAGCGGCAGCGAGTCGCCATTTTTCAAGCGCACCACGAGCGTGTGCCAGCCGGGACCGGGGGCACGGATTTGCAGCGGCACACGCTGAACGGACCACGGCGCGGCTTTGACGCGTGCCTCAAAGGTCATGCGGTTGTCGATGACGGCTTCGATGGGTTCATCGAGGGCAGCAGCGCTGTGATTGGCGATTTGTGCCATCAGCGTGACCTCGCCGCCTGCCAGTACCGTGCCGGAGACAATCTCCGCCTGCGTGACGGCATGATTGCCGCGCGCTTTGGCCGCATCACCGACGGCGACGAAGAACACACGCGTCGTTTTGGGCAGCGCGGCGAAGCTGGCATCCGACCAGTTCGTGCGCTGGAAGTCGGAGATGAAATAAACCTCCGCAGTGCCGGTGACATCGCGCATGAGCGCGGCGGCGGCATCCATGGCCTTGGCGAAATCCGCACGCTGATAACCCGGCCCCAGCGCGGTGATGAAGGAACGCGCGGCGGCGTGATTGTGCGACCAGCCGGTGAAGCAGGCGTTGCTGCTGCGCGCGGCGGCGATGACCTGCATCTCATCTTCCGCACCGAGCGAATCGAGGATGCGCATGGCTTCCGCACCCGCACGCGACCGCAGCGACATCAGACCGTCCGGCTGTTCCATGCTGAAGGAATGATCGAGGATGAGCACGACATGCCGTTTCCCCTGCGGTGTGGGCGGCGGCTGGCCGAAGCGGGCGATGAACGGCTGCAAGAACGCCAGCAGCGCGAGCAATGCGACAAGTGTGCGCACCAGCGTGAGCAGCCAATGCCGCCAGCGCATGAGTTTGCTGCGCTGCGCCATGCTGCGGCGAATCAGCTCCACCGACGGGAACAGCACGAGCTTGGGAAATTTCTTGTTCAGCAGATGAATCACCAGCGGCACCGCGAGGAGCGGGAGGAGGTAAGGGAGCAGTGCCGTGTTTTGGAAGACCATGGTGGGGATGAGTGCCTGGGGCGCTTGAGGCAAAGTGCTCAGTGCTTAGTGCTCAGTCGATGGAACGCGGGGACATTTGAACTGAGCACTGAGCACTATCGAGGCAAGGATGCGAAAACAGGATGGCGTGCATGTGAGTGCAATGGTGAAAGTATCGAGATCATTTTCTCCTGAAACCCATGTAGGCCTCAATGGCCTCCAGATAGGGCGCTTTGGTCGAAACCATCTCGTAAGTGATTCGGCGGCCCATGGCGTGCTGGCGGATGCCGTCGGTGAAGGCCTTCAGTTCGCGCTGATAGGCGGCGCGAATTTCCTCCGGCTCGACCTGAACTTCCTGATGGGTCTCCATGTCGCGAAAGCGTGCCACATTGACGGCGGGCAGGTCGAGTTCATCGGGATCGAGCACCTGGAGGATCATCACTTCGAAGCCGCGATGCAGGAACTGGCCGAGCGCATCGAACATCGCGTCCACATCGGTGCCGAGGAAGTCGGAGAGGATGACGATGCGGCCACGCTTGCGCATCTGCGCGGCGGCCTGCTGTAAGGCACGCGGGATGTTGGTGCGTTTGCCCGGCACTGGCGGACGTTCGAGCAGTTGCAGCAGCCGATGAATGTGGCGCTTCGTGCCGCCCGGCGGCACCTGGTCGATCATGCCGTCGGCAAAGAGGCCGATGGCGGCCTTGTCGCCCTGGCGGATCATCAAGTAGGCCAGCGCGGCGGCGATGCGGGCGACGCGGGAGAATTTGCGCTCACGCTTCGGCCCGGTGTAGTCCATCGACGGACTCGCATCGACGAGCAGATGCACGGTCATGTCGGTTTCTTCGAGGTATTTGCGCGAGTAGAGCTTCTTCGTGCGCGCATACACACGCCAGTCGATGTGCGCGATGTCGTCACCGTGTGCATAGGGCTTGTGCTCGACAAATTCGGCGCTGAAGCCGAAGTGCGGCGACTTGTGACGGCCCGCGAACCAGCCTTCGACGATGGTGCGCGCAAACACCATGAGGTTCTCGAATCGGGCGAGTTCGCCGGGATTGAGGAACTGGCTGGTGAAGAGATTCTTCTGCGGAATCGGCGGCGGCTGGCCGGTTTTGAGCGCGGCAGGCAATGGCGGCGGACGATTCCATGACGCCGGTGCCTGCTTCGCAAGGCGGAGCATGTCGGCGAAGGTGGCGTCCTGCTTCATGCGATCAATAAGCCGGTTCGCGCACGTCTTTGAGCACCATCGCGACAATCGCATGCGCGTCATGGCCTTCGCCGGTGGCACGGTAGTTCGGCACGATGCGGTGTGGCAGCACCACAGAGCAGACTTCGCGCACATCGCTGGTTTCAGGGGTCGCTTTGCCTTTGAGCAAGGCCAGCGCCTTCGCGCCAAGCACGAGATATTGCGAGGCACGCGGCCCGGCACCCCACTCGATGTAGGTTTTCGCCGCCTTCGAGGCACCTGCGACATGCGGACGTGTGGCGGTGGACAAAGCGACGGCGTATTGCATGACGTGATCGCTCACCGGCATGGCTCGCACAAGACGTTGTAGCGCGAGCAGCGTCTCGGCGTCGGTGACAGGCTGCAGTTCCTCCATTTCACCCATCGTGGTGCGGCGCACGATCTCGACCTCCTCGGTGGCGGCGGGATATTCGAGTTTCAGCGAAAACATGAAACGGTCGAGCTGCGCTTCCGGCAGGGGATAGGTGCCTTCGTGCTCGATGGGATTCTGCGTGGCGACGACGAGGAACGGCGCTGGCAGCTCACGCGTGCGGCGTGCGATGGTCACGCGGCGTTCCTGCATCGCTTCGAGCAGCGCGGACTGTGTTTTCGGCGGCGTGCGGTTGATTTCATCCGCCAGCAGCAGGTTGGTGAAAATCGGGCCTTCCTGAAACTCAAACTCCAGTTTGCCGCCTTCATCGCGCAGCAGTTCGCTGCCAAGGATGTCCCCGGGCATCAGATCGGGCGTGAACTGGATGCGGCGAAAGCCCATGCCCAGTGTGGCCGCGAGCGAGCGCACCAGCAGCGTCTTTGCCAGGCCCGGCACGCCGATGAGCAGGCAGTGGCCGTTGGCAAACAAGGCCGCCAGCAGCTTCCGCACGATGTCTTCCTGACCGACGATGGCCTTGGAGATTTCCGCCGTGAGTTGCTCGAAGACGGCTTGCGCATCGGCAGGGGTGAGATCAGGCAGCGCAGAAGAGTTCGAGGGGGAGTCGGTGGGATTCACGCAGGAGTTGATTTGGAATATTCCTGCTTGGAATAACAAATCGTGACGGCCGCGACGAGACAAATGTTCCAGACGCGTCGCAAACTGCCTTTCTGATTGCGGCAGCGGCCCCACGCTTCACAATGCGCGCCACCATGTCGCCCCGCGTTGCCATCTCCGCCTTGTTCCTTCTTCTCAGCGTGTTTATCACCGGCTGTGAAACCACCGGCCTCTCCCCCCAGCAGGCGCTGTCGGTCGATGTGCGCCGTCGGCAGATCGCCATGGAGCCGCGTGGCGACTTTTACGTCGGTCGCCGCTTCTACATCGACCACACGCACCTGTGGGGCTACCTGCGCAGTCCAGGGCAGGACTGGAACACTGCGAAGCTCGTCATCATGAACGAGCGCTACCAGAAAATCCCGAACCGCCTGCCGGAGCAGCCAAGTGACGGCGGCTATGCCTACGGCGACGACCACAACACCGAATACCGCATCTGGGGCCGCTACACGGGCCGCAAGGTGTTTGATCCTAACAGCAACCTCGTCCTGCCCGAGTTCGAACTGCGCCGCTGGGAAGTCAGCAATGCCAGCCCCGGCTGGCTGTTCAAGCCCAACGAACGCTTCAATGGCTCGCAACTCCTGCGCGCCGAGCCGGGATCGACGCCATAAAGGCGTGATGACGAAATCCGAATGACGAATGTCGAATGACAGCTCGTCATTCTGAATTCGTCATTCTGAATTCTACCTTCGTCATTTTTTCCCATCATGCCCACGACCGACCTGATCGCCGATCTCGAATGGCGCGGCCTGCTCAAGCAGTGCAGCGACCTCGACGCCCTCAAAGCAGCCCTCAAGACGCAGCAGACCTTCTATTGCGGCTTTGATCCCACCGCAGACAGCCTGCACATCGGCAACCTGCTGCCGCTCATGGCCCTGCGCCGTGTGCAGGAGCATGGGCACAAGGCCATCGCCATCGTCGGTGGCGGCACCGGTTTGATCGGCGACCCCAGCGGCAAGGCGAACGAGCGCACGCTCAACACGCCCGAGACCGTCGCTGCCTTTGTGAAGCGCATCGAGGTGCAAATTAGGAGCATCCTCATTCCCGACAAGACCATCATCGAAGACAACGCCTCGTGGATTTGCAAATTGAGCGCCGTCGAGCTGCTGCGCGATGTGGGCAAGCACTTCACCATCGCGTGGATGCTCGCGAAGGAATCCGTCAGCGCTCGTCTCGAGTCCGGCATCTCGTTCACCGAGTTCACCTACATGATCCTGCAGTCGTACGACTTCGTCGTGCTCAACGAGCGCCACGGCTGCACCGTGCAGATCGGCGGCAGCGACCAGTGGGGCAACATGACCGCCGGCATCGACCTCGTGCGCAAACTGCGCGGCCAGCAGACCTTCGTCGTCACCTTTCCGCTCATCACGACGAGTTCGGGCAAAAAATTCGGCAAGTCCGAGGCCGGTGCCATCTGGATGGACCCCGCGAAGACGAGTCCGTATGCCTTCTACCAGTTCTGGGTGAATTCCGAAGACCCCGACGTGCCGCGCTTCCTGCGCCAGTTCACGTTGCTGACGCATGAAGAGATCGAAGCTATTGAGGCGGAGCACAACGCCCGCCCTGAACTCCGCAGCGGCCACAAACGCCTCGCCGCCGAAGTCACCCGCATGGTGCATGGCGAAGCCGAGCTGCAAAAAGTCATCCTCGCCTCCCAAGCGCTCTTTGGCGGCGCTGATCTCGCCACCGCCGATGTCAGCACCCTCATCGAAGCCACCGCTTCTGCTCCCAGCACCGAAGTCGATCTCGCCAACATCCCGCAGGTGGCCGATCTCCTCGTCACCCTCGGCCTCGCCACCTCCAAAGGCGATGCCGGCCGCTTGATGAAAGGCGGCGGCTTCTACATCAACAACCAGCAGGTGGATGCTGGCTCCGTGCCGACGCTGAGCGCCGATCATTTCCTCGGCGGCAGGCTCTGCATCCTGCGCAAAGGCAAGAAGAGCTACGCGACAGTGCGGGTGGCCGGGGCGTGAGGGGCGTCACGTTGACAAATGGCAGGTTACCCTCACCTTCCTGACATGCCTGCCACGATTGAAGCACCTACATCCTGGATTGAGTCCATCGGCGACTTCCGGCTGCCGCCGGAGACGGACAGGCAGCTTCAAAGCCTGATGGACCGCAACACCGAGGGGCTTCTGCAACCAGCGGAGAAAGAGGAGCTTTCCGCTCTCGCCGCGCTCAGCGAGGAAATCTCACTGCTTCGCGCCAAGGCATTGCAACTCCTTGGCAGGCGCCCTGCATGACTATTCCCGCCGCCTTGGCCGTGCTCGTGAAAGAACGCGCGGAACATCGCTGCGAATACTGCCGCATGAGCCAGTCGCTTCAGGGAGCGACGTTTCATGTGGAGCACATCATCCCCGCCACCTGTGGTGGCACCACCACCGAGGGCAATCTCGCGCTGGCCTGCCCAAGCTGCAATCTGCACAAATCAGACCGGTCGCATGTGCTGGATCCGGACACACAGGAGATGGCCGCCCTCTTCCATCCACGCAGGCAGCGCTGGTCGGACGAGTTTGTCTGGGAAGACCGGCGCATGGTGGGCATCACAGCAACGGGGCGTGCCACGATTCAAGCACTGGATCTGAACCATCCTCGCCGTCTCCGTGTGCGCGAGGCAGAGGCATTGTTCGGACTTTTTCCGTCAGGAGCTTGAAGCTTCCAAGCCGCCGGTGCTGCTCCCACGCTCACCGCCGATCATTTTCTCGGCGGCAGGCTCTGCATCCTGCGCAAAGGCAAAAAGAGCTACGCGACGGTGCGGGTGGCGGGGGGTGTGATGGATTGGCAGACTTGCTTTGGCGGTGCGGATGAACATACTTGTCCGCATGAATGAGTTCGACTGGTCCCAATGTGCTGCGGTCTGGCGTGATCCCGACCGCATGGCCGGACAGTGGTGTTTCAAACAGTCGCGCATGCCGGTGAAATTTTTGTTCTCCAATCTCAGCAAGGGCGTCACGCTCGACGAGTTCTGCGACTGGTTTCCGCCGGTGACCCGGGAGCAGTGTGAAGATGTGCTGGCCTTCGCCGCGCAGCGATCCGCCTTCAGCATGGCCATCGAACCGGGCCTGGCGGCATGAAGATTCTGCTGGATAACTGCACGCCGGGGCCGCTGCGCAAACACCTGACGGAGCACACCGTCATCCATGCCGCGAAGCTCGGCTGGGCGGCGCTGAGCAACGGCGACTTGCTGAAAGCTGCGGAAGCGGAGTTCGATCTGTTCATCACCTGTGACCAGAACCTGCGTTATCAGCAGAATCTGACCGGACGCCGGATCGCCATTCTGGAACTACGCATTCAGTTCTGGCCCGAGCTGGAACTTCTGGCGGATCAAGTCGCCTCCGCTGTCGCTGAAATGCAGCCCGGTGAATATCGCATCTTGTTTTGAACTGCTTTCCACATCATTGCCATGAGTCGTCTATTTGTCTTCCTGCTGTTGTCCGTGACTGCCCACGCCGAAGTCATCGAAGCCGATCTGCTCATCGTCGGCGGCAATGAATCCGGCTGTGCCGCTGCGGTTCAAGCCGCACGGCTCGGCGTGAAGCGCATCGTGCTGGTGAACGACATCGACTGGCTTGGCGGCCAGTTCAGTGCCGAGGGAGTCGGCTGTCCCGATGAATGGACCACGGTAAATGGCCGCCGCGTGAATTTTCCGCGCAGCGGCATCTACAGCGAGGTGATCAACCGCATTCGTGCGCACAACTCGCAGACCTACGGTCTTCCCGCGCCCGGCAACGCCTACTGCGGCACCGAAACCATCGAACCAGCGGCTGCGGCGAAGATTTTTGAGGAACTCGTGAAGCCTTACGTCTATGCCGGCGTGTTGCGGATCGAACGCGGCTGGCAGCCGGTGCAGGTGCAGGTGGAAAAAAATGCGGTCACTTCGGTCACGTTTCATCGGTCAGACTTGTCGGACAAGTCTGACCGGTCCGACCTGACCATTCGCGCGAAGCTCACGCTCGATTCCTCCGACTGGGGCGATGTCATCCGGCTCAGCGGTGCCAAATACGGCGCCGGGGCCGATTTGAAATCCCGCTTTGCTGAAGCGAGCGCTCCCGCGACCTACGACGACGCGGATCAGCAGGAGATGAACCCGCTGTCCTGGTGCCTGGTGCTGCGTGAGGCCGGGAAGAACAGCGCCATTCCCAAACCCGCGACTTACGATCTGCGTTCCTTTGCCCAGCTCGACAAAACCCCGCCGTGGGTGGACAGCGACATGAGCGCGGGCATTTACAGCCAGTCGGGCTGGAGCGTTTACACGCATCGCCGTCTGGTGGATCGCTGGCACAACGATCTGGCCGCCGGCACCGAAGCGACGTTCCTGAACTGGCCGGTGCAGGATTATCCGCTATGCCAGTTGCCGCAGCGTGTCGTGGATGCGCTCGAAAAAACCGCACCGGGCTCCTCGAAGAAAAACATCGTCCATCTCACGCCTGCACAGCGGCAGATCATCTTCGATGACGCGAAGCAACATGCGCTCAGCATGCTTTACCATCTGCAAACCGCCGTGCATGATCGTGTGGGCGACTTCCCGCAGACCTTCCGCTACATGCGGCTCACCACCGAGTTCGGCACGCCCGATCTGCTGCCGCCGAAGCCGTATGTGCGCGAGGGCTTGCGCCTCGAAGCTCTCTACATGCTGCGCGAGCAGGACATCCGCGCCGAAACCCGCGAACCCAAGTGGGCGAAGGTGCTGGTGCCGGATGGCGTGTTCGGTTTTCAGTTCAACATCGACTTCCATCCCACGCGCCGCCGTTTCATCGACGCAAATCACAATGGCCCGTGGTTGTATGTGCAGACGCCGTCACGCGGCTGGCACACCGACACTGATCGCGCGATGTTTCCGCTGCGTGGCCTCGTTCCAGTGCAAATCAACGGCCTGCTCGGCTGCTCCAAGAACATCGGCGTCAGCAGCATCGTGCAGAGCGCGCTGCGGTTGCATGGCCAGATGATGCACGTCGGTCAGGCCAGCGCCACGCTCGCCTGGCTCTGCCTGCGCGACGGCCTGCAACCGCGTGCCGCAGCCGCGTCGCAGAAGCACTGGCGTGAGATTCAGCTCCGCCTCGTGCGCGGCAGCGGCGGTCCTGGCGTCTTGATCTGGCCCTGGCAGGACCTGCCCACCGACGCGCTGCACTTTGAAGCCGCGAACATGCTTGCGGTGCGTGGTATCTGGCAGGCGGATGCGGACAGCGTCTCGTTTGGCGCGGATCAGCTCATGACACGCCGTGAACTTGCCCGCGTGCTTGCGCGTGTCGTGCGGGCGCAACCCAACACGCCACAATGGGTCATGATTTCGGCTCCGCGCTTCACGGATGTCGTCCAAGACGACGCGGATCGTGCCGCCATCGAATCGCTGTGCTCCTGGGGCATCGAGACCAAGGACAAAACCTTCAACCCCGACACCAAGGCGGACTGGGGCACACTCTACCGCTGGTCGCTGGCTTTGAAGCTGCCTGCCAATCGCGGTCTCCTCGCCAAAGACACCGCCCAGCGTCCGCTCACGCGTGCGGATGCGGTGATTCAGCTCTGGAACATGCTGCGCAAGCACGGTGAGTGGCTGAACGAGGACGATGCGTGGCTGCAGCCCGACAACGATCACGATGAAGACGAGCGCAAGGATCTCGACGACCCGCTGCCCTTCGACAGCAACAACAACAACGTGCCGGATCGTCTCGAATACCTGCCTTGAGCATTGAATGTGCTCAACTCACCGGTGTGAGCAGCACTTTATGCACATCGAGCACGGCGCTCTTCACTTTGGTCACCGGATCAATGACGAGGCGCTGTTTGCCAGCCTCCTTGATCTCGACTTCACCCACTTGTGCTTCGGACCATTTCTGGAAGCCGCCGGTGTCCTTCACGGTGAACTTCAGTTCCTGCGCGCCGAGCTTCACAGCGACTTCACTGCCTTCATTGCCCGTACCGCAGCCGTGGACGACTGAGACCTTGTAGCGGCCCGGTTTGACGGTTTCGAACTCCCATTCGGCGATGTCGTCCTCACTCGTCCAGAAGCCGAGGCAGTTTTTTTCGGCCTTCGGCTCGTAGCGCATGTTTTCCGACCAGGTCGTGGCGTTGCCAGCTTCGAGCACGATATTGCCGTCGGCAGATTGCACTGGCGCAGGACCTTCGGGAGCAGGAACGAAGGCCACCTCATGAATTTCGAAGCCGGGTTCATTGCCGGTTGCCGCTGCATAGAGCGCGAAGGGGTACTGGCCGTTCTTGTCCACATACACGGTGCCATAAACGGCACGCTTGGGCTGGCTGGAGGCCACCAATGTTTTTTTCAGCGGCTGCTGGGCGAAGCGAAACTGCGTGCCAAGCGTGGCATTGCGGAGTGTGTAAGTCACTCGCACCTCATAGCGGCCCCAGCGCTTCGCGTTGAAGGCCGTGCAGTCGTATTGATCCCAATGCTGCTGGTTCGTGTGCTTGATGTCCGCTGGATTGATAACGATGACGCCGCGCGTCGGCTCGTCAGCACGCACTGCCGGTTCCTCGCTGCCAAAGCCGTTGAGATCCACCGGCGCGGCAGAGAACACGGGATCGGCTGGTTTGACCGGTGCCGGGACGGGAGTTGGAGCCGCAGGCTTTTCTGCCACGGGTGCAGGCGGTGCTGCTGCTGGTGTTGGCTGTGCCGCAACGGGCTGTTCCGTTTTGCCGCAGGCGTTCAGAAGGAGAGTGAGCGCAAGAGCGCCGGCGGCGTGGATGAGGACGTGGCGTTTCATGGTGGTCAGGGCCGCCATGATGCAGTCACCGGGCAGGTCCGGCAACCGAAACACACAGGGACTTTCGCCCCCATGCGCCTCGCGCTGCACCACCAGTGACTCCACAAAAACGCAGCGATGAGCAGAAGCGCCGGTACTTGTTCTCGCCTTTAACCGCCCTGCAAGTCAGCGCTCACGACCTCGTTTTCTGACCTCATGAAATTTCTCCTCTCTGCACTCAACTGCGCCCTCTTTGGTTCACTGCTCGCCGCATCTCCGCCTAACTTCCTGCTCATCTTCGCAGATGACCACGGCTACGGCGATGTCTCTGCCTACCACGCCGCCGATGTGCGCACGCCGAACATCGACCGCATTGGCACCGAGGGCATGCTGTTCACGGCGATGCGGGCGAACTGCACGGTATGCTCGCCATCGCGCGCGGCTCTGCTCACGGGGCGCTATGCGGATCGCGTGGGTGTGCCGGGCGTGATCCGCACGAAGCCAGAGGACTCCTGGGGCTACTTCAAACCGGGTGTGCCGACGATGGCGGATGAATTGAAGAAAGCAGGCTATCACACCGGCATCATCGGAAAATGGCATCTCGGCCTCGAATCGCCGAACACGCCGACTGAGCGCGGCTTTGACCACTTCCACGGCTTCCTCGGCGACATGATGGACAGCTACACGACGCATCTGCGCCAAGGAGACAACTACATGCGCCTCAATGCCGAAGTCATCGATCCGAAAGGCCATGCGACGGACATCTTCACCGACTGGGCGGGCGATTATCTGCGCGAGCGGGCAAAGTCGAAGGACAAACCGTTCTTCCTCTACCTCGCCTACAACGCGCCGCATTTCCCCATCGAACCGCCTGCCGAATGGCTCGCGAAAGTCAAAGTGCGCGCGCCGCAGCTCGCTGAGAAGCGAGCGATGAACGTGGCCTTCGTCGAGCATCTGGATGATCGCATCGGGAGAGTGCTCGCCGTGCTCAAAGAGACAGGTTTGGAGGAAAACACCGTGGTCGTCTTTAGCGCGGACAACGGTGGCTCCGTGCCTCATGCGCAGAACAACGACCCGTGGCGCGGTGGCAAGCAGGATCACTATGACGGCGGTCTGCGCGTGCCCTTCATGCTACGCTGGCCCGCGCAGATCAAAGCCGGCAGCCGCAGCGACTATCAAGGTCTCAACTTCGATCTTTTTCCCACCTTTCTCGAACTCGCCGGAGCGAAGCCCTCGCCCGAACTCGATGCTGTGAGCCTCGTGCCCGTCCTCAAAGGCGGCAACGTCACCACGTCGCGCGATCTTTACTTCGTCCGCCGCGAGGGGAACAAGACCTATGGCGGCAAAAATTATGAGGCCCTCATCCGCGGTGACTGGAAGCTGATGCAAAATGACCCCTTCAGCCCGCTGGAACTCTACAACCTGAAGAACGACCCGCAGGAGCAGACCAATCTCGTCACGAAGGCCCCGAAGATCTTCAATGAACTGTCTGAGACGCTCAGGAAGCACATTCAACGTGGCGGCAGCACGCCATGGCAAAAACCGTGATGCTTCGGGAACAATACAGGTGAACAATCGTTTTGCGTCCCGATCACAAGCGTTGGGAGGATCAGCGCGAGATCGCTTCGTACGACTACACCGCTTATCGTCCCGTATGATTCGGGCGATGACCACGGCAAGATGCCCGAGCCCGCGTTTCCGCTGCTGCTGAAATTTATCGAGACAAACGAGGCTGCTTCTGGCAAAAAATAGGCCATGATCATCTACGGAACCGCGCTTCTCGCCATCTGCCACTTACTCGGCATCATCATTGGCGATCTCATTGGCCGCGCGCTCGGGATGCAGACGAATGTCGGCGGCGTGGGCATCGCGATGCTGATGCTGATCTTCGCTCGCATCTATCTGCACAAGAGTGGTCGCCTCTGCGCCATCTCGGAGAGCGGTGTGCATTACTGGGGCGCGATCTACATCCCGGTCGTGGTCGCGATGGCGATGCAGCAGAATGTGGTGGCGGCCTTGAAGGGCGGTCCGGTGGCGCTGATCGCGGCGGTGGGTAGCGTGGTGCTGTGCGGGCTGTTTGTGTCGTTCATCAATCGCATGGAACCCAAAACGGAAGTTGAGGAGGATGGCAAATGATGTGGGAGATGCTTGAAAAAGCCGCCAAGGAGAACGGACTCGTCACCGCGTTCGCCGTGGTGGGTTTGGTGATGCTCGTGTCGGGTGTGATCTCGCGGCGGCTGACCTTTGGTCGTGTGCAAGGATCGGCGATCGCCATCCTCATCGGACTCGCGCTGGCGTATGTCGGCGGCAAGATGTCAGGCGGCTCGAAGGGACTCGCTGACCTCGCCCTGTTCAGCGGTGTCGGACTCATGGGCGGCAACATGCTGCGTGACTTCGCCATCGTGGCGACGGCGTTTGAAGTTCATGCTGAGGAGGCGAAGAAAGCGGGCTGGATCGGTGCCATCGCCTTGCTGCTGGGCACGGTGCTGCCGTTCATCGTCGGCGTGGCGGTGGCCTGGGCCTTTGGTTATCGCGATGCGGTGAGCATGACCACCATCGGCGCTGGTGCGATCACCTACATCGTCGGACCCGTGACGGGTGGAGCGATTGGCGCGACCTCCGATGTGATGGCGCTGAGCATCGCCACTGGCGTGATCAAAGCCATCATCGTGATGGTCTCGACGCCCGTCGCTGCGAAATTTCTCCGCCTCAAGACGCCACGCTCCGCCATGGTCTTCGGCGGCCTCGCTGGCACCGTCAGCGGTGTCTCCGCCGGACTCGCGGCCACGGATCGTAAACTGGTGCCCTATGGCGCACTGGTGGCCACCTTTCACACCGGACTCGGCTGCTTGATGGGGCCGTCGGTGTTGTTCTTCATTGTACGCGCTCTTGTTTGAATCCCATGACTGAACTCCCTCTCATTGCCCGTGCTCGCACACACAGTGCCTCCATTGCGTTTCGCTCTGGAACGACGACTCACACTTATCAGGACATCTTGGATCGCTCGGAGGTGCTTGCGCCGGCATTACTCGGCGAAGCAGATGACTTGAATGAAACTCGTGTCGCCTTGCTGCTGCCAGGCGGCTTTGAGTATGTGGCGGCGCAGTGGGCGATCTGGCGTGCGGGTGGCATCAAGCTGCCGATTTGTTTGTCCGCCACGGAGCCGGAGTGGGAGTATGCGCTCACGGATTCTGGCGTGAGCATCGTCATGGCTGATGCAGCGATGGCTTCGAAGATTGCACCGCTCTGTCAGCGGCTCGGCGTGCGTTTGATGGACATTGATGCGATCACTTCGGCACCAACAAAGACTCTGCCAGTCATCACTCCCGACCGCAGAGCAATGATTCTTTACACCAGCGGCACGACGAGCAAGCCCAAGGGCGTGGTGACGACGCATGCAAACATTCAGGCGCAGATCGAGAGCCTCGTGCAGGCCTGGGAGTGGGCCGCTAGCGACCGCATCCCGCTGTTTTTGCCGATGCATCACATTCACGGCATCATCAACGTCACAAGCTGCGCGCTATGGTCCGGCGCAATGATCGAGCCATTCACGCGCTTCGATTTGAATGCGATTCTCGAACGCGTGCGTGCCGATGCCTACACGCTCTTCATGGCCGTGCCGACGATCTATGTGAAACTCATCCAAGCTCTCGAATCGGTCTCAGAAAGCGACCGCGTAGGCATCGTGGCCGGTTTCAAACGCATGCGCCTCATGGTCTCCGGCAGCGCCGCCTTGCCCGCGAGTGTGCATGAACAATGGACCGCGCTCACCGGCCAAAAATTGCTCGAGCGCTACGGCATGACCGAGATCGGCATGGCTATCTCAAACCTCTACCATGGCGAGCGCCGACCCGGAGCTGTGGGTGCGCCGTTGCCGGGTGTCGAAGTGCGTTTGAAGACTGAAAACGGCCCAATCATCACTGCCGAGGACGAACCGGGCGAGATCCAGGTGCGCGGTCCCGGCGTCTTCGCGGCCTACTGGAACCGCCCCGAAGCCACCGCTGAAACCTTCGACGGTGATTGGTTCCGCACTGGCGACATGGCGGTGCTGGAGCGTGGCTACTACCGCATCATGGGCCGCCTGAGCGTGGACATCATCAAGAGCGGCGGCTACAAACTCAGCGCCCTCGAAATCGAAGCCGCATTGCTCGATCACCCGCTCATCGCCGAATGCGCCGTCATCGGCCTGCCGGACGAAACTTGGGGCGAGGCCGTCACGGTGGTCATCGTTTTGAAAAACGGCACGCTGGAGCTGCCTGAGTTGCGTGATTGGTGCAAGGGCCGCCTCTCCGTCTATAAAATCCCGCAGCGTCTCAAGATCATGAGCGAGCTGCCACGCAACGCCATGGGCAAGGTCACGAAGCCAGCCGTGAAAGCTTTGTTTTAAAAACCATCCCATGCGCCCACTTCTTCTCCCGCTCATCCTTTCGATTACTGCGTTGGCAGAAGACAAACCCTTCACCATGCTCACCGACGAGCTGCTCGCGAAGCTCCTCGAAGCCCAGCGCACCGAATGGACCGCCTACATCGCCAAATCGCGTGCCTTGGCCGAAACCGAGCACCGCATCCTCGATGCAGAACGCACCAAGGCCGAGGCCAAGCCCGCGCCGGGCAATCGCGCCGAGTTTGAGTTCGATAGCGACACGCCTGCGGAGTGGTTCGCCAGCGCGGAGAACCAGAAGCTCGCTGAAATCGTCATCAGCTACCAGACGCCGACCGGCGGCTGGTCAAAAGCAGTCGATTACACGAAAGGCCCGCGCCAACCCGGCACGCACTGGACCGCTCAAACCGGCGACGCCTGGCACTACTGCGGCACCTTTGACAACCGCACCACGACCGAGCAGATCAAGTTCCTCGCCGGTGTCTTCACCGCCACGAAACGCGACGACGTGAAGACCGCGCTGATGAAGGGCCTCGACTACATTTTCGCCGCGCAGTATCCGAACGGCGGCTGGCCTCAAAACTACCCCGTCGAGCGCGGCTACCACGAGGCCATCACGCTCAATGACGACGCTATGGTGCACATCCTCAAGGTGCTGCACGATTTCGCCGAAGGCGACAACCACTTCGCCTTCGCCGATGCCGCGCTGAAGCAGCGTGCGCAGGTCGCTTTCGACAAAGGCATCGCCAACATCGCCGCCATGCAGGTCCGCATCGGCGGCCAGCCCACCGTCTGGTGCGCCCAGCATCATCCGCTCACGCTTGAACCCGTCAAAGCCCGCGCCAAAGAGCCGCCATCCCTCAGCGGCGGCGAGTCTGCGAACCTCGTGAAGTTCCTCATGCGCAGCGGCCCCACCACGCCCGAGGTCGTCGCCATGATCGAGTCCGCCCTGAAGTGGTTCGACGCCCACCGCCTCACCGGCCTGCGCAAAACGAAGAACGACAAGGGCAAGACCGATTACATCGCCGACCCCGCCTCCACCGACGTGCTCTGGGCCCGCTTCTACGACCTGCAAACCGCCAAACCCATCTTCGCCGGTGCCGACGACGGCATCGTCTATTCCACTTTCCAAGAAATGGCCGCCAAAAACAAAGTCGCCTACGACTTCTTCAGTACCCGCCCCGCCGAACTCCTCGGCAAAGAACTCCCGAGGTGGAGGAAGCGGCTGGAGAAGGGGAAGTAAGGCAAAGTGTTCACCACGCCGCAACACCAGTGTTCATTACGATTGCACAATTTGAGGAGGAGCCTAAAGTGCCGTCATGCTCCTCCGTGAAACCTTACTCGCTGTCCTGGATCAGCCGACGGCCACGCTCTCGCCCGAGGGCGAGGTGAACCGTCATCGACAGCCGACTTGGAATCGCAGCCAGCAGCAGTCGCACGCGCTGGTGCTCACGGGCGTGCGGCGCTGTGGGAAAAGCACGTTGCAGGGCCAGATCCGCCAGACGGTGAAGGGTAAGGCTGTCACGATCAATCTGGAAGACACGCGGCTCTATGGACTCGGCCCGGAGGACTTCGCACCCTTGCTTGCCCTGCTCGATGAGCATCATCCAGATGCCTCCATCTACCTCGACGAGGTGCAGGAGGTGCCAGAGTGGCAGCGTCTCGTCCGCGCCCTGCTCGACAAAGGCCGCCGCGTCTGCCTCACCGGCTCCAACGCTAGCCTGCTGGGCCGTGAACTCGGCTCCAAGCTCACCGGCAGGCATCTCTCGCATGAGGTCTATCCCTTCTCGTATCGCGAATTCCTCGAATTCACCGCCCAGCAGCCCGGCGCGGCCAGTTTGCAGGATTACCTGGCACGCGGAGGCTTCGCCGCCGCTCTCTCCGCCGGCGCTGATCAGGGTGCTGTCCTACTTCGCGAGCTTTTGCGGGACGTGGTGCAGCGCGACATCGTCTCCCGCCATGCCCTGCGGGCCTCGCGACCGCTCATGACGCTCGTCTTGCATCTGCTGGCTCACACCGGCCAGCCGTTGTCTTTGCAGGCGCTCGCCAAAGGACTCGCCCTGCCCTCCGTGGCCCAGACGGGCCGCATGATCGAATATTTGCAGGATGCTTGGCTGCTGCTGGCCGTGCCGCGCTTCAGCACGAAGTTCAAACAACGCGTCGTCAGCCCGCCGAAGTATTACGCCATCGACACCGGCCTCGCCGTCGCGAACACCCCGAACCCCACGCCCGACCTCGGCCGCCGACTCAAAAACGCCGTCCTGCTCCACCTCCGCCGTCTCGGCGAAGCGCCCACCTTCGCCGCCATGCGGAACGACTGGGAATGCGACTTCGTCACGCCCTCGCTCGCCATCCAGTGCTGTGCCCGCCTCACCCCCGATAACCGCGTCCGCGAACTCCGCGGCCTCCTCCAAGCCTCCACATTGCCCAGCAGCATCAAAGGCCAGCCGAGAGAGCTGCTCGTGCTCACGCTGGATCAGGAAGATCAACTCGAAGAGCAAGGCATCACGATCCGCGTCGTGCCTGCCTGGAAGTGGCTGGATTGAGGCATGTGAGAACACACCCGCCCAGACCGCATTCGGCACCGAAAACAGCGCCAGGAAAGTAGCCATCCCGCTCCGTCGAGATGAGGCTGTCGCAGCCACGGAATGCGGGCAAAGGTCGGAAAATTTGCGGTTTTGCGAAGCTCCCAGCTCATCTCGCGGAGCGAGATGGCTACTTTGCTTCGCCTGATAATTGCTGTCGGGTCTTCAAACATGGCTTAGCTCGCGTTTTCTATTGGCTGAATGACAGCCCCACTCCATGCGCCTCCTCTACTTCGCTCTTTGCCCTCTGCTCTCCGCCTTCTCCGCGGAGCCGCCGAACATGCTCCTCGGCACGCAGGCCATCGGCGGGCGGTATCAGTTCACGCAGGACGAGCCGTTGCTGGAGAGCGCGAAGCTCATTGCGGAGCTCGGGTCGGGCATCATGAAGTTCTCGATCTCGAAGCAGGCCTCGTTTGGCCAAACAAAGGCGAATGTGCGCGGGAGCAATCCCGGCCTCCAAACACTTGCCGACATCGCGGCGAAGGAGCCGACACATCGCGCGGTGCTCGACATGCCGTTCACGCACTTCTTCATCTGGGCCTATCCCTTCACCACGCATGGCAGCGCAGGCACCTTCAAGCCCGCGGAGCGCGATCTGGAGTATCGCGAGATGTTTGACCTCACCGCGCACCTGCTGCGCACCTACAGCGGCAGCGGCAAAAGATTCTACCTCGGCCACTGGGAGGGCGACTGGCATCTGCGACCGCACTTTGACCCGAAGCAGCCCTTCCCGGATCACTTTGGCGAGAACTTCATCGCCTGGCTCAAAGTCCGCCAACAGGCCATCGACGACGCGAAGCGCGACACGCCGCATCAAAACGTCGAAGTCTGGCACTACACCGAGGCGAACCTCGTCGAGCCCTTCCTCCAAGGCGGCCAGTGCCTCGCCAACGACATCCTGCCGCAGGTCGAGGTCGATTTCGTCAGCTACTCCTGCTACGACAGCCTCCAGCGCGGCATCCGCGACGATCTGCACGCCGCGCTCGACCATCTCGAATCGAAACTGAAGCCCAAGCCCGGCATCCCCGGCAAACGCGTCTTCATCGGCGAATACGGCTTCCCCGCGCGGCGCTACTCGCCCGAGGTGACTGACCGCAAAAGTATCGAAACCATGATCGCCGCCATCGAATGGGGCTGTCCCTTTGTGCTCTACTGGGAACTCTACGACAACGAAGGCACTCCCGAAAAACCCGGCGGTTTTTGGCTCATCGACGAAAAGAACGAGAAGCAACCCATCTGGCACACCCACCAGCGCTACTTCGAGTGGGCGAAGAAGCACATCGCCGACTTCATGCAGCGCAACGGCAGTCCGATCACCGACGCCGAGTTCCGCAAGGCCGCGCTGGAATATCTGCGGCGCTGACGCCGTATCACTGAGGCCACTGACCATGTCCGCCCCGCCAAGCTTCCGATTGCGTCATCTTCACCAAGTATTACCCTACGCCCATGTCAGCACCGCCGAATCAACGCCGAGTCACAGCGCAGGAAGCGCTGGAGCAATGCCGTCGCAATCGTCTGCAGGACACCTCACGCGGTGCCTGGCGTGGGCTGAAGCCTGCGGCAAGCTCCACGCCGCCTGCCAGTTCTCCGCCCGTCTCGACGGTCGCCAAGTAAGCCTCGAACTCTTCGAGCAATTCCGCGCCACGCCGGAGTTTGGCCGTTCGCTCTCGGCGCGAGTCGATCCCTATCACGACAGCGAATCGTGTGGCGATCTCACCTTGATCGACGCTGGTGGCGAAGCGGTCGTCTTTTTCGATCCCGACCACCAGCGCGTCATCAAGCTCTTCGCCCCGCCGAATGAGGGCGGCTTCGGTTATGTGCTCGATCAAGGCAGCAACGGGCGCTGGCAAATTCGCGGAGGCAGCTTGATCGAAGCCCTGAATCGCTTTGCATGGTTCGAGGCCTGCTTTGCCAGCGGTCTGGAACTCGACACCCTCGGCTCACGCGCTGATTTCCTCACGCTCAGCCAGCCCTTCTTTGTCGGCAGACGTCCCTGTGAAGACGAACTCGAAGAGTGGATGAAAGCCTGTGGCTGGGAACCGTGGTCACCCGATACCGAAAGCGCCGTCGTAACCCAGCAAACCTGGCGACGCGATGATTTCGTCGCCACCGATGTCGCCCCACGCAACGCCATCATCACCGATGCCGACGACAAGCTGCGTGCCATCGACTTCGTCGTCACACGCCTGAATCACGAGCAGCGATGAGTCACGCAATGGGCGGATTGAAGCAAACGCAGCCACGAGCATTGCGCCAATGACCAGCCTCACCTCCTCGCGAGCGCATGAAGTATCGCCTCAAAGGCATTCCCTGACCTGTTTTTGCCAAGGTTCTCGCTCGAAACCACTTTCAACACCGCGTTAAGTGAGAGTCCAAGCTATGTCCGCTTTCTCCGACCCATTCAAAGAAGCCCGCGCCGAATCCGGCGTGATGCAGTGCCCGTTTCACGGCGAAAACATCACCATGATCCTGCGGCACGAGGATGTGCGGAAAGCTGCGAAGGATTGGCAGACGTTCAGCTCGGACGCGCCCTTTCGTGTGCCGATTCCATCGGAGGAAGATGTGCGCAGCATGCGCCAGCTTCCCATCGAGACGAATCCGCCCGAGCACACCGACTACCGCGCCATCGCCGAGCCGTTTTTCCAACGCGCCAAAGACCCCGCGATGATCGCGCAGGTCGAGTCGCTGCTGGATGGCATGATGAATCAGGCTTTGAGCCGCGAGAGCATCGAGATCGTGAATGAGTTCGCGCTGCCCGTGCAATCGCGGGCGCTGACGTATCTGCTGAACACCCCCGAGTCCGAGGCGGACACCTGGATCGGCTGGGGCATCCATGTTTTCAAAGTCACAGGCGGTGAGTTCAAGAAAGGCACCGTGCTGGAGGATTATCTGCAGCGGAAATTCGACGAGGCCGAGGCGAATCCCGGCGCGGACTTCTTCAGCGCACTCACACAGGCCGAGTATCGCGGTCGCAAGCTCACGCGTGAGGAATGCATGGGCTTCGCCAATCTCGCCTTCGCCGGTGGTCGTGACACCATCATTCACACGATCTCCTGCGCGCTCGGTTATCTCGCCGAGCATCCCGAGGCGCTCGAGTTTCTGCGCAAAGACCCGAAGCGCATCACACTCGCCAGCGAAGAGTTTTTCCGCGTCTTCATGCCGCTCACGCACATCGGGCGAGTCTGCCCTGCCGACACGAATGTGAATGGCGTCACCGTGAAAGCGGGAGATCGCATCTCTCTCGCCTGGGCATCGGCCAACTTCGATGAAACGGCCTTCTCTCAAGCCGATGAAGTCCGCCTCGACCGCAAACCGAACCCACATCTCTCCTTTGGCTTCGGCACGCATCTCTGTCTCGGCGCTCCGCATGCACGGCTGATTCTGCGCACGCTGCTACGCCTGTGCTGCGAACGCGTGAAGAGCATCACCATCCTGAAAGCGGAAGAACGCGTCGAGCACGAGGCCAAGTTTGATCGCACGCTCGGTTACGATTCATTGGTGGTGAAACTGGCCGCTATTTAGCAGTCACCATCCCAACAGCCGCGTGATGGCGGCACGCAGCGCGGTTTCGAGGATCGCCGCCTCGGCATGCGTGACGGGGATCATGACCTTCTTCACGCTTTTCGACGCACCGTCCTGGCGTGACATGCTCATGAAGTACGGGGCCTTCTGCGGATCATCACGGAAGTTCAGTTCGAAGGCGCTGTTGGCCTTTTCGGACTGGTGGAAGAGCTTCGCCTGCTCCTGGCGGCCCTGTATCGTTGCCAAAACACTGCCGAGATCATTGAGGCCCCATTTCATGGTGATCTTCGATTCCCAGTCGAACTGCTTCTCGCCGCTCTGGGTGGCCGCATCGACGAAAACCGCGCCTTTCGTGCGATTGAACTCAAATCGAATCACGCCGCCATTACCGCGGCCATTCGGCTTGTAGATGGCGTATTCGGCGTTGGGCTTGGTGGTGGCAGCAGTGGCGGATTTCGCATTCATGACGACCGGAGGGTAAAACAATCGACGGCTAGACGTAAAGGGCGAATTACTGAATCCGACACAACCTTTGCCGGAATGTCCGACGCTGGCTGGCGTTTCACGCGGCACACCATGAAGCTCTTTGCCACGCTCACTTCGTCATTCGTCATTCTGGTTTCGTCATTCGCGGCGGAGCAGCGTCCGAACATCATCCTCATCTACACCGACGACCACGGCCATGCCGACCTCGGCATCCATGGTGTGATGAAGGACATCAAAACGCCGCATCTCGATGCGCTGGCCCGCAGCGGCGTGGTGGCCACGCATGGTTACAGCACCGCGCCGCAGTGCGTGCCGTCACGCGGTGGCTTGATGACCGGGAAGTTCCAGGGGCGCTTCGATCTCGACAACAACGGCTCCGCGCTCGATGGCTTCAACAAGGAGACCACCATCGCCACGCGATTGCAGGACGCGGGCTACGCCACGGCGCAGTTCGGCAAATGGCACCTCGGGCCGCAGAACGAGATCACTCGGCACGGCTTCAAGCATGTCTTCTCGCAGCATGGCGGGCAGAAATTCGCGGCGAACATCACGCTCGATGGCAGAGACCGCCCGATGAGCGATCTCGCGCCGGTGGCGTATCACCTCGACGGCTGCTCGCAGGCCGCCGCATCGATTATCGAGCGCTACCACGATCAACCGTTCTTCCTCTACGTCGCCTATCGCGGCCCGCACACGCCGCTGGATGCGCCGCAGAGCTACATGGACCGCTTCCCCGGCGAGATGCCTGAGCGACGCCGTGCTGCGCTGGCGATGCTTTCGGCCATCGACGACGGCGTGGGCCTCATCACGAGCACTTTGAAGAAGCACGGCCTCACCGAAAAGACGCTCATCTTCTTCATCGGCGACAACGGTGCTCCACTCAAGATCCACAAGGTGGACTCGCCGCTCCAAGGCGATCCCGGCGGCTGGGACGGCAGCCTCAACACGCCGCTGAATGGCGAGAAAGGCATGCTGGCCGAAGGCGGCATGTCCACGCCCTTCCTCATCGCCTGGCCCGGCACGATCCCCGGCGGACAGATGTATGAGCATCCTGTTACCGCGCTCGATTTCGCGGCCACGGCATTAGCCGCAACGCACAATAGCCATCTCGCTCCGCGAGATGAGCCTGACGCTTCGTCCGCACGGAAAGCCTCCGATTCATCGAAAGCGTCACCTGCCAGCGAAAGCCCTCAGCTCGTCTCGCGGAGCGAGACGGCCACTTTAGACGGCGTGAACCTCCTCCCGCACCTCACCGGCGAAAACAAAGCGCCACCACACGACGCCCTCTACTGGCGCTGGATGGCCCAGAGCGCCATTCGCGAAGGAAACTGGAAACTTCTGCGCGGTGGTGAGCGCGAATACCTCTACGACCTCAGCACCGACCGCGAGGAGAAGCACAACCTCGCCACGCAGCACCCGGAGATCGCCACGCGACTCCGCGCCAAGCTCAAAACCTGGGCCGATGGCCTCAATCCACCCGGCATGGCGCTCGGTCCCATGGCCGCGACGTGGAACGATTATTTCGATCACTACCTCGAAGGCAAAACCATCGCCCCACGCGGTGAGGCACCCAAAGCCACTGCTTCCGAAACCAACGGCTGGGAGGCCCGCAACGGCAAGCTCACCGCCAAAGACGGCCTTTTCATCCTCACGCCCGAGCAGGCCGACAAACCCACCTTCATCACCAAGTCCAAGCTCAAGCTCGCCGGTCCCGTCACCGCCAAACTCACCCTCAAAACCACCGCCACTGGCGAAGGAGCCATCGCTTGGCGTCTCGACGGCGACAAAGACTTCCTCCCCGCCAACCGCCTCACCTTCCCGCTCCAAGCCACTCCCGACTGGCAAACCCACACCCTCGAGATCCCGGCCGCCAGCCGCGTCATCCATGTGCGCGTTCATCTGCCTGCGGGCGGTGCGGAGTTTCGGGAGATTGAGTTGAAGGCGGGGAAGAGATAGTGTTGATCAGATCCACCGAAGATGTCGAACGAGCCACAGCCGAATCCGCGAAAGGATGCTCCGCCTTACGTTTGGGCGAGGCGGATTTGCTTTTGCCTCGCTTGGATTTGTTGGATCGGATGCCTGCCCTTGGTGCTTCTGGCAATACTCTTCACCGTTGATCCTGGGCCACATGGTGCTTTCGGAGCCCTACCGATCGTGTTTGGATTCATGACTATGGTTTGTGGTGGATTGGGCTGGCTGTTGTATTTCGCAGGAAAATCCGAGGACAGAGACAGCCACAACCCGCGGCGATAGTTTCTCACTCTTCACGCTTCCCCGCCCATCCCTAGCGTCAGTTCCAGCTCCCTGCGCAGTTCCTCACGATCAGGAAGGTAGAGCTGGTATTTCTGGACGAAGAGCTGGCTGTTCATCTCGTAAGTGGCGTATTCGACAAGCAGTTCGTCCTTCTGCCGGGTGAGGATGATGCCGATGGGTGGATTGTCGCCTTCGGTGTTCTCCTCTTTGGCGAAGTAGCCGAGATACAGGTTCATCTGGCCGATGTCGTGATGCTCCACGTCGTTGAGCTTGAGGTCGATCAGCACGAAGCAGCGGAGGATGCGGTGGTAGAAGACGAGATCAACGCGGTAGTGCGTGTTGTTCAGCGTGATGCGATACTGCCTACCCACGAAGGTGAAGCCTTTGCCCAGCTCCAGCAGGAAGGGCTGCAAATGGTCGCAAAGCCGGGTTTCGAGGTCGGTTTCGCTGGGCTGGTGCGGCTCGGGGATTTTCAGGAACTCGAAGACATACGGATCGCGCAGAAGATCGGCTGGCTGGTTGATGATCTGCCCCTGGGAGGCGAGCTGAAGGATGGATTCTTTGTCCTTCCCGGCAGCGAGACGGAGGAAAAGGGAGGTCTTTTTCTGGCGTTTCAGCTCACGCACGACCCAGTTTTCCCTCAAACATTGCTGCTCGTAAAAGCCGCGCTCCAAAGGATCTTCGATCTTCAAGAGCTCGCTGATGACCGACCAGCTCAATTTGTGCGACAGCGTCGCACAAATTGGGTAAGCGAGGTAAAACTGGCGAAAACGAGAGACATTGCTACGGCTGAATCCCTTGCCATGCCTCAGAGTCAAATCGCGGCTGAGCCGTTCCAGAAGCCCCTTTCCATAGGTGGCTCTCGCTTTCCCTTCCTGCTCGAACTCCACGATGTCGCGCCCGATTTGCCAATAAGTCTCGGTGATGAGGTTATTGACCGCTTTCACGGCCTGGACCTGACCTGATGTGTAGCTCGTGGAAATCCGGCCCAGCAGGTGCTGGTAATCGGGGTCGGTGGCGAGGTCGGCGGCGCTCATGGCGGCATCCATACGACCTTACATCCTGGTCTCAAGCATTCGCTTCTGGCGTCACGCCTTCTCCAAATCCGACACACTCTTTGCCGGAATGTCTGCCCGCGGACGACGTTTCAGGCTGCGATGCTTCGCTCTCTTCTCCTTCTCTTCGCCCTTGGCTCTTCGATCTCCGCTTTCGCGGCGCAGCCGAATGTCATCGTCATTCTCGCCGACGATCTCGGCTGGAGTGACACGTCGCTTTATGGCCATACGACGTATTACCAGACGCCGAATGTCGAACGGCTCGCAAAGCGCGGGATGACCTTCACGCGGGCTTATTCGGCAAGTCCGTTGTGCTCGCCGACGCGGTCGGCGTTGCTCACGGGGCAGAGTCCGGCTCGCACGGGGATCACGGTGCCGAATTGTCATGTGCCGCAGGTCGTTTTGCAGGCGACGACGGGCAAGAAGGCTCCACCGGATCAAAAGGCCATCCAGCCTGATCCACCGACGCGGCTGAAGACGGAGTATCGCACCATCGCGGAGACGCTGAAGGACGCGGGCTATGCCACGGCGCATTTTGGCAAGTGGCACCTCGGGCCGGAGCCGTATTCGCCGTTGCAGCAGGGATTTGACGTCGATCTGCCGCACACCGCTGGTCCGGGGCCTGCGGGGAGCTTTGTGGCGCCGTGGAAGTTTGCCAACTTCAAAGAGAAGTCGCCCGGGGAGCACATCGAGGACCGCATGGCGGCGGAGGCCGTGACGTGGATCGAGCAGCAGAAGGAGAAGCCGTTTTACCTGAACTACTGGATGTTCAGCGTGCATGCGCCCTTTGATGCGAAGAAGGCGAACATGGAGAAACATCGCGGCCGCATCGACCCGAAGGATGCGCAACGCAGCCCCACCTACGCGGCGATGATTGAGAGCATGGACGACGCTATCGGCACGCTGCTCGATGCGCTGGATCGTCTGAAGCTAGCGGACAACACGATCATCATCTTCACCGCTGACAACGGCGGTAACATGTATAACGAGATCGATGGCACCACACCTACCAGCAACCGCCCGCTGCGTGGCGGCAAGGCGACAATGTTTGAAGGCGGCACGCGGGTTCCTTGTGTGGTCGTGTGGCCCGGCATCGCGACGCCTGGGAGCCGCAGTGATGCTTTGGTGCAGAGCGAGGATTTTTATCCGACGCTGCTGGATGGCTTGCAAAGTAGCCATCTCGCTCCGCGAGATGAGCACAGCGCTTCGTCAGCTAACAATGCCTCCGATTCATCGAAAACTTCATCCGCAGGCGAAGCGTCCAGCTCGTCACGCGGAGCGATGACGGCTACTTTCGATGGCTCCAGCATCCTCCCCGCGCTGAAAGGCGAGTCGCTCGCCGGAAAGGCCACGTTTCAATACTTCCCGCACAATCCCGGCGTGCCGGACTGGCTGCCGCCGAGCGTTTCGGTACATCGCGACGACTGGAAGCTCATCCGCATCTTCCACGGCGGCGAGAAAGGCGCTCATCGTCATCTGCTCTTCAATCTGCGCGATGATCTCGGCGAAAAGAACAATCTCGCCGCGCAGAAGCCCGAAATCGTCGCTGAATTTGATGCGATGATCGAGACCTTCCTCACTGACACGAAAGCCGTCGTGCCCGTGCCGAATCCTGCGTTTGATCCGGCGAAGTATCATCCCGAACTCGAAGGCAAACCGAAGCCGAAAGCCAAGACTGCAAGCAAAGATGAGGCGGTGCCTGCCCTACAAGGCTGGAAGGCCCGCGAATGCCAAGCTGCCGTGAAAAACGGCATCCTGCGCCTCACCAACATCGGTGATGCCGCCTTCATCGGCTTCGCTGCTGGCAAACACAGCGGCCCCACGACGGCGAAGTTCCGCATCAAAGCACAAGCCGGTGCCTCGCACTTCGACTGGCTCGCTAACGGCAACGAAGGCAAAGCCCAACGCGCCGAGTTCACGCTCAAAGGCGGCGGCTGGGAAGAAATCACCGTTGAACTGCCCGCCAAAGGCCCGCTCGGCATCGTGCGCCTTTATTTGCCAATGCAGGAGCAGCCGGTGGAGATCGACTGGATCGAACTTACGTCAAAAAACGGCGGCAAACTGACACGGACTGGCTTTTGATGAGGTCATGCACCGCCTGCTCCTTCTTCCTCTCGTCTGTCTCCTCACGCAATGCACCAGCCAGCCTGGAAGCTCGCTAGGCAGTTTGCCGCCAACATCATGGGGCGTGCCACAGATCATCAATGTCTCGGCTTACGATCCGAAGGAACGTCAGCGTGCCGGTCAGGGATACTCGGAGCATGATGTCTCTGCGTTGCGTGCGAATGGAGCGAGCGGTTTGATCGCCCGTGCGGGCAAAGGCGGGAATCTGGATGAGAAATGCGCGAGCTTCATCGCCTCGGCGGATCGGGCGGGAATGCTGCCGGGATTGTACTACCGTGTGCAGCGGCATGTGGATGCGGTAGCGCAGGCGGATCAGTTTGTGAACCGGGCGATGACTCTGGCTCGTGGTCGCTCTTCGAATGCACCAGCGCTGCTGCTGTGCGGAGATTTTGATGGCGATTTGAGTCTCTCGGCAATTCTGCGTTTCATGGATCGTGTCGAATCACGCACGGGCGTGGTCCCCGTCGCGTATCTGGAAAACAGCACGCAGCTCAAGCAGACGCTCAGCCGCGCCGATGCCGCCACGAAGGCCAAACTGCGCCGCATGCCCTACTGGCTCGCGCTGTATGCGCACGACAGCGGCGCGGGGCCGGTCTATCCCGCGCCGGGCCATCCGAACGGTCTGCTCAAGCAATACGATGTGTGGTCGGACTGGACGCTGTGGCAATACGGCGGCGTCGATTGGGAGCGCGGACGTTCGCGGCCCAAAGTGTACAATCACGGCCGCTACCGCTTCCCGCTCTACTTCGGCAAGCTCGACCGCCCCACGGAGCGCAACGTCTTCAATGGCTCGCAGGCCTCCTTGCAGTCTTTCTGGCAACGTCATGGCCTGCGGCTGCGTTGAAGGACGCTGCATGAAAATCATCCTCGCGCTTTCCCTGACACTTTCGCTGGCCGATGCCGCGCCACTTGCCGGCACCATTGGAAAAATCGGCACGCTTGAAAATCCGCAGCTCGTCCACCGGCTGGAGATCACGAAGCCGGGCGTGTATGAGAACTTCCGCGTCGATGCGCAGGGCAAGGGCGGCAACATCGTCAAGATCACCGCAGATGATGTCACGCTGCGGAACTGCGAGATCTTCAACGGCGGTGGCAATGGCGTCGGTGTGTTTGGCACGCGGGTGGTGATTGAGAACTGCCGCATTCATCACCTCCTGAACGGCACCTTTGAAGCGCAGAACGACGCGCACGGCATCACGGGCCGCTGGGGTGATGTGACCATCCGCAACTGCGACATCTCGCACATCTCCGGCGACTGCGTGCAGTTTGATCCAGATCGCAAATCACGCGGCAGTCTCACCATCGAGCACTGTCGTCTCTGGGCCGGGCCACTGGAGGCGGACGCGCCCGGCTTCAAAGCAGGACAGAATCCCGGCGAGAACGCCTTCGACTCCAAAACGATGCCCGCTGGTGAGCGCTGCAAGCTCGTCATCCGTCACTGCTACATGCATGGCTGGAGCCAGCCTTCGCAGATTCAAAACCGCGCCGCATTGAATTTGAAGGAGCACATTGATGCGGAGATCGTCCAGTGTGTGTTCGATGACAACGAGATCGCCATCCGCGCCCGGGGTCCCGGTGGCCGCGGCAATGCGCATGTGGCAATCAAGGACTGTGCGATCTACAACACACAGGTCGCTGTGCGGGCGGAGGACAAGATCGAGCAGCTTAAGATCAGCGGCATGGCTTATGGTCCGGGGGTAAATTCACGTGTCGAGTTTCACGGCGGCAAAGAGCTTCCAGGCTTCGAAAACAACGGCGAGCATGAAGCGCCCCCGCTCAACGCACTCGTTGCGAACCCCAAGTCTTAAGTGCTGATTCATCATGAAATACCTTGCCCTCCTCCTGCTGTTCATCGTTCCGCAAACCTTTGCCGTTGATCCAGCGCGCGTGCTCATCATCGTCGGCCCCAGCAAACATCCGCCGGGATCGCATGAAGTCGCCGCAGGCGGGCGTGTGATGAAACATTGCCTCGAAACCATGGCCAACGTGCCCGGCGTGAAGGCCGATGTGGTCGATGCGTGGCCGGACCAGGCCTTGCGCGATGCGGCATCGACCGTCGTGTTCATCGGCGACACGTTTCCTGCCGGACGCTTCCCGAATCCGCAGCAAAACCTCGCCGATCTCGATGCGATGATGCAACGCGGCTGCGGCATCGTCTGCGTGCATTACGCCACCGGCTTGCTCGGAGCGGATGTCACGCCGGACGGCGATCATCCGCTGCTACGCTGGCTCGGCGGCTACTTTGCCAACCGCTCCTGCCCGCATCACGAATCCTTTGCGCGCATCTTCAATGCGGCCACCATCACGCCAGCGGCGGCGCAGCATCCCATCACGCGCGGCTGGAAGGAATTCACGCTGCACGACGAGCCCTACATCAACAATTACTTCGGCAAGGGCGAAAACAAGCTCGCGCCGAATGTGACCGCCATCGCGACGTCGATGCTTCCACCTGAAGCACCCAAGCGTGAAACGGTGGCATGGTGCGTCGAGCGCGCCGATGGCGGACGCGGTTTCGGCATCGTCATGCCGCACTTCTACAAGAACTGGACCCACGAAGACCTCCTCCGCTGCATCCTCAACAGCATCGTCTGGACGGCGAAGCTCGAAGTGCCCGCCGACGGCGTGAAGACCACGCTGCCCGATCTCGCCACCTTCAAGCCGGTGTCCGTGGACTATGTGCCGCCGCCACCGAAGCCGAAGAAAGCTGAAACCAAATAAGCTCTCAAGCTCTCATGAAGGCGCTGCTGCTCATCCTTTCGTCATTCTGCATTCTACATTCGCCTGCCCGCAGCGCTTCGCGCAGCGATGCGGGTGGGTCATTTTCGGCGCAGCCGAACATCGTCATCATCCTCGCCGACGATCTCGGCTACGGCGATCTCGCCTGCTACGGCAGCGCGAAGATCAAAACGCCCCATCTGGATCAAATGGCAGCGCAAGGCGCGAAGCTGACGCAGTTCAACTGTCCCACGGCGTTTTGCGCGCCGACGCGTGCTTCCCTGATGACGGGCCGTTATCCTTTCCGCTGCGGCATGACGCAGAATCCCGCGCCCGATGGCGGACCGGCGGCGGATGCACTCGCCTTGCCGAAATCGGAGGTCACGCTCGCGCAGGTGATGAAATCGGCCGGTTATGCCACCGGCATGGTCGGAAAGTGGCATCTCGGCCACAAAGCGGGCTTTCTGCCCACCGAACGCGGCTTCGATGAGTATTACGGCATTCCCTATTCAAACGACATGCGGCCCGTGCAGGTGCTGGAGAACACGCTGGTCATCGAATACCCCGTCGTGCAGGCCACGCTGACGCGGCGCTACACCGAACGCGCGCTGGGTTTCATCGAGCGCAACAAAGGCCAGCCGTTCTTCCTCTATTTCGCCGAAGCGATGCCGCACAAGCCGCTCGCGGCCTCGGAAGCGTTCTACAACAAGAGCGGTGCCGGTCTTTATGGCGACGCCGTGATGGAACTCGACTGGAGCGTCGGCCAGGTGCTCGCGAAACTCAAAGAACTCGGCCTCGATGACAACACGCTCGTGATGTTCAGCAGCGACAACGGCGCGACGTTCGGCGGCAGCACGGGCGGCTTGCGCGGCATGAAGGGCAGCACCTATGAAGGCGGCTTCCGCGTGCCGATGATCGCCCGCTGGCCCGGCCACATCCCTGCCGGTCATGTCAGCGCACAGCCGGCAGTGATGATGGACTTGTTTGCCACGGCGCTGAAGGTCGCGAACATCGCCACACCGAAGGATCGTGTGATCGACGGTCGCGACATCCTGCCGCTGCTCACTAGCGACGCGAACAGCTCGCACGAGGCGATCTTCGGCCTCAAATCATCCAAGCTTGCCTGCGTTCGAGATTCACACTGGAAACTGCACGTGCTCGCGCCCGGCATCGGCCTGGCGAGCATCTACAAGCCCGGCGAGCGCTATGTCGATCCGCGTGGCCCCGACGGCGTCACGATTCTCGCGCCCTACGAACAAGCGCAGCCCAGCGAGCATCCTGGTGTGCAAACCGGCGACGCACCAAAACCGCTGCAGCTCTTCGATCTCCAAAACGACCCCAACGAGCAGCACGATGTTGCAGCCGAACATCCCGACGCAGTGAAACGCCTCAAAGCGGCCTATGACGCGATGAACAAAGACGTGCCCGTCATCGAGGAGGTCAAGCGCGCGCCCATAAAGTAGCCGTCATCGCTCCGCGTGACGAGCTGAGCGCATGAACGGAGGGTGCGGCGCTCAATGAACCTTGAGCGTGGTGAGTGTTCGCCATGCACTGTGCTCATCACGCGGAACGGTGATGGCTACTCTGCCTCCCGCGTCACAAATCGCTGCCGATGCCAAATAAGCCAGAGCAGGGCGAGCGTGCCCCAAGTCCAAGCGGCGTAGATGTGATGTGAAACGGTCGTCGAAGGGACCCAGGCGGGTGTGGCACGCGTGGTGGCGGCCAAAATGGCCAGGAAGACCAAAAACCGCACCCATTTGCTCTTCGTGAAAAAACCATCCAGGTCGCCGCTGTGACCGAACAGCACGCGACTGGCGACGACAAGGATCAACAGGCCGAATCCGCCGATGTAGAGCAAATGCTCCACGGAAACATGCTGCGGGTAAAACAACGGCGGGAGTGCAATGCCGAGCAAGCCGAGCCCCAATGCCCAAAACAGGCCGGTGGTGAGAGATCCGGTTTGCTGGGTCTTCCAGTTTACTTCGAGGAGTAAATAGACCGACGCCACGACGACACGCACCGCATAGCCGAGCGTGCGCTGGCCAAAGGCTTCGAGGAAGAAGCTGCTCACGAGCAGCATCGCGGCGACGATGGCTCGCAGCAGCTTCGTTCTGGACTGCGCAGCCGTTTTGGGATCGCCAAAGTCACCACCGAGCATGCGTGGAAAGACAAATGAGCCGATGCCGAGCACCGGAGGCAGCAACAGGCCTTGGTAGAGCAGCAGATTGGCGAGACGAAGTCGTTGCAGGTCCAGCAATGTCGCCGGTGAGAGCAGCATCGCCGCTCCCGCGATGCCGCAGGCCAGTCCGGTGAGTGCGAGGAACATCTGCGGTGGCGGCGCTTCCTTGCGGAACTTCACCACGCGCATCACGAGGCATAGCAGCAGTGAAACGAGCAGTGCGATGAAAAAACCATCCCCCCACGCATGTTGCAGCCGCAGATGACTGATCGCCGAGGCCTGGTGCAGCATGAAGAGCCAGATCATCTCCAGCGGCGTGAGCTTCGGTGCCGAGGCCATGCGCGGACCAGCGGTGCCGAGGAAGCCGATGACGAACGCACCACCGAAAGCCTCGATCATGAGCCGTGCGTGTACAAAATTTGGATAGAAGCCGAGTTGCTGCGCATAAAACAGCGGCCATAGCGACACGCCGATGATGCTCCACACCGCGCCGCTGAAGAAAAACACGCGATACGGCTCAGACGCCAGCCAGCGCAGGCCGCGTCTCTCCGGGCCTTTGCTTTGATGCTTGCGATGTTTGCAGGTGGGGAAGCTCATGTGCAGAGGATGCAGCGTGTCGGGCCTGGCGCGAGGTTGGGGAAGGGAAAACGAGAGTGAGGCCAAGCGAGAGCAATAGAAGCACAAGATCGGCGCGTGGATGCAGAAACGGCGGCGCGTTGGTTTTTGCCAACCCCCAACCACAGACACACACCAACCATGAAATTCATCCTCTCATCCTTCATCACCATCAGCGCCATCATCGCCTTGCTCGTCAATGCGGCCATGGCCGCCGATCCGGCCAGCATCGCCACCGAAACGCAGACCAACACGATCTGCCCCATCACCGGCAATCCCGTCGATCCCGCCATCACGCTGGTTTATGAAGGCCGCACTTGGTCCTTCGCCAAGGAAGCGTGCAAGACGAAGTTCCAGGCAGCCCGCGAGGCCAGTCTGTATCAAAAACTCGGCGGCAAGGCGGCCATCGATGCTGCTGTCGAAGCCTTCTATGTGAAAGTGCTCGCCGATGATCGCGTGAAGCACTTCTTCGATGACGTGAGCATGGACAAGCAGCGCCGGAAGCAGAAGGAATTCCTCAGCGCAGCCTTCGGTGGCCCGCTGCCATGGACCGGCAAGGACATGCGCAAGGCACACGCAGGCTTGGGCCTCACCGAGGAGCACTTCAACGCCATCGCCGAAAACCTCGTGAACACGCTGAAGGATCTCAAGATCAGCCAGGAACTGATCGACCAGGTGGTCGCCGTGGCATTGACGACCAAGGATGACGTGCTTGGCCGACCCAAGAAGTAGTCGGAGCGCAAAAATTCAGCTCTGATTTGGCCTCATGGCGGCGTTTGATGCTCCGCCATGAGGTTTTCTTTTTTCTCCGCCACTCTCCTTCTTACCGCAGCACTCCACGCCGACCAAGTCGGCCCGTGGAATCTCAATACACTCAAAAACAACGTGCCCGCGATGCAGTGGGTGCGGCAGGATCAGCCGGTACATTCGCTGACGTATGCCGGCGAAGTGTATCAAGGCCACGACACCGAGGTCTTCGCGTTTTATGCCTCGCCCATCACGCTTGGTGAAGCCAAAGCGGGCGCGAAGTTTCCCGGTGTCGTGCTGATCCACGGCGGTGGCGGCACCGCATTCGCCGAGTGGGTTCATCTGTGGGCCAAACGCGGCTATGCGGCTATCGCGATGGATTTAAACGGCTCACGCCCGCCTGAGGTCGAGTTTGACGCCAAAACCGGCATGGTGGTCGGCAACGGCCATCGCGGCACGCGCACACGTTTGCCCAACGGCGGCCCCGCGCATGGTCATCCCGAGAAGTTCGACTCCATCGGCGGCGACACGAGCGACGACTGGCCCTTCCATGCTGCTGCGAGTGTGATCCGCGCCCACACGCTGCTGCGCAGCTTTCCCGAAGTCGATGCGGAGCACACGGCCGTGACTGGCATCAGTTGGGGCGGCTACACCACCTGCCTCGTCGCCTCCCTTGATGATCGTTTCAAGGCCGCCGTGCCGGTTTACGGCTGCGGTTTTCTGCATGAAGGCGAGTCCGTGCAAAAGCCCAGCATCGACAAGCTCGGCGACCGCAAAGCCGCGTGGGTGAAGGAATACGATCCCGGCAGCCTCCTGCCGCGCTGCCGCGTGCCCATCTTCTTTGTGAACGGCACCAACGACGTCCACTACGTCCTCGACAGCTACATGAAGTCCTACAACGTCGTCCCCGGCGAGAAACAGATGCGCATCCAGGTCAACATGCCCCACGGCCATCCGCCCGGCTGGGCACCGCAGGAAATCGGCCTCTTCATCGACTCCAAATGCCGTGGCGGCAAAGCGCTGCCAGTTCCCGGCAAGCCTGAGATCAAAGGCGATCAGGTCGTCGTCACCTGCGAGTCCACTGCGGCATTGAAGAAGGCGGAACTCAACTACACCACCGACAGCGGCCTCCGCTCGAAGCGCAAGTGGACCACCGTTCCCGCCACCATCACCGGCACCACCATCACCGCGTCCAAACCACCCGCTGACGCCAACACCTGGTTCATCTCCGTCATTGACGAACGCGATGCGATGGTGAGCACGACGGTGGAGATGAAGCCTTGATCCAAGATGTGCTCGCTCGTGGCGTATCCTGTGCATGAACACGCCGTCCGCTCTTCTAGCAACCCTGATCGTAACGGGCGCAGCCACTGCCGAGCCGCTGCCGGTGATCGAGGTGGAAGAACAGCCGCTCGCGGCGAATGTGCAGCGGGTCGTGCAGGCACTGGATTTTCTCGGCGCACCGCTCGCGGGCGAGCTGCGCACGAAGCTGCAGGCAGCGATCACAGCGCGTGACGCGGCGGGCGTGCAGGCGACGCTCGATGCGCAGGTGCTTTGCGTCGTGAGCATCAATCCTGAATCGCGCGTGAAGGCGGCGCGTGGACCGGCGAAGGCGCTGATGCAGCAGGCGGGCTACACGCCGGTGCTCATCAAGGTGATCAACCATGCGGTGAGCACGGCGCGGCTGCGCATCACCAGCACGCAGGCCGGGCCGCCGTATGCGGGCGTGGCAAAGGGCACGATGGAGCGCGAGCGGCAGACGCATCTGCGAGAGAACGAGAACACGAGCGGTGCGGATCGCTTTCTCGAAATCGGCATGTTCGATGCGCCGCCGATGACGGCGACGCTCAGCGGCCTCGAAGTCGAGTATGTCATCGCGCTCATCTTCAGCAGCGAGGCAGGCAAACGCGAGGCGGTGCTGGCATTCGACATCGGCCAGGGCACGCAAGACCTGGGCTTTCGCGCGGAGGTGCCGGTGCTGCTCGATGTGAAAGCTGCCGTGGCGGTGAAGCTCGATGTGAAGGATTTCGACGGCCAGCCCACGACAGCGCGGCTAACGTTCTCCGACTCGCGCGGACACGTCTTTCCGCCGCAGGCACGCCGCCTTGCGCCGGATTTCTTTTTCCAGAAACACATCTACCGCGCGAACGGCGACACAGTGCTGCTGCCGCCAGGCGAGTTCACGATGGAGGCGTCACGCGGCCCGGAATATCGCACCGTGCGGCGTCAGGTGACGATCCCGGTGGCGAAGGAAACTCCGCTCGCCGTGAAGCTGGAACGTTGGTTCAACGCAGCCGACTTCGGCTATTACAGCGGCGATCATCACATTCACGCGGCAGGCTGCGCGCACTACACCTCGCCGTCCATCGGGATGCAGCCGGAGCACATGTTTGCGCAGGTGAAGGGCGAGGGGCTGAACGTCGGTTGCGTGCTCACCTGGGGCTATGGTTTTGAGCATCAGCGTCCGTTTTTCGGCGGCTCCGCCCATCCGCTGAGCGAGCCGCACACGCTGCTGCGCTACGACATGGAGGTCAGCGGTTTCGGCTCCGCCGCACTCGGGCATGTGTGCCTGCTGAACCTGCGCGACCTCGTGTATCCAGGCGCGGACGGTGTCAAAGGCTGGCCGACGTGGACCACGCCAGCGCTGCGTTGGACGAAGGCGCAGGGCGGCTTCACCGGCTACCCGCACTCCGGCAGCGGGATGCAGGTAGTCGCATCGGTGGCAGCGAAGCGAATGATTGAGCTGCAAGATGCGAACAAAGACGCGCGGCTCACGCCCGATGAAACGGCGAGCACAGTGCTGCCGGAGCCATTTGAGAAGATCGACGCGGATCGCGACGGAGGGCTGAACGAGCCGGAACTGACCAACAGCCACGAACGCGTCATCGATCTGCTGCCAAACGTCGCGATTCCCGACGCAGGCGGTCACGAAATCTTTGTCACCACCGCCCATGGCGTGTGCGATTTCATCAGCGCGATGGACACCGCGCGTCTGCTCGAATGGAACGCGTGGTATCACATGATGAACTGCGGCTTCCCGCTGAAGTGCGCCGGTGAGACAGACTACCCATGCATGAGCGGCACCCGCGTCGGCCAAGGGCGCACTTATGTGCAGCTCGGTCATGTGGAGAAACTCGATTTCGCCAAATGGTGCGCAGGACTCGCGCTCGGTCGCAGCTATGTGAGCGACGGCTACGCCCACGCGCCCGGCTTCACCGTTGAGGGCAAACCTGCGGGCGATGAAGTGCAGCTCGCGCAGCCAGGTCGTGTGACGATGCGCACGAAGGCCGCGTTCAGTTCCGAGACGCCTCTTGAGATCGCGTACGGCGGCGCGGTGCCCGTCGGCGGCCAGCGTCTCGTCGGCGACACGGTGCATTACCACGACACCACCGGTGTGAATCCCTTCGCCAGCGGCAAGCGCAAGGTCGAGCTGATCGTCAACGGCATCGTCGCCGCCACGCGCGAAGTACCTGCGGACGATCAATTGCACGATGTGGCCTTCACCGTCGAGATCACACGCAGCAGTTGGGTGGCGCTGCGGCATTTTCCGCAACTGCACACCAATCCCGTCAACGTGATCGTGGCAGACAAACCCATCCGCGCCTCACGCCAGAGCGCGCTCTGGTGCATTGCCTGCATCGACCAACTCTGGCGTGTGCGGGAGAGAAACATCGCCCCCGCCGAGCGCGATGAAGCGAAACTCACCTTCGAAGCGGCAAAAGAAATCTACCGGCGCATCGCAGCAGAGGCTCCGGCGGGGAGCTGACCATCCGCATCGCTCAGTCACTGCTTTTCCAGCGACATCAGCTCGATCTTCCGGAACCAAACCGGCTGCCCCTCGGCCTGAAGGGCAATGTGTCCATAGCTGAGCATCAAATTCCCACCTGCTTCGATCTGATCCGTTGCAGGAGCATTGTTATTTGTGGGATCAAGCTGCGGATGCTGGTAGCGCAGCACCTCGACGCCATTGATGCGGTGGATGATCTCGTCATTGCCGCGCACCTCGACCTCCGCGCGCACCCATTCATCGGCGGGAAAGGTCGGCGCGCTGGATTTGACGATGTGTTTGGTCACGAGTTGCCCGCCCATCTCGACATGGGTGCCGGGCGTGCAGAGATTGGCCGTGGAGCGCTCACCTTTGCCTTCATCGGCGAGGAACTGCATCTCCAAGCTCGCCGGGAAGCCTTGATCGTATCTCATGCTCTGCGGCGGCTGCGCGTGCAGCATCACGCCGCTGTTGAGATTCACATAATGCGGTGCATCAGCCATCATCTTGCCCGTAAAGCGATACTCCAGGCGCAGGATGTATTGCGAGTAGGCGAGGTTGGTGAACAGGTGCCCGAACTGCTCATCAAACTTTGTGTAGCCGTCGTAACTGACCTTCAGGATGCCGTCCTCGACCCGGAAGGTGTTCGCGAAGTTCTCGCCTAGCGGCCGTTTCGCGATCTTGATCGTCCAGCCGGTCAGATCCTTGCCATTGAACAGCGAAATCCATTTCGGTTCATCGGCTGAAACGGATGCGGCAAGCAGGCAAACCAGTGTGAAGACAAGAAAGCGAGGTGTTTGGTACATGCGGCTCATCATGAACTGTCCGTCGCCGTTTCCAATCGGAAGATGACGCAAGTCTCTGCGTTGTAGGCGCTCCATGAAGTCTCTGCTCATCCTCCTTGCGTCAGTCACCATGCTGGTTTCGTCCTTCGCGGCGGAGCTGCATCCGAACATCCTCTTCCTGCTCAGCGACGACCACAGCTACCCGTTCCTCAGCACCTACGGCAGTCCGAACGTCAAAACACCCACGCTCGACCAGCTCGCCGCCGAGGGCATGAAGTTCCACCGCTTCTTCACCGGTGCGCCGCAGTGCGTGCCTTCACGGGCCACGCTCATGACCGGTCGCTCGCCCGTAGCCGCACGCATGACGCGATTCTCTGCGCCGCTGCCGCGTGATGAGATCACGCTGCCGGAACTGCTCCGCGACAAAGGCGGTTACTTCACCGGCGTGTGCGGCCGTAGCTTCCATCTCGATGGCGCGACGAAAATTGGCCAGGGGGCGGCAAAGGTCTTCCAGGAGCACCAATTGAAGACCTTCATCGACCGCGTGGACTCGCTCAACCAATGCAGCGACAACGAAGTGGCCGGACAAGTCGCCGCGTTTCTCGACAAGAAGCCGGCGGACAAGCCTTTCTTCATGTGGGCGAACTTCAGCGATCCGCATCACGTGTGGAATGCTCCCGCCGAGTTCCGCCCGGATCCCGCGTCGCTGAAAGTGCCTGCACATTGGCCGGATCTGCCCGGCGTGCGCGAGCAGCTCGCCGACTACTGCGGCGAAGTGAACCGCGTGGACCGCACCGTCGCGGGAGTGCTCGATGTGCTCAAAAAACGCGGCCTCATTGACAACACGCTCATCGTCTTCTGCGGTGACAACGGCATGGCCATGCCACACGGCAAAGGCTCCCTCTACGATCCCGGCTCAAACGTGCCCTTCCTCGTGCGCTGGCCCGGCGTGGTGAAGCCCGGCGGCGATTCGCGTGCGCTCATCAGCGCTGAGGATCTTGCGCCGACGCTGCTCGCTGCCGCAGGACTCGAAGCGGGCTCCAAGATGAGCGGCGTGAGTTTTCTGCCGCTGCTAAAAGGCGAAGCACATACACCGAGGAAGCACCTCTTCGTCGAGCGCGGACCGCACGGCTCCGCGCCGGTGCAGGCAGACATGACGAATGCCGGTTACGATCTTGGTCGTGCCGTGCGCAGCGACCGCTTCAAGTTCATCTACAACTGCACGCCCTGGATTCCGTATTCGCCCGTCGATTCCGCCGGAGGAATCGCCTGGAAGCAGATGCAGGAGGCCAATGCCGCCGGAAAACTCCCATCCGGCATGAGCGCCACCTACTTCACCACTCCGCGCCCGGTTTATGAACTCTACGACCTGGAAGCCGATCCCGCCGAGCTGAACAACCTCAGCGGCAAACCCGAACTCGCCGCCACCGAGCGCGAACTCCGCGCCGCCCTCGCCGAAAAGATGATCCTCGACTGGGACTACCTCCCTCTGCCCGATTTGATGGAAGGCAACACCGGCGAAGGCGGCGGTAAGAAGGGTAAAGGCAAGGGGAAGAAGAAGTAGCCCTGCCCTGAGATTCAGCCACTGTGTCCGCCCATGCCGGACATCGTCCTCGCCACGCTCAACGCCAAATACATCCACGCCTCCTTCGGGCTCCGCTACCTCATGGCGAACCTCGGGGAGCTACGGGACCGCGCTCACATGGCGGAGTTTGTCATCAATCAGCAGCCGCTGGAGATCGTGGAGGCCATCCTTGCTCACCAGCCGCGTATCGTCGGCTTCGGCGTCTATATTTGGAACGTCGCGCAAACCACCGAGGTCGCCGCCCTGCTCAAACGCATCCGCCCGGAGCTGATCCTCATTCTCGGCGGCCCGGAGGTGTCGTATGAGACGGAGGGGCAGGAAATCGTCGCGCTGGCGGATCATGTGATCACGGGTGAGGCGGATGTGAAGTTCGCCAGCGTATGCGCTGAGTTGCTCGGATTCACCGCAGAGGGGCGGAGGAGCGGAGAACACAGAGATTTAGAACCAAACTCAGAAACTCTGCCACCTCTGCCTCTTGGCCCCTCTGCGGCAAAAACGAACGTCCCCAAGATCATCGCCGCCGAGTTACCAGCGCTGAACAATCTCGTCTCGCCCTACGACCTCTATACGGACGAAGACCTCAAAAACCGTGTCATCTATGTCGAGGCTTCACGTGGCTGCCCGTTCACCTGCGAGTTCTGTTTGTCGTCGCTCGACATCCCCGTGCGGGCCTTTGCCACGGATGCGTTCCTCGCCTCCATGCAGCGGCTGTTGGATCGTGGGGTGAAGCAGTTCAAGTTTGTGGATCGCACCTTCAATCTGCATTTGCCGACGAGTTCGGCGATTTTGCAGTTCTTTCTCGATCGCTGGCGTGATGGCCTCTTTTTGCACTTCGAAATGGTGCCGGATCGACTGCCTGAGCAGCTACGCGGCCTAATTCGACAGTTCCCAGCGGGCGCGGTGCAGTTTGAAGTCGGCATCCAGACCTTTGATGACGCCACTTCGAAAAACATCAGCCGCAGGCAGAATCTTGACCGTCTCGAAGATAACTTCCGCTTCCTCCGCGAAGAAACGGGCGTGCACATCCACGCCGACCTCATCGTCGGTCTGCCCGACGAAGGCATGGAGAGCTTCGGGCGCGGCTTTGACCGCCTCGTGCGTCTCGGGCCGCAGGAAATCCAGGTTGGCATCCTCAAGCGCCTGCGCGGCACGCCCATCGTGAGGCACGACGATGAGTATCGCATGATCTACGCGCCACATCCGCCCTACGAGATCCTTTCCACGCGTGACATCCCCTTCGCCGACATGCAGCGCATGCGCCGCTTTGCGCGCTACTGGGACATCGTCGCCAACAGCGGCAACTTCACCGGCACGCTGAAACTGCTGTGGCGCGATGGTGCCTCGCCCTTCGCCCAATTCCTGCGCTTCAGCGACTGGCTCCACGCCACGTTGCGCCGCACGCATCAGATCGCCTTGCACGTCATCGCGCAGAGCCTGTTCGATTTTCTCATCAACGAAAGTGGTTTGGATCGCGAACTCGCCGCCGCCACACTCGAAGCCGACTGGCACCGCACTCCGAGCCGCGAGGCACTGAATCTACGCGGCATGATCACCGCCCCCGTGCTTTTGAAGCCCGCTGCCATTCGCACGGCCCGCAGGCAGGAACGGCACACGCTGTTAAAGCCGATAGCCTGACGCACTTGCTGCGTTTCCATGCGCCGTGAAGCCTTCCATTCTCGCGGTCATCCTTTCGTCGTTCTGCCTTTCGCCTGCGTCATTCGCGGTGCCGCCGAGCCTCGTCGTCTTTCTTTCCGATGACCACGGGCAGCTCGACTCCACGCCCTATGGCTCAAAGGAGGTCCGCACGCCGAACATGCAGCGGCTGGCGGATGCGGGCATGACTTTCACACACGCCTTCATCGCCTCGCCATCGTGTGCGCCGAGCCGGGCGGCCATGCTCACCGGTCTGATGCCGGCACGCAACGGCGCGGAGAACAATCACACGTTCAAACGCGATGACGTGGCCTCGCTGCCCGAGGTGCTGCGCCAGCTCGGCTACCAGACCGCCGCATTCGGCAAAGTGGCGCATGGCGGCAAAGATGTGCAACGCCACGGCTTCGATGTGTTGGCTGAGCAGCACGATGCGGCCTTCGTGGAGAAGTTTCTCAAGGAGCGTGATGCCGCCAAACCGCTGTGTCTCTTCGTCGGCACGCACGAGCCGCATGTGCCGTGGGCCAAGCTCGAAGGCTACGATCCCGCGAAGGTGACGCTGCCACCGAAGTTCGTGGATACACCGGAGACACGCGAGTCTCGCGCCCGCTACTACACCGATGTGACCACCGCCGACACACAGCTCGGCGAGTTGATGGACTTGGCGAAAAAATACCTAGTCCCCGCGAACACGCTGTTCCTCTACACCAGCGACCACGGCGGGCAGTGGCCCTTCGGCAAATGGAACCTCTACGACGCCGGCGCACGCGTCCCGTTCCTCGCCGCGTGGCTCGGTGTCATCAAACCCGGCACACGCACCGACGCAATGATCCAGTGGATCGACCTTCTGCCCACACTCATCGACGCCGCGGGTGGCAAAGCGCCAGAAGGCATCGACGGGCTCTCCTTTCTGCCCGTGCTGCGTGGTGAATCGACCACACATCGCAATGTCATCTTCACCACGCACAGCGGCGATGGCAGCATGAACGTCTATCCCATTCGCGCCATCCGCACCGCCGACTGGAAGCTCATTCTCAATCTCCATCCCGAGTTCGCCCACACCACGCACATCGACAAGTCGCCGAACATCAGAAGCGGCCTGCCGTACTGGACCTCATGGTTCAACAAGGCGCAAACCGACCCTGAGGCCGCCGCCATCGTGAAGCGCTACCACGAGCGTCCCGCTGTCGAACTCTACGATCTCCACGCCGACCCTGCGGAGCTGAACAACCTCGCCGCTGAACCCGCGCAGTCCATCCGCATGAAGGAACTTCGCGCCCAGCTCGAAACCTGGATGCGCGGGCAGAGCGACCAGCAAACCGTCTTCAGCGCGCCGCACCTGCTCACCGACCCCGCCTCTACACGTCCCGTTGCTCCAGAAGCTCCCGACACGCCGTCGGCCAAGAAAGGCAAAGGGAAGAAGAACGCCAAGTAATTCCGCCATGCGCTTCATTTATCTCCTCATCGTCCTCTGCCCTTTACTCTCTACTTTGGCGCAGCCAAACCTGCTCATCATCACCACCGATGATATGAGCTGTGACTCGGTCGGTGTTTATGGCTGCAAGCTCAAGGACACGACGCCGAACATGGACAAACTTGCCGCGCAGAGCTTGCGCTTCAATTATGCACATGTCGTTGTAGGGAACTGCATGCCATCACGCAATGTCATGTGGAGCGGCAAATACCCGCACAACAACCGCATCGAGGGCTTTCGTGCGATGAGCAAAAACGACAAGGACTACCCGGTGCTGGGCGATCTGGTGAAGGCAGCGGGTTATTTCACCGGCATCCGGCACAAAGTCGAGCACTCCACGCCCTACTCACCGTTTCCGTGGGACATCATACTCAGCGAGGCCAAAAAGGACGATGTGAAGAATGCCGCCTCGTGGGGGAAGGCAGCCACTACCGGCATCGAAGCTGCGAAGCAGGCCGGAAAGCCATTCTGCCTGCTGCTGAACATCGCGGACCCGCACAAGCCGTTTTATGCCGAGGGAAATCGCGGCGAAACCGCTTCTGATCCGAATATGCCATCCAAAGTCTTCGCGCCCGAGGAGGTGCCCGTGCCCGGCTTCCTCCATGACGATCCGATCATCCGCAAAGAACTCGCCCTTTATTACTCCAGCGTGCGCCGCGCCGATGACGGCGTGGGCGCGATCTTGGAAGCCCTCAAGGCCTCCGGGCAGGATGAGAACACGATCATCATCTTCCTCTCCGACCACGGCATGCCGCTGCCGTTTGCGAAAACGCAGCTCTACCATCACAGCACGCGCACGCCGCTCATGATCCGCTGGCCCGGCGTCACCAAGGCGGGCGCGGTCGATGACACGCACATGATTTCCACGGTCGATCTGCTGCCCACGATCCTCGATATGCTCGGCATTGAAAGTAGCCATCTCGCTCCGCGAGATGAGCACAGCGCGTCGTCCGCCAAGAAAGTCACCGATGTATCAAACGCTCCTTCTGCCAAGAATGCCCTCAGCTCGTCACGCGGAGCGATGACGGCTACTTTCGACGGCCAATCCTTCGCCGCCGTGCTCACAGGCGAAAAACAACCTGAACGCACGATGGTTTTCAAAGAGCACAACGAGAACGCTGGCGGCCAAAACACGCCGATGCGCGCCGTGCAGACCAAGGACTGGCTCTACGTCTTCAGCCCATGGTCGAACGGCACGCGCGTCATGAGCGGTGCCACCGCTGGCACTGCCACCTGCCGCCAGATGCGCGTCCTCGCAAAGACGAACGAAGCCATCGCCGCACGCATTGACCTCTTTGATCATCGTGTGCCCGAGGAAGCCTACGAGGTGCGCTACGATCCCGAAGCGCTGACCAATTTGATCGCCACGCCGGAGCACGCCACGCAAGTCGCGGTTTTGGAGAAGGCTATGGAAGACTGGATGGTGCGCACGAAGGACCCGCTGCTCGAAGTCTTCCGCCATCGTGCTGACCTCACTGTCCGCGAAGAACTCATGCAGCAGCTCGAAGGCCAGCAGTTGAACAAGAAGGGACGGCAGGCCGCCAACAAGGCCGCGAAAGCACCCGCCAGCCTCATCAGCCTCGAAGTCCCCGAAACCATCGCCGCTGGTGCCCAGGTCACCGTGAATGTGAAGCACACCCTCCCCGCCGATCTCGGTGAGAAACCCATCCAGGTGACGCTAAAGGATGCCAAAGGCACGCGCCTCAAGCGCATCGAGATCAAAGCCAGTGGTGAAGGCATCAAAGCAGTCACCTTCGACATCCCCGCCGAGGTGAAGGCGGTCAGCTTCGCCGGTCTCGTCGGCAAGGGGATCAATGACGCGCTCCAGCATGTGCAGTCGAAGCCGGTGAAGGTGAAATGATGCGATTCAGCCTGCGTTACTTCGTTTCAGCCCGTCACTTTTCCCCACCACCATGAAGACCATCCTCTCCTTGCTCCTCCTCTCACCCGGCCTGCTCCTCGCCGAACTGAGCGTGCCGCATTTCTTTGCTGATCACATGATTCTCCAGCGTGAGCGTGCAGCGGCCATTTGGGGCAAGGCGCATGCAGGCGCGGAGATCAGCGTGGCTTTCAAAGGCAAGTCGGCAGCGACGAAAGCGGACGCGGATGGCAAATGGCGGACGCAGATCGAAACAGGTGCGGCGGATGCGACAGGTGTGACGCTGACGATCTCGGCGGGCGCGGACAAGATCGAGATCAAGGATGTGCTCGTGGGTGAAGTGTGGTTCGCGTCCGGGCAGTCGAACATGTTTTTCACGATGAACCGCGTTCCCGCGTATGAGGCGCTGATCAAGGAGTCGAAGCACCCGGCGCTGCGCATGTTCAATGCGCCACTGGTGACGGCGGCGGACGATCAAGACGACATCGAGGGTGTGTGGGCGGCCTCCACGCCGGAGATGGTGCCAGATTTTTCCGCCGTAGCGTTTTTCTTTGCGCGGAAGCTGCACCTCGATCTCGGCATTCCTGTTGGCGTGATCAAATCCGCGTGGGGCGGCAAACCGGTGGAGACGTTCACCAGTCGAGAAGCGCTGAACACGCTGCCTGGGACCAAAGCACTCGTCGATGCGATGCTGAAGGACGAGGCCGCATTTGATCAAGCGAAGGCGCAGGCAGCTTACGAGACGAAGCTGGAGCAGTGGCAGTCCACCGTGGCCGCGGCGAAGGGTAAATCCGCCGAGGAACGCAAGCGCCTGCCGAAGAAGCCGGATGCGCCGAAGCGTCCGCTGCTCACCGAGGGCAAGCCGGGGGTGCTGTTCGCGGCGATGATTCATCCCTTCACCGGCTACACGATGCGCGGTGCGATCTGGTATCAGGGCGAAGGCAACGCGAGGGCCGGTGCCGTGCCGTATGATCAGACGCTGCCGCTCATGATCAATGACTGGCGCAAGCGCTGGGGCGATGACTTCTCCTTCTACTTCGTGCAGCTCGCGAACTACCACGCGCCGTCCACCGCGCCCGGCACGCCGGATGCGTGGGCGCTGTTGCAGGATCGCATGCGTCTTGTGCTCGACACCACGCCGAAGACCGGCATGGCAATCATCAACGACGTCGGCGAGGTGAATGACATCCATCCGAAGAACAAGAAAGACCCAGGCGAGCGTCTCGCCCGCTGGGCGTTGGCGAAGGATTACGGCAAGGAGCTGATTTACTCGGGTCCGCTGTTCAAATTGAGCAGCGTGAAGGATGGCGCCATCCGCGTGACCTTCGATCAAAGCGGCGCGGGGCTGAAATCACGCGATGGCGGCGCATTGAAGCGCTTCGAAATCGCCGGAGCCGACAAAGTGTGGATGTGGGCGGATGCAAAGATCGACGGCACCGACAGTGTGATCGTCAGCAGCACCGAGGTGAAGGCTCCCGCCGCCGTGCGCTATGCCTGGGCCGCGAATCCGGAAGGCGCAAATCTCATCAACAGTGAAGGACTTCCTGCTTCGGTTTTCCGCACGGATGATTGGGACGATGTGGAGATCCAAGTGGACACCGCCGCCGAAGAGCGCCGCGCGATGGGAGTCGAGATTCGCGCCCTCGCCACCGAGCTTGCGAAGCATGATCGCAAAAGCCCCGAGTATCAGGCGCTGAACCAGAAGTTTCAGGCGCTGATGACGAAGTTCAAAGCCAGTGCGCCGAAAAAGTAGCGATGCGACATCTGCTTGCCTTCCTCCTGCTGACGAACGCTCACGCCGAGCTGTCTGTCACCGCGCATCCTTCCATCCAGGCCGCTTTGGATGCGAATCCGAACCGCATGATGTTCGTTCCAGCGGGTGATTACCCGATCACGGAGAAGATTCGCATTCGCGGCGAGCGCAGCGGCTTGTTCGGGCCTGGCCGCATCATTCAGCAGAGCGCGGATCAGCCGATCATCGAGATCGAGAACGCCAGCGGCGCGGAAATTCGTGATCTGACGCTCACACGGCCCGACGGGAAGATGGAGACCCGCCATGAAGGCATTTTGGCGATCAAATGCCGTGATCTGGTGATCGAAAACGTGCGTGTCATCGATAACCGCAGTCCTGCAGGTGCGATCACGCTGCGCGAGAGCCAGAACTGCCGCATCAGCCACTGTCTGGTGCGGAATTACATGCGCTTGAGCGTGGACGACCGCACGGCGAACAAAGATCTCGGCTACGCTTTCAACTGCACCGACGGCACCGGCATCAGCGTGAGTTACAGCACCGGCACACTGATCGAGGGCAATCGCGTGATCGAGGACCACATGGTTCCCACGCCCGAACTCAAGGCGAAGCACAAGCTGGGCGATTGGATCAAAAAGAACGCGGAAAAAGGCAGCATCGTTAATCAAGCAACGTGGGACCTTGGCTACACCGACGCATGGCAGCAGGGCTCGGGCATCATCGCCACCGCGCCGATGGTGAGCGATCTGACGCGCATCCTCGGCAATCACATCGAAAACGCCGCGCAGGGCATCGACCTGCATTCGGATCACGTCATCGTCTCAAACAACATCGTCGTGAACTCGTTCATGGGCATGAAGGCGATGCACGGTTCACGCAACGTGATCATCACCGGCAATCAGTTCGTCAAAAACTCTCTCTGGGCCATCGGTCTGATGCCCGGAGCCGCTGCGAACGCCGAAAACGCCGACGGCGGCTCCATCATCGCGAACAACATCATCTCCGACTTCGGTCACGGTGACGCGCATTGGATCTGGGGCAACGAACGCTCGCCCTTCAAGTTCGACACCGGCCAGCAGCCCGATGATCCGCCGCTTGCCGATGTCATCGTGCAGGGCAACGTCGTCCACGCCATTGGCAAACCGCGCTACAAATACGCCGTCATCATCGGCGGCGGCCCCAACACGCCGCGCGGCATGCATTTCTCGAACAACCTGCTCCATCCCGGCACGCAGGGCATTGCCAACACCGACCTACCACCATGAAACAGATTTTTATCCTTCTCTGCTGCGTTGCTTCAGCTTGGGCGGCCTCACCGCCGAACATTCTCTTCGCCATTGCCGACGACTGGGGTCCACACGCGAGTGCTTACGGCACACCGTGGGTGAAGACGCCGAACTTTGACCGCGTGGCGAAAGAAGGCCTGCTTTTTAATCACGCCTACACGCCGAACGCGAAGTGTGCGCCGTCACGCGCATGCATTCTCACCGGTCGCAATTCGTGGCAGCTCAGGGAAGCGGCGAACCACATCTGCTACTTCCCGCCGGAGTTCAAAGGCTGGGGCGAAGCGTTGGCGGAGAAAGGCTGGAACGTCGGCCACACGACGAAAGGCTGGGGACCAGGAGTGGCGCTCGATGCGAATGGCAAACCGCGGCAGATGACCGGCACGGCCTGGAACAAGCGCAAGGCCAAGCCACCAACGCCAGACATCCTCAACACCGACTACGCCGCGAACTTCGATGACTTCCTCAACGCTGCACCCGCCGACAAGCCCTGGTGCTTCTGGTATGGCAGCGTGGAGCCGCATCGCGGCTATGAATTCGGCAGCGGTGTCAAAAAGGGCGGCAAAAAGCTCACGGACATCGATCACGTGCCCGCCTACTGGCCGGACAAAGACGTGATCCGCAACGACATGCTCGATTACGCCTTCGAAGTCGAGCATTTCGACGCCCATCTCGGCCGCATGCTCGCCGATCTTGAAAAACGCGGCCTGCTCGACAACACGCTCGTCATCGTCACCGCCGACCACGGCATGCCGTTCCCGCGCAGCAAGGGCAACGCGAACGTGCAGGCCAATCACGTGCCACTCGCGGTGATGTGGAAGAACGGCATCACCCAGCCAGGCCGCGTCATCGACGACTTCGTCAGTTTCATCGACCTCGCGCCCACCTTCATCGAAGTTGCCGGTTTGAAATGGCACGACACCGGCATGGCCGAGTCATCGGGCCGCAGTTTGACCGATCTCTTTGTCAACAAGCCCGTCCACACCCGCGATCACGTGCTCATTGGCAAGGAACGCACCGACATCGGTCGGCCGCATGACTGGGGCTATCCGATTCGTGCCATCGTGAAGCACGACAGCGTCTTCATCGAGAACTTCGAGCCCACGCGCTGGCCTGGCGGCAATCCCGAGACCGGTTACATGGACTGTGATGCCGGCGCGACGAAGAGCTACATCATCGACGCGCACCGCAAGAATCCCGCCGATCCTTTCTGGCAGCTCTGCTTTGGTTTGCGCCCCGCCACCGAGTTCTATGATCTCAAAACCGATCCCGACTTCGTGAAGAATCTTCCTGCCGATGCACGTGTCACCGCGATGCGCGACCAGCTTCACGCCGAGCTCAAACAACAGGGCGATCCGCGCATGGACGGCAAAGGCGACATCTTCGACAAGTACGAGCACGCCACGAAGACCAACGTCGGTTTCTATGAGAAATTCATGCGCGGCGAACCCGTGAAGGCCGGCTGGATCAACCCAAGCGACATCGAACCCACGAAGCCACTGCCATGAGACTGCCAGCTCTTCTTCTTTCCCTCTTCGCCCTTTGCCCTTCGCTCTTTGCCGCCTCGCAGCCGAATTTTCTCCTCGTCATGGTCGATGACATGGGCTTCTCCGATCTCGGCTGCTATGGCAGTGAGATCGACACGCCGAACCTGGACAAACTCGCGGCGGGTGGCGTGCGCTTCACGCAGTTCTACAACACCGCCAAGTGCCACTCCTCGCGTGTGAGCCTCCTCAGCGGCCGCTGGTGCCGCCAGGCCGGTGACACCGCGTTGAATCGCGCCGTCATCCTCCCCGAAGTGCTCGCGCCCGCAGGTTACTTCACCGCAATGACCGGCAAATGGCATCTCGACAAGGAACCCACCCACTTTGGCTTCCAGCGCTACTTCGGCCATCTCTCTGGTGCCACGAACTACTACACCGGCGACAAGACCTTCCGCCTCAACGGCGAGAAGTTCGACGTTCCCGAAAAGGGCTTCTACACGACCATCGCCAATGTGGATCGCGCCATCGAGTTCATCAGCGAAGCTCGAGCCGCGAAGAAGCCCTGGTTTCAATACATCGCCTTCAACGCCCCGCATGCGCCACTTCAGCCGCTGGAGCAGGACTTCAAAAAATACCTCGGCCGCTACGATGTCGGCTGGGACACGATTCGCGCCGCACGCGTCGCCAAGCAGAAGCAAATCGGCCTGCTGCCTGCCGACACCACCGAATCGCCTCGCCCCGAGCACATTCTCGAATGGTCGAAGCTCAGCGACGAGCAGCGAACCGCCGAAGCACGTCTCATGACAGCCTATGCTGGCCTTATTGACCGTATTGACCAGGAAATGGGCCGCCTCATCGCCGATCTCGAAGCAGCAGGCGAACTCGACAACACCGTCATCCTCTTCGTTTCCGACAACGGCGCGTGCCCCTTCGGTCGCGGCGGTGCCACGCCGAACACCGAACCCTACGATCCCAAAACGCATTGGGGCGACAGCACCGGCTGGGCCTGGGCGCGGAACTCGCCCTTTCGCTTTTATAAGCAGAACCAATTCGAAGGGGGCATCTCATCGCCCGCCGTGCTGCACTGGCCTGCGGGCTTGAAACAGAAGCCCGGCAGCATTGTGAGCAGCCCCGCCCATCTCGTCGATGTGCTGCCCACCTTTGCCGAACTCGCCGGTGCCAAACTGCCCACGACCTTCCCCGACCGTGAGCCCACGCCGCTCGCCGGCATCTCGCTCGCCCCGATCATCGCCGGTGGCGAAATCAAAGCACGTCCGCCGATTCATCTGCTCTTCGCCAGTGATCGCGGCCTGCGCGATGGCGAATGGAAGCTCGTCAGCTTCCAAAGCCAGCCCTGGGAGCTTTACCACATCCCCGATGACCGCACTGAGCTTCACGACGTCGCCGCGCAGCATCCCGACATCGTCGAGCGCATGAAAAAGCAGTGGCACGACATGGCCGCGAACGTCCTCATGGCCAAAGGCAAAGAAATCCAACCCGTCGCGAGCGCAGCGGCACCGAAGCTCAATCCCAGCTGGTCGCAATACTACGACAACGCGTCTGGCAAAACCAAGACGAGGGGCAAGGGCAAAAAGAAGGCCGCCCAAGCCGCCACCACCCTCCCCCGCGCCCGCAAAGACACCCAACTCACCGTCGAAGGCAACCAACTCATCCTCCATAGTACCGGCTCCGATCCCGGCCTCGCCTTCGAGCACCTTGCCATCGAATCCCCCGGTCCCTACACGCTCGAATTTCGTCTTCAAAGCCAATCCACCGGCCCCGGCGAACTCTACTGGACCAATGACGCCGAAACGACTCTCCCCAAAGGCAAACACCTCGACTTCGATGTGAAGCACGATGGCGAATGGCATGACATGAAGCTCCGCATCGACGAACCGCAGCCCCTGCACGGGCTGCGCCTCGATCCCTGTGCCGGCAAAGGCGAAGTGAAGCTCGAAGGACTCACGCTAAAATCGAGGGGTGGAGAAGTGCTGGCGAAGTGGCCGTGATATGGGGATGGCTACTTGCTAGCCCCTGACCACCTTTACCAGTTTCCCTACCAACGTAATCTCCAACCGGATCGCCGCATCAATCCGATTCGCAAACGCCCCAAAGTCGCGGTTCTCCGTGCAGACGATGATGCCCGCATGATCTGGGTAGCTGCGATGGAGGCGCATGAAGTCTTTACGATTGATGGTGATTATGCAGCGGCCTGATTCCACGGCGAAGCGCAGCACTGCATCGTCCTCAACGCCTTGATTGGATTTACCGACATCGTGAGTCGTCAGAACATCGTGTCCTAGCTCCCGGAGGCGTTGCACGACTTCGACGGGAAAGTTCTCGTTGGCGTAGAGACGGGCCATATCACTCAGCTGTCTCGTTTTCCTGAATCTCGCGGTCGATCTCATGCGGATGTCTCTCCACATAGCGCCAAGCGTTGACCAGATCGGAGGCCTTCAGCGAGGGATAATTCCGCAGCAGTTCCGCATCGTCCGAGCCGAGCCGCCGCCAGGACTCCAGTGACCACACCGGAATGCGCGTGCCTGCGATCCGCGCTGATCCACCGCAGACACGCGGGTCAAACTCGATGCCTGGATGCTGATCCGCCATGTCCTCGGCCATCCAGACAAACAGCCGCGCACGCTCCTGCCGCGGCAGGGCTGCCACCAGATGCTGGGCTTGATCAAAAGTCGCCGTCATGCGCCAAGGATGGCTTACGGCCTACCAAACGTCAACGCCGCCTCTCCATTGAGAGAGTTTGCCAGCTAAAGCGTTCATCACCCCATGCCACGCCTCCCTATCGCCCTCCTGCTCCTCAGTGTCTGCACTTCGCTCTCCGAAGCCGCGCCCACGCCGCTTTTCTCCGACGACTTCAACCGCGATGAAGCCACGCCCGGCAAAGAAGACATCGGCAACGGCTGGACCAGCAACAGCGCCTGGCGTGCGAAGGGCCATCAGCAGGTCGATCTCAGGGACGGTGTCATGCACGTCACGAAGCACGTGGAAGCAGATCACGGCGTCGCGATCTTCCACGCGACCGAGTTTCAGGACGGCCTCGTCGAATTGAAGTTCAAACTCGGTGAAGGCGACGACCTCGGCGTCGATTTCGTCGATCGCGAGTTGAAGACCGTACATGCCGGGCACCTCTGCATGGCCCGCGTGACGAACAAAAACCTCACGATCACCGATTCCAAGACCGGCGGCATGGATCTCAAAATTCAAGAGCGACGCAAAGCCGGAGACAAATCACCAGAACTCACCGCACTGCTCAAAACCAAGACAAAATCCTTCAAGCTCGATCTCAAGGCCGAAGACTGGCACACGATGCACATCAAGATCGTCGCCGATCAAATGTCCGTCCGCATCGACGATCAGGAGATCGGTTCCTTCAGCAGCGAAGGCATCGCGCATCCCACCAAACGCATGATCACCCTCGCCGTGAACAAATCTGCCGACGTGGACGACGTGAAAGTGTCGAAGCTGAAATGAGCATGCGTCTCGCCTGTTCCATCCTCTTGCTGGCAACTGCAGCGCTCTCCCAGCCGCAGCGCGAAGTCGTGCCCGACTGGCCAAAGTTGTCCGAGGGACATGTGCTCGGACTTTGCGCCGGAGTGGGGGTCGATGCGCAGAACCGCGTGTTCGTCTTCCATCGCAGCGGGCGGAAGTGGTCGAATCCGTTTCCGAAGGATGCGATTTTGCAGCCGACGGTAAGTGTGTTTGATGGCGCGAGCGGCAAGCTGCTCAGCACCTGGGGTGAAAACCGCTTCATCATGCCGCATGGGCTCACGGTCGATCATGAAGGCAATCTCTGGCTCACGGATGTGGGTCTGCATCAAGTCTTCAAATGCACGCCGGCAGGCAAGGTGCTGCTCACGCTCGGCGAAGCGGGTGTTCCTAGCGCGGATCACGCGCATTTTAATCTGCCCACCGATGTCGCTGTGCTGCGCGATGGCTCGTTTTATGTCAGCGACGGCTACAAGAACACGCGCGTGATAAAGTTCAGCGCTGACGGGAAATTTGAGTTCGAGTGGGGCACGAAAGGGAAGGGGAATGGCGAGTTCAATCTGCCGCATGGCATTGCTCTCGATGCGCAAGGTCGTGTGATCGTCTGTGACCGCGAGAACGAGCGGCTTCAGCTCTTTGATGCGCGCGGAGCCTTCATCTCCGCATGGAAAGGCCCGCAGATCGGCAAACCCTACGGCGTCGCCACCGCGCCTGACGGTCATGTTTTCATCATCGACGGCGGATCACCCTCGCTGAAGCCCGAGCTGCGCGGCAAGGCCGTCGAACTTGATGCATCTGGCATTGTCATCGACACCTTCGGCTCCTTCGGTGCTGCGCCCGGTCAATTCCAACTCGGCCACGACATCGCCATCGGCCCCGATGGCGCGGCTTACGTTGCCGAAGGCACGGGTGCGCGCGTACAGAAGTTTGTGCGCAAGAAGTGAAGGCATAGGCAGTTTCCACGCCTCCATGCGTGCTCTGCTTTTTCTCATCCTCTTCATTCCACCGCTTTTCGCGGCTCAGCCCAACGTCCTCCTCATCATAGCGGACGATCTGCGCGACTTTGGCGGTGCTTTCACGAAGGACGTGGTCAAGACGCCGAACCTGGATCGGTTGCGTGCTCATGGGACGACTTTTGAGCGGGCGTATGTGCAGTATCCTGTCTGCAATCCCAGCCGCAGCAGCATGATGACCGGTCTGCGTGCCGAGCAGACCGGCATCACCGGCAATGACACGAAGTTCCGCGAAAAACTACCGGACATCATCACGCTGCCGCAGCTCTGCAAAGAAGCTGGGTGGCAGTCGCATGCGTTTGGAAAGCTCTACCACCTCGGCGGTGGCAAAAACGTCGAAGCAAAGCAAGCGTGGATGGATGCAGGCAAGTCCTGGCACACGGCGCAGGCTTTTGAAGCGACGAAGACAGGCAGGAAACTGCTCGAAGGCCGGAACGTGACCAGTGGGGCGCTGAACTGGTGCCAATGGGGAGCCGCGGATGGCACCGATGAGGATCAGCCCGATGGCCAGATCGCCACCGCCACGGTGGCGATGATCGAAAAGCTCGGCGATGCGCCGTGGTTCATCGGTTGCGGCTTCATGAAGCCGCATGATCCCTTCATCGCACCGAAGCAGTATTTCGATTTGTATCCGCTCGAGTCGATCAAGCCGTGGCGTGATCCTGCGGATATGAAGGCCGTGCGCAAAGACAGCGTGAGCTTCGGAGCTTATGGCGAGGCCTTTGCCAAATTCACCGCTACCGAGTGGCGTGAGCTGCTCCGCGCCTACTGCGCGGGCACGAGCTTCATGGATGCGCAGCTTGGCCGCGTGCTCGATGCGCTCGATAAAAACAAGCTTTGGGACAAGACGATCGTCGTCTTCGTCGGTGATCACGGCTACCACACCGGCGAGCGCAGTTGGTGGAACAAGAACACGCTTTTCGAGCGCAGTTGCCGCGCCCCGCTCATCATCGCCGCTCCCGGCATGAAGGGCGGTCAGACAACTCGCTCACTCGTTGAGTTCGTCGATCTGTATCCCACCCTCACCCAGTTCTGCGGCCTCTCGATGCCACATGCGGCTGCCGGCGTCAGTTTGAAGCCCATTATGCAAAACCCCACGGCCAGCGTGAAGGATACCGCCTTCACTCTCGTCACGCGTGGACCGAAACTTTACGCTCAAAGCATCCGCACCTCACGCTGGCGCTTCAATCTCTGGAGCGACGGTCAGACCGAACTCTATGATCACGACGCCGATCCCGAAGAACTGCATAACGTTTCCGCCAAGCACGCTGATGTCGTGAGTAAACTCACGGCGAAGATCAAAACGCTGCCGTCACTCTAGCCGTGATAACATGGCAGATCAGGCATGATGCCAGCGTATTTTCAGAATGACCAACCGTCGCCAATTCATCGCCACCACCGCCCTCGCATTTCCATTCATCGCCCGTGGAGCTGCTCCCGCCGCGAAGATCATTGAAACGAAGGTGATTTCGCAGCAGCCGGAGTATTACCACGGCTGGCCGACGGTGGTGCGGCGGCAGAATGGTGAGCTGTGGGTCTCATGGTCGGGTGGACGTGAGTCGCATGTGTGCCCGTTTGGGCAGGTGCATGCGATGACCTCGCGCGACAACGGCGCGACGTGGTCTTTCCCGCGAGTGCTGCTCGACACCGCCACGGATGACCGCGACTCCGGCGTGCTGGAGACGGCAAAGGGCACGCTGCTCGTCTCCACCTTCACCTCGCTCGCCTATGAGGATCACCTCGCGAAGGCCACGGCCTTTGCCGAGCACACGGACAAGGGCTGGACGACCAAAAGCATGCCGCCAGAGCAACTCGCCAAGTGGAAATCTGCGCAGGCACGCCTCAGTGACGCAGAGCGTAAAGCGGAACTCGGCGAGTGGGTCATCCGTTCGACCGATGGTGGCAAATCTTGGTCAAATCGAATCCCAACCATCGTGAACAGCCCGCATGGGCCGATCCAGCTCAAAGACGGTCGTCTGCTCTATGCTGGAAAGCAGTTGTGGGCCGCCGAACGCAAAATCGGCGTTGTTGAATCCAAAGACGATGGCCAGACCTGGCAGTGGCTGGCGGAAATCCCCACGCGCAAAGGCGATAAGAACGCCTACCACGAACTGCACGCCGTGGAAGCCGCCGATGGCGCCCTCATCGCGCAGATTCGCAATCACAACGTCGCGAACAAAGGCGAGACGTTGCAGACCGAATCGAGTGATGGCGGCAAAACGTGGAGCGAGCCGCATGCCATCGGCGTGTGGGGCCTGCCCTCGCATTTGTTGCGTCTGCGCGACGGTCGTCTGCTCATGACCTACGGCCACCGTCGCAAGCCTTACGGCAATCAGGCGCGCATCAGTGCCGACAATGGCAAAACCTGGGGCGAGGCGATGATTCTCTCTGACGACGGTATCGGCGGCGATCTCGGTTATCCCAGCACGGTGGAACTGCCTGACGGCACGCTGCTCACGCTTTGGTATGAGACGATGCAGGAGCCGAAACTCGCCGTGCTTCGGCAGGCGACCTGGCGACTGGAGTAAAGCATCACTCCCGTCGTGGATTTTCTTGGATGTAAGTCGCCAGCGTGCGGCCGAGACCCGCGCCTACCTTGCCGTAGCCTTCCACGGACATCAGCGAGCTGTTCCAACCGGTTTCAAGCGTTACAGAGATCGTGGCATCGCCAGTATTCGCGCGCACCCAGCCGCTGCTCATGCGGCCACGCTCCTCCTCGCTCGTCACATAGGTGGCGAAGCGGTACTTCGGCTGCACGTTGAGCGGTTCGATGATGCTGGCGGCGGCGAGGTCGATCCAGCGCTGGTAGTTCCGCTGCTGGATGCCCGTCATGCGCTCGAAAGCAAAGGGGCCGAAGAAAAAGATCGGATCATCGCTGCCGGGATTGTGCAGGTCGATGAAGACATCGAGTCCGTGCTTTGCATGAATGTCGCGAATCATGCGCTGCGCCGCTGCGACCTCGGGATAGATCGGCTCGGCGGCCCAGTCGCGATTGTGATCGCGTGGGGTCGCCTCTTTGCCGCCTGCGCCGATGGCGGCGTTGTCCACGTCCATGATTGGGATGTAATGGAGACACGTTTTCGCTCGCAGCTCCTTCGCTCCATTGCTGGCATACCAAGTGATGAAGCCACGCCCCACCTGACTGCCGCCCGCCTCCCACGCATGCTGCCGCGAGCCGATCCACACCTGATGCGCCGCGTTTTCAGCGCCGATGCGGATGCCCTGCACCGCACGACCACCGCGCGTCTTCGCCAACTCGAAGCGTTTCGCCTCTGGAAGTTTCGCGGCGATGTCAGCGAGCAGTTTGTCCGCATCCGACGGCACAAACGGCGGTCCCCAAGCCAGCGACATCTGCGTGGCCGCCGCTTTGATCGTGTAACTCATCACCTTGTCCGCGCTGAGCGTGCCTTTGGCCGATGGCGTCCACGTTTGGCCATCCACACTGATCCATGCGTGCTTCGGCTGGCACCATGCAGCGGCGAGCACGGCCTTCTCACGATACGGCTTCGTCTGTGCCTGCACTTCGAGCGTAAACTCCTCACCGACCGTGATCCCATCGAGCTTGAACGACCACCAGCACGGCCAGCCGCGCCCTTCGTGTAGAGCGGGCATAATGCGCAGCGTGCGCGTCACTTGATCCAGCTTCACCACCTCCGCGTTGCCGCCCTCGAAGCCGCTGAGCACGCGCAACTCGGCGTGGGCAGTGAGAGTGAGCAGGAAGAGCAAAAGTGAGCTGTGCATGGTGGTGTGAACGCAGCTCTCGGAAGCGATTGATCAAGCGCGAAGCAAAGTAGCCATCATCGCTCCGCGTGATGAGCATTCAGCCTCCACCGAAGCGATGCATCTTGGAAATTCGAGAGTCTGTCTTGCCGGTGGACGCACAATGCACATCTCGCAGGAGCGAGATGGCTACTTTGCTTCGCGTTTTAACTCATCCACATGACTCGTTTCATCCTCCTCCTCGCCACCACCACAGCCTTCGCCGAGGAGCGCGTCCTCATCGAAAATGGCTCCAGCAGTTACGAGATCGTTCATAGCGCGGATGCGAACGCGGCGACGACACTCGCTGCACGTGAGTTGAGCACTTGGGTCAAGCAATCAACCGGCGTGCTGCTGCCGGTGGTCACGGTGGCGTCACCGGAGAGGCCGCACATCTTCGTGGCGGCAGACATGAGCCTCAAACCCGAGGGCTATCGTTTGAAAACCGTCGGCGCGGACATCCACATCACCGGTGCGGACGTGCAGCGCGGCTCGTTGGTGCCGAAGCGCGTCAGCGGCACACAAACTGGCTCGCTGAGCGGCGTGTATGATTTGTTGGAGCGCTGCATGGGCATTCAGTTTCTGTGGCATGACAAACTGGGCACCATCGTGCCGAAGCATGCGCGCGTGACGGTGCCGGACCTCGACATCGACACCGCACCAGCGTGGACGTATCGCTTCCTCGCCTACTCGCCGGAGGGGAAGTGTGGCGACGACATGTTCGCGCGGCGTTTGCGGCTGGGGCACAGTCACACCGTCGCGCACAGCCACTCGTGGCATCAGATCATGCCGGTGGAGACGTATGGCAAAGCGCACCCGGAGTGGTTTGCGGAGATCGATGGCAAGCGGAAGCCGGAGTACTACCTGGAGCATCATGGCGGCCAGGTTTGCACCACGAACACGGAGGTGATCGAGGTCTTCGCCCAAGCCGCCATCGACTTCTTCAACGCGCATCCAGACCGCGACATGTTCTCGCTCTCGCCCAATGACGGCAGCGGCTTCTGCACCTGCGCGAAGTGCAAGGCGCTCGATCATGGTGCAAGTCTCACCGACCGCCTCATCACCTTCTACAACGCCATCGCCGAGCGCGTGGCGAAGGTGCAACCCACCAAACTGCTCGGTGCCTACGCCTACAGCTTCTACCGCGAGCCGCCGGTGAAGGTGAAGCCGCATCCGCAAGTGTATGTCGTCCACGCGACGAACACCGCCTTCCATCAAGGCGTCGGCTGGCCTGCGGAGCACGTCATGGAGCAGCAGTGGCGTGCCATGACCAAGCGCTTCGCCAAATATGACATCTACTACTCGCCTGATTCATCGCTGAATCTCATCGCGCCGATGACGCGGCATTTGATCGAAAAAATCCGCGCCGAATCAAAGCTCGGCATCGAAGGCGGCTACCTCTACATGGGGCAGAGCTACGAGCAGCTCGGTGCCGGGCACTGGCTGATGGCACGACTCATGTGGGATGCCAATGCCAGCACCAACGGCTACTACCAAACCCTCTACGGCAAGGCCGCGCCGCAGGTGCAGGCCTACTACGACTTGCTGGAGTCGCGCTTGATCACAGCGAAGTCGTCACCGCTCGACACGAGCAGCGCCGCCGTGCGAGTCGCGTTGCGAAAGCATCCAGGACTCGGCTCACCGGCCTACATCCTCTCCGCGTATCATCCCGTGCTCGCTGAAGCCACCAAGCTCATCGCTGCCGCGAAGTCAGCCGAACTCAGCAGCGACGAAACCGCCCGCTTGCAGCGCCTCATCGATCAACACGAGCTGCTGCTTACCACCGTGCGCGGCATGTTCGTCGCGGCGCGTTTGGAATCCGACGCATCAAGCAGTGCCGAGGACGCGCAAGCATTGCTCGCACTCATCGACCAGCGCCAAAACATCCGCCAGCGACTCAAAGGCTACGCGCCGAGCCTCTGCGCCAGTCTGGATGCCGGTGATGCTGCTGAAACACAAGCGCTCGCTCCCAGCGGCCCGCTCGCGCAACTCGCACGCAGTTTGCTCTCCGGCACCAGCATCGTGCGCAGCTTCCGTCCCGAGCACCGCTGGTCTGCCGAAGGTGCGGCCACCCTCACCAGCGAAGACGGCCAACTTCGTGTTCACATCCCTGATGGCAGCCGTGGTTCGATCACCTATACCACCAACGTGAAGCCATCGACCAGCTACCGCATCACGCACAAGCACTGGAACGACCCCGCGCCGCTCCAACTCACCACCACCGACGATGCCGACGCCACGACACGCGGCCAGCCACCCATCGCCCCGCGCACTCGCGTCATCTTCCGCGATGCCAAAACGCGCAATCAGTGGAGCGGCGTCGGCGCGCACGAGCACATCAAGGAGTGGCATACCTTCCCGCACTTCATCCTCACACCCGCCGACACCAAGAGCATCAGCTTCACCATCTTCCTGCATCATCCCGGCACCTATTTGATCAAGGACGTGAAGCTCGAGGAGCTGGGCAGGGTGAAATAACTCGGGGCCAATACCTCCTCAGAGGTATTGGCGCTGGCATTCGAACGTGTAGAATGGCGGCGATGAAATGGTCCCGCTGGATCGAGCAACCACGCTTGTTGGTCCTGTTGGCGCTCGCGTTTGCGCTAGTGCCGGCATGGCTGGCCGTGGTGACGTATCGTGACGCGAGGCAGAAAGATGAGCGGGTCTATGAAACGACAGCACAGGTGCTTGCGGAGAAGATGCAGAACAACTTCGAACGGCATACATACTTCCCTCGTGAAGTGCGCCAGCTTGCCAGGAGCCTCGATGAAGCGGCGTTGCTCGCAGGGGAAATGGTCCCCGCTTTTCCCTGGCAGGACAGGCTGCCGCACCTCATGGCCCTGGGCTACGCTCGTCAGGAAGAGGGTCGGATCATCGTGCGATGGATGAGCGAACAGCGCGTGCCGGTGACGGCTTTGGGTGATGATCTCGCAACGTTTCCGGGTGTGGTGGCCACGCTGAAGGCTGCATCACCCCATGATCCATCGGTGACTATGGGCTGCATGCTGGAGCATCACCGCATGCTGATTTTGCTGAAGATCCCAGGCTCAGCGGTAGCGACTGCGGCGCGCGGCTACATCATCGCGTGGATCGATCTCGATTCGATGTGTCGTGATCCCGCTTTGGAATTGATTCGGGATCAAGTGCTCGCTGCAATGCCTCACGGTGCGGCCCACTCGTCATCGGCTAAGGCGCGGTGCATGCCCATCCGCGATGGTGAGGCGAAATGGATCGTCTGTATTCAACGCGGTGCTGGTTTCAGCAAGTATGACGCACCGGCTCCATGGCTGACGTTTATCACTGTAGGCCTGAGCGCATTGCCACTGCTGCTCCTGGCATCGCTCGCAGGCCGGTCGGCACGTTTGCATGCGTCGCTGGCGGCAGAGCGTGAGGTGCTGCGGCAGCAGCGCTACTTCACGCAGAGTGTCTCGCATGAGTTCCGCACACCGCTGGGCATCATTCAGTCGGGCGCGGATCTTCTGGATCAATATGCGGAGCACCTCACGCCAGAACGTCGGCGGGAGGTGCTGGGTGAGATTCGCGATAACACCCGGCAGATGACGGAAATGGTCGAGCAGGTGCTGGAACTCGGCCGCATGGACTCAGGTGCGGCGGCGTGTCAGCGAAAGCCCGTGAATCTGGCGGCGCTTTGCCAGCAAGCCGCAGAACGTGTGACGAAAGCTGCCGAAGCAGCCCACAAGATCGAAGTGAACGCACCTGACACTGAGGTGATGCTTGATGACACACTGATGGGCAGTCTCCTGGAGAATCTGCTCTCCAATGCCGTGAAATACTCCGCCGCAGACAAATCGGTGACTTTAAGCGCATCGCTGGATGATCAGCAGCTCTCCCTCACCCTGCGTGATGAAGGCATTGGCATTCCTGCGGATGATCTGCCGCGTGTGTGCGATCCTTTTCATCGCTGCGGCAATGTGGGCAGCACGCCCGGCTCGGGCCTCGGCCTTGCCATCGCTCACCGCGCCGCCGGATTGCATGGCGGCACTTTGAGGATCGAAAGCATCGAAGGCAAGGGCACCACTGCGGCCGTTACGATTCCAACTCTCACCGCCTCATGACCACGATCCTGCTCATCGAAGACAATGCCAGTCTGCGACGAAACATCGCACAGATCCTCACCATTGAGGGCTACCAAGTCATGTGTGCGGCAGACGGCGCGACGGGCTTGCAAATGCTGCGAGAGAGCAAGCCCGACCTCATCTTGTGCGACATCATGATGCCTGGCATGGATGGCTACGAAATCCTCGCGCAGGTGCGCGCCGATCCTGTAGCTGCGGCGCTACCGTTCATCTTCATCACGGCGAAGGGTGGGATGCCCGACCTGCGAACTGGCATGGCACTCGGCGCGGATGACTATTTGCCAAAGCCCGTCACCAGCACCGACTTGCTCGCGGCCGTGCGCACACGTTTGCAGCGGCATTCACAGCAGCGCGCGTTCTCTCCCAGCTTTGATGACGCCACACCGCTGGAGAAGCTCGGCATCTCCCCGCGCGAGGCCGAAATTCTCCTCTGGATGGCCCAAGGCAAGAGCAACGGCGACATCGGAGCCATCTGTGACATCAGCGTCGGCACCGTGAAGAAGCATGCGAATCACATCTTCGAGAAGCTCGGCGTCGAGGGCCGCACCAGCGCGACGCTGCGCGCGCTGGAAATCCTCTCCGAGGCGCAATCATCGCGGGCTACCTCCTTCGACCCATTGCCGGGTCACACGATGCAGCGAGGCTTGTGACATGAAAACCCACTGCTCTCTTGCCCTTCTGATCCTTTTTTCGCTGACAGGCCGCGCGCTGGCCGCGGACTACGATGTCGGCCCCGGCAAACCTCTCGCAACTCTGAGCGCGGTGCCTTGGGCGAACTTGCAGCCTGGAGACTTCGTCAACATTCACTACAAGCCGGGTGGCTATCACGAAAAGATCCAAATCTCCGCCAGTGGCACCGCGGCACAGCACATCGTCATCCGTGGCATTCCTGATCCGACGACGCACGCGCTGCCGATCATCGACGGCAAGGATGCCATCGAAGACCCCGCGTATGATCCCCGGCATCCCAAGTTCACCGAGTGGAGTGTCATCCTCGTGAGTCCGCGCCAGAACACCTACGTTTACGGTGCTTACAACATCAGCTTCGTGGACCTTGAGACGCTCGACATTCGCAATGGCAGCTACACGGGCGACGGCAGCATCACTTACACGGACAAATTCGGCACCGTACGAGGCTACGGTGCCTTCGCCGCAGGCATCTACATCGAGTGGGCACACGATCTCACCATTCGCGGCTGCGAGGTCAGTAACTGCGGCAACGGCATCTACGCGAACTCGAAAAATCCAGGCATTCAGGTCACGCGTCGCTTGCTCATCGAAGGCAACTACCTTCACGACAACTCCAATCCGCCGATCCCAAACCCGACGGACCCAAACGGCGTGCCATTGAGCAATGGCTTCGGTGAACACCACATCTACGTCGAATGCGCCGGCAGCATCATCCAATACAATCGCTTCGGCCCCTTGCGCCCGAATGCCCGTGGCACCGCGATCAAGAACCGCTCATCCGGCATCGTCATCCGCTACAATGAGTTCGTCATGGATGGTCAGTCCAACGTCATCGCCATGCCCAACAGCCAGGCCGGCACCGGCGAGATCGACCTTCAGCCCGACTACCGCGATGCGTATGTCTATGGCAACCACATCACCATCAAGGACTACCCGGGTGGCATCACGGCCTTCATGTGGGGTGCCTTCGACGGAGCCACGCTCTACGATCCCGTTTATCGCGGCACCTTGCATCTGTATAACAACACCATCGTGAGCCATCACTCGGGTGTGGCCCTTCTTTTACTTCCGGGGACCACCTACACCTCCAACGCCACCATCACCAACCCCACGCACGAGAACGTCGATTGCCGGAACAACATCATCTACACCGACCCCGCGCTCCAAGCCGTCAGCTATGACTCCTTTCGCTTCATCAACAGCGGCACCACCAACGGCGGTGGCGACATCACCCTGGGCAAGAACTCGATCAGCCCCGGTTGGCGCAAAACGGCCCCGAATCAGACTTGGTCTGGCGCCCTCATCGGCACTGAGAACCTCATCGTCGGTGATGCGCTCGGTGCGAATGATCCGCACTTCATCGACATGAATGCACGCAACTATCATGTGCTCACACCCTCGAATATTCTGGATGCTGGAGAGGCGATCGCTGGCCTGCCACTCGATCTCACCCTGACGCGCGAGTATGTGTTCCCGCAGAACTCTCAGGCACGCACGTTGCAAGGCACCGCGATGGACCTCGGCGCGCTCGAAAGCACAGGACTCGCCACACCACCGCCTCCGGGTGGTGCGTTGCAGTTCAGCATTGGCAATTCCAGTCGCGTCGAATCCGGCGGCACCGCCACCATCACCGTCACGCGTGTCGGCGGCACCTTGGGAGCCGTCGGTGTGAGCTTCTCCACTGCCGCAGGTGGCAGCGCTGTCGAAGGCGCAGACTACACCGGCATCGTGGGCACGCTGGTTTGGGCAGATGGAGATAGCGCACCGAAAACTTTCTCGGTGTCCATCCTCAACGAGACCGAGATCGAGAATGCCGAGACCGTGAGCCTCGCGCTCTTCGCTCCGACGGGCGGCGCAATTCTTGGCACGCTCGACACCGCCATCCTCACGATCCAGGACGACGACACGCCGCCCTCCACGCTCATGTATGCGCTCGGTCACACCAGCAATGCGCTCTTCCTTTTCAAAAGCCACGCGCCCGGTGTGCCGCTAAGCTTCTCGATTCCGAGCGGCCTCGTGGGAGGCGATTCACTCCGCGCACTGGCCGTGCAGCCCGTCACCGGAAAACTTTTCGCCATCGGAACAGCGAGCGTGCTCTACACGCTGAATCCCTTCACCGGCACAGCCACGGCAGTTGGTCCTGCATTCAGTCCAGCGCTCACTGGCGACACGATGGA
>NZ_JBJXFV010000146.1:0-2708 GCF_046154365.1 Prosthecobacter sp.
AAGCCCGCCGTGCCGCTCGCAGGCAAATATCGCCTCGTGGATATTCCGATCAGCAACTGCATCAACTCCGGCGTGCGTCAGGTCTATGTGCTCACGCAGTTCAACAGCGCCTCGCTCAACCGTCATCTCTCGCGCACCTATCGCTTCGATCAGTTCACGCGCGGCTTTGTGGAGGTGCTCGCCGCGCAGCAGACGCCGGATGGTGAACGCTGGTATCAGGGTACCGCCGACGCCGTGCGGCAGAATCTGCGCTACTTCCTGGAAGGCGGGCATGAGTATTATCTGATTCTCAGTGGTGATCAGCTCTACCGCATGGATTTCCGCAAGGTGATGCGCCAGCACCTCGCCAACGAGGCGGACCTGACCATCGCCACGCTGCCGGTGAACGCACGCGACGCCACGGGCTTCGGCATCATGCACGCCGATGAAAGCAACCGCATCCACGAGTTCGTCGAGAAGCCGAAGGATCCTGCCGTGCTCGACAAGCTACGCATGCCGGATGCCACGCTGCGCAGCCTCGGCCTGGAGACCACCGAGCCGCGCTATCAGGCTTCGATGGGCATTTATCTCTTCAACCGCAAGGTGCTCGAAGACTGCCTGGACAACACGCACAACGACTTCGGCAAGCACATCATCCCCACCGCGATCAAGGACCGCCGCGTGCATGCCTACAACTTCCACGGCTACTGGGAGGACATCGGCACCATCCGTTCCTTCTACCAGGCGAACCTGGATCTGTGCAAGCTGGTGCCGCAGTTCGATTTCTTTGATTCCGTGGCACCGATCTTCTCGCACTCACGGCCGCTCCCCGCCACCAAGATCAACGGGGCCAACATTCACGAGGCCCTCATCGCCGACGGCTGCATCCTGACCGATGCGCTCATCGAAACCGCCGTCATCGGCGTGCGTTCCCAGATCGAAGCCGGCACCACCATCCGCAAGAGCATCATCATGGGCGCCGACTTCTACGCCGGAGCCGCCGGCACTGATCCTGACCGTCCGCCGCCGGGCATCGGTCGCAACTGCCGCATTGAGCGTGCGATCATCGACAAAAACGTCCACATCGGCGACAACGTGGTCATCACTCCCGAAGGCAAGCCTGACGAAATGGACTCCGAGCTGTTCTACATTCGCGATGGCATCGTGTGTATTCCCAAAGACGCCGTCATTCCGGCCGGGACGTGGATTTGATCTGCCGCCGCCCGTAAATTCATGCTTCCCATTGGCCGGGGGTTGCGTTAAAAACGCCGCCATGAAGTTTGCATCTTATGTTTTTCTCCTCTTCGCCCTGACCCTCGCCACCGCAGGTGCGCAGTCAGCTGAAGTCCGCACCTTCACCAATGCCCAGGGCAAAGCGATCCAGGCCAGGCTGGTCGGACTTGCCGGTGATCAGGTGACAATCGAGATGGCGGGCGGCAAGCGCTTCACACTCGGCCTCAACACTTTTTCAGCAGCGGATCAGGCGTACATCAAGCAGGCACCGGCCGCAACGAGCACCATGCAGCCGGCCACACCGACGACCGGCGGATTCAAGCCCAAGCCGGGCCCTAATGACAAACTCGACCCGGCGGTCGTGAACGAAGTCGTGGGTCCGGCGCTGTTCGCGGACGTCATGTTATGGCAGACGAAGGCGGACGATGTGGCTGGCCGGTTGGAACTCAAGAAGGAGTCAGAGACAAAGACCTCCAGCAGCTTCCGCTCTTATCCGAAGGACACGTTCCGCATGTTCGGCGCACGGCCTTTCTCTGTGGCGCTGTATGCGGCGGACGGACTGACGACCAACCTGTCAATGGTGTTTGCCAACAAGGGCGATCTCTTCGGCATGAACGGCGAAAACAACAATCGCGTGGATCGCAACACCCCGAAACCCCAGGCGCTGGCGATCTTGGAAAAGGCCATGAAGGCGGATGTGGCGGCGATCACCGCGAAGCTCTCCGAGAAACTCGGAGAGCCGGTGAAGCAGATGTTCGGCGATGGCGAAAGCCGGCAAAAAATGCTCCGCTGGGACTGGCGTGGTCATTCCATCCTCCTGCGTGAGCAAGAGAGCGAGTATGTGGGCGTGGAACTGGTGACCACCGAAGTGGCCGATGCTGGCGGCAAGGTGAAGATGACCGGCGACAAGATCATCCGCGACCGCGCCCTGGCGAACGTCGAAAAGCGACCCAACGGCGATGTGGTGATCAATGAAATCCCCATGGTGGACCAAGGGCCGAAAGGCTACTGCGTGCCCGCCACGGCGGAGCGCGCCATGCGCTATCTCAGCGTTCCAGCGGACATGTATGTGCTGGCGATGGCCGGCGAGACCAACATTGGCGGCGGTACCAGCGTGCAGATGCTGCTGGAAGGCGTGCGCATGGACATTCGTCGCAAAGGCCGCTCGTTCGACTCCTGGCAGAGCGAGTTCAAGCTCAAGGAACTGCAGAAATACATCGACAAGGGCGTGCCGGTGATCTGGGGGCTCTACAGCACGGATGCCTTCAACGATCTGGCGAACAAGCGCACCAAAGACCGCCAGGGCATGACCGATGTGACCGTCTGGAAGACCAAGCTGGTCGAAACCAACGGTGCCGCCAACCTGCGCAAGACGAGAGCGCAAAAATGATTTCGGATTTGGAACCTGGCGGGCATTGTTGGGCGGCGATTAATACTGGAGGGCAGGGCGAGGGTTCATCAGCGCTCTAGTTCGGGCGGTGCTGGCCAGCAGGTGG
>NZ_JBJXFV010000156.1:0-107897 GCF_046154365.1 Prosthecobacter sp.
CAGCCAACTACTGACTGGAGAGCCGGATGCGGGAGAACCGCCAGTCCGGTTCGGTGGGAGGGGCGGCGCAACTCAATGCGCCGTCCCTACCTCAATCAGTGGTCGCGGCGGTCCTCCAGTTTCGCGAGATCGACGCCATCGGGCCAAACGGCGCCTTCGTTGATCCAACGGGTGAGGGTTTCGATTTCCGCAGAGGAGAGTTTGCCTTTGGGTGGCATGTGTTCGTCCTCGTCATCGGTGGTGATGAAGTGGATCAGCGGGCTGTCCGTTGGTTTGCCTGCGACGATGTCCGGCGCGTGCTTGTCACCGCCTTTGATGGCGAGCGACTTGATGTCGAGACGCAGGCCGGATTTCTGCTTTTTCTCCCCGTGGCACTCGTAGCAGTGCTGCTCAAAGATCGGACGCACATCGCGCACGAAGTCCACCGGCGCGGCAGCAGCGCTGACAGTGATGAGGGCTGAAATCCAGGGGGGCAACGGCATGAGAGGCACAGGTAACGGCAGGGCGGCCAAATTTTTCGCTTCCCGATTGGTTAAGAAAGGCTTATTATCAGCGAGTTACGCTTTTCGCACCCTCCGCATGCCGCCCCTTGTCCTCCAGGAACGAATGTACGACCGCCGGGTCGGTGTCGCGCCGTTGACGCAGGTTGATGAGCTGCTGCGTGAATTGATCGCCAATGGCGGGCCGATGCCGAATGAGTATGCGCTCATGAATCGCACGCTGCGGCAGCTTGGGGACGCGGTGCGGGCCAAGGTGATCGCCCGGGACGATGTGCTGGCTTACGCCCATGACATCACCAGCCGTCATCTCGAAGGGACGATGCAATCCAGGGCGCTGGGCAAAAAATTTGGCTACAGCGGCGACTTCGAGATCATCGAGGCCATCTACACCATGCAAACGGCCCAGGAGCCACATCTGCGCCGCTGGGACCTGTATTTTCACTCGCAGGCGGCACCAAACGCGGTGCGCAATCGCAAAGCTTACTTCCATCAATTGCTGAACTCGCATACGGCAGGCCGCTCCAAGGCTCGGCTGAATGTGCTGAACGTCGCCAGCGGTCCGGCGCGGGATGTGCGCGAGTGGGTGCTGGACAATCCCGATCGTGAGGTGTTTTTCGACTGCGTGGACGCGGAGATTCATGCGGTCGAGCGTGCGAAAGTGCTGTGCGCGCCGTTTGCGCAGCGGGTGGAGTTTTATCACCGCAACGTGCTGCGGTTTCTACCGGCGAAGGGCTATGAGCTCGTCTGGTCGGCGGGTTTGTTCGATTACCTCACGGACCGCACCTTCGTGTATCTGCTGAAGGCGCTCATGGCCGTGACAAAGCGGGGCGGGGAAGTGGTGGTGGGGAATTTTTCCGACTTCAATCCCAGCCGCGATTACATGGAACTGCTGGGCGATTGGGTGTTGCAGCATCGCACACGCGATCATCTGCGCGAGCTGGCGCTCGAAGCGGGTGCAGCGGCGGATTCCATCGACGTGCAGTGGGAGCCTGAGGGGGTGAATCTGTTTCTGCACATTCGGCGCTAACAGCGTGCTTCACCTCTGACTTCGCCCAGCCGGAGGTGGGCATCGTTGCACAGCATCGCTTGAAAGGCGGAGCAGGCAGGCTACAGCGCAGGGATGTTCCGTGTTTCCATTCTCCCGCTCGCTCTCCTCATGCTGCTTGGTGCCCCCCGCGTGGATGCGGCAACGCCTGATCGCATCGTCTTGATGGTGAGCGTGGATGGTCTGGCGAACTTCTACCTCGACGATCCCTCGGCGGAGATCCCGACGCTGCGACGCCTGATGGCCGAGGGGGCGCGTGCGCAGGGCATGATTGCCTCGATGCCCACGGTCACCTGGCCCAACCACACCACGCTCGTCACGGGCGTGCATCCCGGAAAGCATGGGGTGCTTGGCAACAGCGTGCTGGATCGCGCGAAGAACGAGATCGTGCCGCTGGTGGTCGATCCCCTCTTCAACAAGGACGAAATCGTCAAGGTGCCGACGATCTACGACCTCGCGAAGCAGGCGGGATTGAAGACGGCCGCGCTGATCTGGCCTGCGACTCGCGGGGCGCGCACCCTGGATTGGACCATCCCGGATGTGGGCACGCTGGCGCTGGTGAAGCAATTCGCCACACCCTCGCTGCTGGAGGAGTTCACGGCGAAAGGCATCCCCTGGGGCATGCAGGAGGAGTGGTGGAATACCGAGCGCATCGCCGAGCGGGACCGCATGTTTGCGCAGATGGGGAAGCATCTGCTGGGTGTTCACCGCCCGCACCTGCTGCTCATGCATTTTGTGGAGCTCGATCACGCGCAGCACCGGTTTGGTCCCCGCTCACCGCAGGCCTATGCCGCATTGAAAAACCAGGACGCATGCGTGGGCGAGCTCTGGCAGGAACTGCAGCGCACTCATGGCGGGCGCGCGACGCTGGTGGTGGTGTCTGATCATGGCTTCATCTCCTACCGTCGGCGAATCCAGCCCAATGTGCTGCTGCGGCAGGAGGGGCTGCTCACCGCGCTCGGGACGCGCATCACGGGCGGCAGTGTCCGTGCCGTGGCGCAGGGAGGCGCCTGCTTTGTCTATGTGCTGCGGGAGGAGGGCCGTGCGGCGCAGGTCGTGAAGCTCGCGGAGCAGTTCCGAAAACTGGAAGGCGTGGGAGCCGTGATCACACCGGGCGACTTCGCCGCCCATGGGCTGCCTGATCCAGCGAAGAATCCGCAGATGGCTGACCTCGTGCTGTCCGCGGCAAGCGGTTTCAATTTCGTGGACTCGCCCGCAGGCGATGTGGTCGTGACGCCGCTGGATGAGGTGACCAAAGGCTCGCACGGATCGGACGCCGCATATCCAGACATGCACGCGGCCTTCGTCGCCTGGGGCGCGGGCATCCAGGCAGGTGCTACATGCGGCACGGTCAGCAACACCTCCGTGGCACCAACGCTTGCCGCCTTGCTCGGCTTGAAGGTGGAAAACATGGACGGGCCCGTCTTGCAGCCGCTCTTGGAGGGTAAGTAGCCTGTATTTCTCACCTTGGTCTCGCTATCCCCCGTTGGACTCCTACTCGAACCTGTCCGCTTGAAGGCAGCGCGCTTGGTGCCTATCAAGGGCCTGCCCAGCCATGGCTGGCACGAATCGACTCCCGACCCTTTCTCGCCGGGCCTGAGCCAAAGCGAATCTGGGAGAAGCGCGACGCCCTCCCGAATGACACGAAGAACTCACGCGGGATCGACATCGCGACCGACAAACGCACGAAGGGCACCGGTTGGGGCCATGTCTCCGCCGCGAGCCCGATTCTGGTCAATCGCCACCTGTTCTTCCCCATCATGAACGGCACCGTTTATGTCATCGATGCCTTTGCCGAAACGCTCGATGAAAAAGCCCTCGTCGCGATCAATGACCTCGGCCCCGCAGGTGAGACCTGGACGCTCGCATCGTTCAGTTACGCCAATGGTCGCCTCTGGATGCACACGATGAAAGAGGTCATCTGCATTGGAACCCACTGACTGCCTTCACCTCGGCCTAGCTGAGCCGCTTCACCCAAAGAAGCCAAAAACCAAAAACGCCTCGCCGCCCGCAATCCGCCCGACGTCATCGAACTCTTCAACCTCGGCACCGCCAAGGCCTGTCAGGATGGCGGCGAAGTTCGACGCCGGCACCGGGCCGCTTCGAGAGGTCCTCGCGTAAGGTAAGCCCACCAAGTGTTGGGAATCCATCGGCAGGATCAAAGGCGATACTCCCGTGCTTATTGATGTTTCGGCATCACGTCAGGATAAGGCCCGAGGAAACGCTCGCCGTTGAAGTGGATCATGTGGTCGGGGTCTTCGGCGATCCAGACTTCGGATTCCCAAGCGATGTGCGAGACGAAGGTCTGCATGGTGCGGCGGCTCTCAAAAGCGGTGACGAAGACAAGGCCCGCTTTGCAGCCTGCAAAGAGGTCTTTGAGTTCTTTGCGTCGCTTGCCATCCACAGGTCCGGCGCTGGTGACGGCTTCAATCAGCAGGAGCCAATTGCGCTTTGTATCGTGAACGATGACGTCAGGAATCTTGGCGGCGGAATCCAAGGTGACGCCGAGTGCGGTTAAGCCTGCGGTTTCCAGGTGGACGAACTTGTTTTCAGTATCGCCGATGTAGAGCACGACACCTCCGGGAGCGAACGCGGGGCAGAAGTGTTCGATGATGGCCTTGATGAGCAGGCACCAGCGGAATCTGGGCGTGTAGTGCAGTGCGCCGTCAGGTAATCGCAGGCTGTGAGCTGCTAGCAGATGTTTCGGCAGCCGCAACGTGCTCGCCAGCTTCTCCACAGAACGGGAAAGATCGTCGCGTCGTGGCGCGACTGCATGACGGTGAGTGACGATGGAATTCCCCATGTTGGGATATTCTACTTTGGGTTGCAGGATGAACAAGTGTCCAAATCCATTTTCTCATCCGAATACCGCACTTTTCGAGAGTTGCTGCGCGACCTGCGGCTTCAGAAGGGTGTTACACAGGCACAACTTTCGACTGCTCTCGGAATGGCCCAGAGCTTCGTGAGTAAGTATGAAATGGGCGAGCGGAGACTCGACTTTATCGAGGTGGACCGCATCTGTAGCGAACTCGGCATCGGGCTTGAGGAGTTCGCCAAATCGTATGCCAAAGCCTTAGCGACATCCGGCGGAGGTAAGCGCGCCAAATCAAAGGGAGGAAGCAAAGATGAGTAGAAAGCCTGATTCTGCGACACCGATCATAGTAGGGAATGATGTCGTGCTCCCGCCTACCGTAATCAATGCTGACTCCGGTAGCGCGACAGCCAAAAAAGCTGCGCAATTTCTTGCCGAAAAGAAGCTAGGCTACGTCGTTCCCACGGCGCGACAGAAACGGAATTTGGTCGTGGCTTGCGCGAAAAGAGACCTAATTGTCTATGGCAAGGCCTTCGACGTGTTGAGGCTGACAGGGGAGGTTGATTTGGACTCTCTCGAAGACGTAGAAGCCAAATTGGCCCAGATCGTGATCTGTGAAATCAAGTCCACTAAACAGAAGTTTCCGGATGATTTTCGCGGTTATTTCTTTGGCCTGACCGCCGCAGAAGTCTTGGTTGCTCAAAGCCTGAAGGATCAATTTAGATTTATCTTTGTGAACACGGTTACTGGGAGCTTTCTCGAGCTGAAGTTGAGCGAAGTTTTCGCTAAAGCTCGCGGCATCTATCCAACGTGGAGCATTTCATTTTGAGCGTGAAATGCTGACTATCAGGCGACAAGGCGGCGACGCTCCTCCTTGGAAGTGAAGCGCTTCGTCAGCAGATACATGCCCGTTGGCACCAACCACTGCCGCGTCTCAGCATTGTCCATGATGGCATTGGGTTTGCGGGCTTCGAGCTTGGGCCAATGCACGGTGCCACCGTTGAAATGACATGGATAGAGGAGTGGCACGGTGCCGGACTCGGGTTCTTTGCGCAGTGCTTCTTTGAGCCGAAAGTCCACCACACGCCCCGTGGAAACGGTCAATCCCAAAGCGGCGAGTGACGTGGTTAGTCCATCCATGGTTTCTTTCGCAGCGCCATGACTGGAGCATGACGGGATGTGAATGAATTTCTCCGAGTCGTTAGGGTGGACGATCTCGGCGAACGGAAAGACGGTTTCCAAGACCTCGCCGCCAGTCTCGCCGCTGCTGCTAGAGATGATCAGTTCGCGAGGCTGAATCCGCCCCTTCACAGCATGGAAGATGATGTTCTCCTGCAATACGCTGTCTTCGCGAAAGGCAGCTTGGCGTGAATCGAAGACGTGGAGTCGGCGCAGTTCCAATTGGCTCAAGAAGTCTTCACGGAATGGGCGGAAGTATGGCCCATTGCAAAAACTCCGGGGCGTGATGCCGACGAGTTGGCCACCAGGAACTAAGAGGCGCTGAATGAGAGCGATAAAGCCGGTGTAAAGGTTGCTGGTCTCGACTCCTATCGAGTGGAGAGCACGCCTCTCGGCTGAATCGGTGCTGATTTTTCGATACGGTGGGTTTGCGATCGCCGCATCGAATGCGGGCGGCAGCGCACCAAACAGATCACCCGCCAATTTCGCTGACATCTCCACGATGAAATCGGTGGAGTGAATGGTGAACGTGAAGGCGATTCCCGATGCTCTGCACTTGCTCTGGCATTCGCGCATCGTCGTCTGGAGTGCATCTAGGATGTTCGGATCGACCTCGAAGAGCGTGGCCTGAATCTCACGGATGCATTCGCCCTTTTCGCAAACCATCCTCACGAAGGCGGCTGTGAGTGAACCGGCACCAGCGCCCGCATCCAACAGGCGAACCACACTCGGCAACGGTCCGAACATCGAAGCCATGAAGTCCGCCATCGGCACCGCCGTGAGGAACTGTCCAAGTTCCTCCTGTCGAGATCGTCCGTTCGTTTTGATGGCTGTCATGGTTCTGAGTCTGTGCGTGCAGGTCATCGTAACGCTATCTCGTCCCCTGTCACAATTTTTACCTCGTAAGCAATCTTCCCCCGAAAAAAACCATTGCCAAAATGGGGGCACTTCCGGTAAAACCCATTTCCATGCCGCAACCGTTGACATGGTCTAACAACCTCGTGTGGAATGCACCTGGTGCCGTGTGGAATGGGTCTGTGGCTTCATCCAACCACATCATGACCAACGATAACAAAATCAGTGCGTCCATCCCGGCGCAAGACATGACCGACATCATGGCAGCCTTTGCCACCATCAAGGCCAAGCTGCCCTTTCTCATCAACCTGAGCATGGAGGAAAAACGCCGCATGCCGAACATCGGCACGGAGCGCGGCGGCATGGTGGAGACCTTCACCATCGAGATGGACCTGCACCCGGACCTGATCCCGACGTATGTCGATATGCCTGAACTCGCGCTCGACGGTGCCCTCTTCTCCCAGCTCGACATCATCAAAGCCTGCGCCAATGAGCTGTGCGAAGGCATCAATGACACGCATCAAGCCGTGGGCTCTGACATGTATCTCGCCTACCTGAGCTTCTACAACAATGTGAAGCAGGCCGCGAAGCGCGCCGTCGTCGGCTCCGACGCGATCTACCAAAACCTGCGCCGCTTCTTCCAGCGCGGCAGCACTCCACCACCCACGCCGCCGACCCCCTAAACCCTGCCCTCTGGGGTGCCGGGCCGCACAGCCCGGCTACCCGGCGGATGGGCGGCTAGTCCAGATTTCGCGGCCCTGGAGCCGGAAAACATGGATTTCACCTCAACGGGCCTATTTTACCCGCCTTTTTCACCTGGAATCCCGTGAAAGTGCGGTATTTTAGTGGAAGTCGGCTCATTTTAGGGCTTGGAATCGGCCAAGATTGCCAAAAATATGCCGATGCGGCCTTCGTGAGCGATGATCTTCACTGAAACCATGAACGCCAACATGCCAAATTTGACCAAAATTCAGTCAAATTTGACTGATTTCGGGTCAAATTTGACGGTTTTTCGGTCAACGATGAGCCCTTTTTCGTCGCCGCCGACCGGTCAGCGGTCGCCACCGACCCGCCGCCAGTCACGGCTGACCGATCCGACCCCAACGCCGACGGATTCCCGCTCAAGCCCGACTGATGAACGGACAACGTCGAGCACCCAACGGTGACCCTTTCGCGGCAGGCGCACGCCAGCCGCTACGCACTGCCTTTCTGCCAACCACCGCAAACCACCGTCAACCCCTGCGCAGCAGGCCTCAACCACCGTCAACTTTCCCACGCCATGCCATTCGACCCCAACCTACCCCAAGAAAACACGCCCGCCGATGCGGTGCAGATGCGCAGCCAGCTCAATGGACTCAAAGACCTGATCGACGCCATCCCCGTCGGGCCGCCCGGGCAGAACGGCAGCGACGGCACCAGCGTCACTGGCGCGGTCATGGATGGCGTGAACACGCTGAATCCCGGTGATGCGGCGCAAGCCAGCGTGAGCTGGGATGGGGCGAATGTGCGGTTCACCTTCGGCATTCCACGCGGGCAGGATGGCGCAAGTGCCACGCCCATCACCAGCTTCATCGTGGATGGCGTGAGCACTTTGAATCCCGGTGATCCTGCGACGGTGCAGACGAGCTTTGATGGCGCGAGTGTGCGGTTCACGTTTGGCATTCCACGCGGGAATGACGGCAGCCAAGGACAGCAGGGCAGCAACGGCAGTGATGGCGGGCAAGGGCCACAGGGGCCACCGTTCACGAACTTCATCGTCGATGGCGTGAACATGCTGAACCCGAGTGATCCCGCGTCTGTGCAGACGGTCTTCGATGGCAGCGCGGTGCGGATGATCTTCAATCTGCCGCGTGGTTTTACCGGCAACGATGGTGGCACGGGTGCGCAAGGCGGACCGGGGCCGCAGGGGCCACCCTTTGCCCAAGCCGTGGTGGACAGCGTGACCACGCTCGATCCCGGCCAGCCAGCCACGGTGCAGACGAGCTTCGACGGCAGCAACGTGCGGTTCACGTTTGGCATCCCACGCGGTCAGAACGGCAACGACGGCGGCTCCGGCCCCCAAGGTCAGCCGGGCGAGGTGACGTCCATGCAGCTCAACAGCGCGATCAATGGCACCAGCAACAATAGCAATGGCGTGAACCCCTTGGTCATGACCGTGAGCGATCCACCGACCGTGGGCGAGGTGCAAGCCATCGCCAGCAAGCTCGATGAACTGATCCTGGCGCTGCGGCGGTGACGTGTTGGGCGACGACTCGTCGCCACTCCATAAGATGGAGGGTGAATGCAACCGTTCCGCGATTTGCCTCGCAAATGAGCCACCGCAGAGTCAGGAACGCCGCAGAGAAAGGCAGTGTGAATCAAACCTCTGCGGCGTTCTGATCTCTGCGGTGTGGGGTTCCTTGCCTGATTGCCTGGGTGGCCGGAAGCCACTCGCCCGTGCTCCAATCGAGCATCTCGGTGCCGCGAAACTGCTTCTTGTAGTCGTAGGCGCTGGGCTCATGCGTGGCGTAGCCGGGGTAAAGCCAGCGCAGGCCGGAATCGCGGCAATGCTGGATCTCCAGCAGCATCGTGAAGATTCCGAGGCTGCGTTTGCGTTCATCTGGATCAAAGATGCCGTAGATGCTGGAGGCGGCCTGCTGGCCGACATCGAAGAAGCTGGCGGCGATGAGTCGATCCACATCGAAGACACGCAGCATGCGGCATTCGCAGGGACCGGTGGCGGGATCGGGGCCAAGGAAGGTCTCCAAGTCTTCGGGCACGTTGTGGGTGAAGCGCTGCTTGTGGCGCTGGAACATGGCGCGCAGGTCGTCGTCGAGGGCGGCGGGGACGATGTCGTAGCGGAGGTCGGCGTTTTTGGTCAGCACGCGGCGCTGGCTTTTTGTGGCGGTGAATTGCACAAGGTCGATGCGCAGCGGCGTTATCGTGTGCGTGCTGCCATCGTTGGCCTGCTGGCTGCTGTAACGAAAGAAATACCGGCCGAAATGCCGCCAGCCCGCCGCCCACACTTTGTCCATGATTTCCGCTGGCACGGAATCACAGATGAATGCGTCATCGAGGGCGGGCGTCATAGGCTCCCAATAATCCAGTCCCGCAGTTTGACAATCCCACCGCCGCCCACACACTCGGAAATCCCCTCACGCGCATGAACTTCCTCGACCGCATCGAACGCGTCTTCTTCTGGCTCTCCGCAGCCTCCTCCGACAACCTCGATGCCTGTCCGGCCTGGGAGCGGCGCAAATACGTGGCCTTCGGCGCGACGGTGCTGGTGCCCTCGATCTTCGCCATCATCGCCTGCTCGTATGCACTGAGCACGCTCACGGACAACTGGCTCATCATCGCGCCGGTGTCACTCGTGTGGTCCTTCATCATCCTCACCGTGGACCGCGCCTTGCTGGCGACGTATCGCGCCTATCAGGGCTTCTTCCGCAAGGCAGCACAGTTCTCACTGCGCATGGTGGTGGCGGCGCTCATGGGCATCACCATCTCGCATCCGCTGACGCTGCTGCTGTTCAAGGACACGATCAGTTCGGTCGTCGAACGGCATCGTCAGGGCGAGATCGAGGCGGCGCGTGAACTGTCCAAGCAGCAGAAAGTCGCTGTCGAGGCGCGCATCGTGCCGCTGGAGGCCGAGATCGCGAAGCAGCGTGAGAATTGGACCGCGACCTTCAGCGCCAAGTTCCTCGATGAAAATGGCAAGCCGGTCGCAAAGCCGCTCACCGACGAGGAAAAACAGCTCAAGACCTTCCGTGACGGCAAAATCGCCGATGCAGTGGCTCCCGGCAAAACGCGGCTCGAAACGCTCGACACCGAGATGGCGAAGCTGAGCGCCGATTACCAAAAAGTTGCCGAAGATCTCAATCACTGGCAGACCGAGTTTGAACGTGAGGTGAACGGGCAGCGCAGCGGCATCATTGGCCTCGGCCCGCGTGCCAAAAGCATCCAGGAAGACCAGCTCACTTGGCGTCGTGCCGAATCCGCCCGCCTCAGTGGTGTGCTCGACACGATGACGAAAAACCGCGTCGCACTCGTGGCCGAAATTAAAGCTGCCGAAGATGGCGTGAATGCCGCACTCGATGCCAAAGCCGCCGAGGAAGCCGCGCTCAACAAAGCCGAGCAGGCGCGTGTTGCCGCTTTGAAGCAAAAAGTGCAGACCGAGCAGGCGGATGCGTTTGTGGGCCAGCAGAACGCCATTCGCGAGACTTTGAAGACGCAGATCGACACGCTGCTGCTCCAAGAGAAAAACTTGCACGAGGAGATCACCGCCATCACGGCGGATGAAACCACCCGCATCGCCAAGATCCACGCCGAGCCACGGCGCGACCTCCTCACGCAGACGCTGGCGTTGCATGAGCTGTTTGAGAGCGGGGCGCAGGGCGGCATGTTCGCACTCGTCGCCTATCTCGTGCTCACGCTGCTGTTCATGCTGGTGGACACGATTCCGCTGATCGTGAAATTCTTCTCCAAGCCCGGTCCGTATGACACGATGCTGGACCGCGAGGAGATGAGCTATGAAGGAGATCGCAAAGCCTTCCTGGACGGTTTCAACCGCCAGGTGAAGGAACTCGGTGAGAGCAGGCTCTTGAACCTCACGCAAAACAAGCCGCTCGAACGAGCCTTGCGCAATGGTGTGGACCACACTCGTGCCGCGAAGGAGTTCTTGGTGTATCTGATGGAGCTGGAACGCGAGTTCGAGGAGAAACACCGTGCTGCACGCGAGCAGGCCGCCGCGAGTGGCGTGGGCCAAACGGCCGCCGCGCTCGAAGAACGGTCCCGTTATTTCTACGCCGATCTGCGCGAGCGCATGGAACGGTTCTTCAGTGATGACAGCCGCCGTACGCCGGCCACGGGCAGGGTGTGATGCCGCAAGAGCAGTTCCATCTCAGCGTATGACTGGGAGTGAAAACTCCGCCGTTCAATCGCCGTGACATGCTGCGCAATTCCTGCGCGGGCTTCGGCTATCTGGCGTTGCAGGGAGTACTGGGCCTCGAATCGGCCCAAGGGGCGGTGATTGACCCGCTGGCGGCGAAACAGCCGCATTTTCCGGCGAAGGCGAAGCGCGTGATCTTTTTGCTGATGAAGGGCGGCCCTTCGCAGGTCGATACGTTTGATCCGAAGCCGCTGCTGGACCGTGATCACGGCAAGCCGCCGCCGTTTGCGCTGCCACGGATCAAGTTCGCGCAGACGGGCAATCTGCTGAAGTCGCCGTGGAAATTTCGGCGCTACGGCCAGAGCGGCCTGCCGGTGAGTGATCTGTTCCCGCAGGTAGCGAAGCATGTGGATGACCTGTGCATCATCCGCTCGCTGCATGGCACGAATCCGGCCCATGGCGGCGCTTTGCTGAAACTGCACACGGGCAGCGACACGTTTGTGCGGCCGAGCCTCGGATCGTGGGTCAGCTACGGTCTGGGCACGGAAAACTCCGATCTGCCGGCCTTTGTCACGATCTGTCCGACGCTGGCACATGGTGGCGTGAACAACTGGGGCTCCGCTTTCCTGCCTGCGCACTGTCAGGGCACGCCGCTGGGTAATGCGAGCATTCCTGCGGACCAGGCGGTGGTGAAGCACATCCGCAGCAAAACGCTCACGTCTGACTTGCAACGTGCGCAGCTCGATCTCGTCGCGCAGATGAATCACACGCACTTGGCGACCGGTGCGAACGCCGCGCTCGAAGCGCGCATCAATTCGTTCGAGCTGGCCTATCGCATGCAATCAACGCTGCCGGAACTGCAGGACATCTCGGGCGAAACCGAGGCCACACGCAAGATGTACGGCCTCGATGACCCGGTGACGGCGAATTTTGGCCGCCAGTGCCTCATGGCGCGGCGTTTTGCCGAAAGCGGCGTGCGCTTTGTGCAGGTGACGCATAGTGATGGCTTCGTGCAGTGGGACCAGCATGGTGATCTGCTCAAAGGGCACACCAAAAATGCCGCCGAGGTGGATAAACCCATCGCGGGGCTGCTGGCGGATCTCATATCACGCGGCCTGCTGGAAGACACGCTCGTCGTGTGGGGCGGTGAGTTTGGTCGCACGCCGGTGGCGCAGGGCACGGACGGCCGCGATCACAATCCGCACGGCTTCACGATGTGGCTGGCCGGTGGCGGCAGCAAACCGGGCACAGCGTATGGCGCGACGGACGACTACGGCTACTACGCCGCCATCGACAAAGTCCACATTCACGATCTGCACGCCACGATCCTGCACTTGCTCGGTCTGGATCATTTGAAGCTCACCTACCGCTATGCCGGCCGTGATTTCCGGCTCACGGACGTGGCGGGCGAGGTGGTGAAGGGCGTGATCGCGTGAGTGTCTTTACGTTGGGAGTCCCGCCTTTAGGCGGAAAGATCATCGTCAGGTCTTTGCTTGTCGCATCTTCTATCGACCCCTTTCCGGCTGAAGCCGGGACTCCCAACTACGGCCAGATGGCATTCAGCACTGCGGCCATGCGGGCCGTCGCTTTGACCAACTGCGCACCAGCGACGGATTTTTGTTGGTCCGCATAACCGGCAGGCAGTTTGATCTCAATGCGTTCGATCTTCGGGCCTTTGCCGGTGGTGTTGAGCTTGCAGGGGCCGAACTCGATGCCGGCATACGCGGCTTTCGCGAGCGCGACGGACTCACCGGCCCACTGCTCCGCCCAGGTGTGAATAGCGCCGGGAGTGGTGGTGTTGATCTTCGGCAGGGCGTCTTTGAGAATTTTCGGCAGGCTGCCGACGACAACGAGTTTCTTCACCAGCTCAAAGTCCCACAGGGCGTGCATCTGGTCGTATTTTTCCGGGCCGAAGAACAACTGGTTGCCGCCACGGTCTTCGAGTTTGAGTTTTTTCAGCGGCAGGCACTTGTCGAGTGCGGTTTGCAGCACCGGATGCTGCGGATCGGTGACATCGAAGAAACCGCTCGCGCAATGCATGGGCTGGTGGATGTCGCCGACGAGGTGGACGAGCACGCGCAGGGCGGTGCGGGCATCGAACTTGGCGGATTTGCCTTCGAGCACGGTGATGCAGAGGTTGATCTGCTGCACCACGTCATCGCGGGTGGTGAAGCCGGTCGCTGCTTGATAGGATTTCACATCGAGCGGCATGTCCACATAGTGCCAGGTGAAGTGGAAGGGGAAGGCCTTGATGAAATCAGCGGCTTCCGCGTCGCCGACGAGCGGCCCTTCATTTTTTCCCACGTCACGCACGCGATCGAGCCAGACCGCAGTCATGTCGAGCTTGTCACCGGCCAGGGCGGCATCCACACGCTGTTTGGCTTGCGGGGTGAGCAAGGATTGCGCGACTTCCCACATGGCTGTGTGGCCCTGGTCGGCCCACGAGTAACTGTGGGAAGGAAAGGCGCAGAGCAGTGTCAGGAGCAGGTGGCGGAAGGATTTCATGCGGCATCGTGCGCCGGGACTGCGGCGAAAACAACCGGGACGTAGATGTGTTGGGCGGGGGGGCGGCGCATCTTCCACTGCGCGCTTCGCCCAACTATCCGGCTCATGGCGCGAATGGAGCCCATGGGTTCGCGGAGGCTACCCAAACCAGCCGGATAGTTCGGCGAAGTTGTCGCTTGTGTTAGCCAAGCTCCACGCGCCGAACACATCGGGCCTACGACGGGTTACTGAATGAAGAAGAACTGGCGGGTGTTCAGCACGGTCCAGAGCACGTCACCACGGTCGGTGGCGTCGGCGTTGTCGGCGATGGGCTGGAGCAGGGCTTGTTCTTCGGCGCTGGCCTTGCGGCTCATGAGGCTGAGATAGACGGCGTCGATCACGCCTGCGCTGCCGCCATCTTTGCGCGCACGGTCCAGCGTGCGGGCGATGCTGGTGTAGCGGTTCATCAGATTGCTGAACACTTTGCCGTTGAGCAGCATGAGCGCCTGGGAGACGCTGGCTTCGTCGTTGGCGTTCTCCACGAGTTCGCGGTCGCTCTGGCCGAATTCACGGAGGAAATGGCCGTTCGGCGCCGGGCTGCGCAGATCGGCGGCACGGAGCATGCTGGTGTCGCGGAAGTTTTCCCAGGCCGCGAGCGAGGCTTTTTCGTTCTTGTCATCGACTTCGAAACGTTCGGCGTCGGCTTTGAAACGAGCTTTGGCGACTTCATCCAGCTTCGCACGGCGCTGTTTGGCGAGAATGGCGAGCGCTTCATCCATGCTGAGGTCCGCGCCGTCTTTCTTGGCCTTGATGGCGGCGGTGACTTCCTTGGCAAAGGCTTCATCCTTGGTGAAGTCGTCGAGTTTGCCTTCGCGGGCGAGTTCGGCGAAGCGCTTGAAGCCTACATCATAGACGACGGCGTCCACGGCTTCATCGATGCGCTTGCGCTGGCTTTGAATGGCCTTCCGCGCCTCGCGAATGGCGTCTTCATCCTTGGCCTTCGACGCGGCCTCCATCTTTTCCTGGGCGGCGCGGACTTCGGCGGCGAGTTCCTTCTGCTTCTGCGCGACCTTGACGGTACACTGCTGCAACTGCTGTGGCGACAGGCTGTTGAGTGCGCGGTCGAGCCATTCGACGCGACGCAGGGCGATCTCGGCGTCGATCTTGGCCTGGATGCTCGGATGGTCGGCACTGGGTTTGTAGAGCGCCACCATACTGTCCCAGACCTGCTCGGCACTCATGCGGCGCAGCAGCGGGCCGGGGAAGTGATAGACCTCGCCAAGCTCGACATCCTTCGCATAGGCGGTACGCTGATAGGCCTGTGAATTGAGGATGGCACGCAGGAACGACTGCATGTCGTAGTTCGCGGCCTTCATCGTCTCTTCGAGGAAGATCATGAGCTGCGGATTGCTCGGCACGGTGCTGTCGGTGATTTCATCGACGGGTTCGATGAGGCCCTGGCCCATGAGTTTTTTCCACAGGCGGTTGGCGATGACGGTGGTGAAGCGCGGGTTCTCCTTGCTGGTCATCCAGGCGGCATAGGCGGCGATGGGCGGCTGACTTTCTTTGACGATCTTGCCGTCCTTGCTGAATGACGCGGGAATGAGCGGTTCGATGGCCTGTTTTGGCTGCGCATCCTTGTATTGATAATCCTGCGGCAGCTTGAGCACGCGCTTCTTGGTCTCATCCAGCACGGTGTTGTAGCGCAGCGGGCGGAGGATTTCCGTCATCGCACGGCCGACATCCTTGCGCTCCATGCCGTTGGGCAGGTCGAACTTTGTGACGGCACCGCCGTAACGGTTGTTTTTGTTTTTGACCGCACCGCCGCCGTAGATCGCCTGCGCGAGCAGCGGATTGGTGAGGCCGTTGCTGCTGGTCATGCCGTAGGTGTGCGCGGCCATCTGGTAGTAGTCCATCTGCGTCCACTTATCGAACGGATGGTTGTGGCACTGCGCGCAGACCATGCTGGTGCCGAGAAAGATCTGCGTGGTCACCGCCATGTTGTCGAGCGGCATGTTGTAGTCGCGGATGTAGAAGCCGATCGCGCCATTCTCGTAGCTCTTGCCGTCGGCGCTGACGACTTCGCGCACCATCTCGTCATAGGGCTTGTTGTCGCGCAGACTGGATTTGAGCCAGTTGGCGTAGCCGTAGTAGGCCGGCAGACTCTGGCCGCCGCCGACCATGTTGCTCTTCATGCGCAGGATGTCGGCCCAGTAGTTGAAGAAGTTCTGCACGTAGCCGTCGCCTGCGAGGAGTGTGTCGATCAGCTTCGCGCGTTTTTCGGTGTCGCTGCTCTTGAGGAACTCGGTGGTCTCCTGAATCGTCGGAATGCGGCCCACGACATCGAGATAGACACGGCGGACGAAGACTTCATCGCTCGCAGGGGCGTTGGGCTGAATTTTCTCCTTCGCGAGCTTCGCGTTGACGAGTTCGTCGATCTTGGCGGCGGTGGCCTTGAGATCAGGGGCGGCAGTGGCCATGGTGAGGCTGCTGGAGGAGAGAAGGAGGTAAAAAGTGATCGTTTTCATGGTGAAAGCGAGGGGGCGGGTTTGGGGGTGGCGCAAAAACGGGCGGAGCAGGGGGGTCTTTCACCTTCTTTGGCATTCTTATCACCTCGCATGGCAGATTCCCAGATTTTAGCTTTGACAACTCATCCCCCTTTCCGACAGAATGCGCCTTAACTTATGAAATTGCTCCTGTCATTCGCCCTGATCTCAACTCTCGCCTCCTGCACCAGTCTTCAGAACAACCCGCGTCCGTCGGCTGAGTTGCCCTGCCGGGTCGCGCCGTTGACCAACCAAGGCCTCGGTTATGTGAGCCAGGGAGTGGGGCAGGTGGCCACAAGCTCGTTGGATGTGACGGATGACACGGCGAATTATGGCGGCATCGTGGTTGACCGGCAGGCCCGGGACTACACCAACATCGGCATGAATGCGATCCGCCGCACGGATGACATCGTTTATCGGGAAACCACACGGTATGTGGACTATGGCATGGACACCGTGGACGACGGGGCCGCATACACCGCCAGCGCGATCACTCGCTGGCCGGCTGTTCCGACCGGCATCGTGCAGCGCGCCTTTGGTTCCACCCGAAAAATTTATCAGAGTTCCGTGGCTGCCTACGGTGAGGGCGTGAACCGCACCTACTGGTCGTTCTGGAACATTTTCACTCCGCCGGAACCCAAGCCTTACATGGTTGGCAGCCTCAATGACCTGCATCCTGGTTATGCCTTGCCGGGATCAGCTTGGCGCTGCAGACTGCCACAAATCCCAGTGGAGCCAGTGGTGGAGGAGACTGCCGCCAAGAATCCGCGGACGATGTACAAATAAAGCTTTTCACATGGGAGCGGTCGTTGAGACCGCTCCCATTTTTTTTGCCCACATGCCGCTTCAGGCGTTGTTTTTCGATGCCGCAGGGACGCTGATCCGGCCGGTGGAGCCAGTCGGGATGACGTATGCGCGGCTGGCCGCCGGGCATGGCATTCGAGCGCAACCGGACGCGTTGATGCAGGCTTTCCGTGCCGCCTGGAAGATAACTCCAGCTCCACTGCACCCACCGGGGCAACCATCAGCAGATGATGATCGCTGCTGGTGGCAAAACCTCGTGGCCGATGTGTTTGCCCGTGTGCTGGGCACACCGCTGCCAGGAGACACGCTGGACGACCTGTTCACCGAACTTTACCAGCATTACGCGCAATCGCAGGCATGGACCGTGTTTGACGACGTACTGCCAGCATTGAACGACCTCGCGCGCGATCACCGGTTGCTCGTGCTGTCGAATTTCGACCGCCGTGTGCGCCACATCCTCGCCGGACACGATTTGCTGCGTTTTTTTGAGCACATCATCATCTCCAGCGAAGTCGGCGCGGCGAAACCGCATGCGCGCATGTTCCAAGCCGCACTCGCCGCCGCCGGGTGTGCGCCGGAGCATTGCCTGCACATCGGCGACGACGAGATATGCGATGTTGAAGGAGCGCAACGCTGCGGCGTGCAGGTGTTTCACGTTGAGCGGACTGAAAATGGCCTCGACACACTGGTTCAGAAAGTCCGCTCCAGGGCATATTCCGGCTTGCGCATCCCCCGCTTGTGAATACATACCGGCCCCCTTTCCGAAATGCGCGGGTAGCTCAGCGGTAGAGCAGTTGGCTTTTAACCAATTGGTCGAGGGTTCGATCCCCTCCCCGCGTACCATTTTTGCCGCAATGATTCGAGTGGCATGGCGGATGAAACTTCACGGACAGCGGCGCCGTTAAACGTCGCTCCTTGCTCATGAAACACTCCTTGCTCGCCGCCGCCTGTCTGTTCACCTCCACGCTCGTCGCGGGCGATTGGAATCAATGGCGCGGGCCGGATCGCAATGGCGTCTCGCAGGACACCAGCCCCATCGCGAATGCGTTTCCGGCGGAAGGCTTGAAAAAAGTGTGGGAGAGCGAGTTCATCCCCAGCAACGAATACGGCGGCCACGGCAGCCCGGTGGTCAGCGGTGAGCGCGTTTTTCTCAGCGTCGTCTGGCATGAGCGCGTGCCTTCGGAAACACGCGAGATCGACACCGAGGTCATGCAGACACTCAATTATCGCGGCACCACGCCGGAACTGGCGAAGAAGCTCGAAGAAACACGCCTGAACCTGCCGAAACTGCGCGGCGAGAAGTTCGACGAATGGGTGTTGCAGTGGCGGAAGGACAACCTCACGGAAAAAGAGGAGATCAACATCGGCTCCTGGGTCGCTTCACGCTTCAAGGCCGGTAAAGCCGCCATCGGCCTCGAATGGCTCGATAAAATGTCGAACCGGCAAAACAAGCCGTTCGCGAATGCCGCAGCCTATAGCAAGTGGCTCGACGACGAAGGCTTCCCGTCGGACGTGAAGGAAAAGATGATTGCGGTGATGCCGAACACCGTGAAGACCGCGCAAGACGTGATTTTGTGCCTCGATCTGGCCACCGGGAAGCAAGTTTGGAAATACACCAAGCCCGGCAAACCGAGCGGACGCCAGTCTTCCAGCACCTGCGCCGTCGTGGATGGCAAGGTGTATGCCGCCTGCAGCACTGAATTGATCTGTGTGAACGAAACGGACGGCAAACTGGTGTGGTCCACGCCATTGTCCGCGAAAGGCCCCGCCGCATCGCCGCTGGTGATGGGCGACCGTGTCTATATGGCGGCCGGAGTGGCCTGCGCCTTTTCAAAAGCGGATGGAAAACTCGTTTGGGAGCAAAAAGAGGCCAAAGGCAACACCGCCAGCCCCACTTGGTGGGCACCGACGAGCGGCAACCCTGTGCTTGTCATCAACGGCAACAACGCGCTCTACGGCCTTGATCCCGATACCGGCAGCATGAAGTGGACGGCCGAAGGCGGCAGCCAGAGCACGCCGGTGAGCAGTGGCGACTGGCTGGTGCTCTACAGCGGCACGGAAGGCGTGGGTCTGCGCGCTTACAAGATGCAGGCCGAAGGCAAACCGAAGGCCGCGTGGTCGCACTTCTGGGTCACGCGCCGCTACACCGGCAGCCCCATCATTCATGAAGGCAGCGTCTATCACTGCTGCGGCGAGAAACACCAGTGCATCGACCTCGAAACCGGCGCGGTGAAATGGGCGGCGAACGAAATCAACAGCACCATCACCTCCCCGCTGCTCGCGGATGGCAAACTGCTCGTCTATGAAAACAACGGCACGCACGTCCGCATGGTCAAGGCCACCAACGCCGCCTACGAGCAGTTGGGACGCGCCAAAACGGACGCCATGGGCTGTTCTTCGCCTGCGATTGCCAATGGCAAGCTCATCGTGCGGCAGAAGGACAAGCTGGTGTGCTTTGATCTCAGGCCGGAACAGTGAGCTGGAGGATAGCCTTCCAGGCTGTCAACGGATCGAGGCTTCCAGCCTTTTCCCGTCAGATCAAAGGCTGGAAGCCTCGATCCATCGACAGGCCAGAGGCCTATCCTCCATGCATCAACGGTCCGTCGCTCCCGCCAACACGAAAACCCTCCTGCGTGGTGCCCTGCCGCACCATTGCCAAGCCGGTCGTCAAGCCAGTCACCGGGTGTTTGGCGATGCTGGTGATCTTCCCGACAGCTTTTTCAGTCCAAAGCTCCTCACCGACATTCACCACGACCGCCGTTTCGAAGGCGATCAGCTCCCTTGGCATCTTCCCCGTCGTCTTGATGCGTGAGAGCACCTCCTGGCCGATGTAGCAGCCTTTGGCGAAATCCATCGCGCGTGCTTCGATCCCGGTCTCCGGCGGAAACGTCTCCGCATTCAGTTCGTTCGGCCAGCGTGGCACCTTTTGCACGATGCGCCATGTTTCGAGGTCGTCATCGCTTAGAACACGACAGCCCGGCTCAAACGGCTCACCGGACGGCAGCCACACGTCCACGCCATCGACGCCAAATCGCCACGATTTCAGCCCGTTTGCTGCCGCAGGGCCAAAGACATGCCAGAGCTGCCAGTCATCGGTCACATCGGTCAGTTCCACATCATCCGCCACGATGTAGCGTTCTAGTCGCGTGCCGAGGGACTCGCGCAAACCGGCCTCGGCATCCAGCAGCAGTGCATCCTCTCGCGCGTGAATGAACACGTCGCCCGCGATGCGGCCTTTCACATCCGTCACACACGCATACAGCGTCTCGTCCGACTTGGCGCGACGCGTATCGTTCGTCACCTGACCATTCAGGTAGCGCACGCGATCGCCGCCGGTGAGGCGGAACTTGGCGTGTGACGATAGGTTCACTGCGGCTCCATGTGTGGTGATGTCTTGAAACAGTGCGGCGGTCATGCGGCATGAATGGTCAGGCGGCGCGGTGTGGCAAGCCGTCAAAGCTCACGGATTGCGTTGACTCATTACTCTGGGCGCGTATTTGCGTCACTCATGCGCACTCTTTCCCTCTGCCTCGTCGCCGCTGTCTTCACCACGTTGGCCCCGCAGGCAGGCGCCCAGGCACCCGCTGCCGCTCCGACCGCCAAAATCCGCGTCGTCACCCGTAACCTGGAGCCGTTCTCGTTTGAAAAAGATGGCCGCCGTGTCGGTTATGCGGCGGAATTGTGGGACCAGCTCGCCCGTGAGACCGGCGTGGAATACGACGTGCAAGTCGTCAAGACCGCGCAGGAAATCATCGACGCGTTGAAGGCCAAAACCGCCGATGTCGGAGTCGGTGCCATCAGCGTCACCGCCAAGCGTGAGGAAATCATCGACTTCACGCAGCCGTTCTATGAATCCGGCCTCCAGGTGCTCGTCTCCGGCTCCAGCGGCAGTTTTGCGGACAACATTTTCTCGCTCCTCGGCAATCTGTTCAATCTGGAGCTGATCGGCGCCTTCCTGCTGCTCCTGGTCACGATGTTCATCATCTCCCACCTCGTCTGGCGCTACGAACACAAGGTCAACGACGAGCAATGGCCGCCAGACTACAAGACCGGCATGTGGGAGTCGTTCTGGTGGACGATCAGCACGCTGCTTGTCGGTGGTGCGGACAACAAAGGCCCCGTCGGCATCGGCGGGCGCATCATCGCCATCGTGTGGATGCTGTTGAGCATCGTGCTCGTGTCCTTGCTCACGGCGTCGTTCACCACCACGCTGACCATCAACACCCTCCAGGGCGACATCAATGGCCCGGGCGATCTTCCTGGCCGCAAAGTCGCCACCGTCAAAGGCAGCACCACGGAAGGCACGCTCACCACCAAGGGGGCCAAGGTCGTGTCCTTCCTCACTCCGGCGGAGTGTGTCGTGGCGCTCAAGAGCGGTGATGTTCAGGCGGTTGTTTATGACGCCCCAGTGCTCCAATACGAAGCCGGCAAAATGAATGACGAAAAACTGCAAATGGTCGGCCCTGTGTTCGAGCGCCAGAACTACGCCTTCGCCCTCCAGCAGGACAGCACCCTGCGCGAGCGTCTCAACCAGGCTCTGCTGAAACTCTCGGAGCAGGGTGTCGGCAACGAGTTGCGGAAAAAGTACTTCGGCGAAGATCAGTAGGGCAAGGCGGTTGATGGTGAATAGTTGATGGTTGATCGACGGACCAGATGCGGTTGGCTCAGTGTCCGGCCCATCAACTATCAACTTATCAACCATCAACTGCGTCATGTCCGCCACCCCATCCACTCCAGGCATCCTCAGCACCATCGCAGCGGTGTTCCGGCAGAACCGCGTGCCCTGCCTGGTGCTGAATTTGTTCGCAGTCGCCCTGGTGGCCAGCTACTACCAGGTTCCGGCGCTGGCGGGCTTCTGGGAGTCGGTGGGAGACTTCAAGACGCACTGGTCGTTCGTCTTCTCCTGCGTCTCGACCATGTTTGCCGCAGCGATTATGCCCACCTTCATCCAGATGGCGATGGGCACGCTGCCGGCGGAGGGAAGATGGAAACGCCTCGCGCTGCTCATGCTGTTCTGGGGCTATCGCGGCATGGAGATTGATTTGTTTTACCGCTTTCAGAGCTGGCTCTTTGGCAATGGCCACGATGCGCGCACGCTCATCACCAAGGTCGTCGTCGATCAGTTTGTAATCAGCCCCATCTGGTTCGTTCCCACCTACGTCATCGCCCTGCGCTGGGTGGAGATGGGCGCTTCGTGGTCACGCACGCGGCCCACGCTCAACCGCGAGTTCTGGACGCGCACCTGCCCGATGGTGCTCATCACCAACTGGCTCATCTGGATTCCCGCCCTCGCCCTCGTTTACAGCCTTCCCGCCGCCTTGCAGTTCCCGCTGTTTTCCGTCGTCATGTGCTTCTTCATCCTCGTCGTGACGGTGATGACGCGGGGGAAGAATGGTGTTGATAAAGAAGGCTCGTGAATGCCTTCATTCCTGGCCCAGTAGTTTGCTGACATGACGAGTTCGTGGCTGGTTTCGATCTCGGCCCAACGGGCCGGTGGACTCAGCCCAGGGCGCCAGCCCTGGGTTGGTCGGTAAAATCATCGTTTCACCCAAGGTCGCGCTCCAACGGAGCGCGGGAGAGCCGCCGCAATCCCAAACGTATCGCTCGTCGAACTCCACTGCGTGTCTGATGAGGATTTTCCGGCACTCGTCCTGAAACCGTAAATTTTGGCGAGCGATTGAGGCATGGCGGCTGCAAGGCTGTTTTCCCGCGCTCCTTCAGAGCGCGACCGAATGAGGCCGGAGTGGGGGAATGCGCAATTCCCAGGGCTGGTGCCCTGGGCTGAGTCCTTCGGCCCGTTGGGCCGCCAGAGCTGGGTTCAGTGCCGCTTACCGCCAAAACTTCTCCACCGCCGCCACGAGGCCGGGGATGCTGTGGTCCTTGGCTTCGACATCGACGTTGAGGCCGCGCTCCTTGATGGCGGTGCTGGTGACGGGGCCGATACTGGCGATTTTGATGCCTTCAGGCAGGGCGACTTTGAGATTGAGGAAGTGCTCGACGGTGGAAGCGCTGGTGAAGGTGATCATGTCGGCTCCTTCGGCCTTCAGGCGGGCGAGGGCTTCGAGATTGTCCTCGGTTTCGGCGACGGTGCGGTAGGCAAGGCCTTCATCGACGATGGCACCCATGCCGGTGAGTTCGTTGGCGATGACTTCGCGCGTCTCCTCCGCCCGCACCCAGAGGACGTTCACGTTTTCCATGTTCTGATGGTCTTTGAAGGCTTTGACGAGGCCTTCGGCGACGAAGTTCTTCTCGGGCATCAGATCGACGGCCAGATGGCGGGCTTTGACTCGCTCCGCCGTGCTGGGGCCGACGCAGGCGATGCGCACACCGCCGATGCTGCGGGCGTCGTCGTAGAGCTTGTCGAACATGGTGAAGAAGGCATCCACACCGTTCGGGCTGGTGAAAATGATCCACTCATAGGTGTGGCAGTCCTGCACGAGTTCGCCAAAGAGCATGGGGTTCTGCGGTTCCACGATTTTGATGGTGGGCAGCTCGATGACATCGGCACCGAGCAGCGCGAGCTGCTTGCTGAGCACGCTGGCCTGCTGCCGCGTGCGGGTGACGACGATCTTCTTGCCAAACAGCGGGCGGTTTTCAAACCAGTTCAATTTCTCGCGCTCAGTGACGACATCGCCGATGACGGCGACTGCGGGTGCTTTGAAGCCGGCGGCCTTCACTTTGGCGGCGATGTCGGCCAGCGTGCCAACGAGTGTCTGCTGGTGCGTGTGAGTGGCCCAGCGCACCAGGGCGACGGGCGTTTCTGGCTTCGCGCCATGCTTCAAGAACTGCGTGGTGATCTCGTCGATGCGCTCCACGCCCATGAGGAAGACCTTGGTGCCGTCCGCCTGCGCGATCTTGGCGTAATTGAGCGCCGTGTCGGGTTTCGTCGGATCTTCGTGGCCGGTGAAGATGGTGAGCTGGGACGCATGTGACCGATGTGTGACTGGAATGCCCGCATACGCCGGTCCGGCGATGGCGGAGGTGATGCCGGGGACGATTTCAAATTTCACGCCGGCGTCATGCAATTCCGCGGCTTCTTCCGCACCACGGCCGAACAGAACCGGATCGCCGCCCTTCAAGCGTGTGACGGTTTTGCCTTCCTTGGCGAGCTGGACGATGAGCGCATTGATCTCCTCCTGCGGCAGGGTGTGATCCCCCGCTTTCTTGCCAACGTAGATGCGGTGCGTGCCGGGTTTGGCAAAGCGCAGGTGCTCGGGGTTGCAGAGGTAGTCATACACCAGCACGTCGGCGGCCTCGATGCATTCCTTGCCCTTGAGCGTGAGCAGTCCGGGATCGCCGGGACCGGCGCCGACGAGGTAACAAATGCCAGGGGAGGTTTTCTTGGAGGCCATGATGGGAAGGGGGCCGCCAAAGTGTCGAGACTGCGGAGCATGGCAAGGGCAGGCATGCAAACTCCAGAATGAAATGGAAGAACTGAAAATGAAGGAATGGCGGAACTGAAAATGCAATGCCGCAAAGCGTCATCGCAGCCAAAAGCGTTTTCATGCCCATTTGCAGTTTTCAGTTCCGCCATTCTCAGTTCTTCCATTTTTGGCTTTAGGATGAATCCCTTTTGCCGACGATTCGCCGTCGCTCCATAGTCGGCCATGCCTACTGCTGCTCCCATCACGCTCCATGTCCCATCTGCCTGCGCTCCATCTGCACCCGTGCTGCTGGCGATTTCGGGCGGACGCGACTCGGTGGCGCTGCTGCACCTGCTGCGGGAGGCGGGATTCACGAATCTGATCCTCTGCCATCTCAACCACGGCCTGCGGGGCGACGAATCCGATGGCGATGCGATGTTTGTGCAGCGCCTGGCAAAGAAATACGAGCTGAAGTGCGAGATCGAGGCAGCGCATGTCGCTGCACTGGCGAAGGAGCGGAAGATTTCGGTCGAAACAGCGGCCCGTGAGGCGCGGCATGCGTTTCTGCTGCGCATGGCGGAGAAGCATGACACTTGGATCGTCTTCCTGGCACATCACGCCGAGGATCAGGCAGAGACAATCCTCGCCAATCTCTGCCGTGGCAGCGGTCTGGCCGGTCTGGCAGGCATGCATGCCGCGCAACGTCTTGATTCCGGCCTGCATCTCGTGCGCCCGCTGCTGCACGTTCGGCGCAGCGAGATTGACGCGTATCTCAAATCGAAGCGCTGCAAGTTCCGCGAGGATTCGAGCAACACCTCGCCCAAACATCGCCGCAACCGGCTGCGACATGAGGCGCTGCCGTTATTGAACGACATCTTCGCCCGTGACGTGGTGCCGCAGGTCTTGCGGCTGGGATCGCTGGCGGAGCAGGATGACGATGGCTTGCAGCGGCAAGCTTTCGCGTTTTTAACCGCACCACAGCACGTGAATGAGGATCGTTCATTGCTGGTCACGCCGGAACTGCTCGCGTTGCACCCGGCGGTGCTGTCACGCGTGTTCGCGCTTTGGCTGCGCGAGGTCGTGGAACTGCCAGGCATCGAGCATGATGACATTGAAGCCGCGATGGCGATGCTCGCACCCAAGGGGCCTGCGAAGATCAATCTGCCGCATGATCGTCACCTGCGCCGGAAGGCAAAGCGGCTGTGGGTGGAGTGAAAGTAGTCCAGAGCTTTCATCCTTCGCAGTCCTGCTACGGAGAATGGATTAGCTCGTTCTGGGAGAGGCGTGAGCGCCTTCCAGAGCGAACTAAAGTTCTTAACTACTTTCTCCTCACCCTTCCAGGGTATGGATGAACAGGCCGCTGCGCAGCTTCGGTTCAAACCACGTACTCTTGGGCGGCATGATCTGGCCGATGTCGGAGATGGCCATGAGTTGATCGACGGTGGTCGGGAACATCGAGAAGGCGACGCTGAAGTCGCGGTTGTTCACGAGTTTTTCGAGTTCGGCCGTGCCACGGATGCCGCCGATGAAGTCGATGCGCTTGCTGGTGCGTGGATCGTCGATGCCGAGCACGGGTTTGAGCACGCGGTCTTGGAGGATGCTGACGTCGAGCTGGTCGATGGGACTGGCGTCCTTGGCGGCTTCCCAGGTCAGCTCATACCACTGGTCTTTGAGATACATGCAGCACTGACCCGGCTTCGTGGGAGATTTGAGCGTGGTGGTCTTCACCGTGAAAATCTCGCCGATCTTCTTGAGGAATTCCTCGCGGTCGTTGCAGTTGAGGTCCTTCACCGCACGGTTGTAGGGCAGGATTTTCAATTCGTTGCCGGGGAACAGCACGCTGAGGAACCAGTTGTAGTTTTCCTCGCCGGTGTGATTCGGATTGGCCTCGCGGCGCAGCTTGCTGACGCGGAAGGCGCTGGCGGCGCGGTGATGGCCGTCCGCGACGTAGGCGCAGGGCACCTGGCTCTCGAACAGGCCGGTCAACGAAACGCACAGGCCCAGATTGATCCGCCACAACTGATGCCGCACGCCATCAATGGCAGTGAAGTCGTTGATCGGTTTTTCGGCCTTCGTGAAGCTGTCAATCAAGGCACTGATGCCCGGACGCTGGCGGTAGGTGAGGAAAATCGGGCCGGTGTTCGCATTCAGGGCGTCCACGAGGTTGGTGCGGTCGTCTTCCTTGTCCTGCCGGGTCTTCTCATGCTTTTTGATGATGTCCTGCTCGTAATCCTCCGTGTGGCAGACGGTGACGAGGCCGGTCTGGCTGTGCCCGGCGATGATCTGGCGATAGAGATACATGCAGGGCTTGCTCTCGCGCACCAAGATACCCTGCGCCTGCAGCCGGTCGAAATTCTCGCGTGCTTTCGCATACACCGGCGCGGAATAGGGATCGACCTCGGTGTCGAGGTCGATCTCGGCACGGTCCACATGCAGCAGGCTGAACGGCTTGCCTTTGGCGAGAGCGGCGGCTTCCTCCCGATTGACCACGTCATATGGAACGGCGGCTACCTCGGGGGCGTTTTTCTGAGTGGGGACGAGACCTTTGAATGAGCGGATGCGCATAGGGCGGGATAGTTCGCGTGCGTGGCGTTGTCAATCCGCACTCTTTGGCTGATTCGCCTCATGGCTTTCGCGGGCGATCTTGCGGGCGGCGGAGACGATGTGGGTGCAGGCCTCGATGCAGAGCAGGGGGATGGCGTTCGGTGCGTGGTTGGGCTGTGTTTTAGACGCGGCCTCGTTCGCCATCTGCTGGGTGGCAGTGAGCGGCCAGAGGATGCGGCGCAGGCAGTTTTCGTTCGCGCAGCACTTGCCGATCAGCGCGTGTGCCTGGTCGTCGGTGATGGTGTTGGCGAAGCGATACATGCCGGTCTGGCGACCGAGAACATCACGCAGCGGCACGGCGGCGAGTTTGTTCTGTTCCAAGGCATGCGCCATGCCGAGGGCGGCGGGATAGAGGAAATCGAGGGCGAGCCGCAGATCATCGAGTGTTGCGAGATCGAGCCGCCAGCCGCGATTCAACGTGGGCGCGGAGTGCAGCGGGCGAAACACGCCGCTGGCGTCGTTGCGGGCGATAAACAGCGCATCATGGGCCTCGTGGTGGACTTGGAGATCGTCTTTGCCTCGATCGGCGATATGGCAGAGCGAAAAGGTGCCATCAGGATTCACGATGATGGCGATTTCGCCGATTTGATCACGACCGCCTTGAAGCCATGCGGCGAGCGCCTGAATGATTTCTGCTTTCTGCTTTCCTGTTTGTGCTTTTCCCCCGTGCTTGGCATCAAAATCATGCACCTGATCGAGAATCACGTCGGCCATGTGCGCTGCGGTGCCGATGGCACCGCTGTAGTAGAGCAGGCGGCCCTGGAGCTGGTGCGGGTTGTGATGGAAGACGCCGCTTTCACTCAAGGCTGCGCCGATTTCCTCGCGCATGCCGAGCAGGACGGGGATGTCCTGAAAACTGTGCAGGCCGTCGGCGATGAAGAAGGGGACGACGACAACATCTGGTGCGGTGGTCAGTTTGGCCCAGTCGGCGATGAAGGGTGCTTCCTCCATGTAGGTATCGACGACTTCGGCAAAGCCGTGGCCACCATCGCGAATGAGGGCGACCTGCGTTTCGATGACCTTGCGGGAGTTCTCGTTCAGGTTGGTGCCGTGACCGACGATGACGAGGCTGGTGCGGTCACGCGGCACGCCGGGCGCGACTTCATCGGCGCGTTGCAGCAGCAGGCGCGTCATGTTCGGGTGGATGCCGACCGGATCGCAATAGTAGATCGTTTTGCCATCGCGCTGCGTGATGGGGCCGTCGAGACGCAGTTCGCGCGGCAGCACCTGCTGGCAGAAGTAGCCTTCGCTGATGAAGTTCGGCACGATGTAGATGATATCGCTGTCCACCATCTCATAGACCTCACGCATGTTCGGCTCCTCCTTCCAGAAACAGCAGACGACTTCCCGGAAGATGCCGCGGCGGCGGATGGCGTCGGCATGGAGATGCGTGGGAGCGCTGGAGTCGGGATTCACGGTGGAACCGTGACCGACGATGATGAGGGCGGTGTGTTGGAGGGAGGACAAGGTGTGATAGGAGGGGGAAGTGCTCAGTGCTCAGTGCTTCTCCCGCTCTGACTGAGCACTGAGCACTGAGAACTGAGCACTTTTAGCCTGGGTTGTTTCATGGGAATGGCGTACGTCAGCCATGGCGGAAGCGGATGTCTTTGATCTTCGCGTCGGGCAGTTTCCCCTGGAGGCGCTTGAGGATTTTGACCTTTTCCTGCATGAGTGCGTGATGTGCGGAGGGTTGGATGAGGCGGACGGTCAGGACACCGCGTTCAAAGGCATCCGGGCGGGTCATTTTGAAGAGGAAGGTGCCGACGATCTCCTCCCACGCGGCAAGGATGTCCTCCAACTTCACGCGGTTGGCCATGCCGTACTTCGCCATGATCTGCGTGGCGAGATCGCCGACCTTGAGCGTGGGCAGGTCGATGAGCGGGCCGTTGTCCACGCCACGCCACGCGGAGAGCAGGTTATGGCGCAGGCGCATGGTGGCGGTGGGCTTGCGGTCGTTCATGGGCGCATGCTAGACGGCAATTGCCGCGTGCTAAATCGCAAATTTCAAATCTCGCAATCCCTGAGGGCACCGCTATGGATTCCGCCCGCCATTTTCCCCGCCATGTCCGACGCTACCCTTCCCATCGAGCACACCGACCCCATCAACGCCCAAATTCTCGCCGTGAGCGAGGACCGGGTGAAGGGCTTTCATCAGCAGCCATTCCAGTTCATCGCGGAGCAGAGCGGGCTGCCGTTTGACACCGTGGTGGAGCGCATCCGCGCCATGCTGAAGGCTGGGGTGATCCGCCGTGTGCGGCAGACCTTGCTGGCCAACAAACTCGCCGAAGGTGCGCTCGTGGCCTGGAAGGTGCCGCCGGAGAAGCTGGATGCCGCGTTCGACTTTCTGTTCAAACAAGACCCGTTCAGCGGCCACGTCGTCATGCGCAGCACGGACCGTGAGGTTAGTGGCAGCGACTATCGCCTGTGGACCACGTTGAAAGTGCCGCAGGATCACGCCATCAACGAGCACTGCGATGTGCTGGCGCGTCTGATCGGCGCGGAAAGCTACTACACGATGCAGGCGCACGGTATTTTCGCCCTCGGCGTCGGCCATGTGCGCCGCAAGACGATGGAGCCCGGTGAAAAGGCCGACGAACCGGCCAAGATGATGACCACGACTATCGCCGAACTTGATGCTGAGGAGTGGAATGTGCTCCTGCATCTCAAAGGCGATCTTGCCGCCGAAGAAATCGGCCCCGAGCCGTGGGCGGGCCGTGCGCAGGACGCTGGCGTCTCGCTGGAGCAATTCTGCGAGGTCGCCAAGCGCCTCGATGCCAAGGGCGTCATTGGCCGCCTCTCGACTTTTCTTGAGCACGTCAAACCGAGCGCCTCAGGCCAGCGTGTCACGCGCTTCAATGCGCTGTTCCACTGGAAGGTGCCGAAGGGCATGGAAGAACGCGCCGGTGGCGAAGTCGGACGTCATACCATCATGACACACGCCTACTGGCGTGAAGGCGGCGACCGCTTCGCCAATGTGAATATCATGGGCGTCATCCACGGCACCGACAAAGACACCGTGCTCACTCACAAGGCCGCCATCGACAAGCACCTCGCCGAGGTCGGCATCCCGCTCGAATACACCAACGTCTTCTGGGGTGGCCGCAGCGAGATCAAGCCCAGCGAGATCTCTCCCATCGTGTTTAAGGAATGGCACGCGAAGTGGAAGGATGTGCCGGGGCCAGTGGTGTGAGGTGTTTTTTGTTGGGCTGTTGTTCGTTCACAGACCATTCCATCGGACCGTTTAGCTTTTGATGCTGCCAAGCTTGGATGGCATTGATGCAAATGTCGTAGATGGAAGTTCATCTGCATTCAGCCGACGTTCGAGACGTGACTGGAAGCTCTGCCAACTGCGTGCGGCGCGTGCGCGGAAGTCGGCAGGTGTCACCTTGAGGCTGCGCAGGCAGTCGCGGTGGTCCCAGGCGACGACGGCGGCGGTGGCGCGGTGGATGGCTTGGAATTGCCAGCGCCAGAGGCGTTGCATGGCGGGGGTGAGTGTCTTCAAGCGCTCGAACAGGAAGTCGCGCTGGAAGGCGAGGTGGCCCATTTCATCCCGCAGGAGTTTTTTGGCGACGGTTTGGACGACGGGATCGCTGCAACGCAAGGCGAGGAGGCCGAAATAGACCTCGGCAATGAGTTCGGCGGTGAGGAGCACCTGGATGTTGAACTCGAGGTTCACCAGATCGCGCATCCAGCGGAAGATGGAGTTCGTCCATTGCTTCTGCAGCAAGTTGCCGCGCAGATGCGTGACGGTGCGTGCGAGCAGGGCGGCGTGGCTTTGCTCCTCGGTGACGAAGAGATCGACGGCACGCTGGTAGCCGCGAAGATTCTCCAGCGAGGCGATGCTGCGGGTGTAGCGGCGCAAACGTGTGCCACCGCCGCTTTCGCCGAGCTGAAACGTGGCGATGGAGCGGGCGAGGGCGGTGCGAACGTGTTCGGGAAGCTCGCAGGGGGCTGCGGGGAGCTTGAGATCGTGATTGAGGCGGGTGTTGGCCTCGAAGTGGTTGATCCAGTGTTGCGTGTTCATAGAGGTTCAATGTTCAGAGTTCAGTGTTCGATGTTGAATGTTCGTGATCAGGCGGCTTGGAGCATGGTGCGGAGAAATTCGTGCGCAGGCGTGCTGCGCAGCTCGGCGGCGATCTGGCGGAGGCGCTGCATGACGGCATCGACGGTTTCATCGAGCGTAGAGGTGCCGGCGGTGACGCCGACATTCCGGGCGTCGCGGAACCACGCGGGATCGAGTTCGTCGGGGCGTTCGATTTGCAGCGTGCGCAGGCCGTGCGCGGCGGCTTTTTGGGCAAGCTGGCGCGTGTTGTTGCTGTTGCGGCCGCCGATGACGACAATGTGGTCGCAATCGCGAATCAGATCATCCATCGCGGTTTGCCGCTGTTTCGTCGGATGGCAGATCGTGTCGATGAAACGCACCTCGGAGCTGCGGTGGAGGCGCTTGATGGCCTCGACGAGTCGCAGCGTGTTTTCGACGGGCTGCGTGGTCTGGGAGACGATGCCGAGCCGTGGATGCGCGGGAATTTGCGCGAGGTCGGCTTCTTCAAGCACGACGACGGCTTGCGGAAAGTCGCCGATGAGGCCGCGCACTTCGACGTGCTGGCTCTGACCGATGACGATTGGCTGGTAGCCATCGCTGACGAGTGTGGCGAGGGCGTGGTGGGCTTTTTTGACGAGCGGGCAGGTGGTGTCGATGACGCTGTGACCGGCGTTTTGCCAGGCGTGGCGGTGTTTGTCGGATGCGCCGTGGGCGGTGATGGCGACTTGCTGAGTCGTTGAACTGCTGAGGTCATCGAGATCACCGCGTTGAGCCCCGACGGCGGCGAGATGGCGATCGACAAGCGGATTGTGGACAAGCTGGCCGAGGATGGTCAGCGGGGCGCGTTGTGCAGCGGTGTGGGTGGTGCGCAGGGCGTCGCGGACGCCGAAGCACATGCCGTGATGTTGAGCGAGGATGATGTTCATGGTGTTGTTGGCTTTGTGGGACAAAGTGAATGGATAAAAAGAAGGAGAATCAGGCTTGTTGGGCGGCTTTGACGATCTCGCCGAGCACTTCGACGTAATCTTTGAAGGCTTTGCGACCGGCGGCGGTGAGTTCGTAGCTGGTGCGTGGGCGGGTGCCGGACTCGTCGCGGGTTTCCTTGATGTAACCGGCGGTGCCGAGGGTGCGGAGATGGGAGATGAGATTGCCGTCGCTCATGCCGAGTTCGGTTTTGAGATCCTGGAAGGCCCATTCGCCCCGCGTGGAGAGCAGCGTCATGATGGAGAGGCGGCCCTTTTCGTGGATGAGCTTGTCGATTTGATCGAAGTCGATCATTTCGGCTGCACCTCCGCAGGTTTCTGGGTGAGGAAGACAGCGAGGGCGTAAATGACATGCAGCAGGCCGAAAGTGAGACCCATGACGAGCGATGCGGGAGCCATGTCGCTGGAAAGAAGATCCACATCCCGGTTTGCCGCCCAGGCGAAGAACAGCAGCAGACCGGTAATGACAAAGGCCCAGCCAAGGCGGGGCAGGGAACGCGGCGAGAAGCTGGCGGTGCTGAGCAGGGCGAGGCCATAGCAAAGAATCCAGATCAGGGCGGCGAGCGTGAGATTGTGCAGGAAGACGATCAGGCCGATGCCAACGCAGCCGCCGACGAGCATCGGCGGCGCGAACGCACGCAGCGCCATGCGCATGCCTTCGGAAACGAAGGGCTGGCTGCGGCGTGCGGCCTCTTTGGCGAGCAAGACGACGTTTAATGCGGAAGCGATGCCGAGAATGATGAGCCAAGTGGCGAGGAAACACTTTTCACACATCACGGCGTCACCGTTGTTTGCCAAGGCGTGTTGTACCGGCCAGGCGGAAGCTGCGAGGGCCATCACACCACCGACCAGTGCCGCTGGCGCCGAAACGGCGCGGTAGATGTGCGCTTTTTCCATGAGGGAACGGATGATGCGGAGGTTCTCCAAGGCGGCGGCGGTCGTGCTCATGGGGACTCACTTTGCGCGCCAAAGTGAAGTGTGCAAGCGAAACTTTGTGATGCAAAGTGATCGCATCGAAGCATCCGAGCGCTGTAATCAGAGTTGGCAGGGGCTTATAATTACTATAAATTAAAGTTTGATGCCTCACGCTGCTGTTTCATCGCCTTTGCGCCGCCGGTCTCGTTTCGGGACGGGCCTGGGCAGGCATTACTTGTGGCTGCTCTTGGTTTTGGCAGGGCAGGGAACGAGTGTCGCAGCCGATCCGACGGCGGAGCAGCAGTATTGGCTGGAACTGACGAATCGCTTCCGCAGTTCTCCGCAGGCGGAGTTGCAGAAGCTGGTGAATTTTTCAGCGCCGGGCGTGTGGGGTACGCCGAAGTCGGATGATCCGAGCATCGTCAACGCGCTGAACTTTTTCGGCACCAGCGCCACCGATCTCAACTCGCAATTTGCCAGTCTCGTGGCGGCGCCGCCATTGGCGTGGAACAGCGCGCTGAATGCCTCGGCCACGACGTATTCCAATCTCATGGTCAGCAACGACCTGCAGTCACACACGCTGGATGGATTTAGCTTGAATCAACGTGTCGTGAACGGCGGCTACAGCACGAACTGGCTCGAAGTGGGCGAGAATCTGTTTGCCTCGACGCAGACGATCACGCACGGCCATGGCGGCTTTGTGATCGACTGGGGCGATGGCAATGGCGCGTCGCCCGGTTTTGGCAACGGTATTCAAAGTCCGGCCAGCCATCGTGACGTGCTGGTGGATTCGGCCTTCAAGGAAATAGGCATCGGTTTTCAAAGCGGCGCGATTCCTGGCGCCAATGTGGCGGCCATCGGCCCCTATGTCGTGACGCAGCATTTCGCCACGCAGTTCCGGTTTGATGGCGCGAGTTATTTCTCCGACGCGATCCTCACCGGCTCCGTGTATGAGGACACCATCGCTGCGGACGCCTTTTACACCCCGGGCGAAGGGATCGCTGGCGTGGCGGTCAATGTTTACAACGATACGAGCGGCATTCTGGTCGCGAGTGGATTCAGCAACAGCGCCGGCGGCTTCAATGTGTCGCTCGCTGGGCTCACGGACGGCGTTGTTTATCGAGTGGAAGCGCCTGACACCGCTTTGCCTGCGCAGACGTTCACCCTCAATGCGCACACCGAAGACTATGGCGCTCCCGTGATCTTCTATGACAATGTCTATTCGTCCTTCATGATGGTCCCAGAGCCTGGCAGCCTGTTGCTTTGCCTCGCCGCAGGCATGCTGATGCTTCGCACTCGTTCACGCCGTCCTCTTTGCTGATTCGCCATGAAATCACTCATCTTGTTGCTCCTGTCCGTTGTTTCTCTCTTTGCCCAGGTCCCGGCATCACGGCTCGCCACGGAGATTCGTGCGATCATCGACGAGTACGAAAACTCTGTGCGTGCCAACACGCAGAAGCTCATCGCCGCGGCCACGGAGGAGGAGAAAAACAAGTTTCGCGCCAGCATCCCCAGCGCCGGGCCTTACGCGACGAAGATGATGAAGCTGGTGCAGACCAACCTGGATCAGCCGGATGTCGTAAAAGGTGTGAACTGGCTGGTGACGGGCGCTGCGAGTTTTCCCGAAGGCCAGGAGGCGCTGAAGATACTCGGCACCACCTTCGCTGGCAGCAAGGGCATCGCTGAAGCGATCAAGCAGCTCGAATACCACGGTCTGCCCGCCGAGCCGGTGCTCAAGGCCGTGATCGAGAAGAACACGAATCCCGAGGAGAAAGCGGCGGCGCTCTACGCCCTCGGCGCGATACACTTCAAAAACTTCGACGCCTCCGCTGATCGCGTTTCCGCAGCCGCATCGAAGGAAAAGGCACTGGAATACTTCCAGCAGCTCAATGCCAAATACGCGGATGTCACCATCCAGGGCTTCAAGCTCTCCGATTTCGCCTTCAAGATGCTGTTTGAGATGATGAGTCTCCAGGTCGGTTGCGAAGCGCCGGAGATCGAGGGCAAGGATGCGGACGGTGTCAGCTTCAAGCTCAGCGATTACCGTGGCAAACACGTCATCGTCATCTTCTGGGGCGGCTGGTGCCATGCCTGTCACGGCATCCTGCCGCTCATGAATCAAACGGCAGCGCAGCTCAAAGACAAAAACGCCCTCGTCCTCGGCGTGAACACCGACATCGAGACCGAGGCCAAAAAAGCGCTCGCCGACTACCAGGTCAGCTTCCGCAACATCCTCGACAACACCAGCAGCGGCCCCAACACCACGCTCTACAACCTGCGCAATTTTCCAACGCTTTACCTGATCGATCCCAAGGGCGTGATCGCCATCAAGAACGGGTCGTTGGATGCGATGGTGAACCAGATCAACGCGGCCAAATAGCCTAGGGTCCATCGGGTTTGAGAAGCGGGTCGGCGGGTCTTTTCAGCTTCACGGATGGTTTAGATGTATTAAAAACTTGCCATTTCTATGAAAAACCATAATTATATGGCATTGTGAGGCTGGTTTGGGCCTCTTTTCACATGCTGCCTCTTATAGACCAAATTCTTGCAGATTCCGGCTGCGCCGATCTTCCTGCCGTGCGGCAGGCAGTGGAGGAGGCTTGCTACAATCAAACGTCGTTCGTCGATGCCGTGCTGGATTGCGAAGGCGTGCGTGAACGTGATTTTCTGACGGCACTCGCGAAGACACTCGGCCTGCCATGGTGGGAACCAAAGGATGAAGATCAGCCGACCGAGCAGGGCATGCGTCGCATGCTTCCCGCTGAGATCGCATTGCGTCATCGTTTGTTGCCGATTTTCACCGAGGAAACTCAAAGTGACGACGGCACCGAGCCTGCCCGCACGCTTCATATCGCCACCTTTGATCCGCTGAGCCTTGTCGCGCATCAACGCGTGGCCGCAAGTCTCGCGATGCCGGTCATCTGGCATGTGGGGCAGCGCACCCGCATCGTCGAGGGTCTGCAAAAGCTCTACGGCCTCGGTGCGGACACGTTCGAGAAGATTTTGCGCGGTCGCGCTGACTGGGGCGCGGAGGATTTGCGCGATGAAGTAACCGTGCTTGATGAACCCGAGGACGAGGAAGCCTCCGTCGTGCGCTTCGTGAATCAAATCATCCGCCGCGGACTCGAGCAACGCGCCACGGACATCCACGTCGAGCCGCAGCAGGATCGTTTGCGTATTCGCTACCGCATTGACGGCCGTCTCGAAGAACTCGCCGTCCCCGAAAACATCAAATCGCTCCAGGCCTCCGTGATTGCGCGCCTGAAGATCATGGCACGTCTCGACATCGCCGAAAAGCGTCTGCCACAGGATGGTCGCATCAATCTCGAACTCGACGGCCTCGCCATCGACGTGCGTGTCGCCACCATTCCCTCCGTCGAAGGCGAAAGCATCAGCCTGCGTCTCCTTGCGCAGCAGCAGGTCACCGTGAACCGCCTTGGTCTCACCGACAACATCCGCCCCGTCGTCGATGAACTGCTCAAGCTGCCCAACGGCATCATCCTCATCACCGGCCCCACCGGCAGCGGCAAATCGACGACGCTGTACGCCTTCCTCACTGATCTCAATCAAACGCATCGCCGCATTGTCACCATCGAAGATCCGGTCGAATACAAGATGCCCGGCATCGTGCAGATCGCCGTGAAACCCGAGATCGGCCTCACCTTCGGTGCTGGTCTGCGCAGCATCCTGCGTGGCGATCCGAATGTCGTCATGATCGGGGAAATGCGCGACCTTGAAACCACCGAGATCGCCGTGCGCGCCGCGCTCACCGGCCACTTGGTTTTCAGCACCCTTCACACCAACGACGCCATCGGTGGCATCACGCGCCTCATCGACATGGGAGTCGAGCCGTTTCTGGTCTCCAGCGCTGTGCGTGCATTCTTCGCGCAGCGTCTTGTGAGAAAGCTCTGCCCATTGTGCAAAGTCCCCACGCAGGTGGAGGAGAGCTATTTGAAGTCCATCGGCTTCCCCTCACATCTGCCCGGAAAAATCATGCGTGCTGTCGGATGCGAAGCCTGCCGCAGCAGTGGTTTCCAAGGCCGTCTCTCGATTTACGAAGTCTGCCTCGTCACGCACGCCTTGCAGCACCTCATCAACAGCCGTGCGCATCCCGCCGAGTTTCACAAACAGGCCATCAAGGACGGTTACATCCCGATGCGCGGCTACGGTTTCCAGAAAGTGCTCAGCGGCGAAACCACCATCGAAGAGGTGCTCTCCGTCACCGCGGCTTCGGATCGTCAGCACAATCCACAAACCACCACCATCGCCGCACCCACCCGTCTCGCCGCATGAAAACCTCCTCAACAAAGTGCTCAGTGCCGAGTGCTCAGTTCTCAGTCAGCGCCCTCTCGCCAAAACTGAGCACTGAGCACTGAGCACTTCTCCCCATTCTCCTCATGCCCACCTTCGTTTACAGCGCTCATGGCCCCGCCGGTCTCATCACTGGCGAACTCGCTGCGTCGGATCGCAGCGAGGCCTTTGCGCTGTTGGGCAAAAAGAAAATCCAGCCCATCAAGCTCGAAGCCGCTGGCGAAACCAAGTCGGTCGCTAAAACAAAACAGGTCGTCACGACCACCGAAACCATCACCGGTCTCATCAAGCTCAAACTCCCGCAGGTCGTGCTGTTCATCGAAGAACTCGCCGATCTCGTTGGTGCTGGCATTCAGCTTGAACCTGCGCTCGCCACGATGGAGCGCCGTCGTGAACTCTCTGGCATCAAAACACTCGCCACCGTGCTGCGTGGCAAAGTGCGTGATGGCATGGCATTTTCCAAAGCCGTCGCCGCCACCAGCCCCAGCTTTGGCAAACTCTTCTGCGCTCTTGTCTCCGCTGGTGAGGCCAGCGGATCGCTCAGCACCATCTTGAAGCGTCAGGCGCAGTACATGCGCGCCTTGCAGGCGCTGAAGTCAAAAGTGCTCTCCGCGCTGCTCTATCCGGCCTTCCTCATTGTCGCGGCGATCTCCGTCACACTGCTATTCGTCGTTTATCTCATTCCGAAGCTCACCGAGATGCTTGATTCGACCGGTGGATCACTCCCGCTTGCCGCACAGATCATTTTGAAGGTCAGCGACACCTTTAAAGCCACCTGGTGGATGATCATTCTCGGTGGCGTCGCCAGTTACATCATCGGCAAGGCCTGGATCGCACGCCCTGAGTCCGCCATTCCGTGGGCACGCTTCAAACTGCGCATTCCGCTCTTCGGCAACATCTTCCGCGCCCGCTTCTACGTCCAATTCCTCGAAACGATGGCCAATCTCCTCGGCAATGGCCTCACGATGGTGCAGTCCATGCAGCTCACGCATCAGGCCATCGACAATCCCCATCTGCGCCAGGAATTCGAAAGCGTCATGCGTCATGTCGGCGAAGGCGTCGCGCTTTCTCGTGCGCTTGACCGCAGCGCGCAGTTCCCACCGCTGCTCATCGACATGGTCAACGTGGGCGAGCAGACCGGCGACATGTCCGCCGCGCTCACTCGCGCCGCTGAGCGCTTCGACCGCGAGTTGAGCAAGAAGATCGATACGCTCGCCGCGCTCATCCAGCCCCTCATCGTCTGCCTCATGGCCGCTATGGTCGGTCTCATGGCCTACCTCATGATGACCACGATCTTCCAAACCATTTCCAGCATCAACAAATAGCAAACCACCATGAAACACACGCAAATCCAACATCGCCATTCGACCTCGGGCTTCACGCTCGTCGAAATGATCCTTGTGCTCGCCATCGTCGCGCTGCTCGTCGGCGCTGCGGTCGTCAATTTTGGTGGCGTTCTTGAAGGCGGCAAAAAAACCACCTCAAAAGGTCACATCAGCGGCATCATTTCGGCTCTTCGTGCTTACGAGGTGGACAACATGTTCCTGCCCACCAGCGAACAGGGCCTCTCGGCCCTCGTGGAGAAGCCCACGGGACGCCCTGCGCCGCAGAGCTGGAGCCCCAAGCTCAAAAAGCTTCCCATCGATCCCTGGGGCAACCCATACAACTACCGTCGTCCCGGCTCCAAAGACAAAACTGGCTTCGATGTCTATTCCGCCGGTCCAGACGGCGTTGCGGGTAATGCGGACGACATCGGTAGTTGGGACATCTGAACGGCTGCGCCGTTAATGACGAATGACGAAATCAGAATGACGAATTTTAGAGCCATCACGAATCACACGCCTGCCATGCTGTTTGCTCAGCATGGCGTTCGTCATTCGTCATTCGCCATTCGTCATTCCCGCGCAGCGGGCTTCACGTTGCTCGAAATCATCGTCGCCATGTCACTCTGCATTCTCATCATCGGCATCGCCACGATGAGCATTTCCGGTGTGCGGGATGAGGACAAGCTGCGTCGCGCTGCCGCTGTTATCGAAACCACGGCGCGTCAGAATCTGCTTCAGGCGCTCAACAGCCAGCAAACCGTGCGCATGGAGCTTTCTGCGGGCGCTTTTGGTGCCAGCGAGGAATTCAGTGGCATGCTGCAAGTGCGCCGTGTGGGTGAAAACGCCTTCCGTGCACCCAAACGCGGTGAGGCATGGGAATTTAGTCCCACCGGCATCTGTGAGCCCATCGAAGTCCGTCTCAGCGGCACGGCGGGCCAGATCGAGATCGGCTTCGATCCGCTCACCGCGTGCGCGAAACGCAAATCCATTCAGGTCAAAGGATGAAACACTTGCTTCCAGCACTAAGCATGACGCCTCGCGACAGCGTTCTGGAGTGCGCCAGTCCTCTGGCGCTTTCGAGCGTCCTGCGGCCTGCGCAAAGCTCCAGAGGGCTGGAGCACTCCAAGACGCTGGCGCGTGTTCGTCATTCCAGCGGTTTTGCGTTGCTCGAAGTCATCCTCGCGCTTGCGCTGTTTGCGCTCGTTTCCGTGGGCATGACGCAGGCCATCGAGGGCATCGCCAAGACCTCCAATGACTCGCGCCGTGAAGCGCAGGTGCTGCGCGTGCTGGAGTCCGTGCTCGCTGAAGTTGCGCACCAGCCTGAATTCAAAGCCACCAGCGTCACCTTCAACCCCACCGCCGACGGCATTGATGCCAGCGCCACGATTGAGAAGGTCAAACTCATCACCAAGGACAAGGTCGAGCTCGACCACATGTTTCGCATCCGCGCCGAAGCATGGATCACTGACGGGCGTACGCGGCGCATGAAACGCAGCATGGAAACCTATGTGTATTCGCCCAATAGCCCGATCTAAGGCCGCGTTCACGCTGCTCGAAGTCATCATGGCCATGGCCCTCATCGGCATGATTCTCGGTGGCGTCTATGGCATCGCCAATGGAGCCATTCAGATCTCCAAATCGATGAGCACGGCCCGCGTGGCGGAGACGCGCATCAGCAACTTCGTCACGCAATGGCGTGATTACCTCGAAACCATGCCGCCCGGCATCCAGCTCAGCGTGGGCGTCGAAAAAGCTGCGCGTGGTTCATCCGGCAACCTGTTCATTCTCGGCGGCAAGATGCCCTTCGTCTGGAATCGTGCGCTGAAGCTCGCCGACGCGGTTGAGTTCGGCATCGTGCGCAATCCTGGCACCAAAGACCTCAGTCTTGTCGTCCGTCACCTCAAGCATCCCGAGAAAGCCCGCACGCCTGATGAGTTCACCACCATCGCCGAACTCCCGATCCTGGAAGGTCTCAAGCAGATGCAGTGGCAGTTCTATGAACCCGTCGAAAAGAAGTGGTTCACGAGCTGGGATCCCAAGAAGCGCCCGCAGCCGCCGCTCTTCATGAAGCTCAAGTTCGCCTTCACCGCCGATCCTCGCGAACACGAATACACGTTCTGGATCGCGAATGACCTCACCCAAGTTTCCGCACCGCAAACTCCACCGCCGACACCCAACCCCTAACGCATCACATTCGTGATCCACCTTCGTTCCAGCACTCTCAACAACCACGGCTCCGCGCTCATCGCGGTGTTCTGGATGATTGCGATTCTGGGCATGGTCATGTTTGCGGGTGCCAAGGCCTTGCAGGCCGACACGGAGTTCACCCGCATGATGCGCGGACGCATCTTCGCGAAGCGTTATGCCGAGATGGGTCTCGAAGTGGCCCGGCATCCGGCGATTCAGCAGGATGATCCGCTGCTGCACTTCACCTCGAACGATGGCGGCGGCTACAACGTCACACTCGTGGCCGAAGAAGCCCGTTTGAACGTCAATCACCTCGTGCAAACCGGCGACAAAGTGCTGCTGCGCCGTTTGTTCACCCGCTGGGGCTTCAAGCCGGATTTTGTCGCCGCGTTGTGCGATGGACTGAAGGACTGGGTTGATGCGGATGAAAATGTCAGCCTCAACGGTGCTGAAAAGCGCGAGTATGCGAAGATGGGATTCGAGGGCATGCCGTTCAACCGTCCGTTCAAAGAGGTGGAAGAGATGCTGCATGTACGCGGCATGGAAATCGTGAACTCCGAGCGACCCGACTGGCGCGAGTGGTTCACCGTCTTCGGCGATGGGCGTGTGGACGTCAACGATGCACGGCCTGAATTGATCTCGCTGCTCGCCGATGTGCCGATGGAGCGTGTGCAGCCGCTGCTGACCTTCCGCGCCGGACGCGATGGCGCTTTGCGCACGCAGGATGATCAGCGCCTCGGCAGCGTGCCGCAGGTGGCGCAGATGCTGGGTGTGTTTCATCCGCAGATCGTCGCGCAACTGACGCAATGGATTCAATTCGCCGGGCCGATCCGACGCATCGAGAGCATCGGCTCGCTCGGTCCGCTGCAACGCAAGCTCATCCTCATCACGCAAGGCGGCCAGGCCGTCTGGCGCGGCGAAATTCCTGCTCATGGCAAAGACACGTAAACCCTCCTGCGAGCTACTGCTCCCTTCGACGCACGTCTGGCAAAGCTGGATGGGTGCGGAGGGCGCGTCATGTCAGCTCAATGGCGAACAGACCGCCGAGGGCGGCGTTTTTGGCAAAGAAGCGCAGCGTCGCGTGCTGGCGCTGCCAGCCACGCATTTCTGGGCGCTGCCCGCCTGGCTCAAAGGCCAGCCGGAGCATCTTCGCAGCATGGCGCTGCTGCATCTGGAGCGTCTGGGCGTCAAATCCGAGGACGATGAGGCCAGTGTGCAGGTGCGGAACCTCCAGGGCAAGGAAGGCGCGTATCTCACCCGCATCCTTGCGCTCAAAGATCAACCCGTGCCGCTGCGTGATTCGACGCGACTGCCAGATGAGGTCACGCTGCATGCGCTGTGTTATCCGCTCGTGCAGAACAGCGTCACGATCTTCCGTGAGCTGGATCGTCTCGTCGTCGCCATCACCAGCGGTGCGCAGTTGATCTACTGCACGCCGTTGTCGGCAAATCGTCTGGATGGCAATGCGCTCGCTGAACTGAACAACATCTCCCTGCAACTTGGTTTTCAGGGCGTGCTCGGTCGTCTTGAAAGCATCGTGCTGTGGATTGATGAGGGCGACATTGCTCAGATCCAGCGCATCACCGGTTTGACCGCCTACCGCTGCGACATGCCCGCGCCAACGATGCCGACGCGCGGCTCCAGCCTGCTCATGCCGCAGGATGTCATTGCCGCGCGTCAAAGCCAGTCGAGCCGGGCAAAGACACGCTTGATGGCGCTCACCGTCGGTGCGTTGATCGCCGCCGCGATCGCCCTTGTTGCCACGCTGACTTCGCTCGCCTTGCAGGAGCGCAACATACTGCGGGAAAAAGTCGCCGAACTCACACCACGGTCCTCACGCGTCATGGATCACAGGAAGGCCTGGCAGGAGGCCGCGCCTGCGGTTGATCCTTCCACCTGGCCGCAGCAGATGCTGCTGCACTGCATGGAGCCAGAGTCATCGAAGGAAGTCAGCATCACGCATTGGGAATGGACGCCGGACCGCATCAGCATCCGCGGACGCATGCCGAATGCCTCGCTCGCGCTGCAATACACCAAGGAGGCCTCCGAGATCGAGGCGCTCAGTGCTTTCGGCTGGGAAATCCCCGCGCCGGTCATCGCCAGCGACAACAGCGCCACCTTTGAAATGAAAGGAGCCCGCGGCGAATGAAGAAGAGCGAAAAAGTGCTGCTTGGCGTCTTCGCCTTCCTGTTCCTCGCCATCATCGGCGGCGGCGGGCTGATGTTCGCGTTCAAGAACTACATGGCCATCCGCGAGGAGAATGAATCGCTGCGTGATCGTCTCGCGGAAATGAACCTCGCCATCTCGCAGGGCGCGGATTGGGCGGACAAGTATGGCTGGCTGGAGGAGAAAGTGCCCGGCTTCACCAGCCGTCAGGAGGCTTCCGCCAAACTGCTCGAAGCCATCACCGCCGAGGCGGATAAAGTGGGTTTGAGCATCGGTGGCAAAGAATTTATCGAGGAGGCAAAGGTGCTCGGTCCGGACGGCCTGCCGGTGGATGACACGCTCGGCTACTTCGATCACGCCGCCGTGAAGATCACGCTCGCGGGCGTGTCGGAGAAGGCCTTCTTTACTTGGCTGCACGCCTTGCAGCAGCCGCAGAGTTTCCTTGGCATCAGCCGACTGCTCATCAACCCCAGTGGCACCAACAAGACTGTGAACTGTGAGGTCGAGTTCACGCAGTTTTACCACGAGACAACCGTGCCCAAGGTCACCAAAGCGAATTAACTATGAAAGTGCTCAGTGCTCAGTTCTTAGTGCTCAGTCTGGCGATGAAAGTCGCCACTCTCGCGCATGCGCAGGAGGTGAAGAAAGACAAGCCGCCGGCATCATTTCCGAAGCTGGAGCACTTCGTCGCGTTGTGGGAGCGCTCCATCTTCACCACGAAGGATCTGCCATCGCCAGATGCGCCCGCCGGTCCGAACTTTGCCGATTCGCTCAGCCTCTCCGGCATCTATGAGATCGACGGGGGCGTGGTCGCCGTGCTGGTGGATCGTACCACCTCACAGGTGATGGAGGCACGCATCGGCTCCGAGAATGAGATGGGTGTCAAGATTCGCCAGGTCACACCCGGAGCCAGCGTGGACAAGACGCGCATCCAATTGCAGAAGGGCGATCAAGCTGGCTGGGTGAGCTTTGCCGATCTCGCCACCAGTGCACCCCCAGAAGAGATCCAGCGTGCCGGACTTCCCACGCAGGCCCCCGGCATGGCCGCCCCAGCTTTCAATCAGGGCATGCAGCGGCCACTCCGCTCGCTGCATGCAGCTCCCGCGCCCGCACCTGCCGTGCTGCCGAACAATCCCATCCTGCCACCACCTGCCGCACCGGCTCCACCTGCTGCGCAAGTGAACGACGTGCCGCTACCGCCGCCGTGAGGCAGCACGACTTGTTTCACGCTTGTCGTGGAGGCTTTGCATGAAAGCTGCTTGAGCCTGCGCTGAATGCGATCTAGCGACGTCTGCGTGCGCCGAACAGAAACATGCCGGTGCCCAATAGCACCAGCAGCGCGCCGGAAGGTTCGGGCACGAGTGCGAAGTTGTTGCCCACGACGAAACTTGCCACGTTCGCGCCGATCGCCTGCCCGTCCGTGGTCGAAGTGCCGAACTGATAACCGCCATAGATGCCGCTGAGCGCCGCTTCGTCCGCCGCCTGGCTGAAACTGGTGAAGTTGCGGATGAGATCGGTGCTGCCGTCGCCATTGATGTCGCTGCCGAGGCTGAAGGCGACGTTGTCACCGAGATAGGAGGCGAGCACTGCGGCGGCGGCCTCGCTGAGCGTGCCGCCGAGCGCCACGTATTCGGGAAACGAGGGGGAATTGATCAACGGTGCCCAGGCCGCATCCACATCGGTGCTGGCATTGCCATCGGCATCGCCGTTCGCGATGGCCGTTTCGGGGCGCCAGAACTGCGTGTCATAGCTGGTGGCCATCGCGGTGATGCCTGCGTCCGCCATCGCCACATTCACCGCAGCAAACAAACGTGCCGTGTCAGTGACGACGAGTCCGGCGCTGGTGGCGGCGGTTTGCGCCACCTCATTCCACATGCCAGTCGTTTTCACCGTGCCATCGCCTGCCGCCCAGAAGTAGGCCTGGTTGGTCTGGTCGGAGGTGCGCGTGAGGCTGAAGGAAGAACCGATATCCTTTACCTGATTGTAGTCGGTGGCGTACTGGCCCGTCAGCAAATACGACGCGATGGAACCACCCGGCAACGAACTCATGTAGGCACCCGTTCCTGGAATCGCAAAGGTTCCCACCGTGCCCCAGCCTGGCAGCAAGGCCCCGGCAGCGGAAGTTTGGGCCCAATAACCGACGGTTCCCACTGGCGAGTAGGGCGTGCTGGCCGCCGATGACGCTCCATCCGTCGAGCGCCAGGTCAGCATGTCATTCGCGATGCTGATCCCCCAGGCGATACCGTCGTCTTTCGCCTGTCCGCCGGCAATCGCGCCAAGCTGCGTGTTGTAAAGCGTGGTGAAGGCCGCGCTTGATCCAGAATAAAGGCTCTGCAGCACCGTGTTGGCCGCTGCAGCCATCGCCGCCTCGTAGGAGGCACCCAACGTGCCGCCGCTTGGCGCACTGTAACTGCCGAATCCGTAGGTCTGATAGCCGCCGCGAATGCTTTCCGCCGCATTGTAGATCGATGTGTGCAGAAGCGCCAGATCACGCGCCATCACCGGAGCCTCGGTGCTCGTGCTCATCGTGGAAAGCGCCAGCGCATTCCAGTCCGTGACAAGGTCGGCACGCACCGGCGTGACCGAAGTCAGCACCAGAACGGAGCTTGCCAGCAGGCGTAAAAAATGGCGGCGAAAGGGGGACATCGCGAAGAGAGAGTCGAACTGTATTATAAATTCCATAACTCAGCAATTTATTTCCCCTTCCTTTATCTTTAGCTTTTCCCCCGCAGCTCCCCTGGCCCAGGAAATTGCCTTTGACCTTCGCCATTGCAGCCGGACACTCCGCCTCGTTACGACAGGGGCGTCCCGCGCAGGGACTGAGACTTTCCGCAGGGAAAGAACCCTCCGAACCTGATGCGGGTCATGCCGCCGAAGGGAGTTCGCTCGGAGGATCATCTCAGTCTTGGGCCACGACGCTCAATTTTTTCTGGATCTATCAACCATCAACTTTCAACCATCAACCTCTCCAATGATCGCCGACCCCAAGACCTCCTTCGAACCCCATTCCTCCGAGCAACTGCCCGCCTCCTCCCGCGTGTACCTCCCTGGCATCATCCATCCTGAAATCCGCGTGCCGATGCGTGAGATCAAGCTTTCGCCCACCAAGTCCTTCAATGGCCGCATTGAGGTCAATGAACCTGTCCGCGTCTATGACTGTGCCGGCCCCTGGGGCGATCCCACATTCAAAGGCGACTCCTCCGAGGGCCTGCCAGCCCTGCGCGAACCTTGGATCGCCGCCCGCAACGACGTCGCCGCCTATGATGGCCGCGAAGTGAAACCGCAGGACAACGGCTACCTCAGCGGCAAGCACGCCGAATTTGCCAGCACCGCCGAGCGCAACCGCCTCGTCGAATTCCCCGGCCTCAATGGCGAACGCCGCCGCCCGCTCAAGGCCACTGGCCATCCCGTGACCCAGCTTTGGTATGCCAAAGCCGGCATCATCACCCCTGAGATGGAGTTCATCGCCATCCGCGAGAACATGAAGCGTGCTCAAATCGCCGACTTCACCAACGACATCGTCCGCAACGACCTCGACAAGCAGCACGTCGGCTCCTCCCAGGTCCAGACCGACTACACCCCAGGCATCTTCAAGCGCTTCCCCCAGCGCATCCCGAACGAAATCACCCCCGAGTTCGTTCGCAGCGAAGTCGCCGCCGGCCGCGCCATCATCCCCGCGAACATCAACCACCCCGAGTGCGAGCCGATGATCATCGGCCGCAACTTCCTCGTCAAAATCAACGCCAACATCGGCAACAGCGCCGTCGCCTCCAGTATCGAGGAAGAGGTCGAAAAAATGCGCTGGGCCACCAAGTGGGGCGCGGACACCGTCATGGACCTCTCCACCGGCAAGAACATCCACGCCACCCGTGAATGGATCCTGCGCAACTCGCCCGTGCCCATCGGCACCGTGCCTATTTATCAGGCGCTCGAAAAAGTGAACGGCAAGGCCGAGGACCTCACCTGGGAACTCTTCCGCGACACCCTCATCGAGCAGGCCGAGCAAGGCGTCGATTACTTCACCATCCACGCCGGCGTCCTCCTCCGCTTCGTCCCCATGACCGCCTCCCGCATGACCGGCATCGTCAGCCGCGGCGGCAGCATCATGGCCAAATGGTGCCTCTCCCACCACAAGGAAAACTTCCTCTACACCCACTGGGACGACATCTGCGACATCATGGCCGCCTACGACGTCAGCTTCTCCATCGGCGACGGCCTCCGCCCCGGCTCCATCGCCGACGCCAATGACAAAGCCCAGTTCGGCGAACTCGAAGTGCAGGGCGAACTCACCAAACGCGCCTGGGCCAAAGGCGTCCAGGTCATGAACGAAGGCCCCGGCCACGTCCCCATGCACATGATCGAGGAAAACATGGCCAAGCAGCTCGAATGGTGCCACGAGGCCCCCTTCTACACCCTCGGCCCCCTCACCACCGACATCGCCCCGGGCTACGACCACATCACCAGCGGCATCGGCGCCGCCATGATCGGCTGGTATGGCTGCGCCATGCTCTGCTACGTCACGCCCAAAGAACACCTCGGCCTCCCCAACAAGGACGACGTTAAAGTCGGCGTCATCACCTACAAACTCGCCGCCCACGCCGCCGACCTCGCCAAAGGCCACCCGGGCGCCCAATACCGCGACAACGCCCTCTCCAAAGCCCGCTTCGAGTTCCGCTGGGAAGACCAGTTCAATCTCTCCCTCGACCCCGTCACCGCCCGCGAATACCACGACGAAACCCTCCCCCAGGACGGAGCCAAATCCGCCCACTTCTGCTCCATGTGCGGCCCCCACTTCTGCTCCATGAAGATCACCGAAGACGTGCGGAAGTATGCCGCCGAACAGGCCATCTCGGAGGAAGAAGCGCTCCAGCGTGGGATGGAAGAGAAGTCGAAGGAGTTCGTTGAATCTGGCGCAGAGGTCTATACCTCAGCAAAATAGGTCATATAGGCCCTATAAGTCCTATTCAAAGAAGCTCCCGCCATGCCTCCTGACGCCCCAGAACCAGAAGGCTTTCTCCCCCAGGGCGGCAACTACCAAGAACTCCTCAGTTACAGGAAGTCAGAGATCATCTACGACTTCACCTTCCGCTTCTGCGAGCGCTTCCTCAAGAAAGGCGACCGCACCATCGACCAAATGGTGCAGTCCGCCCGCTCCGGGAAACAAAACATCGGTGAAGGCTGCAAAGCCTCCATCACCTCCGCCGAGATGGAGCTCAAGCTCGTCAATGTCGCCCGCGCCAGCCTGGAGGAACTCCTCCTCGACTACCAGGACTACCTCCGCGTCCGCGACCACGCCCTCTGGGACAAGAACAGCAAAGAAGCCCTCTACGTCCGCAAACTCGGTCGCACCCCAGATGAGTCATACGAGACCTATCGCCAGTTCATGGACACCCGCCCGCCCGAAGTCCTCGCCAACATCGCCATCTGCCTCATCCACCAAGCCAACTACCTCCTCGATCAGCAACGCCGCAGGTTGGAGAAGGACTTCGTCAAAAAAGGCGGCATCCGCGAGCAAATGACCAAGGCCCGCCTCGACTACCGGAAAAAGCAACAGTCACAGCCCCCGAAGCCCCCACCTAGCAAGCGATAGGTCCTATAAGACCTATTCTACCCCGGCCCACCACCCCTCGTCATCTCAAGCCATGCCCAGCAAACTCGACAAGCTCATCCATAAGAAGCCTTCTCCTGTGCCCAACAAAAAGAAGGCCAGGAGGCCCGGCGCTGCCGATGACATCAAGCTCCCCGCCGATGGCGACTGGCGCACCACGGACGAAGACGAAATCAACCGTCGTCGCCTGCGTGCTCGCGAAGAGGCGATGCAGGTGACGAACCTCGCACCTGAGTATCCTTTGTTCTCAGACTTCCGCGTCTCATCGGCCAGCGGACAGCCTTACACCGTGCAGATTCATGATGTGGCGCAGCGTCACTTCGCTTGTTCGTGCATGGACTTCCGCATCAATGCGCTGGGCACCTGCAAGCATGTCGAGGCCGTGCTTTGGCAGTTACAGAAGCGCTTGGGCAAAGGCTGGCAGGCCGCCGTGGAGCAGGGATCACCGCGTGCCGAGATCATGCGACATCGCAGCTCGCCCACACTCATGGTGGGCGGTGAGCGCAAGCGTCTGCCAGCAAAAGCAAAACTCCTTTTCACCAAAGACGGCGTGTTGTCCGCAGACGTGACCGTCGAGGACGCATACGACATCCTCGCTCCGCTCAGCGGCGCTGCGTTGCGTGTCTCGCATCTCATTCCGCATTGGCTTGAGCGGCGTCGCCACGCCGATGAGCGCATCACCCTGCGGCGCGATTACGAGCAATCCGTCGTCAGTGGCGATGCTCCTGCACAGGTCACGCTGATGCCTTTGTATCCCTATCAGCGTGACGGCATGTTGCACCTCGCCTTCACCGGTCGCGCCATGTTGGCTGATGAAATGGGCCTTGGTAAAACCATCCAGGCCATCGCCGCCTGTGCGCTGCTGCACCGGCTCGGCAAGGCCAAGCGCGTGCTCGTCATCTCACCCGCATCGTTGAAAAGCGAATGGGAGGAACAGATCCGCAAGTTCACCACGCTCGATTACCAGATCGTCTATGGCGGCCGCCGCGAACGCGCGAAGCACTACACGAAGGACGCACCCATGTTCACCCTCATGAACTACGAGCAGGTGCGCAGCGATGTGCTCGACATCAATGAACGCCTCGCGCCCGACATCGTGGTGCTCGACGAAGCGCAGCGCATCAAGAACTGGGCATCGAACACCGCGCGCTCCATCAAAATGCTGCGCAGCCCCTTCGCCTTCGTGCTCACCGGCACTCCGCTGGAAAACCGCATCGACGAGCTGTATTCGCTCGTCGATTTCCTCGACCCCGAAGTCTTCGGCTCGCTCTTCCGCTTCAATCGCGAGTTCTACGACCTCGATGACAAAGGCCGCCCCGAGGCTTATCAAAATCTGCGCGAACTGCACGAGCGCGTGCGCCCGCTGATGCTGCGTCGCCGCAAAAGCGATGTCGAAGACGAACTCCCCGAGCGCACCGACGAGAACCGCTTCGTGCCCATGAGCGAAGAGCAGGCCGCCGCCTATGAAGACCCGCAGTATCAGGCCGCGCAGCTCGCGCATATCGCCAAGAAGCGCCCGCTCCGTAAAGAGGAGCACGAGCGCCTCATGATGAACTTGGCGAAGATGCGGATGATTTGCGACACCGTCTTCATCCTCGACAACGAAGCACGCGAGTGCCCGAAGCTCGATGAACTGCGCAGCATTTTGGAGGACTGCCTCACCGAGCCGGAGGTGAAAGTCATCATCTTCTCCGAGTGGGTGCGCATGTTGGAACTCGTGCAGGGACTGCTCAAAGAAATGAAGATCGGCTACGCCCTGCACACCGGCCAAGTCAGCCAGAAGCGCCGCCGAGTCGAGATCATGGCCTTCAAGCAAGACCCGGCCTGCCGCATCCTGCTCTGCACCGAAAGCGGTGGCTCAGGACTCAATCTGCAAAACGCCAGCGTCGTCATCAATTGCGACCTGCCATGGAATCCCGCCAAGCTCGAGCAGCGCATCGCCCGCGCCTGGCGCAAGCATCAGAAGCGTGCCGTCACCGTCATCAATCTCGTCACCGAGAACTCCATCGAGCACGGCATGTTGGACACGCTGGCGATGAAGCAGGGACTCTCCGACGGCGTGCTCGACCTGCGTGGCAACCTCGACCGCATCAATCTCAAAGGCGGCGGCCAGTCCTTCATGAACCGGCTGCAAGTCATCCTCACGCCCGCACCGGAGAAGCTCGCCGCAGTCAAACCACCAGCACCCGCCGACCGCCCGCAAGCCCTTGCCAAGCAATGCCAGCAGCTCCTCGGCCAGCACCTCGTCTCCTGCGAGGAGCGCTTCGCCACAGACGCCCTCGGCAGCACCATCGCCATCATCGTGGATCGCGATGCCGAAGCCTGGAGCCCCCGCCTCAATGAACTCCATCACCAACTCTTCAAAGACGAGCCCAGTGATGAACCCACCCGCCTCCTCGTGCTCGACCGCGCCACCCTCGCAGCGCTCGAAGCCATGCAAGCCGCCGGTCTCATCCAGCGCAGCGAACGCGCCAGCCGTCCGCTGGATGGCAGCGCACCCGCCGCGCCGACAGCCATCGCGTTAACCGAAGAAGAAAAGCAACGCCTCGCCGACATCGCGCCCAAGCTGGCTCACCGTCTCAAAGTTGCCAAAGCCCTCATCGCCGCCGACCTCCGCGATGACGCCTGCACGCCCTTGTCCGAAGCCCTCACCCACGCCTGTGAAATCCTCAGCGTAAAGCAACGAACCGCCCTGCCAACCACAAGCCAAGACCTCGTCCTCCGCCCCTGGATCGAACTCTGGTCCGCCCCCGTTCGCGAAGCCCTACGCTGCGCTGCCAGCGATACCGATCCCACGCGGCAAACCCTGCTCATCGCCGAATGCGAGCGTGTGCTTATTGAGAGGTGAATAGGCGTCACGCTTGCTGAAAAATAAGACTTCTGACATCTGTCATCTTTTACCATCAACCAGTCCTCGAAAACCAAGGAGGTCACCGCCACATCACGCTCGGGAACTTCTTCGCCACCGTCTGCCGATGCTTCGGCCATTCTAGGCTCACGCGAGAATGCCTTTTACCACCTGCCCATGCACATCTGTAAGGCGGAACTGGCGGCCCTGATAACGGAAGGTGAGCGCTTCGTGATTGATACCGCAGAGGTGCATGATGGTGGCCTGCATGTCGTGGATGTGGACAGGATCGCTCACGATGTTCCAGGCAAAGTCGTCGGTCGCCCCAAGCACGGTGCCCCCCTTGACGCCGCCGCCGGCGAGAAACATGGAGTAGGCACGGCCAAAGTGGTCGCGGCCAGCAGGCTTCGCGGAGTCACCCTGGCCGAAGGGCGTGCGCCCAAATTCACCACCCCAGACGACCAGCGTGTCGTCAAGCAAACCGCGTTCCTTGAGATCCAGCATGAGTGCGGCGCTCGGTGCGTCGGTATCCCGGCACTGTTCGGCCAGTTGGGTGAAAAGATTGCCATGCTGATCCCAGCCGGCATGCATGCACTGCACAAAGCGGACACCGCGCTCGAGGAGGCGGCGCGCGATGAGACAGTTGTTGGCAAAGGTTCCCTTCACCAGCGCATCGGGGCCGTAGCGCTCGATGACATGCTTCGGCTCCTTTGAGAAGTCGAGCAGGTCGGGCACGCTGGCCTGCATCTTGTAGGACATTTCGTATTGGGCAATGCGCGTGTCGATCTCCGGGTCGCCATAGTCACTGAGGTGGGCTTCGTTCATCGCCCTGATGTCATCCAGCAGTGTGCGGCGCTGATCGCGGCTCATGCCCGCCGGGTTCTGCAGGTAGGGCACGGGATCACCGACATTGCGGAAGCGCACGCCTTGATAGCGACTGGGAAGAAAGCCGCTGCCCCAGTAGTAGTCGTAGAACAACTGGCCGCAGGTCTTGCTCTTGTCTGACGAAGTCATGGCAACAAAGGCAGGTAGTTCCTCGGTATCACTGCCGAGACCGTAACTGAGCCAGGCACCCATGCTGGGACGTCCAGGGACTTGCGACCCGGTCATGAAGAACGTGACACCTGGAGCATGGTTGACCGCTTCGGTGTGCATCGACCGCACCAGGCAAATGTCATCGGCCAGGGCACCGATGTTTGGCAGCATCTCGCTGAACTCGGTGCCGCATTGGCCGTAGTGCTTGAAGGGTTTGATCGCCGGTGTGATGGGCCACTTTTTGTAGCCCGATGACATGGTGGAGAGCTTTGTGGTGCCGCGCACGCTGTCAGGAATGTCCTGGCCAGCCATCTTGACGAGCGTTGGCTTGGGGTCGAACAAATCGACATGCGACGGCCCTCCACCCTGCCAGAGGCAGACGACGCGTTTGGCCTTCGGAGCAAAATGAGGAAGATTTGGCAAGCCCAGCTGCCCGGCATTGGCTGAATAGCGGCCGAGCAGCGATGCCAGCGCGATGCCGCCGATGCCTTGTGCAGTCGTGCCAAAGAGCTGACGGCGGGTGACCCGCTGCTGGTTGGAGAGAAGTTCCTGGAACATGAGGTGATGGAGTTTTCGGTTATTCGCGAGTGAGTGCTTCATCGAGATTGAAAATGGCAAGGCACACAGCGGTCAAAGCGGCGTGCTCGGCGGTATCAAGCTTTTCGTTCTTCGGTGCCGTGCCGATGGCGACGACCTCCGCGGCGGCTTTTGGATCATCTTTGTAGATGGCGAGCTGCCGGTCGAAAGCCTTGCTCAGTGCGGACAAATCGCGCGCGGTGGGCTTTCGTCCGAGCACGGAGCGCAGGGCGAAGGTGAGTCTGGCTTCCGTCTCGGTTGCGCTTTCCATGCTGCGGGCAGCGAGCACGCGCGCGGCTTCGGCCCACGTCGGATCATTCAGCGTGGTGAGAGCATGCAGCGGTGTGTTGGTGATGTTCTGCCGCACTTTGCAAACCTGGCGGTTGGATGCGTCGAACATGTTTGCAGGTCCGACGGTGCGCCGCCAGAAGGTGTAGAGACTGCGGCGGTAGAGATCCCTGCCGGAGGAAGCGGGATAAGTGAAGTCGCGCTCCTTGGTGATGGCGAGGGATTCCCAGATGGCATCCGGTTGATAAGGATATACGGGCGGTCCTCCGACCCGCGTTTCAAGCATGCCGCTCGCCGCAAGCGCGACATCACGCAGAATCATCGCAGGTGCGCGGAATCGTGCGCCACGAGACATGAGACGGTTCTCTGGATCGCGCTGCAGAGCCTCGCGTGAGACGCGGCTGCTCTGCCGATACGTCGCACTGTTCACGATGAGCCGCACCATGTGCTTCTGGCTCCAACCCTGTTCACGAAACTCAACGGCGAGCCAGTCGAGCAGTTCCTGATGAACGGGCACCTCGCTCTGCACGCCGAGATCCTCGACAGTCTTCACGATGCCGGTTCCGAAGAAATGCTGCCAGAGACGATTCACCTGCACCCGTGCTGTCAGCGGGTGTGCCGGCTGGAAGAGCCACTTTGCAAAACCGAGGCGGTTGTTGGGCGAACCTTCAGGCAGACGTGGCAGAAAGGCTGGAGAATTCGCAGTGACGTCCACCGTGGGATTCAAATAATCCCCACGGCTCAGAAGTTTAGTCTGCCGCGGCTGACTGTCCGACATGATCATCACCCTCGGCAAAGTCGTGCGGAAATCATTCAGCGCTTTTTCCGCAGCCTTCGCGGCATCACGCGTTCTGGTCACGGCAAGAGGCGCGGAGTTTTTTGTCACGTAGTCCCGCAGCTTTGCGGCATCCTCCTTCGTGCGCTCACCCTTTTTCAGGATCGCGGAGATATCATCCGGCAGAGCAGTGCGCGTGGCAGGCAATGTGGCTGATGTGCCCGAGATGCGAAATCTTCCCAGCAAATGCTGCTTGTTCGCTGACTGAAACTCAAACGTCAGCACCATCTCCTCGCCCGCACTGGCAGTCACAGGCTCTGCCGTCTGCACCGTCAGCACGTAAGGCTTGTTCGTCTCGGGGTAGAATGCCCACCCTGTATTGCTGTCATCGTCGATCACGCCCGCAGGCGAAAACCCCGCCTGCGAATAGGTCGCCGCTGCTGCTGTAAAGCGGACCACACGATTACCCACCTTCAGTTTCAACCCTGTGAGCACGGCGTTCCCGCTATCACCATGTCCCGCACCTTTCTGCGGCAGTCGTCTGTCCGGTATGGTCTCGATGCGAAATCCCGTTAAGCCGGCGATGCTCGCCGGAAGCGTGATGGTGTAGTCGCCTTTGTCAGGTGCTTTGCCCTCGGCAAAAATCGAGAGGTCGTCGAGGACGTTCAGCTTCAATTCGCCGGTGGAAACCGCGGCGGATGGCCGAAGCGCGGTCCATTCCACGACGGACTGGGAAGTTAAATTTTTCTCCGTCGCCTCATACGCGGCCTTCGTTTCCTTGGAATTCGACACTTCATTTTCTGCTGCTTTTGCACTGGCATTTGCCGCCTCCAATTCTTTAAGCCTCGCCAGTTTCTCCTCAGAGCCAACCGGTATCGAAGGTTCAGCCACGCGGTATTGTCCGCTGCCGCCGGGCACTCCCCGTTCCGGCACATTATTGAACATGGCCAGCAGCCCATAGTAGTCGCGCTGGGTCAGCGGGTCGTATTTGTGATCGTGGCATTGTGCGCACGCTATCGTCAGCCCTAGCCAGGTGGTCGCGGTTGTGTCCACGCGGTCGAAGAGAATGTTGAAACGTTGCTCCTCGGCAATCGCACCGCCTTCTCCGTTGAGCAGATGATTACGGTTAAATGCGGTCGCAACCAGCTGATCGGTCGTTGGCTTTGGCAGCAGATCACCCGCGAGCTGTTCGATGGAAAACTGGTCAAACGGCATGTCCGCATTCAGTGCCCGCACCACCCAGTCGCGCCACACCCATTGGAAGGTGTCGCCATCCTGCTGAAAGCCGTTGCTGTCCGCATACCGCGCCGCATCCAGCCAGGGCAGCACCATTCTCTCGCCATAGTGCTGGGACTGCAGCAGACGCTCGACGACCTTCTCATAGGCATCCGGCGCGGTATCGGCGACAAATGCATCCACCTCCGCAGGTGTGGGCGGCAGACCGATGAGATCGAGCGACAGACGACGAAGCAGCACCTCGCGCTCGGCCTCGGGCGCAGGCTGCAAGCCGTTGGCCTCCAGCTTCGCCAGCACGAAACGATCGAGGTCACGACGCGTCCAGCCGGTCTTTTTCACCACCGGCAGAGTCGCCTTAACTGGTGCTGTGAAGGCCCAGTGCGCCTCGTATTTCGCACCTTCGGAGATCCATCGCTTCAGGTTGTCCTTTTGCTGCTGCGTCAGCATCCGGTTTGACTTTGATGGTGGCATCTGTTCATCGGGGTCACTGGCGAAAATGCGACTGACCAGCGCGCTCCTGGCTGCATCACCGGGAACAATGGCGGCTTCTCCCGACTCCATGGGCTTCACTGTCTCCTCACGCACATCAAGTCGCAGGCCGCCTTTACGTTTATTCGGGTCCTGCCCGTGACAGTAAAAGCAGTTCTCAGCGAGGATGGGCCTGATGTCGCGATTAAAGGAAAAATCAGCCGCAACCATCGGTGATGCGATCAGTAGGGTGATACCAAGGATTGTGACGAGTTTCATGAGCAAGCGTGCATCGTGGAGATGCACATTGAAAAGAAGCAACGCAGTTCCAGGAAAGAATTATTCATCTGCCAGGCTTCGAACAAGTCATCTCACCAGAATGCTTGCCTCTGAACAGCGAGACGAGCAGCGGGGCAGTGATGGGTTGCTGGATGGTTCACTCATCCCAGTCGAAGGCGATCCTGAAATGGCTGGTAAAAGATGGTGGGTAAAAGATAAAGCCATCGAACTCCGGCATCTTTTACCCCTCATTTTTTACCATCAATCAGGAATCATGATCAGCGCCACATCACGCTCGGAAACTTCTTCGCCACTGCCTGCCGATGTTTCGGCCACTCGCGGGTCAGGAAGGTCGGCCAATCAGTCGTTGTGGCCAATCGTTTGCCATCGGGCGTGCAGAGCAGGAGTTGCACCGGGAGGCGGCCTTCGCAGAGCGTCGGGTGTGCAGTGAGGTCGAAGCATTCCTGGAGCTTCACTTGGGCTTCGGGGGTGTCATTGACGTAGCTGACTTTGACGGTGCCGCCGCTGGGCCAGGGGATCGAGAGGGGCGCTAACTCATCGAGCCAACTGACTTGGCCATTATCCAAATGCTGATGGAAAGAGGAGATGAGGGGCGCGGCTTGGGCTTCTTTGGCGAGGGAGAGCCCCTTGAAGGCACGGGCGAGGCTGGCGGTGAGGGCGGCTTCGTCGAAGGGGGTGAACTCCAGCTCGGGCAGCGTGGCGTGGACGAGGTTCACGCGGGCGATGAATTGCTTCAGTCGGTGATCCATGAGCGGCAGATCGAAGGCTCCGGCGTGGTGCGCTTCGGCGAGGCAGCGGCCGCTGGCGACGGGATCGAGGTCGCGCTGCTGGGCTTTTTGCTCGATGACGAGATCGCGGTAGCGCACGAGTCGCATGGCGGCGACGCGCTTGTTTTGGGCATCGAAGAGGTGCTCGATGGTGGTGCTGAGATGCTGCGGGAACATCTCGGCGATCCACGCAGGCTGCACAGAGGTGGCGAGGCTCAGCAGGGTCTGGCGCGAGGGTGTTTCGCGCAGATTGGCGGCGACGAAATAGGCGGCGTCGATCACCACGCTTTCGCGCACGAGCTGGCCTTGGCGTTGATCGGTGAGATCGCACTCAGGCTTGCCGGGAGTGCGACGTTTGGCGAGTTGATCGACGAAACCGGCCATGAGGCAGCGCAGCAGGGCATCGCTCGGTTTAGCGGAACCCTGATTTGCACCGCAGAGATGGGACGGTCGCAGAGGAATGCCATCTGAGTCAGTCCTCTGCGTCCGTCCATTCTCTGCGGTGAAGGTTTGATTCAGCGCCTCCTTAGCGGGTGCGGCATCGCGGTCGTAAAGGCGCTGCTGGTGGGCGGCGTGCAGGATTTGCTGAAACGTCTGCTCCACCTGTCGTGCGACTTGCGCGTTGATGCCGTAACTGCGGCAGCGATCAAAGCTGAAGCCGTTCGCTTTGGCGAAGTCGTAGGCTCGCATCAGCGTGATGAAGTCGGAGTCCGCGCTGTCCTCGAACATCTCGCGGGCGGCTTTGGTTTGCGCATCATCGCGATCCAGTCGCGCGAGCAAATCGCGACCACTCACCAAAGCGGCACACAAGGCGGCATCGGGCACGCAGCCGCGCTGGCTGGCCTCGATCAACATGCGCGAGTAGCGCGGGTGCATGGGCAGGCGCAGCATTTGGCGACCGATGAGCGTGAGGTCCGCATCCAGCAAGGCCCCGAGCATCGTGAGCAGGCGCTCGGCGCGCTCGACGGCCTGCGGATCGGGTTTGTCCAGCCAGTCAAACGTGGCCGCCTCGCGAATGCCGAGCGAGTGCAGCAGCAGCACGACCTCCGCAAGGTCGCTGCGCTGAATCTCCGGCGTGTTGCGCTCCTCGCGGTCTTTGTGGCCGATCACGGTCCACAAGCGATGACAAGTGCCCGGCGCGGTGCGTCCCGCGCGGCCTTTGCGCTGATCCGCACTGGCGCGGCTGATGGGCTCCAGCAAAAGCGTGCCGATGCCGCGCTCGGCATCGTAACGCGCCACGCGGGCCACGCCGCTGTCCACGACATGCCGAATGCCGTCAATCGTGATGCTGGTCTCCGCGACGTTGGTGGCGACGATCACTTTGCGCAGCGCGTTCGGCGCAAAAGCGCGGTCCTGCTCCTGCGGTTCGAGTTCGCCATGCAAAGGGATGCAGGCCACGCGTTCCCGCGTTCTCAGGCCACGCAGAGCATCGAGCGTGCCCTGGATCTCGCCACGGCCGGGCATGAAGACGAGGATATCGCCGGGGTCTTCGTCTTGCAGGATGCGCTCGACCGCTTCCGCCGCCTGCACGGTGATCGGACGCTGGTCAGGCATCGAGAGATAGCCCACCTCCACCGGATAACTTTGCCCTTCGGAGATAAGAATCGGGCATTGATCCAAATACGCCGCCACCGGCTCCGCATCGAGGGTCGCCGACATCACCACCATCGCCAAATCCGGCCGCTGGGTCTGCTGCAAATGCTTCACCAACGCCAGCGCGACATCGCTGAGCAAGTTCCGCTCGTGAAACTCATCAAACACCACCGCGCCGATCTTCGACAGCGAGCGATCATCCTGAAGCCACCGCAGCAGAATGCCCTCCGTGACAAAACAGATGCGAGTGCCAACGCTCGTGTGGTCATCAAAGCGAATCTGATAGCCGACCTCCGCCCCGAGCCGACTCTCACGCTCCCAAGCCACCCGCGTGGCCACCGTGCGAGCCGCGACGCGTCGAGGTTGCAGCACCACGATCATCTTTTCACCCGCGATCCCCGCATCCAGAAGCATCTGCGGCACCTGCGTGGTCTTCCCCGATCCCGTCGGAGCTACGAGCACCAAGCGATTGCCGCCCCGCAACGTGCGCAGGATGTCAGCGTGGATTTTCCAGATGGGAAGCGCGGTGGAGGCAGGCATGTAGTGGGGCACGGAGGCTAGGCCTTCGGGTGGGGAATGCCAACGCGAAGCTGACCTACCACAATGGGCTCAATCGTCGGCTCATGAATGTGCATAGGTATGATGTGAGGGACCTGCCGACGCGAGGAAGGGCGAGTTCCCTCAAAGCACAGTCACTTCGCAGGCCGATTCACCCGCAGGAGCTGCCCGTTCAGAGCGCCTGCATTACGAATGGTCTCGTCTATCCTTTGTGCCAGGGCTGCGGTGTCGTGATCCGTGGAGCAGACGATGATGCCTTGGTGTTCGGCGTTTGTGTCCCGGTGCAGGCGTAGGAAATGCAGGCGATTGAAGGTCAGCACCGCGCGTCCATCGTTCTTCGCAAACTCCAGCACTTCCTCGTCCGGGATTCTCTGATTGGCACGGCCAGCTTCCGCAGAGGTGAGCACATCGTGGCCCAGCTCACGCAGCGCCACGACGACGCGACGGTCGAAGTTCTCGTTGGAGTAAAGACGGGCTGGCATGGCGGATCAGGCTTCCTCGTTTTCGCGGATTGCGTTCTCGACCTCAGGCTTGTTGCCTGCAACATAGGCCCATGCTGCGGCCAAATCATGGCGCTTGAGGCTCGGATAAGCATCAAGCAGTTCTGCTTCGGTGGAGCCGAGCCGTCGCGATTGCTCCAACGTCCAGACCGGAATGCGGGTGCTGGCGATGCAGGCATCACCGCCGCAGATGTTCTCCGTCTTCTCGATTCCCTGAGCTGCCTCTTGAACATAGCCTGCACGACTAGCAGAGCCGCTGTCCGCCATCACCAGCAGCACATGACTCCGCCCAGGCCGTAACCACGCTGGCAGGGGCGACAGCAATCGCACACTGCCGTTGGCACTGATCTCAATGTCGGTTTCAAGGGTGTTCATGGTGCGAGTCTAGGACAGGTTTGGGAAAACGTAAAGCCGACGCTAAGCAGGTGAGGGGCGATGGATTCCGTTTCACTCCACCGCAGCCGGACGGAAGCGCTCGGCAATCCTCTCCACGCCACCGCGTTTGCCATGCACAGGCTCGTGGCTTTTCGTGGCCGCATTCCATCCTGTCTGCGTCGGATACGGATAGATCGGCATCTCCCACGAGGTCTTGCCGTTCTCGGCGTGGCGGCCCTGCAAGGCGACGGGCGCGGTGCCGGTCTCGCGCCAGGCTCGTACGGCATCAAGGAGGTTCGGCGGTTGATTGATGCCGGGGCCGCCGCCGTGGGCGAGGCCGGGGACGACGTAGAAGCGGAAGAAGGACTGGGCTTGGTCGAGTCCGCCGAGGCGCTCGATGACGCGTTCGTAGTAGTCGATGGAGGCGTGGTAGGGCACGACGGAATCGGCGGTGCCGAGTGTCATGATGAGCTTGCCGCCGCGCTTGGCGAAGGCGCTGAGGTCGGGGTTCTCGGCGTTGAGATAGGGCGCGAGCTTGGCGGTGTAGGTGTCGATGTCCGCGCCGAAGTTGAGGCCCTCCATCTTCTTGTCTTTGCCGAAGACCCATTGGAAAAGATACAGGTGCCCGTGCGAGGCCTCGATGGAGCTGCCGAGCGGGATGCCGTTAAAGATGCGTTCGCCAGTCACGGCATGGCGTGGGCCGTCGAAGAGCTTTCGCAAGGCTGCGGCGTGTTCGTCAGTGAGCGTGGCGTCCTTCTTCCGCGCCAGTGCGATGACTGCTTCGATGTCCTGCGCGGTGCAGCGCGGATCGGCGACGAACTCGCCTGCGGCGATGGGGATTTCGCGCGAGGCCATGAATTCATTCGCGGCGGCGATGACGCTGGCATCTTGCGATTTGGTGAAGGGGCACTTCTTCAAAATCTGATCGTTCCACAGGAAGTAAGCATGCAACGGCGTGCGACAATGCGCGGCCACGGCAGCGGCGATGCCATCGTAATCCTCGGGATAACGCTGCGCCTCCTGCAAGGCCTGCTGGCCGCCCGTTGAGCCGCCGCTGAAATACGACAGCTCCGGGTCCTTGCCATAGTGCGCCTTCACGATCTGCTTGCCCACGACGGTCATGAGATGCGTGGCGCGATAGCCGAAGTCCTTCCACACTTCCTCATTGCCGATGCCGGAGTCCGAGTTCGGTGCCGTGCCCATGTCCGTCGTCGCCACGGCGTAACCCGCCGCGCTTGATGCCGCGAGGCTGCCGGAATTGATGCGACCCGCCGCACCACCATTGCCGAGGCCGAGAAAGCGGGCGTTCCACTTCTCCGCATCAGGTAGCCAGACTTCGACGTTGATGTTCGAGCCTTTCGCGGGATTCAGCACCAGCTTGACGATGGTCTTCGTCGCGGATGCATCGCGCTCCACGGTGGTGATGGTGCCTGCGTCGATCTTCAGTGCGCGGAGAGTTGCCAGTTTGGCATCGGCGGCGTTCGGCGGCTCGCCGAAGGCTGAGAAACAACTGAGCAGCGCAATAATGGCGAGGGATGTGAATTTTTGGGTCATGGGAGTGGGCAAGTTCAGGGGAGGAGTCGATCAACACAATGATGAACAGCAAGGCCAACCGCCGCAGTGGGGATTCAAAGCCGATAGAGCCACGACAAATCACGCGTCATAGAAGGCCTCTTTTTGAAGCGCCAATCTCCCAATTCCCGAATTTCCCGCCGTGGTGGGATCGCCATGACTTTGCTGAGCCTCTCACTGGCTTCGGCCTTGCCGTGTTTGGCGGAGACGGACGAGGATAAAGAAGCCGCTGCGCAGTTGGCGGATGCGAAAAAGGCTTTCAAGCAGCACGTCGAGCCTTTCGTGAAGAACTACTGCGTCGAGTGTCACGGCAACCGGAAGTCGAAGAGCGCGATCAACTTTGAAGTGGCGGTGAAGAAACCCGGCGACTCGGCTTTCAGCCAGAAATGGACGCAGGCCTTGGCCAATGTTAACGCGCACGACATGCCGCCGGAGGATGAGGACAAGCAACCGACGGATGCCGAGCGCCAGGGCTTTCTGGACACGATCGCCAAGCTGAAATACCTCAGCGCGCGTGATCCCGGGCCCTTCGTCATCCGCCGCCTCACGAAGGTGGAGTATGGTAACACACTGCACGATTTTCTTGGCGTTGACCCGGCGGTGACCGCTGAGTTGCCCGACGAGGTGGCTGGCGAGGGCTACATGAACTCGCTGTCGCCGTTGCAGTCGGAGCAGTATCTCAGCATCGCCAATGAGGTGCTCCGCAAGATGCCCGCCGAGGTGGAACGACGTCTTTGGGAAAGCGGCCTGAGTTCAGGAGTCGATGTGCGGCAAATCGCCCGTTCACTCGCCCGCACTGCCTATCGCCGTCCGCCTTCGGATACGGAGGTGGACACGCTCCTCGGTGTCTTCGATCTCGGTCGCAAGAACAAGCTCGATCACACTGCCTCACTGCGCCTGATGCTCAAGGCGGTGCTCGTGTCGCCGCAGTTCCTCTTCATCACTCCGGCGAAAGAGGCCGCAGTGGGCCAGAAGATCGTGCCGCTCGATGATTATCAGCTCGCCAGCCGCCTGTCGTATCTGCTGTGGGCCACTATGCCCGATGCGGAGCTGTCAGCGCTCGCGGATGAAGGCAAACTGCACGAGCCTGTGGTGCTGAAAGCGCAGGTGAAGCGTCTGCTCGCCGATGCGCGCTCGCGGGCTTTGTTCGATGGCTTTGGCGCTCAGTGGCTTGGACTTGGAGAGATGAAGAGCAAGACCTTCGACACCGCCAAATTCCCCCAGATGACCGACGCGATGCGCTCGGCGATGTATGACGAGGCGCGACTGTTTTTTGACAGCATCGTGCGCGAGAACCGCAGCGTCGTCAGTTTCGTGGAAAGTGACTACACCTTCCTCAATGGCACCCTCGCCACGCTTTATGGCCTAGAAAAATCCGTCACCGGCCCAGCGATGCGCAAAGTGAAGCTCACCGATGCGAATCGCGGCGGCATCCTCGGCATGCCCGGCATTCTAGCGACCACTTCGTTCCCCAATCGCACCAGCGCGGTCAAACGCGGCGTGTGGGTGCTCGAACAAGTGCTCGGCGAACACGTCCCGCCTGCGCCACCGAACGTCCCCACGTTGGAGAAGCAGAATCAGAAAAAAGTAGCGAACCTCACCCTGCGTCAGCGCACCGAATTGCATCGCACCAACGCCGTGTGCAACAATTGCCACAAGATCCTCGACCCCATCGGCTTTGGCCTGGAGAACTTCGACGCCATCGGTCGCTGGCGCGATCAGGACGATACCGGCGGGAAGATCGACGCCGCTGGCGAACTGCCTGGCGGGAAGCGCTTCTCCTCGCCCAAAGAACTGAAAACCATTATCGCCGCACGAAAGGATGATCTGGCGCGTAATTTGACTGAGAAGCTTCTAGCCTACGCTCTGTGCCGCAAGCTGGAAGGTTACGACGAAATCGTGGTGGATCGCCTGATGGAAACCATCGCCAAGGACGGTTATCGTATGCAGACGCTCATCGCCGAGATCATTACCAGTTATCCCTTCACGCAATATCGGATCCAATAACACGTCCCATGAGAAACAAAGCCCTCATTGATCGCCGCACCTGCCTCAGAGGCATCGGAGCCTCGCTCGCGCTGCCGCTTTTGGAAACCATGGGCTGGGCCGAAGCCGCCAAAGGCAGGCCTTTCAAAGCACCGGTCCGCATCGGCTTCATGTATATGCCGCATGGGGTGATCATGGATCAGTTTTGGCCTGCGACGCCGGAGAGCTTCCTGAAGTCGCCGCCGCCGGCTTTGGAGTCGCTGCGGCCCGTGCTTAGCCAATGCTTGCTGATGAAGGGCATCGCGGGCGTGCCGATCTCGCCGTTCAATGGTGCTCCACATGCGCTGGAGCTATCCACTTGGCTCACGGCGCAGTTGCCGGATGCGGCGACACGGAATCGCATCAACATCGCCATCTCTGCGGACCAGATCGCGGCGAATTACGTGGGTGGACTCACTTCGTTGCCATCGCTGGAGTTGGCGACGATGCCGCAGACGCACAAGGAGAACCAAGAGGGGCTGAATGAGGGCTATTACTCGCATTGCAGCTTCCGTTCGCCCACGCAGGCCGTGCCTGCTGAGACGAACCCACGCAGCGTGCTGAATCGACTCTTCGGCAAGTCCGACAAACCCGGTCACGTGGCCCAAGCGGACCCGCTGGATCGGCAGATGCTGGATTTGGTCATCGGTGGAGCGAAGGACCTGCGCCGTAGGCTGCCGCAGGAGGATCAGCACAAGCTGGATGAATACCTCGACAGCGTGCGTGCCGTGGAGCGCCGCATCGCCGCTATTGAGTATCGCCAAAAAGAAGCGGCGCTCGAAAAAGCCGGTGTCGCTGCCAGCAAACGCACAGCCAGCGATTCACCGCCCATCGAGATCAAAATTCCCGTGGGCGACAAACGCAGCGAATACATGCAGGTGATGTGTGACCTCAATGTGCTGGCTTTTCAGACCGACACGACCCGCGTGAGCACCTACATCGGCTCTACGCCGAACGGGGTGTCCTATCCCGAACTCGGGTTCAATGACGCGCATCACTCCCAAACCCATCACAACAACGAGGTCGGCAAGGCTGGTAAAGTCGCCGCGATCACGAAGTTCAACATCGACCAGTTCGCTTATATGGTGAGGAAGATGGCCAGCCTCCGCGAAGGCGACGGCACACTGCTCGACAACTGCATCATGATGTGGGGCAGCGGTCTCGAAGACGGGAACAAGCATTCTCGCGAAAACCTCCCCTTCATCATTGCTGGTGGCGGTGGCGGCTCCATCAACACGGGGCGCTTCCTGCCCAACACAAAAGGCAATCAAGGCGACTTGCTCACCACGCTGCTCGCGTGTGCCGGTGTGCCGCTAGACCGGCCCATCGGTATCGCGACGAAGCAGATCAAAGAGATGATGAAGGTGTGAGAAAGGAGCGCGGGCACTCCTCAAAAGCATCAGGTGGCCTTCCAAGCTCACTTCCTCTCCCACAGCTTCAGGTCATCAATTTGGCAGGTGCCGAAATCGACGGCCTTGAAGTCGATCTGCGCCTGCCCGGTCATGTCGCTGTTCTTGCTCTCGAAGCGGTCAGTCGTCCGCTACGTTCTGTTGCTCCTCCCAGCGTGCCAGCAGCCAGAGCACGTCCGAGAGGCGGTTGAGGAAGCGGATGATTTCCTCATTGGGCAGGCCGTCCGGCGTGCCTTGCAGGTCGATGATGTTGCGCTCCGCACGGCGGCAGGCGACGCGGGCGAGATCGGCATAGGCACCGCTCATGACACCGGCCTCACCGGGCAGCGCCCAGCCTTTGAATTTCAGCGCACCGCCCGCTTCGAGTTTCGCGACCCAGTCATCGAGCCAAGTAACGTTCTTGGTGGAGATACGGTCGGTGTGGGTTTCAGCGTAGCGGGTTTCATCGCCGGGCGGGGTGGCGAGTTCGCCCATGAGGCTGATGAGCCAGCGCTGCACCTGCGGCACGATTTCCTGCGTCTCCGCGCGTGCGGCGGCGATGCGCAGCGGGCCGAGTGCGGCGTTCAATTCATCCACCGCACCGAGGGCGTGGACGCGAGGATGGGATTTGGCGAGGCGGCAACCGAATAGCAGGTCGGTCTGGCCTTGGTCTCCTTTGCGGGTGGCGATGGACATGATCCTGAGTTGATGGTGGGTGGTTGAGAGTTGATGGACAGGCTGCGAAGTGACTAGTCGCGTCCCCATGCCAAGCCTGCGGGTGTCGGGAGGCTATCAACCATCAACTCGCAGCCATCAACCGCTCTCACTCGTCGGGGAAGGCCGTTTTCGGTGTTTCTTCAATCGGTGCGGCCAATGGTGCCGGGACCACTAGCGGGGCAGGCGCTTCACCTTTGCGATAAGCGCGAACCGTCCAGCCCAGCAGCAGTGCCAGGAGCAGCGTGGCGGCGAGTCGGGCGGAACGTGAGGCGAGCATGGGATGAAGGCTGTGCTTCAAGCGCCCTTGGCCTGCCGGTGGCGGTCCACCTCGCGGCTGGCACGTTCCAGCCGCCGTTTTTCCTCGTCCGTGAGGCTATCCATGCCGTGCAGATTGATTTTATCGAGCAGTGGATCGACTTCGGCTTCGATCAAGGACTCCACCGGATCAAGCGGCCTGCTTGGTGCTGCCTTCATCGGTTCCTGCTCAAGATCGACGACGGGACGCACGCGGGCGCGGGCCATGGCAGGCTGGCGGTGGGTTTGCGCCGTCGTCGGCTGCCACTGGCTGGCATACGTGAGCGGCCGGCCACCGTAGCCGAGGCTGCGCGCATAGAACCAACCCAGCGCCGCGCCGCCGAGATGCGCGAAGTAGGCGATCTGCATTCCCTCGGGCAGGATGTTGAACAACACACCTGCCAAACCGAAGACGAGCTGGATGAGGAACAGGCCTTTGGCCAGCGTCCACAGCCGCATCCGCACGGGAATGATGAAATAGATGAAGGCGGTGATCTCCTCATTGGGCAGCACCACCGCCAGGGCGGTGAGCAGACCGAAGGCCGAGGCTGAAGCGCCCACCAGCGGCGTGATCGTGTCGCCGCGATAGCCGTTCACCGCCATCTCAGCGCCGGCACCCGCAATGCCGGCGAGCAGATAGATCAGCACGAAATGGTGGCTGCCGAAGCGCTGCTGCACGCCGCTCCCGGCGAAGTAGAGCATGAGCACATTCAGCAGCAGGTGGCCCAGGCTGCCATGCACAAACATGTAGGTGAGCAGCGTCCAGATTTTTCCCTGCGACAGCTCATGCACACTCACGCCGCCCAGCGGTAGGATGTCGCCTGTCAGTGGATGGCGGATGGAGCCAGTCTCAAACACGAACTGCATCACAAACACCGCGATGTTCAGCGCGAGGAAGCATTGCAACGCCGTGAGGCCACGCAGCGTCTGCGTGAACGAACGGGGAGATGATTCGCGCATGTAATCGCGGTCGTACAAGGCCATAGGGTGGGAATGTGCGCGCCAGCGCGTCTTGCGCGAGGTTTTTTTCGCCCGGACTGGTGACAAGCCGGTCCGCGTCGGTTACGCTCTCCTATTGCATGAACTCGACCTCCGAATCTCTGCTTGCCGCCGTCTCCGGGAGTGGTGCGCATGACGCCGCTGACCTGCTGGAACAAGCTTCGGGCGAGGACGCCGCCAAGGTGCTCCAGCAACTGAACCCGCTGGTCGCACAGCAGGTGATGGAGGAGATGGAGGACGCCCCACGCACCGCCGCGCTGCACTTTGTGCCGCTCGAAAAAACCCGCCAGTGGCAGGCCAACCGCGAATATCCCGACGACAGCGTCGGCTGGCTCATGGAGTCACCGGTCGCAGTATTCCGCCCGTCCCTGACCGTGGGTGAGACGATTGAGGAACTGCGCAAGCTGACCAGGACGGCCTTTGTCACCTACGGTTACGTCACTGACGATGCCAACAAGCTCCTCGGCGTGCTTGTGATGCGCGACCTGATGCTGGCCAAACCTCACAACACGCTGCGGGAGGTGATGTACACGGACGTTTTCACCCTGCGGCCCGACATGCTGCTGACCGAGGCGATGAAGTCGTGCGTGGGCCAGCACTATCCAGTCTATCCCGTCTGCGACGCTGCGGGGCATCTCCTCGGACTGGTGCGCGGACAGACGCTCTTTGAAGCACGAGCCATCGAAATCAGCGCCCAGGTCGGATCGATGGTCGGTGTGAAGAACGAGGAGCGTCTTTCCACGCCGCTGCTGCGCAGCCTGCGCTACCGCCATCCCTGGCTGCAGATCAATCTGCTCACCTGCTTCGTCGCTGCTGCTGTGGTCGGCGTTTTCCAAGGCACGCTCGATCGTCTGGTGCTTCTCGCGGTGTTTCTGCCGGTTCTTGCAGGACAATCCGGCAACACCGGCTGTCAGGCGCTCGCCGTGGCGCTGCGCGGCATGACTCTTGGCGACTTGAAATCGGGCGAGGAACGCAAGCTCGTGATGAAGGAAGGATTGCTCGGTTTGCTCAATGGCATGCTCGTCGGTGTCTCCGCCGGTCTCGGCATGTATGTGTATGCGCGCATGAACGGCAATCCCAGCCCGGGTGTGCTCGCCGTTGTCGTGTGGATGGCGATGGTGGCCAGTTGTGTCGTCAGCGGTCTCAGTGGCGCGTTGATTCCACTCACGTTGCGGAAGTTCGGCGCTGATCCTGCCACCGCCTCCAGCATCTTCCTCACCACCGCTACGGATGTGATCAGCATGGGCACCTTCCTCGGCCTGGCGACTTTGTTGGTGCCATGATCGTCTTGGTTCGCGATGAATGGCGTTCGCGCATGCAGTCGCATCACGACCGCGTCGCCGCTCATGCGGATGCCTTCGTGGACCGCCGCAGTCGTGGTGCCAAGCATCCGGTGCATGATTTTTTGTTCACCTATTACAGCTTCGCGCCCGCCAAGCTCAAGCAATGGGTGCCGCCATTCGGCGTGAGCCTTGAAATCACCGCCGCCGATCTCGAATCGTGTCCCTGGCTGCAAAGTGACCGCTTCATCAAAGAAAACGGCCTACTGCATCTCGATGCACGCCGCTTCATGCAGCGTGAACGTGAATTCGCCGCGTGGGTCGTCATGCTTTGCACACGCATCCTCGGCAGGGCAGGGCGCTTCACCTGCTACGGCCTGCATGAGTGGGCCATGGTGTATCGCCAGTCAACGGAGCAGGTGCGGCATCAAGGTTACGAGCTGCGCCTTCCTGCCGCAGAACTCGCCGCCTTCGTCGCGTCACAACCCGTCTGCTGCTCGCACTACGACGCGTTCCGCTTCTTCACACCCGAGGCGCGTCCGCTGAATTCCTTGCAGCCCACGCTCGACTCCCGTCCCGATCTCGAACAGTCCGCCTGCCTCCACGCGAACATGGATTTGTACAAATGGTCCTCCAAACTCTGGCCCTGGACCGGCTCCGATCTCATTGGCGAATGCTTCCTGCTCGCGCTCGCGGGCCGTGATCTCGACATGCGCGCCAGTCCGTATGACCTCAGCGCCATGGGCTACGAAACCGTGAAAATCGAAACGGTCGAAGGCCGTGCGCAGTATGAGCGTGAACAACGTGATCTGGCGGCCAAGGCTGCCGTTTTGCGCCAGAAGCTGCTCACAAGCTGCGACAGGCTTCAAACCGTCGCCATCGCGCCCGTGTGCTGATGAGTGCTGGACACCGGCCCTTATAAGGTTGGGAGGAAATTTTTGAACAATGCCCATCCAATAGATAGGCTGGCGGCGCTTATCTCTTGTGTGAACTTTCGCTCCTTGATGGGGCATGAGTTCGGCAATCTCATTGGCATCAGCGAGACAGGACTGGACAAAACGATCCGCAAACTCGCGCCCGGCTACATGACGATGGAAGCCACCGGCATGGGGGACATGGGCGATATGGGCATGAAGGTTCCCGCCAACTCCCTGCCCATGATCGGCGGCCCCAGACAATACGACTACATCACCATGGGCGGCATGTTCACCATTCTCAAAGTGCGCGACTCACTCCCCGCCGATGGCAGCGATCCCGGCTGGTTCAAAAGCCCGCCCGGCATCGTCTTTCAGCTTCTCATGTCCACCGTCACCATCATCGAAGACGGACTGATGCTGGCGATGGCGGTGATCATGTTGCTCCAGTCATGAGCCGGTAAAGTGTCGAACATGCAGCTCAGCAACGCCATCGGCGGCACCCGCAGCAACACGAATGCGGTGAACACGCTCGGCATGACGGTGAGTGATCCGCCGACGCAAGGCGAGATGCAGGCCATCGCGAACAAGCTCGATGAGCTGATCAGCGCATTGCGGCGGTAACCGGCATAAAAAAACCAGCCTGCGCCGCAGGCTGGTTCTTCACGCAAGCCGGACTGAGACGCGCGCTCCAGCGCTTAATGATGCCCTGGGCACCAGAAGTGCTCGTAGCCGCCACACCACTCATGTCCGTGGTGATGGCAGTGATGGCCGCAGAAACGCGTGCATAGATGTTCGCGCATCGTGGCGGTTGCCAGATCGAGCAGCGAAACGGCCTGCGCTGGCATGGCAAAGGCGATGATAGCGACGAGTGCGAGAGCCGCACCCGCCCAGGTGACAGGACGATTGAGTTTATTGGATGGTTTCATGATGGATGGCTGTTGTTGATGTGGCCTGCGGACCTGTGTGGAGCCGCAAAGTCCGGGCTTCGACGAGCCTGACGGGCATCTATTCAACTCCGCTGGCATATCATGGCTCTGCATGTGCAGGCCATCGAGAACAAGCTCGACGAGCTGATCGGCGCGTTGCGGCGGTGAATCTTTTTAAATCCTGACATCAATCATCCGCCGTCCCACTTCCTCGCACAGACCGATGAACGTGCGCTCCGGCAGGTTTAAGGGCCGATCCTTCAGCGTGGAGACGACCCAGCGGCGTTTCAGCTTCGCTTTCGGCAATGGCAGCGCGATCAACTGCCCCGCCTCGATCTCCGCTCGCGCGATCCAGCGTGCGGCAATCGCCACACCGATGCCGAGCTTCGCCAGCTCCTTCGTGGCCTCGGAGCTGCCGAGTTCGATGAATGAACTCAAGCGCACGCCCTGCTTCATGAAGAACTCTTGAATCAGCGCAAAGTTCAGGCTGTTGCGGCTGGCGACGATGAAGGTCTCGCTCGCGGCATCCTTGAGTTTCGGTGCTTTCTGCGCCCACGGATGCAGCGGTGACACGAGAAACTCGAGTTCGTCATCAAAGATCGCGTGGCAGTTCAGCCGCTTCACATCCTGCGGCCGCAAACTGACGGAGATGTCGATTTGATTCTTCACCAGCCGCTCGATCGTGTCCGGCGTCTCGCCGGTGATGACTTTGATCTCATAGAGAGGGAAGCTCTCTTTGAATTCGCGAAACACCGTCGGCAGGATGAACTGCGCCGCCGCCGTGGTGCAGCCGATGCGAAGCTTGCCGCGCGGGGTTTGATCCAGCGTGCCCAGTACGGCGCGTGCATGGCTCATGGATTGCAGGATTGCCTCCGCATGCGGCAGTAGCTCGCGACCGGCATGGGTGAGATGCACGCTCTTGCCCTGACGGTGGAAAAGCTGGCTGCTCAGATCGGTTTCGAGCGACTTGATCGCGTGGCTGATCGCGCTCTGCGTGAGATGCAGCTCGCGCCCTGCCTGCGTGAAGCTGCCGCTGCGTGCAAGGCAGACGAAGGCGCGGAGCTGACGGGTGTCGATGGTATGGTCCATGAATGCAATTCATACGCGAAGTGAAAAACTTTGCGCGCTGTTTATGCATGAGTTTGGCATGCTGGCACTGCTGATGCTTAGAGGATGGCTGTCATGTCCAAAGCCGCTCACTCTCACCAACCTGCTCTCAGCGGAGTCATCCAGCCGGTGCGCATCGGGTTCATCCCGCTGGCCGACTGCGCGCCGCTGCTGGTGGCCAAGGAGCGTGAGCTGTTCACCAAACATGGCGTTCGAGTTGAGTTAAGTTGTGAGGTCGGATGGGCCACCATTCGGGAGAAACTCCTTTATGGCCAGGTGGATGCCGCCCACGCCATTGCCGGCCTCGCGCTGGCCATGCGCATGGGCCTCAGCACGCCGCCCTGCCGGGTGGTGGCACCGTTCGTCTTCAATCTGCACGGCAACGCAATCACGCTGAGTCGTGATCTCTGGAATCGTGGCGTGCGTGATGCCGCGAGCTTGAAGAAACTCATCCGCAGCACCACCAGCCGTCGCTTCACCTTTGGTGTTGTCTCGCGTTGCTCGTCCCACAATTTCCTCCTGCGTCAGTGGCTGTGTTCCGGCGGCATCGACGTGGACGGCGAGGTGCGCATCGTGGTGCTGCCTCCCACTCAGGTGGTCGCCAATCTTGCCGCCGGCCTCGTGGATGGTTACTGCGTCGGCGAGCCATGGAACTCCGTCGCCGTCGAACGCGGCATCGGCTGGATCGCCGCCACCAGCGAGCAGCTTGCACCTGGACATCCTGAAAAAGTACTGCTCACGACCGAGAGCTTCATCCAACGCCACGCCGAGGAGGCCGCCGCCATCATTCAGGCACTCAAAGAAGCCTGTGTGTTCTGCGATGTGAAGGAAAACCGCATGGAAGTGGCGCACATCCTCGCCGCCAGCGGTTACTTCAATGGCAACGAAGAAATCTTGAAGCGCTCGCTCGTCGGCCCGCTCGATCTCGGCACCGAGACGACAGCGGATGTCACCAACTTCCACATTTTCCATCGCAGTGACGCCAATGAGCCCACCAGCGAGCGTGGACGCTGGCTGCTCGATGAATTCATCGCTCATGGCCTGCTGCAACCATCGCAGCGTGCCGAAGCCACCGTGGTACTGCGCCAATGCTGGTCCTCCAGCGCCATCACTTTTCCCAAAGCATCCGCCGCCGCCCCTAAAACCAACAAACGAACCAAACTCGCCCACGCATGAAACCCACCACTCCCATCACCCGTCGTTCCATCCTCCGCACCGGTGCCACCGCCGGTCTCGGTGCCCTCTTCAGCGGCCTGCCGCAAGGCTGGGTCGGCTCCGCCTATGCGGACGACTCACCAGAAATGCCCGACATCAAACTCGGTATCATCGCCCTCACCGATTGTTCCAGCATCATTCTGGCCCACGAAAAAGGCCTGTTCAAAAAATACGGCATCAACTCCACCGTCAGCAAAGGCGCAAGCTGGGCCGCCATTCGCGATTCGCTCACCAATGGCGACATCCAGGCCACGCACATGCTGCTGGGCATGCCGATTGCCTCCACGATGGGCCTCGGTGGTGCGCCGAAGAAGCCGATGATCGCGCCCTTCATTCTGAACCGCAACGGCCAAGCCATCACGCTTGCCAACACCTTCAAAGGCAAGGTCGCCGCTGATCCGAAAGCGCTGAAACCCTTCGTCGATGAAGCGAAAGCCAAGGGCAACCCGCTGACCTTCGCCATGACCTTCCCGCCGGGAACGCACGCGATGTGGATGCGTTACTACCTCGCCGCCGGCGGCATCAATCCGGGCGACGCTGCCGGTGCCGGTGCGGATGTTTCTCTCATCACCGTGCCGCCGCCGCAAATGGTGGCGAACATGAAGGTCGGCAAGATGGACGGCTTCTGTGTCGGTGAACCTTGGAACGCCAAGACCATCGCCGAAGACATTGGTTATACCTCCATCGCCACACAAGGCATCTGGAAGGATCATCCCGAGAAAGTCTGCGCCTTCACGGAAGAATTCGCCGCCAAGAATCCGAAGACCGTCAAGGCTGTGATGAAGGCGCTGCATGAAGCCGGTGTCTGGCTCGACAAGATGGAAAACCGCGAAGAGCAGGCCCAGATCGTCAGCGCCGCGACCTACATCAACTGCCCGCCGGAAACGATCCTTGGCCGTCTCATGGGCAAGTATGACATGGGCGATGGCCGCAAGATCAAAGACCCCGATTACATGATCTTTAGCGACCGCAACTGCAACTACCCGCAGGCCAAGTACGCCAAGTGGTGGCTCACGCAGCTTCGCCGCTGGGGCTTCGTCGAAGGCGCGCCCGATTATGAAGGCGTCGCGAAGCAGGTCATGCGCTCCGATCTCTATGAAGAAGCCATGAAGGAAATCGGCTACGCCCACGGCGGTGCTGATGAGAAGGCCGAGACCCTGTTCGACGGCGTCTCCTTCGATCCGAAGGCCGATCTCGAAGCCTATGCCACATCCTTTGCCGTGAAGACGCTCAAAGCTTAACCCCAAAACCGCATAGCCGCATTATGCACCTGATCCAACGCTACAAACTCGACTCCATCTATCTGCCGCTCGCGGCGATCCTGGTCTGCTGCTTCCTTTGGTATGTCATTGCCGGGAAGTCCGTGATCACGACAAAAAAGGATGATTGGGGAGATACTGTGAAGGTCACGAAACGCCAGGGCATCTCCGCCGATCTCCCGACTCCAGCGGAGACTTGGACAGCGAGCAAGCTCTACGTTACCGAGCCTTTCGCGAAACGTGGCGAGCTGGATCAGGGCATATTGCGGTTCACGTGGATGTCGCTCGTGCTCGTGGCGCAGGGCTATTTCATCGCACTCGTCATCGGTACGCCGATTGGCTTCTTCCTTGGCCTCTCGAAACCATTCACGAAGGCCTTTGATCCCATTATCCAGGTGTTGCGGCCCGTTTCGCCGCTCGCTTGGCTGCCACTCGGCATGATTCTCTTCAGCGGGGTCAAGATCGTCAACGGTGACGGTCGCACCACCTTCGGTGCCTCGGATGCCGCCGCTCTCTTCACCATCGCCATTTGTGCGATGTGGCCCACGGTGATGAACACCGCCGTCGGCGTCCGTGCCGTGCCGCAGGACTACCTGAATGTCGCCAAGGTGCTCAAGCTTTCGAAATCGAAGACGCTGTGGAAGGTTCTCGTGCCTGCCACGCTGCCTTACATGTTCACCGGCTTCCGCTTGAGCCTCGGCATTGCCTGGCTGGTCATCGTCGCCGTGGAAATGCTCACCGGTCGTCCGGGAGTCGGCGGCTTCCTCTGGCAGCAATACAACGCCAACAGCTACGCCCACATCATTCTCTGCATCCTCACCATCGGTGTCGTCGGCTACGTGCTCGACCGCCTGATGAGTGTCATCGAATCGCGCTTCAAGACCGCTTAACCCACTCTGATCAAGATATGCCGCTTATCGAAATCAAAGGTGCCTCCAAAGGCTTTGGACTTCCGGGCAATCGCACGGAAGTGCTCAAGAACATCAATCTCAGCCTGAACCAGGGCGAGTTTGTCGTCATCGTCGGTTACTCCGGCTCAGGCAAGAGCACGCTCATCAATCTCATCTCCGGCTTGGTGAAGCCTGATGCCGGTGAGGCATTGATCGAAGGCAAAAAGATCACGGAACCCGGGCCGGATCGCGGGTTGGTCTTCCAAAACTACTCGCTGCTGCCCTGGCTCACCGTGGAGGAGAACATCGCGCTCGCCGTTGATGAAGTATTCAGAGACTGGACCAAGGAGCAGCGTGTCGCGCATGTGAAGAAGTACATCGAGATGGTCAAACTTACCGCCGCAGCACACAAACTGCCCAAAGAACTCTCCGGCGGCATGCGGCAACGCGTTTCCGTCGCCCGCACGTTGGCCATGCAACCGAAAGTGCTGCTGCTCGACGAACCACTCAGCGCCCTCGATGCCCTCACGCGAGCCACGTTGCAGGACGAGATCAGCGACATCTGGCGTGAGAATCTCACCACCGTGCTGTGGATCACGAATGATCCTGATGAGGCGCTCCTGCTCGCGGATCGTGTCATTCCGCTGCTGCCTACATCTCCCGCCACTCTCGGCGAACCCATGGTGGTGGACCTGGAGCGTCCGCGTGATCGCAAAACACTCAATCACGACCCCAAGTTCAAGAAACTCCGCACTCAGCTCATTACCACGCTGCTGGATGCCAAAGGTCGCACGAAATCGAAGACCAGCGTGAAGCTCACAATGCCCGACATCCTGCCCGAAGACCTCACCTATGTGAACTCGCTTCAGTTCCTCACTCGTAGCGGACCGAAGCGCCGCTCTGACAACAAACGCGAAGAAGTGGAGGTGGCTGTATGAGTTCTCCGCTGCCCATGCTCGAACTGGATCGTCTCTGGAAGACGTACGACACACCGAAAGGTCCGGCGACGATCGTTAAAAACTTCAACCTCAAACTCAAGGAGGGCGAATTCACCACGCTCATCGGTCACAGCGGCTGCGGTAAGAGCACTGTGCTCATGATGGTCGCCGGTCTCAGCGATCTCAGCCAGGGCAACATGATTCTCGGTGGCCGTGAAGCCAGCGGCCCTGGCCCAGATCGTGGCATTGTGTTCCAATCGCCCTGTCTCCTGCCGTGGATGACCGCGTTTGAAAACGTCATGCTTGGCGTGAACCAGGTCTATTTCACCGCCAGCAAGGCCGAGCGACGCCAGATGGCCGAGTACTACCTCACCATCGTCGGTCTGGGTGAAGCGATGCACAAATATCCCGGTGAACTCTCACAGGGCATGCGCCAGCGCGTTGGCATCGCCCGCGCGTTCGTGCTGCAACCCAAGATGCTGCTGCTCGACGAACCTTTCGGCATGCTGGACTCGCTCACACGTTATGAATTGCAGGAAGTGCTGCTCGAACTGTGGCGCCGCAATCGCATCACCACGCTCATGGTCACGCATGATGTCGATGAGGCCATCTTCCTCTCCGACCGTGTGGTGATGATGACCGACGGCCCCGAGGCCGAAGTCGGCGACATCTTGAAGATCCCCTTCGAGCGTCCGCGTAACCGCAAGCAAATCATGGAAGACCCGCGCTACTACGAACTGCGCGAGCACCTCATCACCTTCCTCAACGAACGCTCGCACATCCGTCCGAGTCGTGAGCCGAAGTTCGTCCCATCTCCTGACATGGCCGCCGAACTGGCTGCTCATGCCATCCCTTTCCCCTCAGCCGCCGCTTGAGTCGATAAACCCACACCCCACCACACACATAACATCATGAAAAGGCTGCTCCCGCTCTTGCTAGTGACCACGTCGCTCGCATTCTCCCAAACACCCGCCCCAAAAACGGCAACCCCGCCAGCGGGGCCTGCCTACGGGCCGGCTCCCGTTGTTCCTGCCTATGCTCCCATCAAATTCGGCGCTCTCACCGTCGATTTGCAGGAAAAAATGCGATTCGAGATCCGGGAAAACAATTTCGACTTTAACAGCGCCGTCAACGGCTTGCAGGACGCCTCCTGGCTGCTGCAACGCTTTCGTCTTGGCCTCGGCTACGATATCAATCCTTGGCTCAAGCTCTATGTGCAGGGCCAGGATGTTCGCGAAATCGGCGGCAGTCGTCCCAACATGGCCGGGGTCGCTGGTGCCGAAGGCGATGACATCTTCGACATCCTCAAGGCCTACATCCAGATCGGGAACATTAAAAAAGGCCTGAGCGCCACGCTCGGCCGCCAGTTCCTCTCTTATGGCGATCAACGCCTCGTCGGGCCACTGGAGTGGCTCAATCAGGCGCGCACCTTCGACGCCGCCAAGTTTCGCTACACGACCAGCACCTGGTCGCTCGATCTCTTCACCTCCAGTCCGGTGAGTTACATCAACAATGTCTGGAATCAGTCTGATTTTATCGACCAGGGCGATGGTCGTAACGCGATCTTCAGCGGCGCTTATCTCAGCACCGCCTTCGTGCCATTCAACACCACGACCGACTTCTATTTCTTCCACAATCGTGACGACGGGCTGGCCACCTTCGGCGCTCCCATCGGCACGACGAATTTCTACACCCTGGGAACGCTGTGGAAAGGCAACCCCAAGAAGCTCAACGGCTTCGATTATGAGACCGAGATGGCGCTCCAAACCGGCAAGGTGGGCGGTCGCACCCTCAAGGCCTTCGCCGGCCATTGGGGTACGGGTTACAACTGGCTGAAATCCTCATGGAAACCCCGTCTGGGCGTTCAGTACAACTACGCCTCTGGCGACAGCAACTCGGCGGATGGCGACGTCGGCACCTTTCAGAATCTTTATCCCACCAACCATCTGTTCTACGGCTACATGGACACGACGGCCTGGATGAACATGCACAACCCGCAGCTCAACCTCAGCTTCACGCCATCGGCCAAACTGAAGGTCATGATGGACTACCACCTCTACTGGAATGCCACGAACAACGACGCCTGGTACCGGGTCAATGGTGCCACCCGCGTGCGTCCGGTGAATTCCGCAGCCACCTCCGCCAGCAGTTTCCGCGGTCAGGAGATCGACGTCACCGCCATCTACAAGCTCAACCCTCATGTCGCGCTGCAAGGCGGCTACAGCTACTTCATCGCCGGTGACTACCTGAAGAACACTGGAGCCGGCGACAATGCCCACTTCGCCTACATGCAGGTGCAGATCGACTTCTGATCCTGGCAGGCTGTTTTTGCCACGCCTGCCACACCTTTGCCGGGTGGCAGGCGAATCAAAGATGGATGAGGATTATTCATCAATATCATCAAAAAGATTCAAGCGGCTTTTGGGTGGTCGGCCCAAACTTGGCACGCTGACGGCTAATGTAAGGAGCACCACCCAACAAGCTCACCAATGAAACTCTCCGATCTCAAAACATCCGGTCACTGGCCCACGCTCCTCACCGCTTTTCTTTATTTCGATGTCAGTTTTATGGTCTGGACCATCCTGGGCGCGCTCGGCGCACAGATCGGCACCAGCTTGCATCTCACCCCGCAGGAAAAAGGTCTCATGGTTGCCATTCCTTATCTCTCGGGTGCTTTCATCCGCATCCTGCTGGGCATGCTGGTGGACCGCCTTGGTGCGAAGAACACCGGCATCATCGCCCAGCTCATCGTCATCGCGGGCATGACGATCGCCTGGCTCACCGGGCTGCATCAGTTCTCCCATACGCTCATGCTCGGCGTCGTGCTCGGTGTGGCGGGCGCCAGCTTCGCCGTGGCACTGCCGCAGGCGGGTCGCTGGTATCCGCCGCACATGCAGGGCCTCGTGCTCGGTCTTGCTGGCGCAGGCAATGTCGGTGTTGTCATTGATGCCATCCTCGCGCCTCGTCTCGCCGCCATCTATGGCTGGAACGCTGTGTTCGGGATCGCGCTCATTCCTCTTCTGCTCGTGTTGGCGCTTTATGTGTTCTATTCCAAAGAAGCGCAGGTGAAGGTGAAGAAGAAGACGCTGAAGGACTACGTGAACCTGCTGAAGGAAAAAGACGCGCATTGGTTTTGCTTTTTCTACACCATCAGCTTCGGCGGTTTCTCCGGCCTCGCTGCCTCGCTCATCATTTACTTCACCTCAGAGTTTCAGATGTCACCGGTCGATGCAGGATCATGGGCTGCCATCTGCACGCTGGTTGGAGCGCTTGGCCGGCCGGTGGGTGGTGCGCTGGCGGATCGTCTCGGCGGCATCCGTGCGCTGCATGTCTTCTTCATTGTCGCGGCACTCGCGCTCGTGCTTGCAGCTTCCACCGGATCACTGCCTTTGTGTGCGGCGGGCTTCTTCCTCGCTTCAGGTGCCTTCGGTATGGCGAATGGCTCCGTTTTCCAGTTGCTGCCGCAGCGCTTTGCCAAAGACATCGGTGTCATGACCGGTCTCGTTGGCTGTGGCGGAGGTCTCGGCGGTTTCATGCTCGCCAGTTCGCTAGGTTATTCCAAAGGACTCACCGGCAGCTACCTCACAGGCCTGCTTGCTTTCTCTGCACTCTGCCTCCTGGCCCTCGTCGGTCTCAATCTCGTCAAACTGCGCTGGCGCACCACCTGGGGTGCGCTCGCTGAGGCACGCATCTGAAAGTTGATCGAAAGAGAGTTGGTCGTTGATGGCAGCTTCCAACTTCGCCCGCATCGTGCATCAATCAGGCTATCAACCATCAACTTCAAACCATCAACTGACTTGAAAATCCTCACCACCAGTTACGGCATGGCTAGCGAAGATGGAACTCCATCTTCGGACGCCTTCGACGTGCGGTCGTGGGATCAAACCGTCATCGCCGTGCTCAGCGATGGTGCTGGCAGCGGCGCACCGGCCCGTGAGGCTGCGCAGCGTGCCGTCGGCTCGCTCATCGAGCATTACAGCGCCCGTCCACGTTCCTGGACGCCACAGCAGGCGCTCAGCACCTTTGCCCGCATCCTCAATCGCACGCTCTATCAGGAATCGCAGGTGCGTTACGAGCGCACAGAGATGGTCGCCACCCTCGCCGCCGTCGTCATCGAGGGCGACACGCTGCACGGCATCAATCTCGGCGATTCCTCCGTCTGTCTCTGGCGTGATGGCAGCCTGCGCACACTTTCCACCGCGCATGTTGAAACGGCAGCGGAGCGCTCTCACATCCTCACCCGTGCGCTGGGCATGAGCGAGGAGGTTGAGCCCTTCTGCTTCACCACCACCCTGCAGGACGGCGATGTCGCCATGCTCTGCTCCGATGGCGTCTCCAATCACATTTACGGCGACGATCTCACCAGCGCTCTCGCACGCCGCAGTTCTGCGCGTAGCATCGTGCTGGCCGCCCGCCAGAAGGCGAAGGCGGAAACGCTCGACGACATGAGCGCCCTTGTGCTCGACATTCATCAAACCGGCAAACTCCACGCCATGAATGCACGCACCCTCATTATTCCCGCCGTTTTGAGCAAGGGCGACACCATCGACGGCTACGAGATGCTCCGCTCGTTTCATGGCACCAGTCGCGTCTGGCTGGCTGAAAAGGACGGCCAGCGCGTCGTCATCAAATTCGCCCCGGTTGAGGCCATCGACAGCCCGCAGCACCTCGAAGCCTTCACGCATGAGACCTGGAACGCCACGCGTGCGCAGTCCGCGCACTTCGTTCGTGCGCATGAGCCCATCGGGCAGACCATGCGCTACTACGTCATGGAGTTTGCCGACGCGCCCAGCCTCCACGCCGTGCTGCGCGAGCGTATGCTCTCCGTGGACTCCGCTGTCGCGCTCGGCAAATTCCTCGCCGATGCCGCGCAGACGCTGCTGCGCCTCGATCTCGCCCATGGCGACATCAAACCTGAAAACATTCTCTGCATCGGCGATTACACGAGCCTCAGCTTCAAGCTCGTCGATCTCGGCAGCGCCGCCGCCATCTTCTCTGTTTCTTCACGTGCAGGCACCGCCAGCTACCTCGCACCGGAACGTTTTCACAGTGCGCCCATCAGCGAGCGCACCGAGATCTTCGCCATGGGTGTCACTTTATATCAGGCGCTCACCGGGAAACTGCCCTACGGCCAGATCGAGCGCTTCCAGACGCCCGTCTTCCATCCCGCAAAGCGTCTCTCCAAAATCAATCCCAACATCCCTTCGTGGCTCGAGGCCGTCATTCATCGCGCCATCGCCCTCATGCCGGAGCGCCGCTACCAGCATTGTTCCGAGCTTGCCCATGATCTCGCGCATCCCGGGCGCGTGCAGCCTTTCTTTGAAGCCGACACGCCGTTGCTGGAGCGCAACCCGCTCGCCTTCTACAAGACCGGTTTTTTCGTTTTTCTGTTCACCACGCTCTGGCTGGTATTCAAGCTGCTCAGTCAGAAGTGAACCTCTTTTATCCTCCGCCGCATGACAATCGTCCCCCTCATTCCTGACAACGCGCCCTTCAGCGTCGAACAACGCGCCTGGCTCAACGGCTTCCTCGCCGGAGTACTCAATCGCGGTGCACCGGTGCCTGGTGCAGCGCCAGTGGATTCAAAACGATCACTGCTCATTGCCTTCGGCAGTCAGAGCGGCAATGCGGAAAGTTTGGCCAAGCGGCTGGCCAGGGAAGCAACGGGTCGGGGTTTCGTGGCGCGAGCTGCGGGCCTCGATTCGTTGCAACCTGCCGATCTTGTTAAAGAGCAGAACGTCCTCGTCATCACCAGCACCTGGGGTGAAGGCGACATGCCCGACAACGCCGTCTCCTTCTGGGACAGCATCAATCAAAACGGCAGCAGCCCCAAGCTCGACAACGTCAAATACAGCGTCCTCGCCCTCGGCGACAAAAATTACGCCGACACCTTCTGCCTCGCCGGCAAAAAACTCGACGAACGCCTCGCCGAACTCGGTGCCACGCGCATCACCGAGCGTGTTGATTGCGATGTGGACTTCGACGATCTCGCCAAGAAATGGAGCACCTCCGCGTTTGCCGCGCTCAGCGGGTCAGACTCGTCCGACATGTCAGACCAGTCCGACTCTTCCGAGACCGGCTACACCAAGAAAAATCCTTTCCCAGCCAGGCTGGTCGCCAACGATAATCTCAATGCACGCGGCAGCGCCAAAGACACGCATCACATCGCCCTTTCGCTCGCTGGTTCCGGCCTGTCGTATGAAGTGGGAGACGCCCTCGGCGTCTATGTCCAAAACTGTCCCGAAGTCGTTGATGCCATCATCACTTCTCACGCTTTTGATCCAAACGCCGAAGCCACATTGCCCGATGGCGGCACCGCACCACTGCGCGATGCGCTTTTGAAGCACTACGAAGTGCGCAATCTCTTCGGCAAGACACCCGCAGCGGGTCTCACCCTCACCGCCTTCCTCGAAAACCTGCGGAAGCTCCAGCCGCGTCTCTACTCCATCGCCTCCAGCCTCAAGGCGCATCCCGAAGAAGTGCATCTCTGCATCGCTGCTGTGCGCTACAGCGCCGACGGCGTGCCGCACAAAGGCGTCGCCTCCACCTTCCTGTCTGATCGCCTTGCGCTCGGTGACACCACCGGCATCTATTTTCACGCCGCGAATCACTTCCGCCTTCCCACGGATCTCACCAAGCCAGTCATCATGGTTGGCCCCGGCACTGGCATCGCCCCGTTCCGTGCTTTCCTTGAAGAACGCGAAGCCACCGCCGCCCCCGGCAAGAACTGGCTGTTCTTTGGCGACCAAAAACGCGCCTGTGACTTCCTCTACCACGATCAAATCATCGAGTGGACACAGAAGGGCTTCCTCACGCGGCTCGACACCGCCTTCAGCCGCGATCAGGAAGAAAAGATCTACGTGCAGACCCGCATGCTCCAGGCTGCCAACGAACTCTGGCAGTGGCTGGAGGAGGGCGCGCACTTCTACGTCTGTGGTGATGCCAAACGCATGGCCAAGGATGTCGATGAAGCCCTGCACAGCATCATCCAGACCGCTGGAGGCAAATCTGCCGACGAAGCCGCCGCCTACATCACTCAAATGAAAAAGGAGAAACGTTATGCCCGCGATGTCTATTGAGCCACCCACACCCGCCAATTCTTCGGCTGCCGACTTCTCCGCCGAGCAGAAGCGTTATCTTGAAGGCTTCTTCGCCGGCATCGCCGCCGGTGGCGTCAGCTTCGGCGATCTCGCCCCCGCCCCATCAGTCCCATCCCTCGCATCCGTCCCATCTCTGGATGATTTCACCAAAGAAGAACGCATCAAACGCGAGCTGCATCCCTTCGATGCAATCGAGCAGCTCGTCATGGATGCGCGCTGGAATTCCAAACCGGAGCCGGAATCAGTCTTCCGCTACAAGTGGAACGGCCTGTTCTGGCTGAACCCGGTGAAGGATGGCTACATGTGCCGTCTGCGCATCCCGGGCGGTGTGGTGAAAAGTTACCAGCTTCGCGAGATCGCCGCTATCGCGAGTGAACTCACCACGGGTTACATCCAGATCACCACGCGGAACAATTTCCAAATCCGCCTCATCGAGCCGAAGAACTGCCCCGAAGTGCTGCGTCGCATCCAAGGCTGCGGTTTGCACTCGAAGGGCGCTGGCGCGGACAACATCCGCAACATCACGATGAACCCGTGCGCTGGTTATGATCCGCATGAACTCATCGACGTGCGTCCGCTCGTGAACGAACTGGCCACGCTGATCATCAGCTCCAAGGAGTTCTACGACCTCCCGCGCAAGTTCAACATCGCCTACGACGGCGGCGGCCTCATCAGTGCGGTGGAGGACACCAATGACATCGGCGCTAGCGCCGTGAAAATCGGCGATGAAGTCTATTTCCGCATCGCGCTCGGCGGCGTCACCGGTCATCAGACGTTTGCCAGCGACTGGGGCGTCATCGTGAAGCCTGAGCAGCTCAACGATGTCATGGTGGCCCTGCTGCGCGTGTTCATTCAGTTTGGCGACCGCACCAACCGCAAAAAAGCCCGCTTCAAATACGTCATCGAAGACAAGGGACTCGATGGCGTGCTCACCGAGGTCGAAAAGCTCCTCAAATTCAAACTCACACGTCTAGCCGCTGATTCGCCCACTCAGGAGAAGCGCAGCTTTTCGCAACAAGGCCACTCACACGTCGGCACCTATCCGCAGAAGCAGGAAGGCCTCGTTTATGTCGGCGCGACTGTTCCAGTCGGTCAAATGACCGCGAAGCAACTCGTGCGCCTCGCGGATCTCGCCGACAGCTACGGCAGTGGTGAAGTGCGGCTCACCGTTTGGCAAAATTTCATCATCCCGAACGTCAAAACGGCCTATGCGGCCACTTTGGCGAAGTCGCTGAAGAAGCTCGGCTTCCCCTGCGAGACCTCACCGCTGCGCAATGGCTTCATCGCCTGCACCGGCAACAAATACTGCAAGTTCGCCGCCAGCGACACGAAGGGTCACGCCATCGCCATGATGGACTACCTCGACAAGCGCGTGAAGCTCGACCAGCCGGTCAATGTTCACTTCACCGGCTGCGCTCATAGTTGTGCGCAGCACTTCATGGGCGACATCGGCTTGCTCGGCACCAAGGTGAAATCTGAGAGTGGCGAAGGCTACCATGTCACCGTCGGCGGCGGCTTCGGCGAGAACCGCAAGATTGGCCGTCAGATCTTCAGCGGCGTGGCCTTCGAAAGTCTCGGCACCACGCTTGAAGCCATGCTCAAAGGCTACCTCAAAGGCCGCCAGGGCGATGAATCGTTCCATTCTTACTGCAACCGGCACAGCGTTAATGAGCTGCAAGTGGCCTTTGACTCAGCGGCCTAATTTATGATTTACGATTTGGAAGACACGCTTTCAGGCCGCGCCTGCGCTGCTTCTGAAATCATGAATCATCAATCAAGAATCATAAATGAAGCGCTCCTAGAGCAGCAGACGCTCCGCACCCCCGTCGCACTGTTCGCCGAAGCCCACGATTCCCAATCGGTTGCCTCGCGCTTCTCGCATCTCATCCCGCTCTCCAAGCCGCATCCCGGCGAGCAGTACGCCTTTGAGGTCAATCTCGATGCCTGCACCGGCTGCAAGGCCTGTGTGGCGGCCTGTCATTCGCTCAATGGCCTCGATGACGATGAATCCTGGCGTGACATGGGCCTGCTCGTCGGCACGCGAAAGCAGCCCTATCTGCAAACTGTCACCACCGCCTGCCATCACTGCGCGGAGCCGGCCTGTGCGGATGGTTGTCCGGTGCTCGCCTACGATAAAGATGCTATCACGGGCATCGTGCGGCACCTGGATGACCAGTGCATCGGTTGTAGCTACTGCATCCTGAAATGCCCGTATGACGTGCCAAAGTTCAATCTGAAGCGCGGCATCGTGCGCAAGTGCGACATGTGCCAGGGCCGTCTAGCCGATGGCGAAGCCCCCGCATGTGTTCAGGCTTGTCCGAATGAGGCCATCAAGATCAAAGTCGTCAAACTCACCGAAGTGCCGGATCGTGGCCAAATCATTGCTGGAGCCTTTGATTCGAACTACACACGGCCCACAACAACTTATGTCTCATCGAAGCCGGTTCCCACAGCCGCCAAAGCTGCGGATGCAGGCAGGCTGGAACTCGATCACGGCCACGAACCGCTCGCCTGGATGCTCGTGCTCACGCAGATGAGCGCCGGAACGTTCATCGGCTGCGCCGTGGCGATGTGGCTGAATGCGTTGAGCCCACAACAGGCCGTGATCACGAGTGCTGCGGCACTTGTGATTGGTCTGGCCGGCATCGTCTTGAGTGTATTGCACCTGGGGCAGCCGTTGAAGGCCTGGCGTGCGTTTCTCGGCTGGCGCAAATCATGGCTGTCACGCGAGATCATGGCCTTTGGTGCTCTGCCCGCCGGAGGTTCAGCCATCTTTGCCACATGGTGGCTTGGCAGCATGGATTGGATGCGTTTCGCCGTCACCGGCACCGCCTTGGCGGCCGTGGTGGCCGTGTGGTGCTCGGTGATGGTCTATGTGGACACGCGCAGGCCGTTTTGGTCGATGGTGAATGTCGCGGGAAAATTTGTTGGCACCATGCTGCTGCTCGGCGCTGGCCTGTGTGCCGCAGTGTGGTGCTGGCTCGGCATTCAAATCGTTGCGTGGGCGATGGCGTTCACGCTCTTGTTTCTCTGGGTTCTCTTGATTTGGGACATCTCGACGTTTCGTCAGGCATTGAGTGAAGAAACCAGCACGTGGCACAAATCCGCACGCATATTGCAAAAACATCTCTCTTCTCATCTCGATCTGCGTGGTCTGGTGCTCGTGATGTCCGGCCTCATGATTCCTGTTTTGATCGCTGGCGGCGCTTCGATGCCATGGCTGCTCACGCTGTCGCTGCTGCTCACGTTTGGCAGCCAGTTGATCGAGCGTCGCTACTTCTTCACCGCCGCCGCTGGCTCCAAAATGCCTGGGAACTGACATGATCACCGCACCCGCCATGACTTTTCGCGAATGGACCGGCCCGCTCACGGCGGACTTGGTGCGCGAGCCAGCTAAGTTCGGTCTCGGGCAGGTGCCATCGCGGTTGATGCCAGATGCAACGGCGAAAGCCATCTGCGGCTTCTGTTCGACCGGTTGCGGCCTCACGTTGCATCTCAAAGACGGCGAGGCGATCAATCTCACGCCTGATCCTGACTATCCCGTCAATCTCGGCACCGCTTGTCCGAAGGGCTGGGAGGCACTCAGCGTGCTCGATGCGCCTGATCGCGCCCGGATGCCGCTGCTGCATGGCAAAGAGGTCGATTGGGACACGGCGCTCAAGTATTTCTGCGACAACATGCGTCGCATCCTCGCCACGCATGGCCCGGAGGCTGCCGCGTTCATTAGCACCGGGCAGATCATGTTTGAGGAGATGGCCTTCCTCGGTGCTCTCGCCAAATTCGGCATGGGCATGCGCCACGGCGATGGCAACACGCGTCAATGCATGGCCACCGCCGTCACCGCCTACAAGGAGAGCTTCGGCTTTGATGCGCCGCCCTTCACGTATGCTGACTTTGAAGAGAGCGATGTGCTCGTCTTCATCGGCGCGAATCCGTGCATCGCGCATCCCATCATGTGGCAGCGCGTGCTGCGGAACAAAAGGAACCCCGAGATCATCGTCGTCGATCCTCGCAAAACGGAAACCGCCATGGCGGCCACGCAGCACTACGCCATCAAGCCCAAGAGTGACCTCACGCTACTCTACGGCCTCGCGCATCTCATCATTCGTGAGGGTGGGCTTGATCCAGCCTTCATCCGTGAACACACCAACGGTTTCGATGCATTCTCAGACTTCGTTTCCGCGTTCACGCCTGACCGAGTCGCCACCGAAACCGGACTGAGCACTGAGCACTTGGCACTTTTTGCCAAGACCATCATCACTGGCACCCCACGCGTCTCCTTCTGGTGGACGATGGGCGTCAATCAAGGCCACGAGGCCACGCGCACGGCACAGGCGATCATCAATCTGGCGCTGATGACGGGAAACATCGGCAAGCCGGGCACGGGAGCTAATTCGATCACGGGCCAGTGCAATGCCATGGGATCGCGCCTGTTCTCCAACACGACGAATCTTCTCGGCGGCCACGACTTCCGCAATCCACTGCATCGCGAAAAGATCGCCGCTGCCACCGGCATTCCGGTGGAGCGCATTCCCGACCAACCCAGCCTCGCCTATGATCAAATCATCGACGCTGCAGATGCGGGCACGGTGAAAGCGCTTTGGTTCATCGCCACCAACCCGAGTCATTCATGGATTGATCAGGGCCGCCTCAACCGCATCCTCGACAAGCTCGACTTCCTCGTGGTGCAGGACATGTATTGCACCACGGAGACCGCCAAGCGTGCTCATCTCGTCTTTCCCGCCGCTGGTTGGGGTGAAAAAGAAGGCTGCTTCATCAATTCCGAACGCCGCATCGGCCACAGTCCGAAAGCACGCCGCGCACCCGGCCAGGCACTGGCCGATTTCCACATCTTCCGTCTCATCGCGCACTACTGGGGCTGCGAGGATGTGTTTCGCGGCTGGAGCAGCCCCGAGGCCGTCTTCCGCGTGCTACAGCGCTGTTCAGAAAATCAGCCGTGCGACATCACGGGCATCAACGGTTACGAGATGATTCGGAAAAGTGGTGGTGTGCAGTGGCCGTTGAAAAGAAGTGCTCAGTGCTCAGTGCTCAGTGCTGAAAGGAGGCTGTTTGAGGACGGGAAATTTTACACGTCGGACCAGCGGGCGAAGTTCGTGTTTGATGAGCCACAACCCATCCCCGAGCAGCGCAGCGATGAGTTTCCGCTGATTTTGCTCACCGGACGCGGCACCAGCGCGCAATGGCATACGGAAACACGCACCGCGAAGTCAGCCGTGCTAGCGAAGATGATACCGGTGGAACTGATGCTCGATCTGAATCCAACGGACGCTGAAACGTTGGGCCTCCGCGATGGTGCCATGGTTCGTGTGATCTCGAAACGTGCTGAGCTCGTCACCAAAGTCCGCATCACGACCTGCGTGTCACCCGGCGAGGTGTTTCTGCCCATGCATGACAATCGCGTGAACCAGCTCACGCATGCGTCCTTCGATCCGCACAGCCGCCAGCCGAGCTACAAGCACTCGGCGGTGCGGGTGGCGGCAAAGTAGTCCTGTTGGTGTGCAACACGCTCCTGAGCCGTTGCACAGCAACTGCGCTACTTTTCAAAACGGCGGTGGCGGAAAGCCGGGCGGTGGCGGCGGGCGCATGCCGGGACCGCCGCGTCTCCCGCCACGTCCTGGCGGACCGAAGCCGCCACCGGGCGGCCCACGGCGCTCGAAGCTGGCATCCGGCGTGCCGGCAAACTGGCGCGGGATGAAGGGAAATTCGGCAGTGAGCACATAATAATAGGTGCCCGCAGGAAATTCGGGCGTGATGCCGAAGCGGCCGTTGCTGGCATCGAGATCGCCCACGCCTTCGAGGTATTCGTAATCGTTCACGAAAGAGCCGTCGTACTTGCCGCCGGGCGAGCCTGCGGGGCGTGCGCCTTGTTTGATGGCATAGCTGGCTTCGAGTTTCTTCAATGGACTCGCAGCATCTTTCGCCTCGCTATAACCCCAGGGGCCATAGATGGGGAATCCATCCGCCGCCCAGCCGACGAGCGTCATCTTGGGCTTGTCGCCACTGAGTTTTTCGAGCAGGCCGTTCGGGATGCCGTGGTAGTGATAAGCGCCATTCGGCTGCACATGGGCATTGCTGGAGTCGAGGCCGAGATCAATCGCGCCACCATGCGGTTCATACTGCCAGCCGCTTGCCGGATTGCCCTGCCACCACTCGGCGGCGAAGGGGTCAAACACGACACCATTCACCGCGATGCCAAACGGCTGCATGTGATACGCCACGGGCTGTTTTGCGACCTTCGGCTTCAGCGGCACTTTGTAGTCGTAGTTTTGCGGGCCGATGACGTTCGGGTTGTGGCGGTTGGGAAACTGTCCCGGCGTGTGATCGGGAATGCCATTCGCGGTGATGTGCCGGTAATTGCCAACGGTCGTGATTTTGACCTCGTTCGGCGGCAGTTGCGAAGACGCGGCAAGGCAGGCGGACACGAGGACACAGCCGCTGGTGCGGAGGAACAGAATGGGGACGGGGGAGAGGCGGGAGATTCTCATGTTGGCACGGTTAACCCTGAATCGTCAGAATCGTTACCGCAAAAAATCTGGAATGATTTGTCGATGCCGTCTTTGATGCGTCGTGCCTTCCCGCCAGTCAGCCGCAATGCCATCCCGCATCCCCCAGGTCGCCATTCTCGTCGATACCTCGCGTTCCTACGGCCGCGACATCGTGCGCGGCGTGCGGCGTTATGTGGCGGAGCATGGACCGTGGTCGTTGTATCTGGAGCCGCGTGATCTGCGCAGCCGCTTCCCCGACTGGCTGAAAAACTGGCCTGGTGACGGCATTCTCGCCCGTACCGTCGATGATCAGCTTTTGCGGCACCTGCAGGCCACGAAACTGCCGGTCATCGAACTGCGCACCAGTGTGCTGCAGCATTCGTTTCCCTTTGTCGGGATGGACAACAGCGTCATCGGCGTGCGCGTGGCCGAGCATCTGCGCAATCGCGGTTTCCGGCGTTTCGCCTGCTATCTCGACAGCTCCGAGGCCTTCTTCGTCGAACGCAGCGACCGCTTTGTGCAAACCGTGCGCGAGCATGGTTTCGAGTGCTCGCAGTTCAAATCGAGCGGTGCCGGGAAGAAACCACTGCGCTGGGATCAGCATCAGCGTGCGCTGGCCGACTGGCTCACGTCATTGCCGAAACCGCTCGGCATCTTCGCTGTGAACGATCAGCTCGGCTTCTGGCTGCTCGATGCCGCACGGCGTGCCGGCATCGCGGTTCCTGAAGAAGTGGCCGTTGTTGGTGCTGAGAACGACAACATGCTTTGCGACACCGCCTCCCCGCCGCTTTCCAGCGTGCGTCTGCGCGGCCAGGCCGTCGGTTACGATGCCGCGCGCATTCTTGATGAGTGGATGACCAAGAAACGCATCCCCAAAGCAGGCGAGAAGCATCTACATGCGCCCGGCGACATCGTGGTGCGCCAGTCCAGCGACATCGTCGCCGTCGAAGACTCACGCATCGCCGCCGCGCTGCGCTTCATCCGCCAGCACGCCACCGAGAACCTCGACGTCACTCGTGTCGCCCGCGAAGTCGCCTTGTCCCGCAGCGTTCTCGAACGCCGCATGAAAGCCCTCATCGGACGCAGTCCCGGCGAGGAGATCAACCGACTGCGTTTTGCTGCGGTGGAGAAGCTCCTCACTCAAACCGACCTCACTCTCGATGCCATCGCCTCACGCTGTGGCTTCACCCATCCGCAATACATGGCTGAAGCCTTTCGAAAGCGCAGCGGTGTGACGCCGGGCGAGTTTCGGAAGCGGAGAGCGCTCTAACATCGGAGGTCAGGCATCCTGCCTGACAATGGATCGAGGCGTCCCACCTTTTCTTCTGAGATCAAAGGCGAGACGCCTCGATCCGCTGACAGCCTGGAAGGCTATCTTCCGTGCCGCAAAACCTGAAGAAGGGAAATTAAAGTCTGAATGAAGTGGGTGCGGGGCGGGCGTTTACTCGACCACCATGAACCGCCATCGCTTCCTCTAATCGCTGTCCGCCATCGCCGCAGTGCCTGCTTTCGTGGCGAAAACACCGTGAAGGCCGAATGACAGGCATCGCTACAAACCAATGATTCATTCAAACTATGACCAAAGCCAAAGTCCTCCTCATTGTCGGTGATGCCACCGAGACCGTTGACACTCTCTACCCGTTCTACCGCCTCATTGAAGGCGGTTACACGCCGGTGGTCGCTGCGCCGGAGAAGCGTAAATACCAGATGGTGCTGCATGAAGTGAAGCCAGGCTGGACCATCACGAAGGAGTGGGAAGGCTACAGCATCGACGCCGACATCGCCTTCAAGGACATCAAGCCGGAAGAATATGTCGGCATCTTCTTCAGCGGTGGCCGCGCTCCTGAATACATCCGCGAGGACGTCGATCTGCTGCGCATCACGAAGTGGTTCTGGGAACAGAAGAAGCCCTGCGCCAGCGTCTGCCACGGCGTGGAGATCCCGGCGCGTGCAGGCATCGTCAAAGGCCTGCGCATGGCCACGGTGGCGAAGTGCAAGTTTGACCTCGAGATCTGCGGCGGCATTTATGTGAATGAGCCCTGCGTGATCGATCAGCACATGTATTCGGGCCGCACGTATCATGACTCGGGGCACTTCATCGCCCCGTGGATCAAGGCGCTGGATGCCGAACGTGCAAAAATGGAAGCGGAATGGCCATCGAAACACGTCAAGAAGCGCAAGAAATGAAGCTGATGAAGTTCTGGACCTCTTTTGCCGCTTTGGCGTTTTGTTGCGGCCAGCTCCAGGCGCATCCGCTGCAAGCGGAGCCGATCAATCACGCCTACGTCTTCACCTTTGATCAATTCTACATTCCGCAGGACCCGGATGAGAATGTCGTGAATGGCGGCTTCCTACTGCTGGCGGAGTTGAACTGCACGGCCTGCCATGAGGTGCCGAAAGCGTGGCAGGAGCGGCTGAAATCGAAGCCGGGCCCAAATTTGAGCGGCGTGGGCTCGCGGTTGGATGCGGACACGCTATGGCTGATGATTCGCAGCCCGCAGCATCGGAAGAAGGGCACGCAGATGCCGGGCTTGTTTGCCGGTGAAGCGGGCGATGACGAAAAGGTCGAGGGGTTGGTCGAATTTTTGAGCGCGAGTAAGTGGGATGCGCCGCAAATGCCTGCGGGTAATGAGGATCGCGGCAAGGACCTGTATCACAAGGTCGGCTGCGTGGCCTGCCATGAGCCGGCGCTAGATGTGCGCCCGCCGAAAGTGGCGGCGAACGCCGAAGTCGATAAACCGGGCAATGGTTCGGTGCCGATTGCGCTGGCGGATGCTTACGATGTGAACGCGCTGGCGGCTTTTTTGCATGATCCGCTTTCCATGCGACCTGCGGGGCGCATGCCGGACATGCGCTTGAGCAAGGAGGAGGCGGCGGACATCGCGGCGTATCTGCATGTGGGACGTGTGGCGGAGAAGGCGACGGCGCGTGCGGCGTTGAAGATGCCGGCGCAGGGGATTGAGAAGGGGCGCGAGGTGTTCGAGAAGATGAACTGCGTGGCGTGTCATCAAACGGGTCAGACCAGTCCTCCACGTCAGACGAGTCTGACCAAGCTTGATGCGACGAAGGGCTGCCTCGCCGAGAAGCAGCCCTCCGGTGTTCCACGCTTTGATTTGAATGAGCTGCAAAAACGCGCGCTGAAACTGGCGCTGGCTGCAATCCAAAACGGGGCAGCACCGAAGCTGACGGCGCAGGAGAACGTGGACTGGCAGATGTCGCGGTTGAACTGCTATGCGTGTCATGATCGCGATGGCAAGGGCGGACCGGAGGATCCGCGGGCGCAGTATTTCGGGGTGAATGACTCGACGGCCGAATCCTTGGGGCAGTTGGCGCATTTGCCGCCGAGTCTCGATAAGATTGGCCGCAAGCTGACACGCGGTTGGTTTGAAAAAATTCTGTGGGGCAAGGACGGCAGCGTGCGGCCTTACATGGACACGCGGATGCCGAATTTTGGCCGTGAGCAGACGGAGATGATGATCGGTTGGCTGAACGAGGCCGATGTGGCGGAGCAACCGGTGACCATTGATGTCACCGGCCTGCTCAAACATCATCGCGCGGAGGCGGGACGGCAGCTTTTGGGTGCGAAGGGGCTCGCGTGCGTGGCGTGTCATGGCTTGAAGGACCGCAAGTCGCTCGGGCCGCCGGTGATTCGTCTCACGCACACGGTGGAGCGCATCCAGCCGGAGTATTTCAAGGAGCTGCTGCTCAATCCGCAGGTCACGCAGCTCGGCACGGTGATGCCGCCGATGTTTGTGGGCCGCAAGAAGGCGGATCTGGAGATCGAGAGCATCTGGACCTACCTGCGCGAGGTGGAAGGCCAGCCGTTGCCTGAGGGGCTCATGTCGTCGGAGGATTTCGAATTGAAACCGGGCAAGGAGAAGCGCGTGATCATTTTCCGCAGCTTCATTGAGGGTGCAGGCTCGCATGCGATCGGGGTGGGCTTCCCGAGCGGCGTGAATGCGGCGTTTGATGGGATGACGAGCCGCTGGGCAGTGATTTGGAAAGGGCGATTCCTTGATGCGATGAGCAACTGGCAGGATCGCGCGATGCCGCCGGTCAAACCGCTGGGCACGAATGTGAAGGAGATGCCTGCGGCGACGGGTGAGCGTGTGTTCGGCGGCTACAAGGTCGGCAAGGATGGTGTGCCGACGTTCTTGTATCGTCAGGATGGTCAGCAGGTCGAGGACACGCTGCGTCCGGTGAAGAACGGCTTTGAGCGCAGCGTGAAGATCAACGGCAAGGAAACGAAGGAGGTTGTGTCATGGTGAGTCAATGGACGTTCGATTTTACCGCAGAGGGGCAGAGGAGCAGAGAAGGCAAAGTTCTTTCCTGTTTCAAAAATCTCTGCCCTCTCCGCCTCTTTGCCCCCCTGCGGCTAATGCTGAGTCTCCTGGCTCTCGCCACGGTTTCCCACGCGCAGCAGCAGTCCGACTACTATCGCATCGAGACGTATGAACTGCCGAAGGGCGTGAATTTTGAAGCCAGTGGTCTTGCGGTGACGAGCGATGGCAAACTCGCGGTGGCGTTGCGCAAAGGGGAGGTGTGGATCGAGGGGAAGAAGGGCTTCCAGCTCTTCGCGAGCGGGCTGCATGAAATCCTCGGCCTCGCGTGGCATGACGGGGCGCTGTATGCGACGCAGCGGGCGGAGGTGACGAAGCTGCGGGACACGGATGGTGACGGCAAGGCGGACGAATACCTCACGGCCTCGACGGGCTGGGGCGTTTCGGGCGCGTATCACGAGTATGCGTATGGGCCGGTGTTTGATGCGCAGGGCAATGCCTACACCTCGCTCAATTCCAGCATGGGCAAGGCCTGGAAAGGCGCGGGCGATGAGTCCACGCATCCGCTGTGGCGCGGCTGGGTTGTGCGCACGACGCCGGCTGGCAAGCTGGAGCCGTGGTGCGCGGGATTCCGTTCGCCCTGCGGCATCGGGCAGGATGCGGACGGTGAAATCTTCGTCACCGATCAGCAGGGCAATTGGATGCCGACGACGCCGTTGTTTCATATTCGCAAAGGCGCTTACTTTGCGCATGCGGAGTCGATTCCTGACGCGATGCGGCCGGAGTCGCCGGTGAAGATCGCCGCGAAGCAGCCGGACGGCATCACGGTGGCCGAGGCGATGAAGGCGGTGCAGGGCTATACGCCGCCTGCCGTGTGGCTGCCGTATGTGAAGATGGGCCAGAGCGGCACGGGCATCGCCTGCGACAAAAGCGGCGGCAAATTCGGGCCGTTCGAGAAGCAGCTTTTTCTTGGGGAGTTCGTGCTCTCCGGCGTGAACCGCGTGTTCCTCGAAAAAGTCGGCGGCGAGTATCAGGGCGCGTGTTTTCCGTTTGTGGACGGCCTGCAATGCGCGGCGCTGGCGCTGACGACGCTGCCGGATGGCTCGCTCGTCGTGGGCGAGTCGAATCGCGGCTGGAACAGCAAAGGCAACCGGCCCTTCGGCCTGCAGAAGATCGTGTGGACGAAGCAGATGCCGCTGGAGGTGCAGAAGATGGAGCTGCTGAAGGGCGGGTTTCGTTTCACCTTCACGCTGCCAGTGGACAAGGCGAGCGTGGATGCGCTGACTGGTCAGAGCTACACCTATCCCTTCCAGAGCAAGTATGGCGGCGAGGAACTCGATGCGAAGCCGATCAAGATCACGAGCGTGACGCTGTCCGAGGACGGGCTGGTGCTCGACGTCGCCTGCGCGGAGCTGCGCACCGGTTATGTGCATGAGTTTGAGCTGCCGAAGCTGAAGGCGAAGGATGGCACGCCGCTGTGGCATCGCATGGCGTATTACACGCTGAACCGACTGCAGGAGTGACAGGATGGAAGCGCTCCTCCTGTTCGGGTTTGCCGCAGAGAGGCAGAGTATTCTCCGAGACCGTGCATCGACCGGGCCGGTGGTGAGTATTCGTTCTTGCCAAAATGGCGGCTGACTGATAGCAACATGCCAACCATGCGCTCCTTGATCCTCACCCTCCTCGTTTGCACGCTCACCAGCCTGCACGCCGCCGACAAGCTGAAAGTCCTCATCGTGGACGGACAGAACAACCACAAGTGGGACATCACCACGCCCGTGTTGCGAAACGTGCTGGAGAGCGGCGGTGCGTTTACGGTGGATGTGAGCACGACACCGCCGAAAGGATCGCCGTCCGAAGCGTGGCAGGCGTGGAAGCCGGTGTTCAGCGACTACCAGGTCGTGATGAGCAATTACAATGGCGAACCCTGGCCGCAGAACGTGCGCGAGGTGTTTACGAAGTTCGTCGCGGCTGGCGGTGGCTTTGTTTCCATTCATGCGGCGAACAATTCGTTCCCGGAGTGGAAGGAGTACAACGAGATGATCGGTGTCGGTGGCTGGGGTGGGCGCGATGAGAAGTCAGGGCCGTGGATTTATGTGAAGGATGGCAAATTGTTCCGCGACACGACTGCGGGCAAAGGTGGTGCGCATGGCGCGCAGCATGAGTTTGTGGTGGAGATTCAAAATCCTGATCATCCGATCACGCGTGGTCTGCCGAAGCGCTGGCTGCATGCGAAGGACGAGCTGTACAGCAAGCTGCGTGGTCCGGCGGAGAACGTGGATGTGTTGAGCACCTCGGTGTCCGATCTCACGGCGGTGGGTGAGCCGAACAACATGGTGCTCGGTTATCATAAAGGCCGCGTGTTTCACACCACGCTCGGTCATGCGGACTACTCGATGCTGGACCGTGGCTTTTACACCATCCTGCAACGCGGCACGGAATGGGCGGCGACGGGTAATGTGGAACGCACGGCGGCGGTGCCAGCGGATTTTCCAACGGAAACGGCGGTGAGCGTGGTGAAGCTCGAGGGTTATCCGAAGCAGGAGGCACCGAAGCCGAAGAAGCCGTGAGGAAAAGTAGCCTTGTTCCTGTGGAACAGGCAGTCCTTGTTGCACAGCAACAAGGCTACTTTGCTGCGGCGATGTCGCGCTGGATCTGGGCTTTGAGTTCGTCGAGGCCGCTGAATTTCATCTCGGGGCGTAGGAACTTCGTGAAGCGCACCTCCATGTCTTTGCCGTAGAGATCGCCGTTCCAGTCGAGCAGATGCACTTCGAGCGCAGGTTCGGCATTTTCGGCCACCGTCGGCCGACGGCCGAGATTGGCGACGGCGGGCAGCCAAGTGTCGTCGATGCGTCCCTGCACGGCATAAACACCGAGCGGCGGCAGTTGCTCGTTTTCGACATCGACATTGGCCGTGGGGAAGCCGAGCTGGCGGCCGAGTTTGCGACCTTCGACGACGGTGCCGAAGACGGAATACTCGCGACCGAGCAGACGCGTGGCCTTGGCGAACTGGCCGCTGGCGATTGCTTCGCGAATGAGCGTGCTGCTGACAATTTCGCCGTCGATTTTCAAGGGTGGTACGCCATAAACGGCGAAATCGTGTTGCTGGCCCATTTGCATGAGCAGGTGGATGTCGCCCTCTCGCTTGTGGCCGAAATTCCAGGTGTAACCGACGGATATGCAGCCAAGCGGTCGAGCGGCTTCGACGAGTTGTTGGATGAAGTCGCGGGCGGGTGTTTTCGCCGTCTCAGTGGTGAAAGGGCAGGCCAGCAGACAGGGGATGCCGATCTGAGCGAGGACGAGCTGCTGATGACGCGGGCCGCAGAGCAGTTTCGGTGCTGATCCAGGGCGCAGCACATGCACCGGATGCGGATCGAAGGTGACGACGACGGCGGTGCCGTGATGCTGGGTGGCGTGTTCTTGGGCGGCTCTGATCACCTCCTGGTGGCCGAGGTGGATGCCATCGAAAACTCCCACGGCGAGCGCCAGCGGGCCGGGGATGGAGGAGAGGGCGTCGATGGAGCGGAGAACCTGCATGCGGTGGAGGCTTGAGCCATATCAGCGACGATGCAGAGCGCAAGGCGAAGGGCAGGACGGCGGGGCTTGCTTTACTTGAGGTTGCTCAGCGTGCTCCAGAAGGAGGTCAGGACGCTCTTCTTTTCGAGCTTCAGGCTGCTGGTCACATCGGTGTGGGCGGTGCCGATCAGGCTGGTCATCACTTCGCCGTAAGCAGGCATCGAGGTCCAGCCGAGGGTGATTTCGTTGTTGGAGGCGGTGGAGAGGGTGGCGTTCGTTTTCATATGATTCGTAGGTTTGAGAGGTTTGAGGTGCTTTTGGCGGGTGAGTTTCAGGTTTGAGTGGTCTTTTGGTTTCGTGAATGAGAATCGAGTCACAAAAATGAGAATCACATGCCAAAAGGATGGCGAGGGCTGAAGCCGGCATAGCTGCGGCCCTTGGTGCGCCAGCGGGGGCCTTCGCCAGTGACCTGGCCGGAGGTGTCCATGCGAAGACCGCAGATGGTCATGAAAACATGTTCGCCAGGCTTCACCCAGATGGTGATGAAGCGGCCGACACCAGCGTCGCCATAGGTGGCGAATTCCTTGCTGGACAGGCAGCGGTTCAGCAATCCTGCCTTGATGAGGATGTAAGAAGTGCTGCTGGAGCAGTCATAAGCGCTGTCTTCGATGTTGCGATGGCCGCCACCAAGCACATAGGGCTTGTTCTGGAGGGTGTTGGCAGCGTAAACGGCGAACTGAAGGGCCTGAGGAGCGGTCTGGCCGACGGCGGCGAAGCGGCCGTCGAAGCGGATCTGAGAATTGCCACCGACAGGGGCAGCAGCGGCAGCACGCTGTGCAGCGGCGCGTTGGGCGGCAGCCTGCTGAGCGGCGGCTTGCTGGGCGTAGTAGTTGGACCAGGCTTGAGCATTGGCCTGCTGGGCGTGGTAGGCGGCCCAGGCTTGAGCGTTGGCCTGCTGCTGTGCATAAGCGGCCTGGGCCTGAGGGGCGGCGTAGTAGCCGGCAGCGGAATAACCGTTCTGAGCGTTCGCGGCGGTAGCGACTGTGAGGAGGCTGACGGTGAGGGCGAGGCGGATGAGTGTTTTCATGGCTGCGTAAGTGGTTCTTGTTTCTGCTAGTATTTATAGCAAAAATTAGAATCACTGCAACAACTATATCATAATTAACACAAATTGTTGTAAATTTGATAAACTCAAGGTTTTGGATTTGAGCTAAACAACTCAAAATCAACAACTTAAAATGATCGCGAATTTGACGGCCCTGAACCCTCTTGGGTAAGGCGGATTGGTTTTGGCGAAGGTTTCCGAGCCCAAAACCGGTTTGGCGGCCCGATTTGACCAAAAATGCGATAATTATAGAGGATCCGCTAAAACCTCTTTTTCTAATTCTTGCACATGCGCCATTCGCTTATGAGAATGAGCGACGATGAATGCATGCCTGAACTCGAACTTCGTCCCCTTATTGGTTATGTGCTTGGCCGGAACAGTGGCCCAAGCTGTTGAGTCGCCGGGTGTCTCGCATTTTTTTGATGAGGTGGGACAGCGGTATCTCACTCTCAGCACCTCAGGCAGCCGGGTAGAGGTCAGTGTTCGTATGGCGGCTGAACCAGGATCGACGGGACGCTGGGCAGGGCAGGGGACGCGGAAGGACAACCAGATCGTGTTTGCCGCTGTCGTCGATGAAGGTCAGGATCGTGGCTCGTATTTCATCGCCAAGGGCGGTGAGTCGAAAATGGAGATCAGTTTCAAGCCGGAACAAAAAATTCCGCAGGATCCGGGCATCCTGGGCATTTACCGCCGGGTGAGTGATGAGAAGCGCGTGCAACTGGCTCGCAAAGAGTTTCAAGCCGCCGAGGATCGTCTGGCAGCAGCTTGGAAGAACGCCTCGCGCACCTGGACTGCGGCGGACAAGCCGCTGGCCTCAGACTGGAAGGCACGCTGGCCTGTGCTACGAGAGCGCTGGATGAAGATCGCCTATCAGGCGCCAGCACCGGCGCTGTCGAAGCCTGCACAACCCTTCCCCGCAGGGAAGGCGCAGCCGCTTCAGGAGAAAGATGCCAACTACTGGCTCAAACTGGCTGAGTCCACGGCGTTGGGGTATTATTACATGGAGCAGCCGCCTGACCCGAAAAGCGCCGGAGCGTGGGATGGCGAGTATGACGATGGTTTTGGCGGCCATGTGAGCATCCGCCGTGCGAAAGACGGCAAACTGCGTGTGAATCTCTCCTGCACGCGGGTGAATGAAAACCAAGGATCAGATCTGGCGGGTCAAATCCCAGCCGAGTCGGTGAAATCGAAGAATGGCGAAAACACGGCGGAAGCGGTCTTCGTCGAAGCTGAGGTGCCGGAGAATGCGAAGGACATCAGCTTCAGCTTGAAGCGCAAAGGCGGCTTCCTCTGGGTGGATACCAAGCGCAAAGCCACTCCGACCGGCAGCCTGTCGTGGTTCGACGGCATCTACCGCTGGTCGCCGGTGCCGGTGGAATAACTCAGGCCTTCTTCGCCTCTGGTGTTTCCAAGAACGATGCCAGCGCCAGCAGGATCGCTGCGCAGACGACGCAGGAGTCGGCCACGTTGAAGGACGGCCACGGATGGAATGGCGCGAAGCCGAAGTCGAACTTCAGGAAATCGACGACATAGCCGTCGAGGAACGTGCCGGAGAAAAGTTTCCCGCCATCATGGGCGCGGAACAGGCGGTCGGTGAGATTGCCAAACACACCGGAAACCAGCAGCGCCACGGCGAGACGGCTCAGTTTGCCGGGGAACAGCCCTTTGCGATGCATCACATAGATGAACGTCAGCGCCGCGAGCGAGACGGCGGTGAAGGCGTAGTTCGCATACTGCGTGCCGTTGAACATGCCGAAGGCCACGCCGGTGTTCGCGGCGTGATGCAGCCAGAAGATGCCAGGGATGATCTCTCGCTCGGTTTCATAGAGCCGGAAGTTCGCCACGATCCAGCTCTTCGTGAGTTGGTCGAGGATGTAGAGCGGCAGTGAAAGCAGGAGAAAGAGACGGATCATGGCAATCACGCGGGTTGCAGCACCACTTTGAGCAGGCCTTCTTTGTTATCATGCAGGCGTTTGAACCAGTCGGCACCTTCAGACAGCGGGGCCACGGCGCTGAGCAGTGGTTCGACTTGAATGCTGCCGTCTTGAATGCGGCGGATCGCCTCGGGATACTCACCGGCGCAGGAGCACGAGCCTTTGATCGTGATCTGCCGCGTGACGACTTCTTGCAACGGGAAGGGCGTGTTCGGCTGGAGATTGCCAATGAGAACAACCTGGCCGCCCTTGCGCACGCTGCGGATCGCGAGATCAAGCGGTGCCGCAGCGCCGACGACTTCAAAGCTCGCATCCGCGCCATCACCACCGCAGATTTTGCGCAGGTGCATCGCCAGACCTTCCTGCTTCGCGTTGAAAACTTCTGCCGCACCCAGCTTGAGAGCGAGTTCGAGGCGCTTGTCATCGAGATCGACAGCGATCACTTTTTCCCAGCCACGCGCCTTGAGCGCCTGAATGACCAGCAAGCCGATCAAACCGGCACCTACGACTACGGCGATGCCGCCTTTCGCTTCGGGTTCGCAATCGCAACCGCCTTCATGGCAGTGATCTTCGGTGGGGGCAAAGGCCTCACCCACTTCGATGCCATCGGCCAAATTGACCGCATGCAGTGCAATCGACACCGGTTCGGCAAAAGCGGCCTTCTCATAGGAGAGCGCTTCCGGGATGCGATACAGGATGCGAGTCGGCAGCGCGATCTTTTCGGCAAAGCAGCCGTGACGACGATATTCGCCCGGTGAGACGCCTAACACGCGACGGTTTGGGCAAAGATTGACGAAGCCTTCTTTGCACTCGTCGCACTCACCGCAGTATTCGGTGGAGTCGAAAGTGACGCGATCACCGAGGTTCCAGCCGTTCACGCCTTCGCCGAGGCCGATGATTTCGCCCGCAGCCTCATGGCCCATCACGATCGGCATCTGGCGGCGGCCACTGCGGCCGTCCATGCCGTGAATATCGCTGCCGCAGATGCCGCAGGCCTGCACTTTGACCAAAACTTCACCAGCGGCGGGCGTGGGTTCGGGAAAGTCGAGATCGTAATTGAATTCAGACGGGGCGGTGAGGACGAGCGCTTTCATGGGAACGCGGATCATGCCGCGAGTGCGCTCTCTAGCAAGGAAGTTTGCGACTCACTCATCCCCACCCACTTTGCCGCGTCCTTCTTTGATCCCAGCACGATGGCGCTTGCCAGCGACGAGACGTTTTTTCAGGCCTCGGGGCCGTGCGCGGGTCTGACGGCGCACTTTTTCGCGCTCATTCTGGATTTCGAGCTTCGCTGTCTGAAACGCGGCCTCCAGGCGCTCGCAAAGTTCCTGTCGGGCGATCAGGCGGTTCTGCGATTGTGATCGTTCGCGCTGGCAGCGCACCTCGATCCCGCTGGGAATGTGCCGCAGCACGACCGTGGAGCTGGTTTTGTTGATTTTTTGGCCGCCGGCCCCAGAACCGCGAATGAACGACTCCTCCAGATCCTCCTCGCGGACGCGGAGTTTCTGCATGCGGGTGCGCAGGGTGTTGTCTTCAGGCAGATCGGCCATGGGCGAGCATCGGGGCAGGGGAGCGCTGCCGCAACTGCCGCGTTTGCATCCGCCGCACGCCCCGCTATGACTGGACGATGGAAGAATACCACCGCCTGCTGCGCAAAGTGCTCGAACACGGAAGCTACCGTGAGGACCGCACCGGCACCGGCGCTTACTCAGTTTTCGGCGAGCAAAGCCGCTACGACCTCAGCACCACCTTTCCGCTCGTCACCACGAAAAAACTGCACCTGCGCTCGATCATTCACGAACTGCTCTGGTTTTTGAAGGGCGACACCAATGTCGGCTACTTGCGTGAGAACAAAGTGACCATCTGGGACGAGTGGGCCGATGAAAACGGCGATCTCGGCCCGGTTTACGGTGCCCAATGGCGACGCTGGCAGGGCGCACCCGAGGCCGAGACGCACGATCAGATCGCTCGTCTCATCCACGGCATCAAAACGAACCCCTACAGCCGCCGCCACATCGTCAGCGCCTGGAACGTGCCGCACATTGAAAAAATGGCCCTGCCGCCCTGCCACTGCCTGTTTCAGTTCTTTGTCGATCGCGGCAAATTGAGCTGCCAGCTCTACCAGCGCAGCGCGGATCTCTTTCTCGGCGTGCCGTTCAACATCGCCAGCTATGCGCTGCTCGTGATGATGGCCGCTCAGGTCTGCGACCTTCAACCCGGCGAATTCGTCCACACCTTCGGCGATCTGCACCTCTACAAGAACCATCTCGATCAGGCGAAACTTCAGCTCACCCGTGAGCCGCGCCCGCTGCCCACGATGCGCCTGAATCCCGCCGTCAAAGAGATCGACGCCTTCCGTTTCGAGGACTTCACACTTGAGGGCTACGATCCGCATCCGGCGATCAAGGCGGAGATCGCGGTGTGAAGACTCTGTCGTAGCCACATTCGCCAGAATGTGGAAGTCGGCTCCACAAAGAGAACGCACATCCACGCTCTGGCGAGCGTGGCTACGTCTCACCGTCCCGTCTCAATCATCCGCGCAAACTCGGCGAAGAAATACTTCGCGTCATGCGGTCCAGGTGCGGCTTCGGGATGGTATTGGACGCTCAGCACCGGCGCTTCGCGGTGGCGCATGCCTTCGACGGTGCCGTCATTGAGGTTGATGTGTGTGACTTCGACGTTGCTGGGCAAGGACGATGGGTCGATGGCAAAGCCATGGTTCTGGCTGGTGATGGACACCTTGCCATTGCGCAGGTCTTTGACGGGTTGGTTGCCGCCACGATGGCCGAACTTCAGTTTGAAGGTCTTGCCGCCGTAGGCGTGGCCGAGAATTTGATGACCGAGGCAGATGGCGAAGATCGGCTTCACGCCGATGAGCTGTTTGATCTCCTTATGGATGTAATCGAGCGCCGCAGGATCGCCGGGGCCGTTGGAGAGGAAGACGCCGTCGGGATTTTTGGCGAGTACGTCTTTGGCGCTCGTGGTGGCGGGAACGACATCGACGCGGAAGCCGTTCTGACGTAGGCGGCGCAGGATGTTGCGCTTGATGCCGAAATCGTAGGCCACGATGTGATGCTTCGCGCGTGGCAGCGGATGATACACTTCACCATCAGGTCCGGCTTCACGATTCTGCGAGGGGCTGGGGATGTCCCAGTCGCGGCTGTCCTTGTCCTCGGGATCCCAGAGGTAAGGCGTCTTGGTGGTCACTTCCTTGACGTAATCACTGCCTTCCATCGGCGGACTGCTGGCGGCCATTTTCACGGCTTCTTCAGCGCTCGCGGCGGTCGTGGTGATGACGGCACGCATCGCACCACGGGTGCGCAGATGCTTGGTCAAAGCGCGTGTGTCGATCCCCTGAATGCCGGGGATGTTCCACTCCTTCAAATAAGCGTCAAGCGACTGCGTGCTGCGCCAGTTGCTCGGCACATCGCAAAGCTCCTCAATGACGAAGCCGCGCACGTGCGGTTGGTCGCTTTCGGTGTCGAGCGGGTTCACGCCGTAGTTGCCGATGAGCGGATAGGTCATCGTCACGATCTGGCCGCGATAGGAAGGATCGGTGAGAACCTCCTGATAACCGGTCATGGAGGTGTTAAAGCAAATTTCGCCGGTGTGGGCGGCATCGGCGCCAAACGCCGTGCCTTCAAACACTCGGCCGTCTTCGAGAGCGAGGAGGGCTTTCTTCATCAAGGTGCGCCGCTGGTCATAGCCAGAAGGGCGGGGGGTGCAAGGAATGATCGTGTCGTTGTTTTTGGGATCACTTTTCTTCGGCGATCTCCAGACGCGGGAACAACGGCACAGGCGCGCCGAGTTGGTGGCCGCTTGGCAGCAGTCCCCACTTCAAATCGCTGACTTTGAGGCCCGCAGGCAATTCCCAGCCGATCTGCGCACGCGCTGTGACCATCGCGGTCGGCATGATCGGATTGAGCAGCACGGTGACGTGCGTGAGCGCCTCGGCGAGGTGGTAGAGCACGCTGTCGAGGCGGGCGGCTTGCGCGGGATCTTTGGCGAGCGAGAAGGGCCTCGTGCTATCGACGAAGGCGTTCGCATGCGTGACGATCTTCCACGCGGCGGCGATGCCTTCGTGGATGTCCCAGCCGTTCATCTTATCAAGGTAGAGCGGCAGGGCCTCCGCGACCGTCTGGCGCAGGGCTTGGTTGATTTCGTCATCGTAATCACCGGGCGTGAGCACGCCGCTGCGATATTTCTGCGCCATGTTGATCGAGCGGTTGAGCAGATTGCCCAGACCACCGGCCAGCTCCTTGTTGTAGCTCATGATGATGCGCTCATCGCTGAAATCGGCGTCGTAGCCGGTGGCGATGTCGCGCATGAGATAATAACGCAGGCCGTCGGGCGTGAAGGTGTTCGAGAGCACGTTCGGGTCGATCACATTGCCGAGGCTCTTGCTCATCTTGGCCCCTTTCACGTTCCACCAGCCATGAACGATGAGTTTGGGGATTTGATCGTCGGGGAAACCGAGCGCGTGCAGCATGATCGGCCAATAGACGGCATGCGCGGGGACGAGGATGTCCTTGCCGATGACATGCGCGTCGGCGGGCCAGATTTTTTCAAACTCCGGCAGACCTTCGTTGCCGACTTCATCGGCCAAGTAGCCGGCGAAGCTGACGTAATTCACCAGCGCGTCGAACCAGACATAGTTCACGAATTTTTCGTCAAAGGGCAGCGGAATGCCCCAGCTCAGGCGTTCGATGGGTCGTGAAATGCACAGGTCCTGCGCGGCTCCTTCGAGCGAGTTGAGCACATCGTTGGCACGATGCGGCGGGAAGATGAAATCGGGGTTGCCGCGAATGTGGTTCTTGAGCCACTCGACATGATCGCTGAGGCGGAAATACCAGTTTTCCTCCTGCAACTCGACCACTTCGCCCCATTCCTCGCCGTACTGGCCGTCGGGGCCGCGTTCTTTGTCGGTGAGGAATTGCTCCTGACGCACGGAGTAGAAACCGCCGTAGCTCTTTTTGTAAAGCTGGCCGCAGTCGTGGAGCTTTTGCAGCATCGCCTGCACCACGCGCTTGTGTTTGATGTCTGTCGTCGCCGCCCAGCCGTCGTAGCGGACGTTCAGCTTGTCCCACAGCGCCGTGAAATGCTGCGTGATACCATCCACAAAGTCCTGCGGCGTCTGCCCGGCCTTTTCCGCACTCTTCTGCACCTTCTGGCCGTGCTGATCCACGCCGGTGAGGAAATACACCTCGCGCCCATTCAGCCGCTGAAATCGCGCCATGACATCCGCCAGCACCTTCTCATAAGCATGGCCGATGTGCGGCGCTGCGTTGGTGTAGTCGATGGCGGTGGTGATGTAGTAGGGCTTCACGGCGGTAATTGGGGCGCGAATGATGTCGCGGAATGCCACGTCGTCCAGTCGCGCCGCGAACCGGAGCGCGAGTATTCTACCCGCCTGACTTTCCTGTGGGTGCGCTGAACATGGCGTGTTCGGAGTCGTTCAGTGCTAAAGCGAACGCTGGGTGATCAAAGTGGCGAGTATTCCACTCTCGTCCGCTCGTCTCCAAGTCTCCCCGCACGCCCACGGCACCATGCCAGTCGAAATCACGACCAAGCTCTGCCCAGACGGGAGCAAGTCCCGCAAAAAAGCCGTCACCTTCCAGACCGAAGTGCCCGACTTGGGCCCCGTCTTGATCAAGTCCACTCGCCCAGGCATGATCTTCCGCGCAGACGTGATCACCTTCGTCTTGTCCTTGATCACGTCCTGATCAATCGTTGTCACCTTCCACACACACTTGATGGCCACTGGTGTGGACGTGCTTTCATTCAGCCTCGACTTGATCAAGCTCAGCCGATTTTTGATCAAGTCCGCGCCAGAGGTGACAGCCTTTCGCGATGGAAACGTCAAAGGACTCCGAGAGAAGCTGGATTTTATGGATATTGCAGGGTGGCGCACACCGACGGTGAGTTGAAGCACCCCAGACCAAGTTCCAACGCGTTTCGGCTGCGCGGCTTTCAGTCGCCCAGGTGTACGAATACAAAGGTGGCTACAAGCGCCGGTCTCCAATGCCTTTCGGCTGTGTGGGCTTTGATGCCGCGTAAGATGTTCAAAGTGTCCAGTTACATTGAGGAGTCTCCAATGCCTTTCGGCTGTGTGGGCTTTGATGCCTTCGCTGGAACGACGCTGGCCAAGCAGGAAATCAGTAAGGTCTCCAATGCCTTTCGGCTGTGTGGGCTTTGATGCCCCCGCGGGTACCAAGATGCGGCTCGGCCTCATCTTCGTCTCCAATGCCTTTCGGCTGTGTGGGCTTTGATGCCCTGCCGCTGGTGTAGTCGGTGATTACAGTCACGATAAAGTCTCCAATGCCTTTCGGCTGTGTGGGCTTTGATGCCCTGGATGCAGTGATGCGGGTGGCTGTGACAGCAGTGTCGTCTCCAATGCCTTTCGGCTGTGTGGGCTTTGATGCCACGATGAACGACGACCCTCGGTGGCCTCACTGGCAAGGAGTCTCCAATGCCTTTCGGCTGTGTGGGCTTTGATGCCAATCGCCAAGGATTTCGACCTCACCGTCGATTACCCATTGTCTCCAATGCCTTTCGGCTGTGTGGGCTTTGATGCCGGCGAAATCGGACGCTGCGGACTTCCTCGACAAAGAATGTCTCCAATGCCTTTCGGCTGTGTGGGCTTTGATGCCCAGCAGCCCGATGTCGGCGACCTGCCAGGGCAAGTGCTGTCTCCAATGCCTTTCGGCTGTGTGGGCTTTGATGCCGTCGTTACTATCGGGGATACAAAAAAGTTTACCCTTTCGTCTCCAATGCCTTTCGGCTGTGTGGGCTTTGATGCCAGCATCTCATTAGCCTTGAGGTTGACGAGCAGTGTTTGGTCTCCAATGCCTTTCGGCTGTGTGGGCTTTGATGCCACGGCAAAAAAGCCGAAGGGAAGTTCGCATCATGCGGTGTCTCCAATGCCTTTCGGCTGTGTGGGCTTTGATGCCGCTCAGTTCGGTCTCCGTCATCGTGCTCGTGAAGTCTTCGTCTCCAATGCCTTTCGGCTGTGTGGGCTTTGATGCCCAAAGGGTTCCTGCACGAGGGGCGGCACGGTCTTCTGGCGTCTCCAATGCCTTTCGGCTGTGTGGGCTTTGATGCCCAGCACCTCCGGGTTCCTCCGCCGGCAGACCAAGCTTCTGTCTCCAATGCCTTTCGGCTGTGTGGGCTTTGATGCCCTCTTCCTGAAGCACGTGCTCCGCGAGGATCGTCTGCGTCTCCATTGCCTTTCGGCTGTGTGGGCTTTGATGCCAATCTGCCTCAGTGGTGGATGGAGTCCGTGATCTTCGTGTCTCCAATGCCTTTCGGCTGTGTGGGCTTTGATGCCTGGATCATTGTTGTGGCAAAAAAAATTACAAATTAGTCTCCAATGCCTTTCGGCTGTGTGGGCTTTGATGCCAAGAAGGCTGGGGTGTCCAGGTAAGGGGATCCCGGTGTCTCCAATGCCTTTCGGCTGTGTGGGCTTTGATGCCGACCCTCCACGCCTTCGAACCCACATCAAGTGACGTGTCTCCAATGCCTGTCGGCTGTGTGGGCTTTGATGCCCCGGTCTGGAGGTGGGAGATGGCGTCACGTTCGTGGCACGTCTCCAATGCCTTTCGGCTGTGTGGGCTTTGATGCCCTCCGAGGAGAGCACGCGCGAGACCGAGGTGACTACCGTCTCCAATGCCTTTCGGCTGTGTGGGCTTTGATGCCAGGAAAGTGCGCCAGCGGCCAAGTAGCCACCCCGAGAAGTCTCCAATGCCTTTCGGCTGTGTGGGCTTTGATGCCGTGCAATGTCAACTTCAACGGCAAGACGACGAAGATCACGTCTCCAATGCCTTTCGGCTGTGTGGGCTTTGATGCCTTCGTAGCCTGAATTGGTTCTTCGAGTCTCACAGCGCGTCTCCAATGCCTTTCGGCTGTGTGGGCTTTGATGCCTCGAGCAAAAGACCCGGCGTACTTTGTCCACGGACCAGAGTCTCCAATGCCTTTCGGCTGTGTGGGCTTTGATGCCCTTGCCGGCAAGTTTGG
>NZ_JBJXFV010000159.1:0-74395 GCF_046154365.1 Prosthecobacter sp.
GTGCAACTGGCCCAGCGACTGCGGGCGGAGAAGACTCGCGCGAACATGCAGGCTTACGTGTCGGAAACGTTGCTAAAGCACCCTGTGGCTATCAACGAGGTCGCGCTGTCTAAACTGCTCCTTGGCACGTCATCCCCGAACGCGGCCACGAACCCCTGATTGCTCTCCATGAAGTCTTTTGCACGCCCTGCCAAATCCCGTCGGCTCTCCCCCGCCCATGTGCTGCTGGTGCATGTACTGGTGATTCTCACCGGACTGATGCCCACGCCGCTCGTCGCGGACATGTTAAGCTCAAACCTCGGTCAAGCGGCGGCCGGAGGCGGCACCCCGGCAGACACAGCGGCGGCAAACGCCAACGCGATCAACACCGCCGCCGCCACGGCCGATGCGCGCAATCATGCGCAGGACATGCTGACCCGCAACACACTCGCCCTGCAGGCGGTCACAGCGATGCAGGATGCCGCGCGTGCTGCCGCTGCCGCAGCGAACAATCTCGGCGCGAACCCGAACTTTGCCGGAACCTTGCCCAACGTCCCAAACGGTCTCACCACCGGCGGACTCGAGATCATCGGCGCACCCGTAGGTGCCACCGCTCCAATCCAAGCTGTCAGCGGCGGGCATACCACCGTCACCGTCACGCAGACGCAGCAGCAGGCCATACTGGAGTGGAAAAGCTTCAACATCGGCATGAACACCACGCTGTCGTTTGATCAAAGCGCCGGCGGCACCGATGTGGGAACGTGGATCGCCTTCAACCGCATCACCGATCCTTCGGGCAATCCCACACAGATTCTTGGCTCCATCCAGGCGCAAGGCCAGGTGTATGTGATCAATCAAAACGGCATCATCTTTGGCGGCACCAGCCAGGTGAACACCCACGCGCTGGTGGCCTCCGCCCTGCCGATCAATGACAACCTGATCGCCCGCGGCCTGCTCAACAACCCCGACACGCAGTTCCTCTTCTCCGCCAACTTCCAGCCCTCCGGCAACAAGGGGCCCACACCTTCCTACACGCCACCCTCCCTGCCCAACACCACCGGCAACCGCATTGGCAACGTCACCGTCCAAGCCGGCGCGAGGATCACCGCGCCAACCTCCTCCGCCAACGTGGGCGGACGCGTGGCCCTGATCGGCCCGAACGTCACCAATGAAGGCACCATCAGCACCCCCGACGGCCAGACCATCCTGGCCGCAGGCATGCAGGTGGGGTTTGACGCCCACAGCGCTGATGATCCTTCGCTGCGTGGATTGGACGTGTATGTTGGTGATGTCGGCACCTATGGCGGTACCGCAACGAATAACGGGTTGATTGAATCGCCACGCGGCAGCGTGGTCATCACGGGCAAAGCCGTAAACCAGAACGGATTCATCAACAGTTCGACCTCGGTGTCGCTGAACGGACGTATCGACTTGCTGGCAAATTATGGAGCTGTTCGCAACACGAACTACAATGCAGCCAATGCAGCGTTTGGCGCTCCGTTCCAATATCCCTCAAACACCTCCACCGGCATCGTGCGCACCAAGGAGGGATCCGTGATGCAGATTTTGCCGGAGTGGGCCAGCAGCAGCAAGATCAACGGCACGGAACTCGCCTTGAAATCCGAGGTCAACATCCAGGGGCTGGGAATCTATCTGGGGGAAGACTCAGTGATACTGGCGCCGAATGCCAATGTGGCCATCAGCGCGGGCATCTGGGATTTGGTGGCCGGGAATCCCGCCGTGCAGAATTTTGTGCAATCTTCGGGCCAGGTGTATCTGGACCATGGGGCGGTGATTGACGTGGCAGGTTCGACCGCGATTGATGCAGCCATATCTGAATACATTTTCACCGTGACTTTGCGTGGTGCTGAGCTGGCGGATTCCGCTCTCCAACGCAATGGCAGCCTGCGGGGTGCCACCATCACCGTCGATCTGCGCAAGCAGGGAGTTCGCAGCGACGGCACCGCCTGGGTGGGAACCCCGCTGGCAAACCTGACCGGCTATCTGGGTGTCATTGAGCGCACCGTGGGGCAACTTACCACCGCAGGTGGTGCGGTCTCACTCACCGCCGGAGATTCGGTGGTGATCCAGGATGGAGCGTCTGTGAACGTGTCGGGCGGCTATCAGGACTTTGCTGGCGGCGATGTGGCAACCACCCGATTGGTGGATGATGGCAACCTGATTGACATCGCCGATGCCGACCCGAGCGTGGTTTACGATGGCATCTACACTGGAGCCACCACCGTCGCCGACTCGCGCTGGGGAACGTCCACCACGACCACCGGTCTCTTTGCATCCACCAGCCACTACGAACCAGCGCACAGCTTCGGCGGCAAAGGCGGCAGCCTTGCGATCACTGCCGCATCCATGGCACTTGATGGAGCTTTGAAGGGGAACACCGTTATTGGCCCTCAGCAGCTCGGTGCAGCTCCTCAAATGAGCACTCTTTCCTTAAAATTCCAGGCACAGCAACTTATCCGCACTCCTTTGCTGTTTCCATTATATTCTCCTACACCACCGGTTGTTGAGTTCCAAAACGGAAGCATAGCTCAGGCTGCCGTGGGCTCATTCCCAAGCAACGGCAGCTTGGCTAACCTGCCCACAGCTCGTCGCAGCAATGTATTTCTGTCTCCTGAATTGTTCACCACACAAGGATTTGGTTCATTGCTCATGGACAACAGCGATGGCGATATCCTGGTTCCCGCAAATGTCTCGCTCACCGTCTCCGCTGGTGGCACCATATTGCTGCATGGTGCCAATGTGAACATTCAGGGATCACTGTCTGCGCCAGGCGGTCACCTGGAGCTCATCGCCTACAACGTTTCACCCTACGTAACTGCGAACCTAGAGGCTCGGAAATCACAACTTCAGCGGACAGACGTTCCAGCCGCGAACCCGGCACGCGGGAAAGTGACAGTGGGATCATCCGCGCTTCTGAGCACAGCGGGACTAATCATCAATGATCTGTTGGACGCGCCAGCCCCCCTCTCAGTTCCTCGTTCGGTCACCATCAGCAGCGAAACAGGAGAAGTGGAATACCTCAGCACCACTCAAGGCGGTAGCATCAGCATCCAGGCTTACACAGCAGAACTGGCGGCCGGGAGTCTGGTCGATGTTTCAGGCGGTCTCACCGCAAACAAGAGCATCACCTACGGGAATGGTGGCTCTTTGTCGATTCACACTGGAAACGATCCATTGATCAAATCTTTGCTTGGCGGGCATCTTTCTCTGGGTGCCACGTTGAAGGGGTTCTCCGGGGCAGTTGGCGGGACATTGACACTTCAAGCACCCACAATCCAAGTCGGCGGCTCGACGGTCTACCCCAACACCCTGTTGCTACAGCCTGATTTTTTCGGCAACGGCGGCTTCAGCAAATTCACCCTGACAGGCCTCGGATCAGACATCACTCCACCAGCAGGTGTAACGACTTTTGCTCCTGGCATTCTGATTACATCTGGAACTGTGATCAGACCTCTGGTCAGCAGCCTGCAGGCGAGCAGCCATCTGCAAAATGGGACAAGTTCAATTGCCATCAGCACATTGCTACAGCCGGAAGGATACCGCAGCCCCGCAAGCCTCGATTTTGAAGCTCCCGGCGTGAATAATTTTATCGACAGCCTTCTGCAAGTGCGCGGTGCCATTCTCATGGAATCAGGAACACAAATTGAAACCGATGCTCTCGGCAGCGTTGTCCTGCATGGACAAACAGTGGAGATGCTGGGGAGCATTGATGCGCCGGGTGGTTCGGTCACATTGGCAGGAGCCAGTCATTACCCTGTGGAACTTGACAATCTCACGACAGCGATCGCCACCGTGCATCTCGGCAGCGTCGGTCGCGTCTCGACCGCAGGCAAAACCGTTTTGCTGATGGATGCCTTCAATCGTCGGGTGGGTTCTGTCCATGCCGGCGGCAGCATTCATGTCGAAGGCAACATCGTCGCTGATGCAGGAGCCTTGCTGGACGTTTCTGGGACGAGCAGCATCATGGATTTGCTGCCTGCGGAGGCTGGAGTAGAATTGGCATCGCAAAACTCCATCACCCAACTGACTCAAGCGGCAAGCTCAGTTCCCGTCCGCATCGACAGCAACGGGGGGCTCATATCGCTGAAGGGTGGCGAGTTTCTGTTCAGTAATGCCACCTTGCTGGGCACGGCGGGAGGCAGCACGGCCCAAGGCGGAAATCTTTATATAGGTTCCGGGCGTTTCATCGCACCAGGAGCTGCCAGTGATGACAAGTTTATCAAACTCGTCGTTTCTCAAGACATGTCCTCCTTTCTACAGCCCGTGTTTGTCGTAGGGCAGAGCGTGGTGGGGCAGTCAATCGGCGGCACTATTGTTGGCCAGGGTTATTTCGGTGCCAATTCATTCCAGAATGGAGGCTTCGATTCTCTAACCCTGGCAAACAACGTAGAGTTTCGCGGGGCCGTGGACATCGTCGCAAAAGGCTACCTCAAAGTGGCGGATGGCGGCGTCCTCAGCGCCGATTCCCTGGTGCGTCTTGCAGCCCCTTATGTAGCGCTGGGCAGAACAGTGAGCGCCCCCATGCGCGATGAAGAGCTGATCAATCCTTATCTTATCAACACACCTGGTGTCGGGGTGAGTCCCAGCCTGTTCAGTCCCACTTATGGCACCGGCAGGCTCGAAGTTGTGGCTGATTTGATTGAAACAGGCTTCCTTTCGTTACAAAAAATCGGACAAGCCAGCCTCACCGCCCGGCAGGAATTGCGTGCCAGCGACTATTTCGACATCGCTGGTCATCTAACCATCACAGCGGGCCAGATTGTTCCCATGACGGCTTCCACCTTCACCATCACCGCCTACAACGATAGTGCGGCACCCACGAATGGTTCCGTCACTATCGCATCCACTGGCACCTCGCCTGAGTTTCCACTCTCAGGCGGTGGCAGACTGAGCATTTATGCATCATCTATCACCCAGGGCGGCATACTACGCGCGGCATTGGGATCGATCCGCCTGGGTTGGGATGGCGTCGGCACCGCGCCAAAGGGTCTAGTCACGAATGCCAACGCACCTGTGACACAACAAATCACCCTGACAGGCAGCAGCGTCACATCCGTGTCTGCGATTGATCCACAAACCGGCGCAGGCGTGCGGATTCCCTACGGCCTGATCAAAGACGGCACCAACTGGATTGACCCCACTGGTTTCGACATTACCAGCACTGGCATTGCAGACAAAACCATCCGCTTATCAGCTCTTAACGTCACCACTGAAGCTGGCTCAAACTTGGATATCCGTGGCGGCGGCGAACTCTACGGCTACCGCTGGGTTCAGGGCAATGGCGGCAGCACTGACCTGCTCGACACTGACGAAAAATTTGCCATTGTTCCCGGCTTTTCATCCTTATTCGCGCCATACGCACCCTTTGCCACGGGTGGCATCTTTGTCAGCAATCTTGGGGGTGATACAGGCTACACCACCAGCGGCTTGAAAATAGGGGATCAAATCTACCTCAAGGGCAGTTCACTGACAGCAGCAGGTAACTACACTTTAATGCCAGCACGCTACGCTCTTCAGCCGGGTGCCCTGCTCATCACACCCAGTTCAGGATTGCCGGTGGACTCCCTGGTCAAACCCGGTGGGGCGGTGTTCGTCAGTGGATACCGGTTCAATGGTTTAAACCCCGGCGCAGCGGGTTCCATCCATCAGTTGTTCGAAATCGCCCCCCAGCAGGTCGTCAAAGTTCGCGCCGAATACACGGATTATCTCGCACATGAGTTTATCCCCGCAGCCCAGAATCGCCTGAGCTTACCAGTCACACGAACTTCGTCAGATGCGGGCTACTCACTCCTGAGTGCGCTCCAGAGCATGCAGTTGAGCGGAAATGTGAGCGCTGCTGGAACACCCGCTGGGCGCGGTGGGCGCGTGGACATCAGCAGTCCTCTGGAAATCGTGATTACTGCCCCTGGAGCACCGGCTCAACTCAACAAGCTGGTGCTAAACTCCACACTACTGAGTGGCTGGAATGCCGAGAGTCTGCACATCGGCGGTGAACGCACCACCGGGACCACCAGCACTGTCGTTACTGTGCGCACGGACAAACTGACGGTGGACAATGCCGGAGCGCCTTTGACCGGCACAGAAATCATCCTGGCAGCAAAGCAGACCATAACACTGGCCGCCAATGCAGTCATCACGCAGACCGGAACACAGACCTCTGCTGATTCTCTTGCCCTCAGTGGCAATGGATCGCTGGTTCGTGTGAGTGGCGTGACCTCTGCACAGACATCGCGCACCGGAGTGACCACCTCCGCCCTGCCGCAACTGAATGTCGCCGCCGGAGTGTCTATCAGAGGTGCCAGCATCACCCTGGACTCCAGCAATACCACGTCGCTGGACAACAGCACCAGCCTGACCGGCACGGCCATCAATCTGAACAGCGGCCGTGTCTCACTGCTGCTCACGCCACCTCCGGGATCGCCCAACATACTTCAGACTACAGGCAGTCTGGTGCTCGGCGGCACCGCCTTGGCCAGCCTGCAAAACACCGCCGCGCTGTCGTTGCTGAGCTACACCTCCATCGACCTCTATGGCTCTGGCACCTTCTCCAACACGGGCACACTGGCGCTGCATGCCGCTGAAATTCGCGGCTTCAACAATGCCGGCGGCACAGTCAACCTCACTGCACAGTCCATCCTGCTCGACAACAGTGCCAACGGCACGGCAGGAACCGCGGGCACGTTGTCCAGCAGCACACTCAATGTGACCGCCGACACGATCAGCATCGGGCAGAACGCCTTGGTGGTGAATCAGTTTGCCACGGTGGTGCTGAATGCCGCCAGTGGCATCTTGATGCAGGGCACTGGCTCGTTTGCAGCGCAGGGAGACATCAACGCCGTCACTCCCTTCTTCACCGCTGCCAGCAGTGCGACTCAAAGCCTCATGGCGGGAGGCGCGCTGAATCTGACGAAGCCGTCTGGGACTCAACCACTTCCCGCAGGCCTCGGCCTCGGCGCCCAGGTTTCCTTTGAGGGCAGCAGTATCACCGCCAACACCGACGTCCTGCTACCCAGCGGCCAGATTTCCATGCGAGCACGCACTGGCTCACTCAGCATTGGCGGCAGACTTGACGTCGGGGGCACGGCCAAAAGCTTCTTCGATCAGGTCCGCTACACCGACGCCGGACAGGTCACCCTGACCTCTGACAACGGCAATGTGACTCTCGGCACAACAGGCACGATCAACGTTGCCGCCGCCGCAGCGGGAGGCAACGCAGGCAACTTCATTGTTAATGCGGGGGCGGGTCTGCTGACTCTTGACGGCTCCTTGCTCGGGCAAGGCGGCATTGGTGGCACCAACGCCTCCGCCAAGATCGACATCGTCAGCCTCGCCTCATTCAACACGTTGAATGCCAAACTCAACGCCGGCTCGTTCACCCAGGAACGAAACCTCCGTCTCCGCAGCGGCAGCGTGACCATTGACAGCACCATCTATGCCCATCGTTTCTTCCTCGGCGTGGATCAGGGTTCGATCACGGTTAACGTCGCCGCCAATCCCGCGCTGCCAACCATCGACGCTTCCGGCTCAACCGGAGGGCGCATCGACCTGATCGCCAATGGCGATGTCACACTGAACTCGGGGGCATGGCTCACGGTCAAGGGAACCGACTTCGATAACGCCGGCAAAGGCGGAGAAATCAACCTGGAGTCAGGCGCCCAGCGCAATGGCACGGTAGGGGCTGGCAGCGTGATGATCCAAACCGGCTCCGTCCTGGATCTGTCCGTCACGAACAACGACAAAGTGACTGTCAGCGGCGTCACCACCACGGTTGCAGGATCGAGTGCCTATCAGGGCAAATTCACCGGGAAGCTGCATATCCGCGCGCCACAGACGACAGCAATTAATAACTACATCCAGGTCAGCCCGATCAATGGCACGATCATCAATCCTTCCAGCATCGTGATCGAGGGTTACAAACTTTATGACTTCAACCAGTCCAATGTGGTCATTCAAGGCGGGGTCTCGACTCTGCCCAATCTCACCGGAGTGACCCTCAAGACTGAGGCTGCGAGCGGCCAGAATTTAAAAAGTGACGCCACCAGTTTCATGGCAAACTACTCCGCGATGTTGAGTCGTCTGGTGGGCGGCAACACAGGCATCCAAGCACTGGAAAGCCAGGGGCCTGGCGTGGTTGTCATCGCACCAGGCATCGAGATCAGCAACCGCGGCGGCAACATCACCCTCGGCATCGCCAACGTCGGTTCCGGGCAAGGCTCGGGTGCTGCTTATGACTGGGATCTGGCCGGTTTCCGTTTTGGACCCAAAAATGCCGCCGGCGTATTGACGATGCGGGCTTCCGGCAATCTCGAATTTTACAATACTTTGAGCGATGGTTTTAATACTGCTGCTGCAACCTCCACCAACGCGCTCGAAAAGCAATGGACGGCACCATTGATGAGCCTGCAGACCACACTGCCAACAAACACACAGTCGTGGTCTTATCGTATGGCATCCGGTGCTGATTTTAGGGCGGCAAGCTTCAAGGAAGTCGTCTCACTCAACAGCCTTTCCGCAAACTCAGGCTCAGTTCTCCTGGGGAAAGATGCTGTGCAAGCACGGCCTGTCGGCACAACCTCAGGAGCCAATGCTCAGACATCAACAGCCATCCGCCAGTCCAGCACCGCCACGAATGCCACCACACAGTCCAATCGTTTCCAAGTCATCCGAACTGGGACTGGCAACATAGAAATAGCCGCCGCTCGCGATGTACAGTTGCTCAACCAGTTTGCAACCATCTATAGCGCGGGAGCACAGGTGGCCGATCCTTACAAAGTGGTGACCTCTGGAGATTTTGTCCTGCCTGTCGTGGATGTGCTTGCCGGAGACACTCCCAATCAGGGCACCTTACTCGGCGCTGTTCAGCAGCTCTACCCTGCGCTTTACAGCATGGCAGGCGGCAACATCATGATTTCAGCCCAAGCCTCGATCAAACACTCGACTAGAAACAGCGGCGTGGCAGTCGCAGACTCTTCACGTGAACTGCCAAACAACTGGCTCATGCGGCGCGGCTACATTGATCCACTGACTGGCGAATACGGGGATGTCTCTGTCTTCCAGGATCCTATTGTTCAAGTCAATGCACTGTCTTCTTCAACATCATGGTGGGTGAACTTTAGCAACTTCTTCGACGGCGTTGGCGCTTTGGGCGGTGGCAATGTCCTGCTACAGTCAGGACAAAACATCGAAAACGTCAGCGCTCATGCCCCCACCAATGCCCGTGCTGCCAGCGGAACCCCTGACGCCTCACGATTTATCGAGCTGGGTGGAGGGGACGTCACCGTCCGTGCTGGTGTCAATATCGATGGAGGCATCTACTACGTTGAACGTGGAGTCGGTGTGCTCAATGCCGGATCTCAAATCACCACCAATTTAACTCGTTCCCCCAGCCTGGGACGACTGGGAGCGAACCTTGTGTTAGATGATGAAAGCACATGGCTTCCAACCACACTTTTTGCTGGTAAAACTAGCTTCGATATCAAGGCACGCGGAGATCTCCTGCTAGGCCCCGTTGCAAACACATTCCTGCTCCCTCAAGGCATCAACAACAAGGTATGGAATAAAACCTATTTCAGCACGTTCAGCGCTGAAAGTTCCGTCAAGGTTTCTTCCATCGCTGGCAGTGTGACTCTCCGTGAAGCAGCCACCTTGATCGACGGCTCTGCCCCCCTGCCCATCTTGTCCGCCTGGATGAGAAAAGAGTTGCTGCTGAACAATGCCTCGGCCGCCAATATTCATCCTTGGCTGCGTCTGTTGGAAGTGGACATCACCCCTTTCAATACTTATGCCACCGTCATGCCCGCATCAGTTTCCGCCATTTCTTTTTCAGGCGATGTGAATGTCGTCGGCACGATCAACCTTTTCCCCTCTCCGAAAGGCAGCCTCGAACTCCTTGCCGCAGGAGCTGTTCAAGGTCTGCATAAAACGGGTGCCTCCACAGTCATTTTGTCCGGCTCTAAGAACAATGTATGGGCTTCATCTTCAATCAATGTATCGGACGCGAGCCCCGGTTCGATTCCTGGAATCTACACACCTTACGCATACTATGATTTCCTGAACCGTAACAGCGACTACACTCTTGCAAGGACTACCAACGCCACCTTCCTAAATCAAAAAAACGCTACATTCACAGAAACAGGCTCCACGGCAGGGCGATTTGGGGTTTCTCAGGTCAAGCAGAGCCTTCATGACTCAGAATTACTGCATTTAAACGACGCCAACCCGGCCCGCATCTATGCAGTTGGTGGCGATCTTTCTGGAGTGACCCTCTTTTCGAGCAAATTCGCCACGATCCTCGCGCAACGAGACATTACCGATGTCGGTCTCTACATTCAGAATGTGCGTGAATCTGATGTGACCACCGTTTCAAGCGGGCGCGACATCGTGGCATATAATGCCAACACTAGCCGGCGCACTCAGGCGGCCGCGACAGGAAACCGCACCGCAAACGGCGAAACACCCAAATCTGGCGACATCCAAATCAGCGGCCCTGGAAGCCTGCAAGTGCTCTCCGGTCGGAATCTCAACCTCGGCACCGGCTCCAACAATTCCGACGGCACCGGCGTCGGTATCACCAGCATCGGCAATGGTCGCAATCCTTATCTGCCTTTCGCCGGAGCTGACGTTGTAGTGGCGGCAGGCATGGGGAAGGCCTCCACCGGTCTCAGTGGCAGCAATGCCGACTTTGCCAGTTTCATCACCCAGTTCACCACCAGCCCCGCTGGTGATCGTTATTTGACAGAGCTGGCGGAAATCCTCGGTGTGCCTTCGGTGAATCTGCACGACCCGCTGCTCACCCCGGAACAGCAGAAACAGCTCGCCCTGGCCGTGTACTACCTCGTCTTGCGTGACGCCGGACGCGATCACAATGATCCTGACAGTCCGAATGCCGGCACCTACACTGAAGGCTACGCCGCCATCGCCAGCCTGTTCCCCACCACCAGCACGGGCAGCATCGAAACCCAGGCGCGCGACATCCGCACCAAGAGCGGTGGTGACATCAGCATCCTAGCTCCAGCTGGCGGGCTGCAACTGGCCGCCACCCTCATTGGCGACACCCTGGCACCGCCGGGCGTCATCACGGAGTCAGGCGGCAACGTTTCCATCTTCACCAAAAACGACGTGGACATCGGCATCTCGCGTATCTTCACCCTGCGTGGCGGTGACATCATGATCTGGTCGTCGGAAGGCGACATCGCCGCTGGTTCCTCCTCCAAGACGGTGCAGTCCGCACCGCCCACCCGTGTGTTGATCGACCCGCAAAGCGCCGACATCGCCACCGACCTTGCCGGTCTTGCCACCGGTGGTGGCATCGGCGTTCTCGCGACTGTGGCAGGCGTTCGCCCAGGCAATGTGGACCTCATCGCGCCCATCGGTGCAGTGGATGCGGGTGATGCTGGCATTCGTGCCACCGGCAACTTGAACATCGCCGCGTCGATTGTGTTGAACTCGGCCAACATCTCCGTCGGCGGCACCAGTGCCGGTACGCCGGCGGCACCTTCGGTCGCCTCGCCAAGCCTTGGTGGTCTAGCCAGCGCTGCCTCCAGCGCCGGAGCGGCTTCTACCTCCGCTGCCAGCCAGCCTGGCCAGAACCCGACGCAGCAGCCCACCACCCAGGAGCTGCCCTCGATCATCGACGTGCAAGTCATCGGCTATGGTGGTGGCGACGGCAGCAGTGATGAACGCAAACGGGACCAGCCCGGCGAATAACCCCAACCAACGACAGCCATGGCCTTTGAGTTCAACACCGATTCGCAGCAGGAAATTCCTGACATGGCACCGCCGAAAGAGCGGATCAGCCGGTTCCACATCCTTGTCCTGCTCGCCTTTGGCATACTCGTGATCATCCTGCTCTCCTGGGGATCGATTTCCACTGCGGTGCGAACGGCGCTCGCACGGCGCAATGCCAAGGAGGCGCGTGAAGCGATTGCCACCCAGGACTGGAGCCGCGCCTATCAGTCTCTCGCCCTCGCACGTCAGCGAGCCCCTGAAGACACCGAAGTCATCCGTGCGATGGTGGCGTTTTACCAAGTCACCGGCTCTGATCCCTCTGGACTTGCGCAACAGCTCCGCCTGCTGGCGGCACAGCAGCCGCTGACCGAGGAGGAGGATCTGCTGCTCGGACGTTCGCTCATTGCCAGTGGAAAGACGGCGGAAGCTCGTGGGGTGTATGAAAAGCTGCCCCTCGGCAACAGCACTCACAAACCAGGGCTGGAACTGCTCTCCAGCATCTTGACAGCGGAAGGACACACCAAGGAAGCGGCGGAGATCACACGACGCGCCTCGTCTCAAACCACGGACTCTCCCGAAACCCATCTCGAGGCAGCTTTGGAAGACCGCAAAAGCACCTTCGTCGAAGTGCGCCAACACGCCCGCAAACAGCTTTGGCAGCTCGCCGATCTTAACACCAAAGTTGCCTTGGAAGCCATTGCCAAACTGGCTTCAGACCCTGCGTTAACTCTCGCCGAAGCCAAACGCCTGCTGGATCAGGTCGGTCGGCATCCGCTGGAAAACTTGCCAGCACGTCTCGGCGTCATTTCAGCCCTCCTGCGTTTGCAGCCGGAGCTTCGAACTCAGATCGTCGCGGAGGAAATCGCACGCTTTCAAGCCCGCAACAAGGGAGGGCTGGAGGAGATGACGTACTGGCTGATGACCGAAAAGCAGAATGAAGCGATCTTCAAACTCATCCCCAGACATCTGGCCATGAATTCGCGTGAGCTGTATCCCATTCTCATGCAGGCGCTCGCCCAGGAAAAACGCTGGGAGGAACTCAAGGAGCTGCTGATGACGCCCCGGCCGCCAGTGCCAAAAAGCCTGGTCAACCTCGCCTTGGCGGAGGTACAGAGCCAGCTTCAGCCCGATATGCGGGAAACGCGCCTGCTGCTTCAGGGCACCCTTGAATCAGCCAGGCTCGAAAACAACGACGCCACCCTTTATACGGTGGCGTCACTGGCAGAAAAACTCAATCTCACCGACATCGCGGTCATCGCCTACAAGGATGCCGGCGACAAAGCCGCCGCCGCTGGAAAACTGGAAGCCGCCGTTCTGCATCTGCAAAAAGCCGTTGAAATGGCACAGCGGGCCAAAGACAGCACAGCGCTGCTCGCGGTTTCCCGTACGCTGCATGAATTGCGTCCCAGCAGCGCCGTTTTTTCCGACCGGCTCATTTATTTGCGCCTCATTCTCGGCGTGGAGATGGAGACCATCGATTTGTCGAAGCTGCGGAATGCCAGCAGCCTCCACGAGGCATTCACGATCACTTTGGAACGCATTCCACCGCCCTTGTTGCTCGCACTTGCCGCCTACCGCCTTGGCGACCCGGGCTCCGTGCCAAAACATCTGACCGACCTCACGGATGCAGCGGGTCTCCCCGCAGGACAGCGTGCCGTTGCTGCCGGACTTCTCTCTCTCGCCGGCAGGCAAGACCGCGCCTACCAGATCGCCGAAAAAGTTCCCGCAACGCTGCTCCTGAACGAAGAGCGGGTCTTTTTACAGCGTGCGCGCTGAGTTTCAGCCGGGCAATGGCACGCGTATGGTGAACACCGTGCGCACACCCGGACGGCTCTCCAGTTCGATGCTGCCGCCATGCGCTTCGACGGCATGCCTGACGATGCAGAGTCCGAGACCAGTGCCTTTGATCTCCTGCGAATGATCTTTCGCGCAGCGATAGAAGCGCTTGAACACAAACGGCACGTCCTCCGCGCTGATGCCAACACCGTCATCCTCCACGTTGAAGATGCATTCGTTGCGCGTCCAGTGACCGCTGATCTTCAGCCGCAGGCCGTTGCGCGGGTTTTCCTTCAGCGCGTTCTCGATGAGATTGGTGAAAATTTGATCCCAGTAAAAGCGGTCGCCATGCAGCAGGCCGCCATCATCAGGAAAATCCAGCGTGACGACCGGCTGGCGTGCTTCCACCAGCGGCATGAGATGCTCCAGCACATCCTCCACACAGCCGCGCACGAGAAAGGGGGCGATCTTCAACTGCGCGGCGTCGCCCTCCAGGCGTGAGATGGTGAGCATGTCGTCAATGATGCGCATCATGCGCCGGCTGTGCTTGTCCATCACCTCCAAACAGCGCTGCAATGAGGCGGGGTTCTTGATCATGCCGTTGCGCAGCGTTTCGATGTAGCCGTGAATGAGGGACAGCGGCGTGCGCAGCTCATGGCCCGCGTTGGTGACGAAGTCCTTGCGGATTTGCTCGGTCATCACGCGCCCGGTGGCATCCTCCACCATCACCCACACGCCATGTCTGCCAGCCTCTTGCCAGGGTGATGCTGACGCATGATAGAAGCGCTCGCCATGCAGTACCGCGCCCGCTGGGGCCGGAAAAACCAGATCCGTCTCCACGCGGCAGCGCTTACCTGCCGCATCGTTCACCAGCTGCGCGATGAACTCCAGCCCTCCCAGTCCAGCAAGTGTTTCACCCACGATCACTTGGAACGGCAAGAACAATACGCTCATCGCCAGATTGGCATGGGTGATGATGCCATCCTCATCCACGACGAGGATGCCCTGCGGCGTCTCATCCAGCAGCGCGGCAAAGAGCCGGCACTCGTCCAGCATGCACATCGGCGGTGACAAGTTCAGTCGTGAACCAACTTCAGCCTCCCGCAGTGAACGCACGGGTTCTTTCAATGCCGCCGCTGTCATGCCTTCACCTTCTGATCAACCTGACTTTGGAAAAAATAACCCTGACGGCGCAGCGTGCCGACGTGTGCTCCATGTGTACCCAACTTGTCACGCAGACGTTTGATATGCGTGTCCAGTGTGCGCGATTGCGTGTCATCAGCGTAGCCCCATACGGCGTTGAGCAGCTCTGCACGCGAGTGTATCACGTCGGGGTTCGCCATCAGCGTGGTGATGAGTTTCAACTCCGTGATGGTCAGCTCAATCTGCTGACCATTGATTGAGAGGGACATGTTCTTGCGGTCCAGCATGAAGTCCCCGATGCACTGCTCCGCCAGCATCACCACCTTTTGCGAGCGCCGCAGCACCGCACCGATGCGCAACATCAGCTCACGCGGGCTGAACGGCTTCGTCAGATAATCATCCGCGCCGCTCTCCAGCCCCGCGATGCGATCATTTGTCTGCGATCGCGCCGTGAGCATGATCACTGGAATATGGCGTGTCCGCGAATCCGCACGCAGCCGCCGATGCACCTGCACGCCGTCGATGCCTGGCAGCATAATGTCGAGCACGATCAGGTCGGGCGACGATTTGGTCGCTTCCGGCAGCACCGCCAGACCGTTGCCCACGGACACCACCTCGTGGCCTTCGCGTTGCAGGTGAAGGCTCACAAGATCGACAATATCTTTTTCGTCATCGACTACCAAGATTCTGCTCATGATTCGGGAGAAGCTGATTGTGACGGCATAACGGCATGACTGCCAAAGACTCCGATGTTACGATCTCGTCGCACAACAGCGGGTTGTGATGCCATGTGACGATTTCGTTGCTCATGATCTGCCAAAAAGCTCGCTAGTCTCCGCCGTGCCCACGCCTCTTCACCTCATCGACGCCATCGGTCCGTTTTTTCGTGGCCTGCAACGCCGCACCATCAACTGGTCGAAGATTCCCTTCGATCATCTCCAGCTCCACGAGCCGGAACGCACGCCGCAATGGACGCAAATTCGCGCCGATCTCGCCACCTTCGCCAGCAGGGTCAAAGACATCGGCTTCAACGCCGTTTCTCTCGATGATGTCACCCATCTGGCCGACCACGAGTGGTATGAGCCAGAAATCCGCGCCAAGATCACCGCTTATCGTGAAGAATTCTCCCGCTGTTTCGAAACCCTGCAGCAGCACGGCCTCGCCATCTATCTCACGATGGATTTCTTCTCGTCCACACCGGCCATCCGTGCCCGTGGCGTGCAGCCCGATGTCTTTGTGCGTGATCTACTGGACCGATTTCTCGCCGAGCTCCCGCAGGTTGCCGGAGTCATCATCCGCATCGGCGAATCCGACGGCCGTGATGTGAAGGATGATTTCCACAGTGAACTTCTCATCAAACAGCCATCTCAGGCAAATGCCTTTCTCAAACTGCTGCTGCCCGTCTTTGAGAAACATCACCGCGTGCTGGTCTTCCGCACCTGGACCGTCGGCGCCTATGCCATCGGCGATCTGATGTGGCATCGCGACACGTTCACGCAAGTGCTCGACGGCCTGACGAGCGATGCGCTGATCGTCTCGATGAAATACGGCGAGAGCGATTTCTTCCGCTACCTGCCGCTCAACCGGAACTTTTTCCGCACCAAGGTCGCCAAGATCATCGAGCTGCAAACACGGCGCGAGTATGAAGGCTGCGGCGAGTATCCATCCTTCGTCGGCTGGGAATATGAGCGCTATGCGCAGGAACTGCGGCACGCGGAAAACGTGGTGGGCTGCATGGTGTGGTGCCAGACCGGCGGCTGGGTGCCCTTTCGCCGATTGGCCTTCATCAACGACAGCGCCGTGTGGACGGAGTTGAACACCTTCGTCACGCTGCGGCTGTTCAAGGATGAAGCGCACGTCGAGGATGCCGTGCGCGAGTTTGCACAACGTCGCCACTGTCCTGATGATCGTGCCTTACTGGAACTGCTCCGCCTGTCTGATGAAGTCATTCGTGAGCTGCTTTACGTCGAGGACTTCGCCCGGCAGAAGCTGTTTTTCCGGCGCGTGCGCATCCCGCCGCTGCTCCAGGTGTACTGGCACAACATCTTCATCAGCCACAGCGTGCGCCGGGTGCTGCGCTTCTTCGTGCAAGACCCCGAAGGCTGCCTGCGGGCCGCCACCCGCTCACTCGAACGCATCACGCAGATGCAAACGCTCGCAGCGCAAGCTGGCATGCCGGTCGCAGACATCGAGTTCATGTATGACACCTTTTATCTCCTCGCCATGGCACGCGAGTACTGCTTTGGCAGCGATGATGAATCCCTGATCGAGCGTATTCGCACTGCCAAGAAGGCCTACAAAGCCAAGTATCCCAAAAACGGCCCGCGCTACCGCTACCGTGTGAAGCTGGACTTCAAACCACTGCTGCTACAGCCACGTTATCTTGCCTGGGGCATCAAACTGCTGTTCCGTCGCCAACGCGGCTACCGCATCGTGGACCGCCTCATCACGCTGCACCTCCTCTCGATGATCTACCGTGTGATCGCCAAGCGCCGACCGCGCTGGATTCCCGAGTTCGCCCGCGACAGCGCCATGGGAGTGGATGCGGTGTTTCGCTGAGCAAGTGCAGCAGTCACATACTTGTCACCCGATCCTGTTTGAAGCGCGCGCCGCTGCACTCAAGCAATGCGCATGTTCAACCCCCAGCAAGACGATCTTTACCAATTCCTCTCATGGCGCAAAAAAACGCGCTTTCTACGCCGCTATGGCGGCCCATTGCTGGCACTGCTGGTCTTCATCGCCTGCATCCATCTTATCTGGCAGGCGTATGGCCATCGCACCCAGAAGGGTAAAGACAACAAGCCAGAATCCAGGCAGGCCTGGCAGGTAAAAATCCCTGCGAAACGCTAAACGTCCACCCATGACGGAATCGAGGCTGGGATTCACCTTCACCAGCCACATGTGTGACGAAAAGGTTTCACTGGCACCCTTTGGTTCCAGCAAATGTCGGTGATTTTGAAGTTATTCACAATCCTGCCCGCCCATGAAAACCAAGCTCCGCATCAAGACGCTCTTCATGTCCGACGTCCACCTCGGCATGGCTGATTCCAAAGCCGTGCAAGCGGCGCATCTCATTCGCCACTGCAAGTGTGAAAAACTCGTGCTCAATGGCGACATCGTGGACGTTTGGGCGCTGAAAAGCTCGGGCCGTTGGACTCAGGAACACACGCACTTCGTGCGCACCGTGCTCAAGAAAATGGAAAAGGAAGGCACCGAGGTCATCTACCTGCGCGGGAATCACGACGACATCCTGGAGCAGTTCCTGCCCTTCAAAATCGGCGGCCTCTCGCTTGTTGATGAACACATTCATGCATCACCCCACGGCAATTACCTCGTGGTTCATGGCGATGGCTTCGATCATCTGACGACGAATCATGTCTGGCTCGCGAAAGTAGGGGCCGTCGGCTATGATCTGCTGGTGCGCCTCAACCGCGCCTACAACACCTGGCGGCGCTGGCGCGGCAAGGAATGCTTCTCCCTCAGCCGCTGGGTGAAATTGAAGGTCAAGCAGGCCGTCAGCTTCGTCGGTCGCTATGAGGAACAGCTTCAGAACCTCGCCCGCTGGAAAAAATGCCATGGCATCATCTGCGGCCACATCCACACCCCCGCCAACAAGCTGATCGACGACATTCATTACCTGAACTCAGGCGACTGGGTCGAAAGCATGACCGTCGTCGTTGAACATCTGGACCGCACTTTTGAAGTGCTCAGCTATCACGACTTCTGCCGCCTCACCGGCCGCCAGCCCAAAGGCACCACTCCGAGCATGGATGTCAGCAGCATCAGCGAAAAGCCGCTGGCGCTTCCGGCTCCGCAGGAACTGATGGCGGCATAGAACCACCACGTCCGCCTGGGGGTGTTGCATGGCGTTTTTTGCGCAGAGCGCCCTCTTCCGTGGCAGCAATTTCATACCGCTTGCCTGCGAGTGAGCGTTGTGGCGGGCCAGACCTCCCTGGTGTCGAAATCTGCCGGCAGTTTCCCCTGCATTTGCAAACCACGAATCCTTGCCTGTCACACGCGGACGCGTAATCTCGCCGCGCATGCCTGACCTCGACATCCGCGAAATCCACCTGCTCCGTGGCCCGAACATCTGGGCGAATTATCCTGTGCTGGAGGCGTGGGTGGATCTCGGCAGCCTGAAGGATGCTTCGTCGGAGGAGATTCCCGGTTTCAACGAACGATTGAAGTCCTGGCTGCCCGGCATGATCGAGCACCGGTGTAGTGTGGGCGAACGCGGCGGTTTTTTTCAGCGGCTGGATCGCGGCACCTATCCCGCACACATCCTGGAGCATGTCACGCTGGAGTTGCAGACGCTTGCCGGGCATCCGCTGGGCTTTGGCAAAGCGCGTGAGACCTGCATCGAGGGTTTGTACAAAGTCATCGCCCGTTATCTTGATGAAGTCGTGGTGCAGGAGTGCCTGCGCACGGCGCGTGAGCTGCTGCTGGCGGCCTACACCGGCGGCACATTCGATGTGGCGGCGGCAGTGACGCGCTTGCAGGACGTGGTGGATCGCAACGCACTCGGTCCGAGCACGAAGGCCATCGTGGATGCAGCAAAGGAGCGCGGCATCCCATGGCGCAGACTCCAGGAAGGCCGCAGCCTCATTCAACTCGGTCAAGGCGCGAAGCAGCGCCGCATCTGGACGGCGGAAACTGATCGCACCGGAGCGATTGCCGAATACATCGCGCAGGACAAAGACCTGACGCGCACTTTCCTGCGCCAGTCCGGCGTGCCGGTGCCGGAAGGCCGCATCGTGAGCAGCCCGGAAGATGCGTGGGAAGCTGCTGAGGACATCGGCATTCCTGTCGTGGTGAAACCAACGGATGCGAATCATGGCCGTGGCGTGTTCATTGACCTCAACACCCGCGAACAAGTCATCGAAGCCTATCCGCAGGCGCTCAAAGAAGGCACCGGCGTGATGGTCGAGCGCTTTATTCCCGGCGTGGATCATCGGTTGCTCGTCGTCGGCAGTAGTTTGATCGCCGCTAGTCGTGGCGATCCCGCAATTGTCATCGGCGACGGCAAAGGCACGATCATTGAGCTGATTGAAGACCAGTTGAACTCCGATCCACGCCGTGGCGAACTCGAAACCTGCCCATGGGACAAGATCGACACGGTTAAATGGGATCCAGTGATCCTGACCGATCTGCAAAACCAAGGCTACCAGCCCGACTCGGTGCCGCATGATGGCGAACGCGTTCTAGTCGCCCGATTCGCGAACTGGGCCATCGACATCACCGACGACGTGCATCCCAGCGTGCGTGAGCACGTCATCATCGCCGCCAAGGCCGCCGGTCTCGACATCTGCGGCGTCGATGTCGTGTGCGAGGACATTTCTCAGCCGCTCGAAAAACAGGGCGGTGCCATCGTTGAAATCAACGCCAGCCCCGGCCTGCTGATGCATTTGAAGCCTGCTGTCGGCAAAGTGCGGCCCGTTGGCGAAGCGATCATCGACATGCTGTTCCCCGCAGGTGATGACGGCCGCATTCCTGTCATCGGCATCACCGGCACGCATGGCAAAACGACCACCACGAAGCTGCTCGCCCATCTGCTGCATGCCACTGGCAAGTTCCTCGGCGTCTGCCACAGCGATGGCCTGCAGTTTGGCACACGCCACGCGGTCTCGAAGCAGGGCGACCGCATTTTCGGCGCGCAGGGCGTCCTGCTGCATCCATGGACCGAACTGGCGATCTGTGAGACGAGCGCCGAGTCCATCATTCTCGAAGGCATTGGCTACGACCGCTGCCAGATCGGCGTGGTGCTCAATGTCGGCACCGAGCACCTCGGCCTCGGCTATCTCGACACGCTGGAGCAGATGACGAAGGTGAAGCGCTGCGTCGTCGATGTCGTGCTGCCCGGCGGCACCGCCGTGCTGAATGCCGATGACGCCCACGTCGCCAGCATGGCGGAGTATTGCAAAGGCAGTGTCATGTTCTTCTCCCGCGACGCGGCAAATTCAATCCTCACCGCGCATCAGGAGCAAGGCGGCCGCGCTGTCTTCGTGCAACAGGACGCGATTCACCTCGCCGAAGGCGAGAACGAGCGCCGTTTATGCCCGCTCAGAGATGTTTCACTGCCGCTCACCGGCCATTTTGCCTTCCACATCGAGAATGTCCTCGCCGCCGTCGGCGCGGCCTGGGCGCAGGGAGTCAGTGATGCAGCCATCGCCGCAGGGTTACGTAGCTTTGAATGATCTCATACGCGCAGGAAAATCTTCCTTCGATGCAGCCACAGCAGGATGAGCCAGAGAATGAGCAGGCTGCATGCGCCGATCATGGCAGGCTGCAATTCGGGCCCAAAGATTTGAAACGGGCGCGTCCCCAGATGCCGTTGCAGGCTCTCAGCGAGAAAGTCTTCGAGAAAGTGGCGCATGAGATACATGGCAAGGGAGTTCATGCCGATGACGATGAAGACAAAGGCCCAGCGTTGATGTTTTTTCACATCCACGAGCTGATACAGCGCCGCCAGGATGAGGAAGCATACGCCACCACTGAGAAACACCCAGGCGGGCGTCCACAGGCGCTTCACGATGGGACAGATGCCGCCGCAATGCAGCACGAGGCTGAACGCGATGCATGCCAGCCCGGCAATGAGGAGCCGTTTCGTGGCTGTGCCGGCCTGTTGGAGCCACGTTCCGGCCATCAGGCCGAGAATCATGGTGCCGATCGTCGGAATGAAGTTCAGCGTGGTGTAGCCGCCGAGCCAGCCGGTGTAGGTGACGCGCCGTGGGAACTGATTGAGCAGCCAGACATCGAACGAGTGGCCAGCATTGCTGTTGCGGTTCCAATGCGCGAAAAAGCCGCTGAATGGCTCACCACCCGTGATCGGTGCCAAAACATAAAACAGCCAGTAACCGAGCAAAATGGCCACGAAGGCGCTCCAGCGCACTTTGGTGCCAGCAAAGGCCAAAACGAAGACCACCATGTAGCCAAGGCCGGTTTGCGTGAGCGTTTCATCAAAGGTCCAGTTCGTCATCGGGCGGTCGATGCTGCGAATGAAGATGCCGAGCACGATGAGCACCAACGCCCGCCACAACGCATGCAACGTCATGCTGCGCAGCGTCTGACCTTTGGCCGTGCGTGAGGTCACGGAAAACACCAGCGATACGCCGGTTAGAAACGCGAAAGAGGGATGAATGAGATCATTCAGCGAACAGCCGACCCATGGAATGTGCGATGAATGAAAGCCGATGAAGCGCCACCCGACACTGTCCGGAAAATGCAGCGCTACTTCATCCAGTTCCAGCAAGCGCATGCCCACGAGGAACATGACGATGCCGCGATACACATCGAGTGAAGACAGGCGTTGCATCAGTAATAGCGTTCGAGCTTGCGGCGGCTGTCGCGGTCCAGTTCGGCGGCGTTTGGCACCAGGTAACGTGTCCCCAGTTTATCGATGATGACGAGGCGGCCGCCGCCCAGGCTTTGAATGCTTTCATCCGTCTCGATGCGGAAGGTGGTGGTGCCGCGATCGGTTTCTACGAACCAGTCGTGCCCATCCGTGGCGCGGGTGATGGTGATGATGCGGCGGATCACCGGCACAAAATGACGTTTGGCGAGTGCCGCCTCCAATGCGGCACGTTGTGTCGCGTCGAGAGTCGCCGGGTCTTCGATGCAGGCAATTTCCTGACCGCGTTCGTCGAGGATCGCGATCCAGTGCGCGGGATCGGTGAGCGGGAAGAGGCGCAACGGACGCACATTGGCGTTTTGGAGCATGGAGATGAGATCGGTCATGCCGCGTTCACCTCCACCATGGTCATCGACGAGGATCGGGCTTTCGAGGCCTTTTTCGGACGTGTCAGTCATAGCCAATCTTCTCCATCCTTTTGTTTCTCCATCACAAACCTTGCCTTTAGCTCCCGCAGCATGGCAAAGGTGTCGATCCACGGCACACCAAACTGCTTGCAGACGTTCGGAAGAGGCACCCGCTTCTTGGCATCAGGAGAAAGCTCCTCATGCGTCACTACTACATGATTGGGATGTGCCAGCGCGTAGGCGGGTAGCCAACCGTCCGCAACGCTGGCAAACTCAGCTTTCGCCTCCGTTTTGAACTGCTGATGCTCCTGCACCCACTGCATCATCGAGGCAAAGTTTCCCACGACCTCCGGGGTCTCCGTACTTTCAAACAGGGTCTTGGGCGTCTTCGCGGCCACCCATTGCTCCAGTTCATCCCCAGCAAGGATTTCTTTCCTCACCCGGTCGATGCTTACCACACGTCCTTGAGCGTGCATGATGAGCAGTAAGTCCCAGAACCCCGGATGGAAGGAAAACGCATACCAGCGCCGGTGTGCCTGCACGAGTACATTGGCATCTAGGACATAGACGGTGCCTTGTTTCATCATCGCATCGGGTAGCCGAGCGTCTCAGCGTATTTGGTGAAGGTTTCACCGTGCATTCCTGTTAGGTGGTAGGCCTCGCGGTAGAGCAGCTTGCCCTCCCTCGCCGCACGCACCACGGCTTGGCCGAAGCGCTGACCCACGCGCACGTTTTGATTGTTCCAGAAGCTCCCGCCAGAAGCATGAGCGGCCTCCTTCCGGCGTTCGTCGTCGAGGTAGGCGTTGTAGAAGTCAAAGAAAGCCTTCTTCTCGATCAGACCCAGGTCTAGCACACGCCGCGCCGCCACGATGGCGCTCACCTTGAAGCGCCGCGCCAGCGCTTGAAACGGTTCTTCCGCACGTATGGCCTGCTCCCAGCAGCCATGCACTTCTGTCACGGGCATGAGAAACTCCGCCGCCACCTGATTACACCATATCTCGACATCCACGGGAGGTGCTTGCAACGCTTCAAAGTTGGAGACGCCGTCTTTGCCGATCCATAAATGCGCCATCTCATGGGCAAAGGTAAACATTTGCGCCGACTTGAAGTCCGCCCCGTTGATGAAGATTAGCGGCGCATAGCTATCACACAGCGCAAAGCCGCGAAACTCATCCGGGTTGAGCTTCCGGGAAGTATTGTTCCCCACCACTCCGTTGATCACAATGAGGATGCCCGCTGTCTCGATCTTCTGGCGGAGGTGCGTCAGCGCGTCCGCCCAGGACTTCTCCTGGCTCGCCCAGCCATCCATGAAGCCCAACGTCCGCCGCATATCCGCCGCCACCTCGACCGGATCACTGTGCAGCGTCGCCCGCCCGACAAAGGCCAGCGGCTCATCACCTTCCTCGATCAAAAAGTCGCGCATCCAGGCTTGGCGCACCTGCATCGTCTGCACTGTCTCCAGCAAATCCGGGCTGGGACGCTTCACAGGAGCATCCTTGAGCGTGCGGAAGTCCGGGATGGGCAGTTTGTCTTCCGGCGGCTTTTGCAGGAAAAAGTAACCCTCAGGCGTGTGCGTCACATGCGCCAAATCCTGCATCTTGGCGAAGGTGATCTTACCGTCCTGCTCCCACGCTGTCACCCTGTCCTCCGTGGTGTGCAGCTTCTTCGCCAGGACAGTCTCTCCCAAGCTCGCTCGTTCGCGAGCCCATTGCAGGACTTTGGGCTGGAGGGTCAGTTGCATCTGGTGGTGCAATAGAACGGTTTTGGGGTCTGCAAGTCAACCCGTGACGGGCAGAAACTTCTTTGGAGCATGGCAACGAGATCGGTCATGCCGCGTTCACCTCCACCATCGCTTGATGCAGCCGCGCATAGGTGCCGCTGCGGTTCATGAGATCCGCATGCGTGCCGGTTTCACTGATGACGCCATTTTCGATGACCACCAGCCGATTGGCCTTCCGCAAGGTGCCGAGACGATGCGCGATGGCGATGGTGGTGCGGCCTTTAACGAGATGGTCGAGCGCCGCCTGGATTTCACGTTCCGTTTCGGTGTCCACGGAAGAAGTCGCTTCATCCAGAATCAAAATCGCCGGATCAACGAGCAAGGCACGCGCGATGCTGATGCGCTGCCGTTCACCACCCGAAAGCTGCTGTCCGCGCTCGCCGACCATCGAATCGTAAGCGTCGGCCAGCTTCATGATGAAATCATGCGCACGTGCGGCCTTCGCGGCGGCGATGATCTCCGCCCGTGTGGCCGCCGGCTTCCCATAGGCGATGTTTTCGGCGATGGTGCCGAAGAACAGATACGGTTCCTGCAACACGAGGCCCAGATTGCGGCGGTAGTCGATCACATCGATCTCCCGCAGGTCATGGCCATCCACCAGCACCGCGCCTTCGCTCACATCAAAGAAGCGGCAGGCCAGATTGACCAGCGTGGTCTTCCCTGCCCCGCTGGGGCCGACGAGGCCGATCATTTCGCCGGGTGCAATCTTGAGATTGATGCCACGAATGATCTGTCGTGAGCCATGGCGGAATTTGATGTCGCGGAACTCAATTTCACCGCTCAATCTGCCGACTTTGCGCATGCCTGAGGTAATCGGCATGTCGGGTTTTACATCAAGGATTTCAAAGATGCGGTGCGCGCTGGCCGCCGCACGCTGCGCCGAGGCGACGAAGCGGCTCATGGAGTCCAGCCTGCCGTAAAATTTCCCGACATAGAGCACAAAACCCGTCAGCACACCGACCGTGGTTTGACCGTGCGCCACAGCCCACGCTCCAGCAGACCACACGACGAGCAGACCGATGTCGGTGAGCAGGTAGATCGTCGGTTCAAAGAAGGACCAGGTGCGGTTCACGCGGTCGTTGGTGTCGAAGATGTGCTGGTCCTGGGCACGGAAGCGTTCGATCTCACGCTGCTCCTGCGCAAAGGCCTTCACCACGCGCACACCGGGGATCGTGTCTGACAGCACGCTGTTCATCGCACTCCACGCCCGGCTGGCCGCCGCAAAGCCACCGCGCAGGTTGCCGCGCACCCATTGCACCAGCCACGCCACGATGGGCAGCGGCCCCAGCGCGGCAAAGGCGAGCATGGGATTAATGGTGAACAGGATCGCCGCCGTGAAGATGATGGTCAGCACATCGCAGGCGAAGTCGATGAAGTTGATCGAGATGAACAGCGAGATGTTGTCTGTGTCCGAGCCGATGCGGGAAATGAGGTCGCCAGTGCGCTTCTTATTAAAGTAGGTGAGCGAGAGCTTCTGCAAATGCTCGAACGTCGCCCGGCGCATGTGACTGGTGACGCGTTCGGCCACGCGCGAAACTACATACGTCGTCGCCCACTTCAGCAGCCAGGTCAGCAGTGCAGCGCCGGCCAGTCCGGCCACAAACTGATACAGATGCTTCACATGCACCTCGTGCGTGGCGCTTTGCAGCGGAATGAGCACATCATCCACCAGCGACATCGTCAGCCACGGCCCGATCAGACCTGCGCCGGTGCTGGCGACGGTCAGCGCAAACCCCATCGCCATGAGCTGGTACCATGGGCGCGAGAACTTGAACAGGCGCACCAGCGGTTTGCCGGTGCTGGTCACGGTTTCCGGCTCGTCCGTGGAAAACACGTCTTCTTCATCATCTGGCGCGTCTGTTTCGGCGATGACTAGGCCGCGCTGCTCTTTGAAGCGTGCCAGGAAGGCCTCCACCTCGCGCAAATGGCCGGCGGTGAGCCGCCAGTGCCAGATGCTCGCCTCCGCCTGCATCAGGTGAATCGCCGCCGTGGCGCCCATCTCCTCCAGTTTCAAATCCTGCACGTCAGCAAGGTTCCACGCCTGCGACAAAGCCTGCTCCACGTGCAGCAACCGCGTGTTGGTGAGCACGATCAGGCCGCCATGAAAATGCAGGCTTGCATCCAGATCGATCAGCAACCGGGCCACCATGCGCTCTCCCGTGACCAGTTGCGCTTCCGCAAGCTGGATCAGGGTTTCGTGGGCTGCGCTGGGAGGTTTGAGGGACAAGGAGTTCGAAAACGACTGCCGACAGTCCGGTGAATGCCGGTGTTGTCAAACAGGTGCAAGATCGTCATCGCGTTCTCGTTTCCCGCCGATCTTTCCCTTGACCCTGCGCCCGACAACGGGCAATTCGCCTCACGCGCTCCCCCTCTGCTTGTCCACGCCCGTCACATCCTGCGAGCTTCGCTCCACCACTGTCCGCAAAATCCACGCCCTGCGTGGACCGAATCTTTGGGCGCGTGAGACCGTTCTGGAATGCCGGGTGGAATTTCCGGCGCTGACCGAGGTCGTCCCCAACTGGCAGGCTTGGCTTGTCTCCTGGCTGCCCGCACTTGAAACCACCATTACTGAGATCGGCAAGCCGCCGGATGAGCAGACGCTCGCCACACTTCTCCAGCACATCACGCTGCATCTGCAAAGCCGCACCGACCTCCAGGCCACTTTTGGCAAAGTGCTGCCGACGGCGCAACCCGGCGTGCTGCGCATCATCACGCAGTTCGATGAGGAGGCCGTGGCCCGCGCTGCATTCCAACTCGCCCGCCGATTGATCGACGCCGCACTCTGGGGCCAGACCTTCGATGTGAATTCCGCCATCACTGAGCTGCGCGAACTCGCGCAGGATGTCTGCCTCGGCCCCAGCACGAGGGCGATGGTGGATGCCGCACGCCTGCGTGGCATTCCGGTGAAACGCCTCACCGCAGGCAGCCTGGTCCAGCTCGGCTGGGGCGTGAAGCAAAAGAAAATTCTCGCCGCCGCCACCAGTCAGACCAGCGCCATCGCCGAAGACATCGTGCAGGACAAAGACCTCACACGCCGCCTTTTGCTTGAAGTCGGCCTGCCCGTGCCGCAGGGCCGTCCGGTCAAATCTGCCGACGACGCCTGGGCCGCTGCGAATGAAATCGGCCTGCCCGTTGTGGTAAAGCCGCTCGATGGCAATCAGGGCCGTGGCGTTGCTTTGAATCTCTACACCCGCGAACAAATCGCCACCGCCTACGATGCCGCGTTCGCAGAGAGCGATTCGGTGCTCGTCGAGCAGTTTGCCGAAGGCGAGGACTATCGCGTGCTCGTCATCGGGCGCGAACTCATCGCCGCCTCGCGTCGTCATCCCGCTCATGTCATTGGCGATGGCGAACACACCATCCAGGAACTCATCGCCGAGAAAAATCGTGACCCGCGTCGTGCCGCCGATCATGCTGCGGCCTTGAGCAAGATCCGCATTGATGCCGTCGCGCTGGCCGTTCTCGCCGAGCAGGATGTCACACCTGATTCGATCCCCGAAACGGGCCGCATGATCCTCATCCGCCGCAATGCCAACCTCAGCACCGGCGGCACGGCGGTCGATTGCACCGCCGAGGTGCATCCCACCATCTGCGCCGCCGCCGTCGAAGCCGCGCAGACCGTCGGCCTCGACATCTGCGGCATCGACATGATCGCGCCCAACATCAGTCAGCCGCTCAGCCCGCGTAACGGCGTCATCATCGAGCTGAACGCCCGCCCTGGCCTGCGCATGCATTTGTATCCCTCCGAAGGCGAACCGCGTTCTGTCGGCAAGGCGGTGATCGACACGATGTTTGCCGCCGATTGCAATGGCCGTATCCCCATCGTCGCCGTGACCGGCGTGAACGGCAAAACGACCACCACCCGCTTCATCGCGCATCTCCTGAGCCAAACCGGCTGGCGTGTCGGACTTACCAGCACGGATGGCGTCTTCGTCGGCAATCGCATGATCGACAGCGGTGATTGCAGTGGCCCAAAAAGCGCCCGCAGCATCCTGTCTTATCCGCTCAGCGACGCCGCCGTGCTCGAAACCGCCCGTGGCGGCATTTTGCGCGAAGGACTCGCCTTTGATCACTGTGATGTCGCCGTCGTCACCAACATCGGTGCTGGTGATCACCTCGGCATCAACGAAATCGACACCGCCGAGCAGCTTGCCGAAGTGAAGCAGTGCATCGTCGCCGCCGTGCCTGCCACCGGCACCGCCGTGCTCAACGCCGCCGATCCGCTCGTCGTGAAAATGGCCGAGACCTATCCGCGTCGCACGATCTTCTTCGCCCTCGACGGTGAAAACGCCGTCATCGTGCGACATCGCATCAAAGGCGAACGTGCCATCTTCACCCGCGACGGCCACATCATCCGCGCCGAAGGCCCGCGTGAGGATGTCTTCATGCCGTTGAGTGAAATTCCTCTCACCCACGGCGGCAAAATCGGTTTCCAAGTCGAAAACACCCTCGCCTCCGTCGCCGCCGCCTGGGCGCTGAGCATCGACGATGATCTCATTCGTCAGGGCGCACGCAGTTTCATCCCCAGCCTCGATCAAAACGCCGGACGCTTCAATGTTCTCGACCTCAACGGCATCACCGTCATCGTCGATTACGGCCACAACGTCGATGCCCTTCGCGCCCTGCTCGACGGCCTGCGTCAGTTCACCAACCCGCGCCGCCTCGTCGTCTATACCTCCGCCGGAGATCGTCGTGACAGTGACATCATCGAGCAAGGCCGCATGCTCGGCACCGAATTCGACGAAGCCTGGCTTTTTGAAGGCGATTACGTCCGTGGTCGTGAATCCGGCGAAATCATGCAGCTCCTCGCTCGTGGCCTCGAAAACGCCTCACGCACCAAACGCATCGAGCAAATCCTCGGCCACCTCAAAGCCGTCGATCTCGCTCTGGAATCCGCCCAACCTGGCGATCTCGTCATGATCCAGGCCGACACCGCCGACGAAACCGTGCAGCACCTCAAGGACAAGCACGGCGCAAAATAAGGAGGATAGGCTTCCTGCCTGTCAGCGGATCGAGGCGTCCCGCCTTTGAGTGGACAAGGCGGGACGCCTCAGTCCATCGACAGGCCAGAGGCCTATCCTCCGAGTCACCGCTCAAACACCGACTCCTCCGCGCGATCTGCGACCTTGAGATAGCGGTAATAGACTTCGAGTTGCAACGTGCAGAGGCACTGGCGGTAGATCGCATCCGCAGCATCGCCCGCAGGCCAGTTCGGCCGGCCATGCTTGAAGGAGCCATCCGCCTGCTGCGCACCGAGCACCTGCGGCAGAAATTGCGCGTTGTAGAACTTCCAATCGTCCCCGCCCTGCTGGAAGAACGCCTGTGTGTAGTAATACCAGCAGTAGAGATTGCAGTTGCGCTCCCAGTCGAGCGGTTCGGCGGTGAGGAACTCGCGCAGGAAGTGAATGCCCTTCTTCACGTTCGTCGCTTTGTTCTTCGCCAGCGTTTGCAGACCCAGCACGCCGCAGCCCGTGAGACTCCATTGGTTGTAGTGCTCATCACGGTTCGTTTTGCCGAAGCCGCCATCTTTCGTCTGCTTCGTTTCCAGATAGTCACAGCAATGTTTGATCGCCTCATCCAGTCCCGCGATCTTCAAACCCGAGTGCTTCGCGGCCTTGAGCGCCTGAAACTGCCAGCCCGTAACGGACAGATCCTCCCCCCTGCTGTCTTTGTCATAGGCGTGCAGTTTGCCACCGTAGGACCAAGCGCCACGCTCATTCTGATGCGCGATGATCGTCTGCACGCCCTGCTCAAACGTGTCGCGCAGCCCCGGCAGGCTGTTCTTGCCAAGACGATAGAACGAATACATCTCGCCCAACGCATACGTCGCGATGCCGTGCTCATACGTCGCCGCATTCACCAGTGGCGTCTCCGACAGGATGCCATGTGGATTCTTCCGCGCGAGTTCGACGAGGTAGAGCATGCCATTGCGCACATTGTCGCCATAGAACGGCGATTCCGGCGTCTCGCAGCGTCCCAGAAAGCACAGCAGCGACAATCCCGTCATCGCCGCCTTGTTCGCACGCCCCCACGAGCCATCCGGGTTCTGCTGCGACTTCAACCACTCCAGCGAACGCGACACCGCCAGCTCACACTCCGGCGTGCCGCCATTCTGCCGCAGTTTCTCCAGCCGGCTTTGAGTGGAACAACGCGCACCCAACAGGTGTGGCAGGTCCATCACTCGATTGGCAGGACCACTGCCACGAAGCCCGATCGTGCCTCTCTGCACTGCGTCCGATGACAGTTTCACACCTGCCACCCCCATCCCTGATTCTGGAAGCACAAGCGGCTCCACATCAGCCACTGGGATCCCGCAACCACCCTCTACGGCCAGACGTGACTTGGGCTGCTTTCTCGCCAATGAAGCATGGTTCTTCATGGTCACTCGATGTTCCAGATCACGAGAAGCCTTCTCTCCGGCTTCAGTGGTTCCCGCAGGAAGAAAATCCGGTGGTGGGCGCAACACCTGGCTGCTGATGATGATCGCTCCGGCGAGCAACAAGATAACTGCATGCACGATGATGCTGAGCATGAGTGATCCGCCTCCGAGTTGACACCAGAAGCGCAACAAGCGCGATTGCCGTGGCTGCACAGGAACGGGAACAGGTTCAGGCAGTGTCTCCTCGACCGCCGTGGCCACCGGAATGGGAACTACCATCACTGGCGGTTGAAAGCGTTCCCAGCCCGGTGGGATTTGATAGTTCGGCGGCAGTGGCTGGCGAAGATCGTGTGTGTTCATGGCGGCGTGAAGTTCACGCGGCATGACGCAGCACGACGAATCCTCTTGGGATGAGTTTTGGAGGATAGGCTGCCAGCCTGTCAGCGGATCGAGGCGTCCCGCCTTTGATCGGAAAAGGCGAGACGCCTCAGTCCATCGACAGGCCGGAGGCCTATCCTCCAGAGCGGCGCTTGCCCAAATGGCTGCTGCACGGCCCTGGCGTGTCCACCCAGAGCATGCGGGCGGCAATTTTATCGTAAGCACGGCGATGCGCGACGGCGGCCTTGACGCCGACGATGGCGAGATTCTCCACCGCGATGCCCTGGCTGTGCCATTGGCCGAGATCAAAGGGCGGTGTCTTGATGCTGGTGATGAGAATCGTGATGCCGGCGCGTTTCACTACCGCACAGCGGCCCATGTCGAAAACATCGCCGCACATGCTGGCGAGGTGGCTGTTTTTGTCTTCGAGTTCAAAACGACCGTCGTTGAGAGCGATGAGTTCGACATCGAGTTCGAGCGGCCCGGCATCGAGGCGGCTGCCTTTGCCACCGATGCTGATGCGGCGTTTGCCAGCTTCGAGTTCGCGCACGGCGGCGGGATCGCAGAGGCAGACGACGGCGTTCTCAATGCCATGGCGGAGCAAGGCACGCAGCAGGCCGGTGCAGTCGCCAGGAGCACCACCACCGATGTTGTCGGAAGGCTCCACGAGCACGGTGAGGCCCGCAGGCAACGGCTTGAGTAAGGCGAGCACGTCATCGACAGGAGGATCGACGACATCACCGAGGTGTCGCAGCTCATGCGCACGTTTGGCGAGCGCTTCAAGCTGCGGTGTGGCATCGGCGCTGGTGCAGGCGACGAAGCTAACGCCGGTATCAGGCGTGTCGGCGAAACTGAAGCCCGCGACGATGCTCATGGACCAGAGCGCGTCGTTTTCGCCCTCAAACTGTCGCGCCATCGCTTCGAGCGAGCGCATCGGATCATTGGCTGTGCCAGTTCCCGTGGGCGGCCAGACGATGCCGGGCTGTTGGAGCTGCATGCGCGGACGTTGGCCAGTCGTGAGACAACGGTTCAGCAGTCGAGCAGCGATCAGGCCGGCATCGCGTGCATCGGTGTGCGGATTTTCGCGATAACCGACGAGACAATCCGCCAGTGCTGCCATTCTTGGCGAGAAATTGGCATGAAGGTCGAAAACGCCGAAGATGGGGACGTTCGTGATCGAGCGCAGGCGCTGCAGTACTTCGCCTTCCACATCAGGAAAGCTCTGCGTGACCATCGCGCCATGCAGCACGAGGTAGATGGCATCGTAGCCGCCCTGCTGCGCAACAGGGGCAACATCGCTCCAGAAACACTCGATGACTTCATCCGTGACGATGGCGGAAGGTTGCGCGCGGTAATCGGCGGCGGGCACCATTTCCCAGCCGAACTCATCGGCGAGTTCGAGCACACCGCCGAGCGGTGAGCTGTCGCCTTTGCAGGCGAGCATGTCATCGCCAAGGCGGATTTGGAAATCACTCAATGGCGTAACGCCATCAAGGAAGGTGTGGGTTTCGTGGAAGAGACCGGCGATGAGGATGCGTGGCATGGCGGCTGGCTGCGCGATGAAAGGTTCGAGGAATGCTGCGTGCAAAGGCGGTCCATGGCCCAAACGTCACGCGGCGGCAAGCTCTGGCAATTTCACGATGGCGGCATACTCCGCGCCCTTCTCGGCACGAGCGAGACGCATGTCATAATCGTGCTGGAGATTGAGCCACAGCTCGGGGCCAGTGCCGAAGGCGTTCCCGAGGCGGATGGCGGTGTCTGGCGTGATGCCACGGCGGCCTTTGATGAGGTCGTTGATGCGGCTGACACTGATGCCCGTGGCTTGCGCGAGGCGATACTGGCTGATGCCAGCCGGTTCGAGAAACTCCAGCAGCAGGAGTTCGCCAGGATGGGCGGGGCGAAGCGTGCCTGGCTTAGTTTTGGCTTTGGTTTTGGTGGTGCTCATTGTCTGGGTGTTGTGCAGTGTTTGAATGGCCCCTCATGGGCTAATGGTAGTCGGTGAAATCAACGTTGCGAAGTTCTAGCGGCAGCTCGGTGCAGGTGAAGGTGATGCGCCATTGGTTGTTCACGCGGACGCTCCACAGCTCGGGCTGATTCTTGCGCTGGCCGCCGAGCTTTTTGCAATGCAGTCCCGGCACGGCCTGCAAGACGGCGATGGCCGAAGCGGCATCCAGCAACTGAAGCTTGCGCAACGCCTGTTCTTGAACTGCCACCGGCACGCGCTTGATGGGCTTGCCGCTGAAGATGTCAGCGGTGGCTTGAGTGGCGAAGTGAACAATCACGGGTGCAGCATACCATTGCCGGAACAGGCGCAAGCCTTTCTTTCTGTTTTCGCGTATTTTTGACGAGTTTTAACGCACAATGACCCGCGATCCTGGCCGGATAAGCAGCGGCAGGCGGATGGCATCCCAATTCGCAAAACGCACGCAACCGGCGCTGCGGGCACGCCCGATGGTGCGTGGCAGTGCGGTGCCGTGCAGGCCGATGCCCGATTTGCTGATGCCGCACCAGATGATGCCCACGGGGCTGTTCGGTCCCGGTGGAAGCTGATGCGCTTCATCGCCACGCACGCCTTCTTCGAGGAACTGCTTGTCGTAACGGAAGCTCGGTGTGTTCATGATGGTTTTCACACTCCACTGGCCCACGGGAATGAACTGCGGCTTGCCGGGCGTGATGGGAAACGCGGCGAGCATCATCTCCTTGGCGCTGTAAACCGCCGCCATGCGTTCGACCGTATCCACGACGATGGTGTGTGTGCTGAGCGTGGCATCCTCTTTGTAGCTCTGCATCGGTTTCACGTCTTCGATGCGGAAGGATTTCACGTTCGGCACGACGACGATGTCGCCGGGCTTCAGCGCGGCCAAGTTCTTCTTCGGATTGATGGTGGCGATGAAGGTTTCGTCCGTGTGAAAGCGCTCGGCGATGAGTTCGACGAGGCTGCGGTAGGCCATGAACGGAAATTTGGCCTGTTCCTCGGGATCCTCGGGCAGGTCGGGATTCACATACCTGAGCAGGATGGGTTGAATCTTGAAGGCGGCATAAGCAATGGGCACCTCCTGTGCCGCCGCCGCCAGCACCATGTCCCAGTTGTAGAGGTCACGCTGGCCGTGGGCATAGTTGTAGTTCACCACGGCCTTGTACGTGAACTCGCCGAGCGCGCCATCGAGCTTGCCGGGGCCGAAGAAGTTTTTATCGAGGAAAATCTGAATGCGCAGGATCGTGTCGCGTTCCTTCGGCACCGAAGGATCATCTTTGGCCGGACCGGTGTCCTGGGCGGAGGCCGTGAGCGCGAGTGCGCAGATCAAGAGGAGGTGTTTCAGCATCGCGGCATGCTAGATCACCGTCAGAAATGAGCAAGCCGCCGCAACAATGTAGGATGGGTGTGGCGACAGCCCGCCCGTCTGGTTTGCCATCACGAAGACGCCATAACACGCCCAAGCCGTCGGGCGGTGCTGCGAAGCTGGTCACAGAGCTGGCGAAACGACAGGTCGCAGCACACACCCTACCTACCTGCCGCAAACAGCGCGAGTTCTTGCCTGAAACGACTCCGACGCTTAGCTTTGCCGCATATGCCCATCACCGTCACTGAAGCCCGCACTCCAGAGCAACTCCGCCAGCATTACGAGGTGGAACGCGAACTCGCCGACCGGCTGCGACGGGCAGCGAGGGAGGAACGCCGCACGCTTTACTCCGAGGTCTATGACGAGCTGTTCAAACGTGTGCCATTGCACCCACAGCACACGAACAAGTCTTCGCCAGAGCGCCTTGCCGCCGATGTGCGCGAGAAAATGGCAATCCTCGCCCCCTTTCTGAATGAAGACGCTGTCTTCCTCGAAGTTGGTCCCGGCGACTGCGAACTGGCCAAGACCGTCGCGGAAAAAGTCGCGCGCGTGCTGGCCGTGGACGTTTCAGATGAAATCACCCGAAAGCGCGAACTTCCGGCGAATTTGCGGCTGGTGATCTCGGACGGCAGTTCGATTCCCGTGCCGCCGGAGAGCGTGAACGTGGCCTACAGCAACCAGTTGATGGAACATCTGCATCCTGACGATGCGCTGGAGCAACTGCGGCATCTGCACACCGCCCTGAAAAGCGGTGGTGTTTACATCTGCATCACGCCGAGCCGCCTGACCGGCCCCCATGACATCAGTTGCTATTTTGACCGCGAGGCGACGGGGTTTCACCTCAAGGAATACACCGTGGGCGATCTGGCGGCGTTGTTTCGCGCCGTGGGCTTCACGAAGGTCCGCATCATCTTCGGCGGGCACGGCAAATTCATGCTGCTGCCGACCTGGCCGGTGGCGATCTGCGAGAAACTGCTCGCGCTGCTGCCCATCGGCCTGCGCAAGGCCATCGCCCTGAAACCGCCGTTCCGCTGGCTGTTTGGCGTGCGGCTGGCGGGATTCAAAGACTGATCTCAGCGCAGTGATTGCAGCCAGACATCGAGCTGCTGAATGAGTTCAGGCGGGCCGTCGTTGGGAAAGTTGTCGATGAGCCAGCGGATGTCCTCGCGAGCGCCGGCTTTTTCCCCGAGACGCTGGCGCATTTGGGCGCGGGTGAGGCGTTCAGCGGCGGACGTTGGGTCGATGGCGAGAACGAGATTCAAGTAGGGCAGTGATTCACGCACGGAGCGCGTGTCATCGACAGCGGCTCCCATGAGATTACGCAGCATGCGCAGCACGATGGTTTGTTTCGTGGTGGGTTCGAGCGAACCTTCGGGGAACTGGCCGTTGTCAGTGAGATCGAGTGCGGCCTGCGCGACGGTGAGAAGTTTGCCGCGTTCAAAGACATCAACGAGCTGAAGCTCGCCTTCGGGACCGTCGCGATAGCCTACCATGAATTTACCGGGCAGCGGCACGCCGAACACGCCCTGCACGCCGAGAGCGGAGGCCAGTTCGACGTAGAGCACACTCAGCGTGATGGGCAGGCCTTCACGGTCGTCGATCAATTCGTTGAGGTAGCTGTTGGAGCGGCTGCTGTAGTCGTGGCGGCTGCCGTGGAAGCCGTTTTCTTCGAAGAGATAGCGATTGAGGCGCTTCACGGCGGGAATGGTGCCTTTTTTGATCTCGGGATCGTCTTTGAGATCGGCGACCATGGCTTTGAAACTCGCGAGGTAGGAGGCGATCTCGATTTCCGGGTTGTCGTGGCGGGCGAGCAGGAGCGAACAGCGCATGAGATCGATTTCCGGCTCCGGTTTGGCGAGTTCGGCGAGGATTTCCTTCGTCATCGCACGGCGATGCAGTTCGCGTTCGAGTTCGCGCAGCTTGGCGGCTTCTTCTTCGAGTTTGCGGCGCTGCTCGACGAGCACACGACGGGCGGCGGCGGGATTGTCGAGCAGGTTGTCGAGCGTCTGGTTGGTAGTGGCGGCGGCGGCGATGAATTCTTCGACTTTGGAGCGCAGCTTGGAGGCGACTTCGGGCTGGAGCGGTTTTTCGGCGAGATCGGTGCCGATGCGGAAGCTACGGAACTCAGCGACGGTGGTTCTGAATTTGCACAGGCCGGCGACACCGCCGCGCAGGCCGGTGTCGTCGCTTTCGATGACTTGTTTGCCGTTCACGAAGCAGACGATGCGTTCGGGTTCGACGCGGACGCGGAGGGTGTTCCAGTCGTTGGGTTGGTAGGCGTCGTTCGGCACATCGGCGAGGATGGTCCAGGAATAGACATCGGGGCCGTCGAAGCGGGTGAGGCGCAGTTTGCCGCCGGAAGGATAGAAGCCGTAATGCTTGTCGCCGCCATCGGCGCAGAAGGCAAGGCCGGCGGCGCCGGATTCGTCATCAAGTCGCACGGTGGTAGTGATCTCGAAGGTGTCTGCGGGGACTGTTTGCGTGGAAAGGCAGAGGGCACGACCGCCGAAGCCGGAACCGGGGAACTCGGATTTGATGACGCCAGCGTGCTGGGTCCACTGCGCGCCGAGATGGGTCTTCCACAGCTTGGCATTGATCACGCCGATGGTGAGCCAGCGTGACATGGGAACGGGATTGGGTTTTTCGATGAGTGTTTTGAGCAAGTTCACCGGCATGGCGAAGCCGAGGTTGTCGGTCTTCAAGGATTTGAGCGTGAGGATGCCGAGCACGCGGCCCTGCATGTCGAGCATGGGGCCGCCGCTGTTGCCTTTCTCGATGGGGACGGCGACTTGCAGCATGTCCTGGCCGTCGATGTCGCGCGTGGCAGAGAGGACGCCCTGCACGATGCTGAAGCCGAGGCCTTCCGGTGCGCCCATGGCGACGATGGGATCGCCCTGACGCACTTTGGCGGAATCGCCGAGCGGCAGCGGCTTGAGGCCCTTGGCGTCGATCTTGAGCAGGGCGAGGTCGAGATGGGTGTCGCTGGCGTGGATGGCGGTGACGACGTGCGTTTTGCCATCATGCATCTCGATCTGAAGGCGACGCGCTTCGCCGATGACATGCAGGTTGGTGGCGATGAGGCCGTCTTCACTCACGATAAAGCCCGAGCCAATGCCATCGGTGCCTTCACGTCCGAGTTGGGTGATCTTGACGAGCGAGGGGCGGATGGTTTCGGCGAGATCGGCGGCGGTGTGTGCGGCAGGGGCCTTGGGTTTGGCGGCGGCGACCAGGTGGCCTACGGAACACACGGAATACACGGAAAGGAGCAAAAGGAATGGCTTCATGGTGGGTTTTGAAGAGCGGATTTCAGTCCAGCCAGTTCTCATAATGGAGTCCTGGGATTATTTCAAAGTCGGCACGGTTGCGGGTCAGCAGGATGGCGTCGTATTCCAGCGTGATGCAGGCGATTTTGAGGTCCATGGTGCCGACGCGGATGCCTTGCTGGCGAAACACCCGGAATCTCGAGGCGGCCTCATCATCCCAAGGAAGTCTCACCAAGCCCGACGTTACCATGAACAGTTTTTCCAGCTCGCCATACGCCCAGACCTGCTGACTGGGGTCGCGATAGGAGGCGATCTTCGCCAGCCAGCCTCGACAAGCCTCCTCCACCGTGACGATTGTGGCCACCACGGCCCCGTTTTCCATTCGCGATCTCAAACGACGGCCCACAGGAGAGTCGTAACAGAGCTCCCGCAGATGATTCGTGTCGAGAACGAACATGCCGGTTTACGGAGAGGTTTGTGCTTTCCGCCAGGCTTCTCCCAGCGCCCAGGCTTCACGGGCGTCAGGGGTGTCCTGCATGGTCCCAAATGCCTGACGTCCGTTTCTGCCTGTCTTGCGGATCAGGTCGATCACGGCAGCTTTTTTCCGGCGGGCGCGGACGAGATCCTCGTCCACGGCTGCCGTTTCGGTGGATGATTCGATGGATTGCATGAGGCGGAGTGTATTCGTGGCGATGATTTTGCCAACCGTCATTTGTGCGCTGGTTTGCGGGCCAGACTTTTGAACCGCTGATTGGACGCTGTTGATGAAATGCATTTATCAGCGCCAGATTAGCGTCTAATCAGCGGTTTAAACCCGTTTTTCTCCCACCATGAGCATCCCTCGCGCCATCCTGCTGTTTCTTCTCGCCCTGCCGGCTTTCGCCGCCGACTTCCCGGCCATCTACGACACCGAAAAAGGCGCGCCCATGTCCGCTGAGGAAGCCGCAGCCAGCATGGAACTGCCGCCGGGCTTCAAGTGCGTGGTCTTCGCCGCTGAGCCGGATGTGCGGCAGCCGATTGCGATGAGTTGGGATGCCAAGGGCCGCTTGTGGGTGGCGGAGAACTACACCTACGCGGAGAATCCCATCCGCTGGGACACGAAGCTGCGGGATCGCGTGATCATCCTCGAAGACAAGGATGGCGATGGCAAACACGATGGCCGCAAGGTCTTCTGGGAAGGCGGCAGTTACCTCACAAGTGTGGAGATCGGCTACGGCGGCGTGTGGGTGCTGCACAATGGCACGCTGAGCTTCATCGCCGATAAAAACGGCGACGATGTGCCTGATGGCGAGCCCGAGGTGCTGCTCGATGGCTTCAACGTGAAGACCATCGGCCACACCATCGTCAACGGCCTGCGCTGGGGACCTGACGGCTGGCTCTACGGCCGCCACGGCATCAGCGATACCTCCGCCGTCGGCGCACCGGGCACGCCGCAGGACAAGCGCACGAAGCTGAACTGCGCGATGTGGCGCTTTCATCCCACGCGGAAAGTTTTCGAAGTCGTCGCCCATGGCGGCACCAACCCCTGGGGACACGATTGGAACGCAGAAGGTGAGTTGTTCATGATCAACACCGTCATCGGCCATCTCTGGCACGTCATCCCCGGCGCGTATTACCGCCGCATGTTCGGCACGCACCTGAATCCTCATGTGTATGAAGTCATCGAGCAAACCGCCGATCATTTCCACTGGGACACCGGCGCCGAAAGCTGGAGCGACATCCGCAAGCTCGGCGTCACTGGCAAGACGAACGAACTCGGCGGCGGCCACGCCCACGTCGGCATGCTCATCTATCAAGGCGGCCTCTGGCCCAAGGAATACCACGGTGCCGTCCTCACCTGCAACCTGCACGGCAACCGCATCAACATGGACACCCTCCATCGCGAAGGCTGCGGCTACGTCGGCAAGCACGCGCCCGACTTCATGAAGGCCAAAGACAAATGGTTCCGCGGCATCGACCTCCTCACCGGCCCCGACGGCAACGTCTTCGTCTCCGACTGGAGCGACAGCGGCGAATGCCACGACAACGACGGCGTGCATCGCAGCAGCGGGCGGATTTACAAGATCGTGTATGGGGAGCCGAAGAAAGCGGAGCCGTTCGATGTGGCGGCGATGAAGGATGAGGAATTGGCCAAGTTTTACGAAGGAAAAAACAATTGGTGGAAGAGAATGGCAGACCAACAACTCTTTGAACGTGGCTATCAAGAAAAAGGACGCCGCTCTAGCATCGCTGAGGATGCTCAATGTAAAGATGGTCTTGTCCGCCTCCACCTCGCCTCCGCGCTCCAGCGCCTCCCGCTCGCCGCCCGCTGGCCCATCGCCACGGCGCTCGCAAAACGCGCAGAAGACGCCAACGACCGGCAGCAACCGCTCATGATCTGGTATGGCATCGAGCCAGCGGTGGCGGCGGAGCCGATGAAGGGCGTGGAGCTCATCCGCGAGGCGAAAATCCCCACCGTGCGCCGCCTCGTCGCGCGGCGCATCGCCGAGATGATCGAGGACAAGCCCGGGGCCGTCGATGCGCTCGTCGCGTTGATGACGGAGCGTGCGGACGTGCGTGGCGATGTGCTCAGCGGCATGGCGGCGGGGTTGGATGGGTTTAGCAGCGCGAAGAAGCCGAAAGGCTGGGATGCCTTGAGTAGCCAAGCTCGCCAGAGCTTGGAAGCGCGTGGCAAGGACGCCAAAGATCCAAGCTCTGGCGAGCTTGGCCACATCACCACGCTCTCTGTCGTCTTCGGCAGCGGTCGTGCGGCGGAGGAATTGATCGTGATCGTCAAAAACGCCGAGGGCGATGCCAATGCGCGGCTCAATGCCTTCGTGAGCCTCACGCGCAGCGCGAAGCCGGAGCTGCTGGCGGTGATTCGCGGCCTCATCAACGACAAGGTGCTCGGCTCGGTGGTGCGCAAGGCGTTGGCGGCTTACGATGATCCGAACATCCCAAAGGCGCTGCTCCAGCCGTGGCCGGAGCGCAGCCAGGAGATGCAGGCGGCGACGGTGGCGACGCTGTCCTCACGCCCGTCGTATGCGAAGGCACTGCTCGAAGCGGTGAAGACAAAAAAGTTGCCTGCCACGGCGATTTCGCCTTTCCAGGCACGACAGATTCGCAATCTGGACGATGCATCGGTCACGAAGCTGCTGACGGAGGTCTGGGGCGAGATTCGTGAGACGCCGGAGGCGAAGAAGGCGGAATTTGCGAAGTGGGAGGGCGTGTTGAAGCCGGAGACGCTGGCGAAAGCGGACAAGTCGAAGGGCCGCATGATCTTCATGACGGCGTGCAGCGCGTGTCACAAGATGTATGGCCAGGGCGGCGCCATCGGGCCGGAATTGACGGGCAGTGATCGGCGGAACCTGAAGTACCTGCTGGAGAACATTCTCGATCCCAACGCGGTGGTGCCAGCGGATTTCCGCGTGAGCGTGTTTCAGCTCAAGGATGGCCGCACGCTGACCGGCGTGATCCCGGAGCAGACGGAACGCACGCTGACGGTGCAGACTCCCGCCGAGCGGCTGACGATTGAGCGCACGCAGATCGTGAAGCAGGAGCAGCAACCGGTGTCGCTGATGCCGGAGGGGCTGCTGGCGGCACTGGGGGAGGAGAATGTGATGAACTTGATCGCTTACCTGATGTCGAACGGGCAGGTGGAGATGCCGAAATGAATTTCACCACAGAGGACACGGAGGAACACAGAGGTTTGAGATTCTGAACTCTGTGCTTCTCTGTGACCTCGGTGGTTTAATTTTTCTCTCCGCATGGCTTCTCTTTTCGACTGGATCGCTGCCGCACGCCCGAAAACACTCGGGGCCGCCATCGCGCCTGTCGCCGTCGGCTGTGCGCTGGCAGAGAAGATTTCGGGGAAACTCGATTGGACACTGGCGCTTTGCACACTGGGAAGCTGCGGGGCGTTGCAGATCGCGACGAATTTTTTCAATGATGCGCTGGATTCGATCAAAGGCGCGGACACGCAGGCGCGGATCGGGCCGCGACGCATCACGGCGGCTGGACGTGCGAATGCGGGCACGGTGAAGATCGCGGCGTGGTTAATGCTGCTGGTGGCGACGTTGCTCGCAGTGCCGTTGTTTGAAGCACGCGGCTGGCCAATTTTACTCATCGGCCTGCCGTCGCTGTATTTTTGCTTTGGCTACACCGGCGGGCCGGTGCCGCTGGCGTATCGCGGGCTGGGAGAGCTGTTTGTGATTTTGTTCTTCGGTCTCGTGGCGGTGACAGGCACGGCGTTTGTGCAGACGGGCGAGTGGTATGAGGCGGCGGTGATCGCAGGCTTTCAAATCGGCTGCCTGAGCACGGTCTTGATCGCGATCAACAACCTGCGCGATGTGGATGAGGACCGGCAGACGGGCAAGAAGACGCTGGCGGTGCGGCTGGGTGTGGGATTTGCGCGGGCGGAGATCGTGCTGCTGATCGTGGCGGCGCATGCGGCGGGATTTTACTGGTTCACGCAGGGCTGGGAGCGCGCCTTCACGCTGCCACTGGTGACGCTGCCGATCGGGTTGTTCGTGGCCTGGCGTGTGCTTGTGGAGCCACCGAGCCGGGGGCACAACCGGCTGCTGGCGCTGAGCGGCATGCAGTTGCTGGCCTTTGCGGCGATGATGTGCTGGGGGATTGTCAAAGCCCGAGAAGTGATGCCGTGAGCGACGGTATCGTCCTCGTCCTCCTACTCGAACTCGTCCTCGATGCTGCCGCTTCACCTCGCGTTGAAACCTCCGAGCCAGCGTAAAGCATGCTCATTTGAAGCACGCACCTTGTGATCTCAAACATTCGCCATGATCGAGTTCGAGTTCGAGTTCGAGTTCGAGGACGAGGACGAGTTCGAGTTCGAGGACGAGAAGGAAGCGTTGAAGGAGTTGCGAGATGATGGGAGTGTCGAAGATGGAAAGGCCCATCTATGTTCACGAATACCTGCTGCGCAGCGGCGTGGCGCTGAATGCGGCGTCGCAGCGCCGGGTGTTTGCAGGGGCGCTGATCCGGGTGAATGACGGGTTCGGCTGCGTGCATCCGTGGCCGGAGTTTGGCGACGCGCCGGTGGAGGAGCAGCTTCGGCTACTGAGCGAAGGCGTGACGACACCGGTGACGGCGATGGCGCTGCGGTGTGCTGAGATAGATGGTGAAGCGCGGCGTGCGGGCGTGAGCTTGTTTGAGGGGCTGAAAATCCCGCGCAGTCATTATTCGTGGAGCTTTGCGAGTGAAACGGAGCCGCAGCAGCAACGCGTGATGGCGGAAGGCTGGCCGGCAATCAAGGCGAAGGGTTATGCGAACTTCGGCGAGACGACTCGCTTTCTGGAAGGCTGTGCGCGGGTGTTTGAGGCGGAGGACGTGCGGCTGCGGGTGGATTTCAATGGTGTGCTGGACCGACTGACGTTTGAGAAGTTCGTCGAGTTCATGCCGCTGCGGGTCTATCGTGCGCTGGATTTCATCGAAGATCCGTTTCCGTATGAGGCCGGGGCGTGGGAGGCGGTGCGGCTGCGCTGGGACGTGAAACTGGCCTTGGACAAGGGCTGGAAGAACGGGACGCATGGTTTTGATGCAGTCGTAGTGAAGCCAGCGCGGCGTGACTGGCGGGTGGTGGCGGCGCAGCATCCCGAACAGCCGCTGGTGATGACTTCGGCCATGGATCATGCGCTGGGGCAGATGTTTGCGGCGTATGAAGCAGCGGTGGCGGTGGCGGAAGGACAAGCGCTGGATTTCTGCGGGCTGTGTACGGAGCATCTGTTCGAGAAGGATGATTTTTTTGAGCGGGTGAAGTCGAATGGCGGATTTTTGACCGCAGACCGCAGTGGCGGCGGTCTTGGTTTTGGCGATGTGTTGGAACAACTGCCATGGCGACGGCTCATTTGATTTCATCCGGCTTCTGGAACGATGCGGGCAATCACATTGCGCTGCCGTCGGAGCGTGGCCATGAGGCGGCGGGGCTGGAGAAATTCGCGCAGGATGAACTCGGGGCCGCAGGCTGGTGTTTTTTTCAGACGAGCGGCTCAGAAGGACGGCAGAAGTGGGTGGGGCTAGCGAAAGCGGCGATGTTGACTTCAGCACGGGCGGTGAACGCGCATTTTGATGTCACGCAGCGCGATCACTGGCTGCTGGCGCTGCCGATTCATCATGTGGGTGGGTTTGGGATTCTGGCGCGGGCGTTTGTGAGCGGGAGCGCGGTGACGCGGATGGAAGGAAAGTGGGATGCGGCGGCATTTGCGCGGAGATGTGGCGAGGTCGGAGCCACACTGGCCTCCCTGGTGCCGACGCAGGTGTTTGATCTGGTGGCAGCAAAACTGAGTGCGCCGAAGTCACTGCGGGTGGTGCTGGTCGGCGGTGGCGCCATGAGCCGTGAGTTGGAGGAGGCCGCACGCACACTTGGGTGGCCGGTATGTCGAACGTATGGGATGACGGAAACGGCCTCCCAGGTGGCTGCGCAGGCAATGAACGGCCACGGCGAGATGGAGGTGCTGCCGATCTGGGATGTGCGCACAGATGATGAAGGCGTGCTCACGGTGCGGGGCGAAGCACTGGCGAAGGGCTATGCCGTGCTGGAGGCCGGAACGTGGCGCTGGGAGCCGATTTCCACCGGAACGGGGCTGAGTACCAGGGATCGTGTGAGTTTGTGGACGCATGGCACGCAGCGGTTCCTGCGCTTCTCGGGCCGCGAAACGAACACGGTGAAGATTTTGGGCGAACTCGTGGCCTTGGAGCCGATTCAAGAGCGCATCGAGGCGTTGCGGCTCAAACTGGGCCTTCGCGAAGGCGCGGCGGTCATCTGCGATGTGCCGGATGAGCGCAAGGAGGCCAGACTGGTGCTGGTGAGCACCGGGGTCGGTACTGTCGATGCGGAACGCTTGCGCGAGGCCCTGAACCGCGAACTGCGGCCGTTTGAGCAAGTGGAGCAGATCATCTGCCTGCCGACGATTCCACGCAGTGAGCTGGACAAGGTGCGACTGGCCGAACTGCGGGCGCTGCTGTGAGCTTACTTGCTCTTGGCGTCTTCCTTCGGCGCGGCACCATCGAGCGGCGTAATGACCGGGCGATCCTTCATCTCGGGCGAGATGAGGTAGCCCTTTGGATCAGTGGGATCAGGAACGAAGGAGATGAGGAACAGCTCCTCGATCTTGTCCGTGAGCGTTTCCTGCGACGTGCGCACAGTGGCGTGGACATAACCCTTGTCTTTTTCTTCGACGAGGCCGAGCACGATGATTTTGAGGGTCTCCTGTTTACGCTTCGTGGCTTCAGGCGTGAGCTTGAGCTTTTTGTGCCAGGCCTCACGGTCCGCCTGATAAAACTCCTGCGGCGTCATTTTTTCCAACTCGGCCACGCCTTTGACGTTGTAGCCGGCGAGCATCGTTTCCTCATCGGTCATGGTGGGCGCGGTTTTGATAATCTGCACCGTCTCGCGCTGACGACGCTCCAACGAGGCCGACACAAGCAGATTTGAAGCGGTCTTCCAATCCTGCTGGACCACAGCGGCAAGGTATTTTTTCACCAATGCGGCACAGGGATGGTCGAGCGGCAACTGCTCCGCTTTGACCGTTGAGGCGGCGAGGCTGAGGAGGGCGGCGGTAAAAGAGCAACGGAGAAAGGAACGCACATGCATAGAAAGTTATGGCGGAAGGAGGGGCTGAGTTCCTAACCGCTGGCTGAATGCGCGTCAATTAAAGAAACCCATGCTCAGCAGGCATCCAAAAACACTTCGGCCCGCGAAAGATGAGCGGAGGGACTTCAGCGCAGGATTTTTCTTTTCTTTGTGAACAAACCACGCCTATTCTCCGACAAAGCTGACCGCTTTGCTAAACTCATAATCATATGAAACACATCATCCTCACCATCCTCACCGCCGCCTCCCTGTCTTCCTGCGCCACCGGCCCTGCCGCTCAACAAGGAGCCGTCATTGGCGGCCTCGGCGGTGCTGCCGTCGGCGGCATCATTGGTTCTCAGAGCGGCCGTGGCCTCGAAGGCGCGCTGATCGGCGGCGCACTCGGTGCCGCAGGCGGGAATGCCATCGGCAATTCCAAGGACCGCCAGCGCCGCTACTATTAATACGACGCCATTCAAACCTTCATGAAAACCACCCTTCTCGCTCTTCTCTCTACGGTGTCGCTGGTTTCCTGCGCCACGGGTCCTAATGCTCAAACGGGCTCCGTGCTCGGTGCCCTTGGCGGTGCCGCTGTCGGCGGCATCATTGGCAATCAGAGTGGCCGCGGCCTGGAAGGTGCGGCGATCGGTGCGGGTCTGGGAGCGCTCGGGGGCAATGCCCTCGGCAACTCCAGAGACCAGCAGAACAGCCGTTACCAGCAAGGCCAGCAGCAGGGCTACTATGACAATCAAGGCCGCTGGCACCCTGCCCCGCAGCAGCAGCAACAGCAGGGCTATTACGACCGTAACGGCAACTACCGTTACTACTAGGCGGCCGCTGCAAGCCTCACCCGAAAGCCTGTCTGACGAAGTCTTCGTTAGACAGGCTTTCTTTTTTGAGGGTAGGTTTCCGCATGCTTCAAACCCTTGCAGAAACACGCCAATTCTTCCGCGAAAACGACTGGCACACCATCCTCGCACGCATGAACGCGCGTGACACGCATCCGGTGATCCAGTTTATGAAATACGGCATCTGCGGCGTGGGGTCACTGATCGTGGGCCAGAGCATCTGGCTGGCGCTCTCCATCTGGGTCTGGCCAGCGCTAGATTCCGACCTGCCGAAAGAGGTGCGCGCTCTGCACAGCACCTACAACAACCTCATCTCCTTCTTTTTTGGCAACCTGTTCGCCTACTTCACCAATTCAAAATGGGTCTTCACACCGGGGCGGCACCACCGCCTGCTGGAGTTTTTCTACTTCACGCTCATCAGCACGGTGGCGTTTGTGATCGGCCTTTCAACCGGGCCGATGCTGATCCAGATGTACGGCATCTCCACCCTGTTGGCGCAGCTTTTGATGCTGACCTCCTCGGTGCTGGTGAACTTCGTGTGCCGGAAGTTTTTTGTCTTTAAAAACTGACGTGGCATGCTGCACGTCGTCCTGTTCCAGCCGGAGATTCCGCACAACACCGGAGCCATCGGTCGATTGTGCCTCGCTACCGGTGCGCGGCTGCATTTGGTCAAACCGCTGGGCTTCAGCCTGGATGACCGTCATTTGAAACGGGCCGGACTGGACTACTGGCAGGAGGTGGACGTGCGGGTCTGGGAGTCGTGGGAAGAGTTGCGTGATGCTGCGAATGCGGACGCCGCCATTTTTTTCATCGAGTGTCAGGGGGGAATGAACCATTGGGATGCCGATCTTACACCCGCGGAGGTCTATCTGGTCTTCGGCCCGGAAACACGGGGGATTCCTCCCTCAGTGCTTGATCCCGCCAGGTGCCTGCGCATCCCGATGCAGGGCACACGCAGCCTGAACCTCGCCACCGCTGCTGGCATCGTGATGTATGAGGCGCTTCGGCAGCGCGGTGGCATCACACCTTGACGCCGGGTGGCATCTGCGGAGCGTAGCCGCACTTTATTTTCATGAGCCAGGAAGCCGCCCCACTCGCCGCACACGATGTGCATCGCACCTATCATCTCGCCGGTCACGATCTGCCCGTGCTGCGCGGGGTGAACGTCGAAGTCGCCGCCGGTGAGAAAGTTTTCCTCTGCGGCCAGTCCGGCGCAGGCAAAACCACGCTGCTCTATGTGCTCGGTGGTCTCGAACAACCCACCTCTGGCGATGTGATGGTGCATGGCCGCTCGTTGTACAAGGCCGCCGCCGCCGAACGCGCGCGCACGCGCAACCAAGTCATGGGCTTCGTCTTCCAGCACTACTTTCTGCTGCCAGAGCTGACCGCGCTCGAAAACGTCGTCCTCCCCGCCATGATCGGCGGCAAAAAAGCCGAGACACGTGCCCGTGAACTGCTCGACAAGGTAGGCCTCAGCGAACGTCTCCAGCATCTGCCCACCGAGTTGTCCGGTGGCGAGCAGCAACGCGTCGCCATCGCCCGGGCGCTCATCAACAACCCCGGCATCATCTACGCCGACGAACCCACCGGTAATCTCGACGCCACCACCGGTTCTGGCGTCATCGACATGCTCATGAGCGTCGTCGATGAGGCCAAGAAGACTCTCATCGTCGTCACGCACGATCAAACCCTCGCGAAACGCGGCGACCGCCGTCTCATTCTCAAGGAAGGCCGGCTGGAGGAAGGATGATACGCCCGCCTTACCGCTGAAACGCCGTTAAACTCCTACACGCGCATGTCCTCGGAACCTCCCTCATCTTCCACGGCAACGAACAACGATCCAGCGGCACCCCAATGGCGGCAGCAGCCAAAACGTGGCTGCTTCAGCTCCTTCACACGCCTGCTGTTCCTGGTCATCCTCCTTACCGGACTGCTGCTGCCGTTCACGCCCTTTGCCGGGAAAATCAAAAAAGGCATCCAGGACATCGTCGAATCCGCCCGCAGCACCAAGGAACGCATCATCACGCGTGATGTGATGCGTGACGTGATCAAAGAGGTGCCCGTAGTCAAAGAAGTGACCAAAGAGGTCATCCGCGAGGTCCAGCCGCCGCTCCCTGACAAATACATCGCACGCAAGGACATCGACGTCGCTTCGCTGTTCAACGGCATCACCGTCAAAACCAACCTCCTCACCGAGCAGGGCAGCTTTGCCAGCCTCGAACGGCTCGATCCTGAATCCTACAAGGCCGAATTCCAACTCAGCATCCGTGTGCCCAAGGCGAATCAGACCATGGTCGAACTCAGCCGCATCAACAAACACCTCCCCGCCCTCCTGCCCGAACTCAATGCCATGCTGCCCGCCGCAAAGGTCTCCGGGTTCTACCACAAGCTTTACGAGAACAAAACCAGCCGTGTGCAGAACGATCTCACCCGTCTCAATCGCATTCTCGACCGTCACAACTACTACGACACCGAGACCATCCTCGAACTCACCCATCCCACCACGCAACGCCGCACGCTCCTGATCCAGTCCGAAATGGATGTCGTCGCCGACGGCTCTGACGGCGACCGCATGCCCACGCTCTCCGAATACATCTACCTCTCCGACTACTACCAGCCCTTCACCAGCTACGCCTGGGCCAAGACCACCAAGAACCCCAATCCACTGCTCGCCAAATGGGAAGAGCGCTTGAAAAAGGCGCAGGACGAATTCGCACAAAAGGGCCTGGGGGCAGCACGCAATCGCGAACTCAACGCCATCATCAGCACACTCAAGATCGAAATCAGCGAGATGAAGGCCCGCAGCAGCCTCATCGCCGAAAAAGATCCCTTCGTCGTCATTTCGCTGCTGTTCCGCGGCTACGGCGATCAGAACAAGTTCACCCCGCAGATCGGCGACTACGCCGCCGTCATCCACGAAGGCAAAATCTACCCCGCCATCTGCGGCGACTACGGCCCCAGCTTCAAGATGGGCGAAGCTTCGCTCCTCATGGCCAAAACCGTCAACCCCAAGGCCACGCCCTACATCCGTCCTGAAAGCGATCTCAAAGTCACCTACCTCATCTTCCCTGGCACCGCCGAAAAAGAGCGCTCCGCTCCCGATCTCGCCAAATGGCGTGAAAAATGCCAGACCTTGCTCGGTGAAATCGGCGGCATCGGATCCGGCTATGTGCTGCACACTTGGGACGAGCCTTTCAAGAAGCCCGAGACGCCTCCTGCGACGAGTGCTCCTTCGCCTGCAGCGACTGCCGACGGTACGCCACCTCCCACCACACCGCCTGCGATCACTCCTCCAGCCATCGTTCCTGCCCCAACTCCGACCGTAACACCCGTTGCGCCAAGTACGCCGAAAAAATCCAGTTCCGCCAAGGCCACACCTTCCAAATCAGGCAGTACCAAGTCGAAGAGCACTCAGAAAAAGGGAGCGTGACACAGACCGCCGGTCTGTTACCCACGATGTAGTGTCGCCCACTGCTTGGCAAAATAAGTGAGAATCATGTCGGCCCCTGCCCTGCGAATGCCGATGAGTGATTCGTTCACAATCTTCGCTTCATCGAGCCAGCCTGCGGCGGAAGCCGATTTGATCATTAAATACTCCCCGCTGACCTGATACGCCGCGATGGGCAGCGTGGTGGCGGCACGAATCTTGGCGATGATGTCGAGATACGGTCCTGCTGGCTTCACCATCAGGATGTCCGCGCCTTCAGCTTCATCGAGCGCAGCTTCGCGCAAGGCTTCACGCGCATTCGCTGGGTCCATTTGATACGTCTTCTTGTCTCCGGCCTTCGGTGCCGAGTCAAGAGCCCCGCGAAACGGCCCGTAGTAGGCGCTGGCATACTTCGCCGTGTAACTCATGATCGAGACGGCCTGGAAACCAGCGGCATCGAGCGCGGCACGAATCGCGGCGACACGGCCATCCATCATGTCACTCGGAGCCACGATGTCTGCACCGGCACGAGCATGGCAAAGTGCCTGCTGACACAGCACGGCCACGGTTTCGTCATTCAAGATGCGTCCATCATCCGCCACCAGGCCGTCATGCCCGTCGCTGTTGTAAGGATCGAGCGCCACATCAGTGATGACCGTCAGCGTCGGATGTGCGGCCTTCAATGCAAGGATCGCACGCGGCACCAAGCCGTCATCCGCAAAACATGCCGCCGCATCGCGAGTTTTGAGTTCATCCGGGATGCGCGGAAACAGCACCACCGCCGGAACCCCCAGCGCATGCGCCTCACTGGCTTCCTTGACGAGTCCATCCAAGCTCCAACGCGTGCAGCCGGGCATCGACGCGATCGGCGTGTTCTCGCCGCCTTCCTGAAGAAAGAGCGGGTAGATGAGGTGGCCGGGGTTCAGCTCTGTCTCGCGCACGAGATCGCGCATGGCCGGAGACTGACGATTGCGGCGAGGACGAATGGGGAGATTCATTGCGGGGGAAGGTTTACAGTGGTTGACGGTCGTTGCGGCTGTCGCGTTGACAATGGCTTGGTCAAACCATCGTCAACAACGTAAACAACCGTAAACTCCGCCTTCACTCACGGCAGCTCTTTGAGCTGAATGTGGCGATATTCCATCACACCACGATCACCTTCAAGGCCGATGGGGCCGGTGGCGGGCAGTGCGAGCGCGGCATCGAGTACCTCGCCATTGCAGGTGCAATGCGCCACGCCGTCCTTCACCTCGACGATCATCTGGTTCCACTCCTGCGGCTTGTACTGCTTCAACTTGGTGTAAGGGCCGGCGACGAGATAATCACGGCATTGAAGCTGGGGTTTGCGGATGAAGACGCCGCTGTCGGCGTTCACGCTGGCGCGGAATTCGAGCTTGAGGACGAAGTTCTTCGGAAACTCGGCCACGGTGTACATCTGGCCTGTAAGCTTGTCCGCCTCGGTTGGGAAAGTAACCGCGATGGCACCATCCTTGACGATGTAACGACCTGCATCCGCCGCCTCGGTCTTGCCATCGTGCTTCTCCAAAATTTTGCCGGGATTCGGGTCGTCTTTCTTCGTCTTCTCACGGAAGCACCAGCCGGTGAGGTCTTTGCCGTTGAAGAGCGAGGTGAAGCCGGCTTCCGGTGTCCAGTCTTCGGCGTGGAGTGTGGAAAGCGTGAGGGCGAGGAGGAGGGCGATGTGTTTCATGGTTGGGTGGGGTGATTAGTACTCGGCGGTGAAGACGAATCAATCGGAGGTCTTCAATGCTTTCAAAGGATGAATGAACTCGTTGGCCTGAGGTTCGGCGACGCCATCGAGATTCACATACTGAACCGTGTCCACCGACACCTCGGCAGTCGCGTAGAGGTCCAGGGCAAATCTCCCTGGCACTGGATTGGCGTCTGCCTCCTCATGCAGCACCGCCCCATCCACCAGCACGCGCAAGCGTCCGCCCGAGCGGGCCAGAATGATCTCATGCAGTTGTCCGTCGGTGCCTGTGGGGCCGGGCATGCTGAAGGTGTTGCGTTCATCCTTGCCAGGCCTGCCGTAGCTCATCACCCACTCCTTTTGCTGCGGCCGAAAACGAAAGCGGTACACGTTGCCGTCATCGAGAAAGAGGCAGAGCGAGGCGAAGTGAACGGGCGAACTCGTCGCACGCACCCGCAGGGCGCCTGAGCGCATGGATTGCGGCGGGATGTACCAGTGATTGTTGTCCGGTAGCCGATAGCCATGCGCGCTGTGCGGTGTTGTCGCGATCACTTCTTTGAGCGGCAGTTCAACAAAGGCATCCTGCCAGGACGGGAGTGGCGTGGTCTGGGACAAAGATGTTTTCTGCTGCGAGGAATCGGCCTGGCTCCACCACAAACCACCCATGACGAGCATCACAGTGATTCCTGCCACGCTGGTCCAGAGCGTCGTCCTGCGCGGGGCTGGTGCCGTCACCTTCGGCATGCTGCCCGGCACGGCTGCGATCTCCATCTGGGCCATCGAGACGCCGAGAACGCGGTCCACGTCCAGCCTCATCTCCTGCGCTGACTTGTAGCGCTTGTCACGGTCCGCCTGCATCGCTTTGTCGATGATCCGGTCCACTCTGCGGTCGATGCCGCGTATCTCGCCGGAGGGAGCATCAAAGCGGCCACGGGGCAGATGGCCTGTGATCATCTTGTAGAGCATCACACCCAGCGAATAGATGTCGGCGCGTTCATCCATCTCAATACCCTGGATGAACGCCTCCGGCGATGCGTAGTCGGGTGTGCCCACGGCCGCCATGCTCTGCGTGAAACAGCCGTCGGCGGCGATGACTTTTGCCAGGCCAAAATCCGCCACTTTGACCGTGCCCTGCTCGTTGATCAGCACGTTCGAGGGCTTGATGTCGCGGTGGATGATACCGCGGGCGTGCGCGCATTGCAGCGCGGCGCACACCGCGTCGGCGATGCGCAGCGCCTCTTTCGGCGGCAGCCGGCCTTGCTGCGTCAGCATCTCGGCCACATCCGTGCCAGCGACGTGCTCCATGGTGAAGTACAGCAGTCCGTCAGCCGTTTCGCCTGCCTCATGCACCGTCACGATGTTGGGGTGGGAGAGCGCGGCCATGGCCTGCGCCTCGCGGTGAAAGCGCCCCACAAAGTGCAGGTCCTCCTTCATCATGCCGGCGGGCAGGATCTTGATCGCGACCGTGCGGTTGAGCGTCTTCTGCACGCCCTTATACACTGCGCCCATGCCACCACGGGCCAGGAAGCTGATGTTCTCATACTGCGGCAGCGCCTTTTGAAGCTCGGATGCCGGCGGCGGCTCCCATTGCTGCAACGCCTGCGTGACGCCACTGGTGCCCGCACGCGGCAATCCATGCAAAACCGAAGGGGAGTAGCGCAATGTTTGCGCCTCCGGGCTGCTGTCCGCCTGCTGATGGTTCACGCCCTCATCCATGCGGCAGCACCATGGCGCGGCATGACTCATCCTGGCAAGGGCGAAGGTTATATCGTCACCGTAGAAAAAATCGCCAACGGTCTCACTTCGCCAGCACAACGAAGCCATCCTTGCTGTCCTTGATGATCCAGCCGGCGGCATCGAGTTCCTTGCGCAAGATGTCGGCTTTCGCCCAGTCTTTCGCTTGTTTGGCATCCCAGCGTTGTTGCGCTAGCGCCTGGATGTCGGCAGGAACTTCCGTGGTGGAATCTTCAGCGACAGGCGGAAGGGTGACACCAAGGGCTAACAGCATGAAGTGGAGACCGCCGCGAGTAGAGGCTGCTTCATCAGATGTGAGTGCCGCAGGCTTGAGTTTGTTCAGGGTGCCGAAAATGGCACCGAGGGCACCAGGAACGTTCAGATCCTTCAACAACGTCTCCCACGCTTCGGCAAACGGCCCAGGGTTTGTTGGCAACAGGGCTGAACCACGATCAAGCGCCTTGTCGGCTTTCGCCAGCTTCTGCAATGCCTGCCTTGCCGAATCGAGGCTGTGCATGGTGAAGTTCAGCGGAGTGCTGTAGTGACCGGAAATGAGCACGTAACGGACTTCAGCGGCGGAATAGCCCCGTTTGGCGAGATCTTCGAGTGTGTAGAGGTTGCCGATGCTCTTGCTCATCTTGCCGCCATCGACCATGAGATGCGCCACGTGCATCCAGTGATGCGCAAATTTGCCATGCGTGCTGCAGCAGCTCTGCGCGATCTCGTTTTCGTGATGCGGAAAGATCAAATCCACTCCGCCGCTGTGCAGATCGAAGTCCTCACCGAGGTATTCGAGAATCATCGCGCTGCATTCGAGATGCCAGCCGGGACGGCCCTCGCCCCACGGGCTGGGCCAGAAATTGTCGCCGTCCTCGGGCTTGCGGGCCTTCCACAGCGCGAAGTCAGTGAGCGAATCCTTCGTGTACTCGTCGCTGTCGGTCGCGCTGGACGCCTCGCTGGCCCCGAGGCGCAGCTCGCGGTCTTCGAGGTGGCTGAGCTTGCCGTAGTCCTTGAATGATGCGACGCGGAAATACACGCTGCCGTCCGCAGCTGCGTAAGCGTGGCCATTGGCGATGAGTTTCTCAATCATCGCGATCTGCTGCGGAATATGCGCGACCGCACTCGGCTCAATGTGCGGACGCTGGAGATTTAGAGCATCGCAATCCGCATGAAACTTCGCCGTCCAGCCCTGGGTGAAATCAATGAGGCTCTGCCCGGCCTTCAGTGAGTCGCGAATCGTTTTGTCATCCACATCGGTGATGTTGCGCACATGCAGCGTCGGGGTGCCGGAGGCCTCGACGACACGCCGCATCACATCCTGGGCCACGAAGGTGCGGAAATTGCCAATGTGCGCCGGACCATAGACCGTGGGGCCGCAGCAGTAGAAACGCAGCGTCTTGCCGTCGAGCGGCGTCACTTCGCGGTCGGTACGGGTCAGCGTGTCGTGGAGGGTCAGATGGGCAGGCATGAGGGCCGCGAAGATGGCAGGCTGAAGGCGTGGAGCAAGAGACAAGGCGAAGCATCGCTTGCGCTTTCCACCGCCGCCCTTACTCTCCGCCCTCTCCAAAACGGGGGCGTACTGGTTTCGACGGGTAGCCTGAGTTCGGAGCTGCATGCCGAGGATGATTCGTTGGCCTCGTTAATAACCGGATCAAAAACATAAATGCAAACTCTAACGAGCTAGCACTCGCGGCTTAAGCCCCGCGACATCCTTCAGGCAATGTCTGGTAGCCTGAATGATGCCACTACCAGGCTGGTTTGTTGGCCGGGCGACCGGGTCACAAACGAGATACAACAGGACGCTGGGTGAAGAGTAGGCTGTCTCAAGCCGCCTCCCGCCGAGACCAAACATGAGACTGAGCATGGAGACGCTACGGGCAACGGTTATTCGGACAGGGGTTCAACTCCCCTCGCCTCCACTTTCTTGATCTACAAGGAAGCGCATTCGATGCACCGGCGTTATTCCAACAATTTATTTGGGTAGTGCGTTGCGTGTCGCCAAGCATGGCACTTCCCGCAACTGAGGGGGGTGACCGAATACAAATAAATGGGAGGGTGCAGTAATCCGCACCAAGGCAAATTTGAAATGCCTTTAAACCACGCACCTCCACTTTGAATGAACATCCTCTATGTCCATGAACGCTTCGGCTCACTCGCCGGCGCTGAAGCCAATGCTTTCATCACCGCGACGGAACTTGCCGGACGTGGGCATCATATTGGCATCTTGCACGGGCCTGGAACGGGCAAAAATGAAGACGGCTGGAGTCGCACGTTCGTGGAACGCTTTGCGCTCAATGGTGACGCCATCAGCCGCACACGCGAGGCGCTGGCGAAATTTCAGCCGGATGTCGTCTATGTTCACAAGATGGCCGATCTCGACGTGATTCAGACGCTGGTGGACAGCGGTGTGCCGCTCGCGCGCATGGTGCATGACCACGACATCTACTGCATGCGCAGCTACAAGTATCACTACTTCTCACGCCAGATTTGCACGCGTGCCGCCTCGCTGTACTGCGTGCTGGGCTGCGGCGCATGCGTGGTAAAAAACAACAGCGGTGGCTTTCCGCTCAAATGGGTCAGCTATCGCGCCAAGCAGCGTGAGATCGCTCTCAACCGCCGCTTTCACCGCATGGTCGTCGTCACGCGTTACATGCGCGATGAACTGCTAAAGAACGGCTTCGACGCGAATCGCATCGAGATTCATGCCCCGGTGCCGCGCATGGGCGATCCTGAACTGCGCAGCAGTTTCAGTGACCGCAATCTCATCCTCTATGCGGGTCAGATCATCCGTGGCAAGGGTGTCGATGTGCTGCTCGAATCACTTGCGAAGGTGAAATCGAAGTTTGAGTGCATCATCCTCGGCGACGGCAATCACAAGGCGTACTGCGAAGAACTCAGCCGCAAGCTCGGTCTCGCTGATCGTGTTCACTTCAAAGGCTTCATCCCGCAGGAGGAATTGAAGGCCTACTACCGCGAGTGCAGCGTCGTCGCGCTCAGCAGCGTGTGGCCCGAGCCCATCGCCACCATCGGCCTCGAAGTCATGCGCTATGCGTTGCCAGTCGTTGCGTTCGATGCCGGTGGCATCAAGGACTGGCTCATTGACGGTCACAACGGCCATCTCGTGCCATGGATGGATCGCGCTGCCTTCGCGTCACGTCTCGATGATCTGCTGCAAGACAAGGCAAAAGCAAAAGAGCTTGGCGAGAACGGTTTGAAACTCGTGAGTGAACGCTACGATTTTCCTACCTACATCGCCGATCTCGAAAGCATGTTTGAGCGCACCCAAGTAGCTTGCCTCTCCAGAGGCGAGACCGGGGGCGTCACGGACACGCAAAACTCGGCTCTGGAGAGCCAAGCAACTCGCCCCCAGTTGCGGGGAGTTACAGCTTGAGCGAGGCAGTTAGACTGCGTGTGTAATGACTAACGCACTTCACATCGCCGAACGCCACGCGCTCCGCCTCATCAAGGCACAGAGCTTTTTGGGCAGCCGTCGTTTGCGGGCGCTCATGCAATTGAAGCGCTGGAGCTGGCTCGTTGTTTTGCACGGCACACAAGCGGTGAAGCGCTTTTTCGACATCGCCGTCAGTCTCGTCGCCATTCTGCTCGCCGCGCCGATGATGCTCATCATCGCGTTGCTCGTGCGTCGAGATGGCGGGCCGGTGTTTTTCAAGCAGAAGCGCGTTGGTCTGCTCGGTCGTGAGTTTGAGATGCTCAAGTTCCGCTCCATGTGCGTCGATGCGGAGGCGAAACTCCAGGCGCTCCTCGCGCAAAATGAAAAATCGCAGGGTGTGACTTTCAAGATGAAGCATGATCCGCGCATCACCGCCATCGGTCGCTTCATCCGCAAGGCCTCCATCGACGAACTGCCGCAGTTCTTCAATGTCCTGCGTGGTGACATGTCCATCGTCGGTCCGCGTCCCTCACTGCCGCGTGAAGTTGCGCTTTACTCCGTGAACGACCGCCGCCGCCTGCAGGTGAAGCCAGGCATCACCTGCCTCTGGCAGGTGGGTGAACGCAGCGGTGGCTTCTGGGAGATCGGCGACCGGAACAACATCGACTTCGACGAGCAGGTCTCGCTCGATGTCCGCTACATCGAAAGCCACTCACTGCGGCGCGACTTGTGGATCCTCATCAAAACCGTCCCCGCCATCCTGCTGGGCAAAGGCATGTAGCTTTATGAAAGCACTCATCATCTGTCCTGATCATCGCCATGCCGCCGCCTTCGCCCGCCGCAGGCAACCACTCGCACTGCTGCCCGTGCTGGGCCGCACGCTCCTCGATCTCTGGCTCGAACATCTTGCCACCACCGGTGAGAAACACGTCACCATCCTCGCCGCTGATCGCCCGGAGGAAATCCGTCATGCTATCGAGCAGGGCGACCAGCATGGCCTCGCCATCAGCGTCATTCCGGTCAAACAAGAGCCTGCTGCCGACGCAGCACGCGCACAATTCATCACTGGCGATCAAGCCGCATGGCATCCGCTCATCATCACACTCGATACTCTGCCAAATTCACCTTCCCAGCCGCTCTGGGCCGGCGGTGCGACGTTGTTTGATACCTTGCTGCGGCAGCTCAGGGACGTGGACGATGACACGCGGCTCACCATGCGCGAGATCGCCCCGGCGGTGCATGTCAGCACCCGCGCACGCATCGCCATGACCGCCCGCATCGACGGCCCGGCCTGGATCGGCCCTGACGTCGTCGTGGCTGATCATGCGCAGATTCTTGCTGGCTCCATCATCGAGAGCGCTGCCTGCATCGATCATCATGCGTGCGTCAGCGGCAGTTGGATCGGCCCGGACACTTATGTGGGCGCGATGACCGAGGTCTCGCATTCCTTCGCTTGGGGCAAAGGTCTCGACAACTGGCTTACCGGCTCGCAGGTCGAAATCACGGATGAGTTTTTGCTCAGCAGCTTGCAGCCGCAATCCGGTGCTGAAGTGCGCTGCGGCTGGCTGACACGGCTGTTCGCCTTGCTCCTCATGCTCATCACTGCGCCGTTGGCACTGCTGTGTGCCGCATGGTCCTGTCTTAAAGGCAGTTCGATCTTTTCAAGCCGGCAGGTCGTGCGGCTGCCAGCACCTGATGACGACTACTTTGACTCAACGATCACGCTGCATGCGCTCAATCATGCGCCCGGCCTGTTCGCACGCTGGCCCGAGCTTTGGCACGTCGTATGCGGCGCTCTGCATCTCGTCGGCAATCGTCCGCTCTGCCCGGTGCGCGCCACCTTGCTCAAGGATGAATTCGAGCGCCTCTGGCTGCACGCGCCCGCCGGTGTCTTCACGCTGGCCGACGTCATGCACGACGACATCGATGATTCGGAGTCCGCGTTCGCCCACAGTGCCAGCTACGCCATGAAGCCCTCCCTGCGGCTCGATCTGCGCATCCTGCTGCACTGCCTGCCACGATTTTTGATGCTGCGTCCCGCAACGGCCTCCGCCGTTTCATTCAGCATCATGCCACAACACACACCACACCCATGCTCATGACCACCACGCTCTCATCCGTTCAACTGGTCGCCCCCGCTGAACTCTGCGCCGCCACCGCACGCCTCTGGCGCGACCGCCTGTCCAAGGAAATCCGCGACACTCACGAGGAAGCCTGCATCGACATGTCCAACACCCGCTTCATCGACAGCTCCGGCCTCGGTGTGCTCATCGGCGTAAACAAAAGCATGCGCGCACGCGGTGGCATCCTCAAGATCCTCAATCCCACCGCCGCTGTCACCCAGCTCATCGAACTCACCCGCCTGCATCGCGTCCTCGACATCATCCGCGCATGAAACCACGACTTGATTTGTTCATCATGATCGACGCCTGCGGGTGGGAGATCATCAAAGACCGCCCGCAGTTCCTGCACGGCCTCGCCCCGCATCGTCGCCGTCTGGAAAGCGTCTTCGGTTACAGCAGCACCTGCGTGCCCAGCATTCTCAGCGGTCACTGGCCGGATGAGCATCATAACTGGTGCTACTTCATCCACGATCCGCAAAACTCGCCCTTCCGCAGTCTGCGCTGGCTCCGCTGGCTGCCCCAGGCGCTCACCAGCCGCCGCATCGTGCGGCGCTGGCTCACCAAGTTCGTCAAATCACGCCTCGGCTTCAGCGGCTACTTCGATCTCTACAACATCCCCTTCCAGCACATTCATCTCTACGACTTCACCGAGAAGAAAAGCCCGTTGCAGCCCAATGGCATGAATCGTGGCCCGAACATCTTCGACTCACTCGTCGCAAACAAGGTGCCCTACTTCGTCACCGACACCGCCGTGAGTGAGGAAGCCAACCGCGACGGCCTCATCCAGGCCATCGAGTCTGAAAAGATCACCTTTGCCTTCCAATACTGGGCCGGGCTCGACGGGCTGCTGCACCGGGTCGGCAACCAGTCGCCTGACATCGACGTGAAGCTCGCCGAATATGAAGCCTGGGTCGCGCAAACGGTAGCAACGGCGCAAGAGCATTACACCGAGGTCAATCTGCATGTCTTCAGCGACCACGGCATGGCGAACTGCGATCAGCACCTCGATCTGCGCGCAAAAATTGACGCACTGGGTCTTCGCATCGGCACCGACTACAACGTGGTCTATGACAGCACGATGGCGCGCTTTTGGTACTTCAATGTCGAGGCGCGTGACCGCATCATCGCCGTGCTCAACCAGGTGCCGGAAGGCCGCATCATGCCGGAGTACGAGCTGAAAACCTTGCGCGCCCAGTTTGATGATGGCCGCTTCGGCGAAACGATTTTCCTGGTGCAAGAGGGCGTGCTCATCGTCCCCAGCCACATGGGTGAGCGCCCCATCCGCGCCATGCACGGCTACCATCCGCATGATCCGCAGAGCTACGCCACCTTGTTCAGCAGCACGCCAGACGTGCCCGCTAGCATCACGCACATCCCGCACATTCACCGCCTCATGGCGCGTGCCGTCGCCGTCCATGCCGCCGCAGTTTCTCCCGATTCCACCCACGCGCTCGCCGCCTAACCCACACCCATTATGACTATTGCCCTGCCATCTCTCGCCTCCTTCTGGGAGGATTTCCGTACTCGTTGGTACTTCAAGTTCACGCTGCCAGCGTGCAAGGAAGCCAGTCTTCACGGCATCAAGCTCGACATCAGCGCCCTGTCCTCACTGATGAAAAACCACATCTTGCAGGGACGCTACGAGTACCAGGAGCGCCTGCTGGCCCGCCGCTGCCTGTCCTGCCATGATGTGGTGCTCGAGCTCGGTGGTGCCATCGGCTACATCGGCCTTTACTGCCGCAAAATCATCGGCGTGCGTCATCATCTCACGGTGGAGGCCAATCCGCGCACCATCGAGATGATGTGCCGCAATTACGCGCTTAACTACCTCAAGCCGCAGGTGGTGCATGCAGCGGCGGCGGCGGCGGACGGGCAGTTGCGGCTCGATATCGGCGGTGAGTTCTGGGAGAACTCCATCGTCACCCGTTCCGCAGCTGAGAACCAAATCACCGTGCCGGCGCACAGCCTGCGCAGCCTAGTGGCCATGCTCCCTGAGCCACCCACGGCGCTCATCTGCGACATCGAAGGTGCCGAGGAACAGCTCGATTTCACGCAACTGCCTGCCAGCGTCACCAAGATCATCATCGAACTGCATCCTGCGATCATCGGCGCGGAGGTGGTTGAGGGCATCGTCCGCAACCTCCACGCCCTGGGCTTCCGCACCGATTCAGTGGAGGAAAACACCTGGCTGTTCCGCCGCTAAATTAACACACCGCCGTGACTGGCGGACCTGGAGGTTGCTTTACCCTCATTTGAGGGGGCAGCGAGCGCTGGATTTGTGCACCAAAGTTCTTGGTTCACGAATTTCGCGCCTATGACCCCCAAGTCTCTTTTCATTGCCCTTAGTCTGCTGCTGTTGCTCCTCCCGAACCAGGCGGCGGCACAAACCGGCCCCTACAATGATGCCTACACTTACAGCGACAGCTTTACCGACAACGGCGGCGTCGATCTCGCGGCAACGACTGGCTTAACGAACTTCGGCGGCTATCTGGGTGCCACCGCGACGAACGCGACTGCCGTTTCAGGAGTTTTTACGCTGCAACAGCCCAGCGGCGGGACGTTCACACGCTGGACTTTCGCGGATGTGGAGCTGGGGCAGCTCAACAACGTCAGCGCCAACACGCTGGAAGTGCTCAGCAGCACGGGACAGGTGCTGCTCACGCGGAATAATCTCACCAGCGGCTTCAACAGCATCGACCTGACCGGGGTTCCCGCCACGAACGTGAGCCTCAAGCTGCGCTGGACGGTCACGCACACCGGCACGCCTGGGGTTGGCGGCGTCGCGGGTGCCAGACTGCTCTCCTGGCGTGCGGTGGGAGAGTCGGAGGGCATCACGCAGTTCAGCATCACGCCGGCGGCGGCCACGGTGAATTCCGGCAGCACCATCAACTTCAACATCAGCATTGCCTCCAATGGCGCGGTGAGCAAAGCGCCCGTGGTCAGGTTTTCACTCACCGACATCAATGGCCTGGATGCCCTGGGCAATGCCGTGGCGCCAGATGATGGCCTGGCCCAGGATGCGGAAGCGGATTACGGCAGCGGCATCCGCAAGTACCGCCCGCTGACCCTCGTCTCGGCGGCCAATGCGCCAGCAGGTGAGCAGGCCGTCGGCCCGGCAGCGGGAGCGGTGAGCGGCGAGCTGGTGTGGACGCTGGCGGATCTGCCCAGCGGCTTCAATGGCACGATCCCCGTGACGCTGCAGGTGCCCAAGGGCTACATCAATGGCAAGACCATCGCCGCCCGTGCGCGTCTGGAGCATGGCCTCGCGCCAGCGGCGGCAGTCACCGGTGTCAGCGGGCGCAGCACCCGCACACAAACATCCGTGACAGTGCCGGTGGTCTCCGTGCAGGGCTTTACCCAATACCGCACCTCCACTCCGGCCAACGTGCTCCCCGGCGCGACGGGTATCGTGCAACAGGTCGGCTTTTACAATCCGCTCGAAGGCAGTGCCAATGCGGGCGATGCGGAAGAAGTCACGGTGACGCTGCAGGCGTATCACGGCACGGCTGCACCGATCTTCAAAGCGCTGAGCACCACCACCTATGGCAGCGCAACCGATTACCCGGTGGAGATCACCTCCCAGCCCAATGCAGTGAACGCGGCAATCACCAGCCCGATCGTGATCAACTTTCACCGCATCTCCTACGCCAGCTACACCAGCCGGGCCTCGCTCACCTTTGACATCCCCTCTGCGGCGACCAACGGACAGACCGTCACCACGCAGATTCAGTATGCAGGGAGCACGCCGCCGATCGCGGTGAACTCCAGCATCACGACGAACATCAGCATCCTCACGCTGCGCCATTTTTCGACCTATTACACGCACCGCAACATGACCGGCACTGAGTTTACCGGCGGACCGTGGCCAGGGCCGCCGGAGTATTACATCGACACGGGATCACTGCGTGCGGGGGAGTATTTCTCCAGTTGGCTGCCGTCCGGTCAGGCAGGTTCCCATACGGTGAATCTGGATCACAGTTACACTGCGGTGACGGTCCCTGCGGGGGTCGAATTCCTCGGCTGGAGCAACAAAGGTTCCATCACCCGTGCCTATAAGGACAGCACCGGCACCGCCCCGCTGCCGAACGAGGCTGGCTTCGACCACAACGCTGTGTCGCCACATCCGGCATGGAAGCCGATTACGGTGAGAAACCTCATCCCTGCTGAATGGTTCACCCCGGTGCCCGATGATGACGATCCCAACGCACTCGTCGGCGGTGGTGGACGCATGCTCATCATCAAAGACAATGACCGTGCCGGGTCCGGCCACCAAGCCACGGCACAGTGGCGCATGGCCGATGGCACCTCGGGCGTGCCGGAGCGGGAAGAAGGCACCGCCTTTGAAATGATCCGCAGTCATAACTGGACCTATGAGACCTTTACCAATCCTGCCGGCGCACTGCACGATGCGGGCGAATCCGCCGGCATGACGATCTACAAAGAAAGCCGCAGCTTCCCGAAGGTGGCCGCCCAAGCGGCGCAAATCGCGTATCAAGCCGGCAGCAGCGTGCAGATCGACATCGTGCCGGGGAACCGCAACCTCGCGAGCCAGTATGTGGACGGCCGCTGGGTGGTGAACTTTTTCAGCATGCGCGATCAGATCGATCTCGGTGCGGTCACCGGCCAGGTCATCACCGAGGGTTATAGCGTGCCTGAAGAGCAGGAAGTCACCGGCATTATTTTTCATCCGCCAGATCCAGTGGCAGCAGCAGCAGCCACCAGCGCGGATGATCCAGCTTGCATGGCCTGGTGGGAAATCCCAACCGGCATCCAGCCGCCGAATGGCTGGGGCCAGCGTCTCAGCGGTGTGCAGGACGCCGACAACATTGTCGATATCTACCGACTGCGGCTCACCGCACCGATCAAAAACACCGTCCCGGCCGGCACCCAGCTTACCTTTGTGGCGGAAGCACGGCGCAATGACCTCTCCGCCCGCGGTGCTGACAATGCCGTGTCGGCCGCAAGGCACAGTCCATCCAATTACACCGCCACCACCAGCGTCACCGTGCTGGAGGCCGCTTCGGTCATCGCGGCGGCCTCCGGTCCATCCGTCTGGCCGACCAACTCCGCGCTTACTTTCGTCAGCACCGCGACGAACAACGGCAACGCACCAGCGAATGGTTACTACCTCGTCATGCGCGTCCCCGCCAATGGCAGCGGCGGCAGCCAGTTCACCCCGGATTATCTCAAGGCTTACACCAGCCAGTCGGCGGACGATGTGATCGTGGAAGCGTCAGTTGATGCCACCGCTTTTTCAGCACCTCTCAGCGCCACATGGACCGCCGTCACACTCCAGGCCACGGACCGCAGTGGTTACCTCGCGGAGAGCACGACGAACCTGCCTGCAAACACCACGGCCCTGCGCTTGCGGCGCAATCCGGCCAGCACTCAAGGCTTTCAAATCAACAACCAGAGCAGTCTTGCCCTCAATGTCTTCATCCCGGACCAACCCGCGCTTGAAGGCTTGAATCTCTACGTCCGCGCACTCTCCGGCACCAGCTCCACGCTCGGCGGCACCTCCAACACCTCGCTGGTGGAGTCTGCGGATACCATCACCCAGATCGGCAGCAATGTCAGCCTCCTGGTGTCGAAAAGCTTTGTCGTGGATCACACCCGTGCCGGTTTTGTGAAATGGATCCTGCAGTACCGCAATGCCTCCGGCTCCGCCGCAGAAAATGTGGAGGTCGTGGATACCATCCCTGACCTGATGTTCTACGAAGGCCTGGCCGCACCGCTCACGGATGGCCAGAGTCCCGAAGATGACGGCACGCCCCTCTACCCCAACGATGATGGCAGCGGCGGCCTGCTGCGCTTTACCATCGCCTCCCTGGCACCGGATGACGGCAACCCCGCCAGTGGTGACGACCAGGGCACGCTGGAAATCTGGACACGCATGAACAGCGACGTCGAGGATGGCGTCGCCATCGCAAACAATCTCTACGCCAGCGTCAGCGGCGGCATCGGCGCGACCACGAGTCATAACGTCAGCACCTCCCAGCTCAACCCTGGCATCTGGCAAACCTTCACTCCAGAACGCACGGGAGACTCCCCCTCGGTCAATGGTGGCGACATTATCCACTACTGGATCGAAGTGGGCAACGATGCCCCGGTGCCACAATACATGCGCGTCTATGATGCGCTGCCAGAGCAACTCGATTTCGTGCCCGGCTCACTCCTCGTCAATTTTGCTTCGGCTGGCGACCATAACTTCAGCGGCGATGTGCTCGACTTCACCGCACCAGACACCACCGCTCCAGGCACTTTCATTGTCTTCCAGTTCGACGCCCGCGTGCGCCCCGGCTACCCCGCAGGCACGGTCATTACCAACCAGGCGGTCTTCACGCCCACCTACAATTTGCAGAATCCTGACGCCTACACGACGGCCAAAGCGACCGTCGCCGCGACCGTGACATACATCAGAGACTACCGCGTGCTGACCACCGCCGACAGCGGCCCAGGTTCACTGCGTGATATCATCCTGCATGCCAACGCCTCCCCAGAACCCAAGACCATCACCTTTCAAATCCCTTCGAACATGCTCACCGACGGTGTCGCTGTCATCACACCACTCACGCCGCTACCAGCCATCACTACGCCGGTGTTTATCGACGGCACCACGCAGTCAACCTTGGGTGGCAACACCAACGACATCACGCTCGGCTCTGGTGGCACCGTCGGCACGGGGGCTGACGGCATCGAGAACAGCAGTGATGAATTCGATCTGCCGCAGCTCAACGGCCCGGAAGTGGAAATCGCCGACACGCACGACATCAACGGCAGCGGTCTGCAGATCCGCAGCAGCAGCGTCACCATTCAAGGGCTGGCGATCCACGGCTTCGAGCAGGACATCGACCTCGCCACTGCCGAAGGCTCCCCCCTCGCCGACATCCTCATCGAAGGCAACGTGCTCGGCACCAGCGCCACCAACTTCACCACCGCACCAACCAGCGGTGCCAGCAGCAACGGCATCCTGCTCAGCGCCGGCACCGACGACGTGAGCAATCTCATCATCCGGCGCAACTTGATCGGCTTCGTCAGCTCTAGCGGCATCCTCATCGATTCCGGCAGCCCCACCCAGCCGACCACGCAAAGCATCACCATCGAAGAAAACGAAATCCAAGCCGCCGGCTACCGCGGCATCTCCTTCCGTGAAGTCTTGGACGGCATCCCACCGTCCGGCACTTTCCTGGTGCAGCATAATTTGACGTATGGCAGCAGCGAGGGCGGCATCGTCGCCGGTTATCCGCAGCAGTCAGGTGGCAGTCCCGGCAGCCTCACCACGACCATCACCGAAAACACCAGCCGCAACAACGGCGGCGGCATCGGCTCCAGCAACGGCGGCTTCGGCACCGAGGTCAGTCACAACATCATCCGCGCCAACCTCCATCTGGGTGTCTTCCTGCAGTTTGATGCGGCCACTTATCTGCCGCCGTCCAGCTTCAGGCTCACGCAGAACAGCATCTCCGGCAGCGGTGACAAAGGCATCTTCCTCAACGGTGAAGGTGGTGCCGCCACCGACGGGGCCGTCAATGACGGCATCAAGTCCAGCGACCAGCCCAACCACGGCATGGACTACCCCGTCATCACCAGCGTCGCGATCTCCGACAATGTCATCACGCTCAGCGGCTACGTCGGCAACGATCCCGCTGGCAGCGCCACCTTTGCCGACACCAGCGTCGAACTTTTCGCCGCTGACACCGCACCCGCCAGTGCCGCGCGCAACGGCCCCGTGCTGCTCGGTGACGCCTACAACGCGACTCACGGTGAAGGCCGCGTCTATCTCGGCACTCTCACCACCAACGCCAGCGGCCTCTTCTCCGGCACCATCACCCCCAGCGCAGCGGCCCTCTTCGCCTGGCAGGACTTCATCGGCCATCAGCTCAGCACCGCCGACCCCATCACCGCCACCGCCATCGACAGCGACGGCAACACCTCCGAATTCGGCCCCAACTGGAGCGACTTCGACAGCGACGGCACGCAAGACTGGGCCGATTCTGACGCCGATGACGATGGCATCGACAACCTCAGCGAAGACAACGGCAACATCGACACCGACAGCGACGGTTACGCCGACATGCTCGATCTCGACAGCGATAACGACGGCATCGCTGACAGTTACGAACGTGGCGGCAGTTCCGGCCTCGCCGACACCGATGCCGACTTCGTTCCCGACTTCCGCGATCTCGACAGCGACAATGACGGCCTCAACGACGTGCGCGAAGCCGGTGGCACCGACAGCGATGGCAACGGCCGCCATGACATCGCCACCGTGCTCACGCCGCCCGACAGCGATGATGACGGCGCCCCCGATTTTCTGGATCTCGACAGTGATACCGACACCCTCAGTGACCTCTTTGAAAGCGGCCAGCCAGGCATGCTCGACACCGATGACAATGGCGTCGCTGAAGGCAGCGACCTTGATGGCGACGGCATCATCTCCAGCGTTGATGGCGACGACACCATCCCAGGTGACCACGACGATCCACCACCGGTGGATACCGACACCCCCGCCGACCTCATCGCTGATTACCTCGACATCGACAGCGACAACAACGGCATCAATGACATCAACGACATCGGCCACGGCATCTGGGACACCGATGGCGACGGTCGCATCACCAGCGCCGACATTCCCGCCAGCAATGCCACCGACGCCGACCACGACGGCGTCCCCGCCGTCATCGACATGAATGACGCCCAGTTCGGCGGTCTTACCAGTCCCTATCCCGTCAACCTCAACGCCTGGCAGTTCATCCAACGCTTCGTCGGTGCTGGCGACACGCCCCATAGCAACCTCGACGGCGATCTCTACGACGATCTGCTGGAGTTTGCCCTGGGCCTTGCCCCCACCAACGGCGCCCCCATCAGCTTCCGTCATCTCGCCGCCCCTGCCGTGCCACAAATCACTGAGCAAGGTGATGGCAGCGTCAATTTCAGCTTCATCCGCCCCGTCGGCCTGCGTGACCTCACCTACAATCTCGAAGTCACCAGCTCACTCCTGGATTCCGCTTCCTGGACCCCTTCATCCCAAAGCCCCAGCATCCTCGACAATAATGACGGCACCGAAACCGTCCTCTTTGCGGACGTCAGCAGCCATCCGGGCACCAGCGCCGACCTCGGCTTCACCCGTCTCGCCGTCAGTCACACGCCCTCTGGCAATTCCTCGCGCACCCTGCCCATCGGCTGGAGCCGTCACAGCATGGCAGGCAAACTCCAGACCTATGCGGCGAATTTTCTGCGCCCTACAATCGGCAGCGGACAGATCAGCGCCGTTGACACCAACACCCTCACGCTCACCAGCCCCCTGCTGGATGGCACACTCGATCCCGCCCACCCCACCTACCTCGAAATCATCGACGGCACCGAGCAGGGCCACCGCTTTGACATCGACCTCGACAACAGTGGTTATATCACTCTCACCATTGTGCTCACCGCCAGCAGCAACACCAGCACCACCCTCCCAGCGGGTCTCGTCGGTGCGCGCTTCGTCCTGCGCCAGCATCAGTTGCTTGGCACACTGCTGCCCGTATCACAATTCCCCTCCGGCGGCCTCAGCAGCGGCACCAGTGACCAGGTTCTCATCTGGAACGGCACCGGCTATGACACCTACTACCATCTCAGCGACGGTGCCGGCACTGCCTTCTGGGCCAAAGTCGGGGACAACACCTTCACCAACCGCGACGGCACCATCATCCCTCCTGGCACCGGCCTCTTTGCCAAACACTACCTTGCCGGCAGCACCACCACCGTGCGCCTCCTCGGTGAAGTCCGTGCCAACGGCCTGCGGCTCTCCCTGCAGCATGGGGACAACCTCATCGCCACCGGCTTCCCCATTCCCCTGGCACCGCAGCATCTCCAGTTCCAGCGCAGCAACGGCTTCATGGGCTCACTCAGTTCGCAGACTGCCGATCAGATCAACATTTGGAGAGGCGACGATGCCGCCAACACCCCCGGCTACACCAGTTACTTCCTCGCTCACGACGGTGGTCAAAACAATAACGAGCAATGGATTCGCATGGGAGACAACCAGTTCGCCAACCAAAACAGCAGCGCTCTCTTCGGCCATGGTCGCGCCGTCTTCCTGCGGAGACGCGGCACCGCCAGCGTCCAGTTCATTCCGTGCCCATGGACTCCTTGACCACTACACCTCATCACTGCCGCTCGCTCGCCACTCCACCCGCTGTTCCCATGCACCACCACCCCCACCGCATCCTCCTCTCCCTCATGCTGCTGTTCCTGCTCCAGGGCCTCAGTCACGGCCAGACCATCAACTGGGGCAGCACCGCCTCCACCAGCAGCGCTGGCAACAAGCACCTGCTCAGCGATGGCAGCACCATGAACGGCGGCTTCACTTTCCAGATTGGCTACTTCAACTCCGGTTTTGTCGCCGACTCTCCCCTCACCTGGGAGCCAAACTGGCGTGTCTATAATGACAGCACCAGTGGCGGCGTTGAGGGCGAGGCGCTCTTCAACCTCCTCAGCGGTTTTTTTGGCTATAACTTCTCCGGCAGCACCACCATCACCGACAACAGTTTCCAAGGCCACCAAGGCTACATCTTCGGCTACAACAGCCTAGCGAGCATCGGCACTTCCGGCGGCGAAAGCCTCCTCGTCACCGACAGCAGTTGGCTCTTCCCCACCGTCGGCGACAACGTCGCGCTCGACTGGACCATCGACACCGCCAGCACCGTCGTCTGGGGTGCCATTGACCAAAACGTCGCGCAACTAGGCAGCGAAATCATCGGCGGCGGCAGCCGTTCCTTCCTCGCCCCAGAGGACAGTTATCATCTCCAGACCGCCTCCTTCGCCACCGTCCCTGAACCAGGCAGCGCCCTCCTGCTGCTCACCGCCGCCATGCTCCTCGTTCGTCGGCCGGCGCGTGGTCGCCATTCATCCCGCCCCCAGCTCTGAGGCTTGTTGAACAACCGCTGCCACCCTCCTCATTCCCGATGAATTACACCGAAGTCAAAAGCCGCATCTGGAGCAATGCGCTCTCCAACTACCTCCGCACCTTCATCGGCATCGTCGTCGGCCTCATCACCTTCCGCCTGCTGTACCAGGCGCTGCCCAAAGAGTCCTTCGGCTTCTGGTCCCTGCTCTGGAGCGTCTTCGGCTACGGCATCCTGCTCGACTTCGGCTTCGGCTTCGCCGCGCAGAAGCGTGTCGCCGAACTCTCCGTCTCGCGTGATTGGAACAAGCTCAGCCAGGTGCTCAGCACGATCCTGTTCTTCTATCTCGGCATCGCTGCCGTTTTGGCCGGCACCGTGGCGCTCGGCTCTCATCACATCATCCGCTGGTTTGATGTCTCACCGGCCAATCACGACGAGTTCCGCCTCGCGCTCATCGTTTTCTTCGCCGCCATCGGTCTCGCCTTCCCGCTCGGCATCTTCCCGGAAATCCTGCGCGGTCAGCAGCGCATCCGTCTCGCCAACAACATCACCACGCTCGCCATGCTCATGCGTCTCGGCGTCATCGCCTGGGCCGTGCATGCCGGGTGGAGCTTCATGAGCATCATGCTCGTCGCGTTGTTCTTCGCCCTCGCCCCGGATCTGGTCTGCGCGTTGTTCGCGCTGCGTCACATGCCCGAAGTGAAGCTGCGCCTCTCGCTGTTCTCACGCTCCATCATGCGCGAGACGATGGCCTTCTCCATCTTCGCCTACATCAGCACCGCCACGAACATCGTGCTCGGCAAAACCGATCAGCTTGTGCTCGGTGCCACACTTTCCGTCGCCGCCGTCGCGCTGTATCAAGCCGGGGCCAAAGTCGCCGAAGTCTTCGCGCAATTCACCAAGCAACTGCAAGACACGCTCTCTCCCGCCGCTGCTCATCTGCATGCCATCGGCGATCACGCCGCATTACGCGATCTCCTGCAACGCGGCACGCGTTGGAGCGCCCTCATCGCCACCCCGCTCTATGTGTTGTGCGCCTTCCAGTTGGAGCCGCTGCTTCGCGTCCTCACCGGCGATGCCGTCATCGCACAAGAGACCTTCCTCGTCGCGCAGGTGCTGTTGTTCTGGTTTTACACCACCACGCTCACCCACAGCGTCAGCAAGCGCATCTACATGATGACCGGCCATGAGCGCCGCCTCATGTGGCTCGGCATCGGTGAAGCCGTTGCCAATCTCGCCATCAGCATCACGCTCGTGCTCATTTTCCGCAGCGTCATCAGCGTCGCCGTCGGTTCGCTCATTCCCACGCTCATCTTCGGCTGGTTCGTGCTGTGGCCGTGGATGGCCCGCGACGCTGACATGAGTTCATGGCGGCTCATCCGGCAAACCTTGCTGCCCGCCTGGCTCGCCTGCATTCCCGCCGCGCTCGTGCTCGCCGCACCGCATTGGCTGCCCGCGTTGCAAACCAGCAACGAGTGGCTGCAAATCCTCGCGCACGGCAGCGTCGGTGGTGTCGTGGCCGCGCTCTGCGTCTGGCGCTTCGCCCTGCACCCAGACGAACGCGCCTCACTCCTCGCCCGCATCCCCTGTTGCCGCCGTAGCTCGGCTCGCCAGAGCCGAGTTCTTCGTGCATCGCCAACACCAGAGCCATCCACACTCCCAGAACTCGCCTCTGGAGAGGCAAGCTACTAACCACCGTCGTCTGAGCATTCGTCATTCTGATTTCGTCATTCGTCATTTTATGCACACCGCCCATATCCTGCGCAAATACGACCCGCTCGCCTGGGGCGGCACTGAAACCGCCGTGCTGCGCCTCCTCAGCGGTCTCAAAGACCATGGCGTCAACGGCAGCATCCACTGTCCTGACACCGTCCTAGCTCCGGCGGACGATCCCCTGCGCTGCGCTGCACGCGCCTGGCGTCCCTACCGCCCCATCCTGCCCGTCAGCCGCATCTCACCGCAGCAGCGGGACCAGTTGTTCGCCTGGGGCGGCAACCTCTTCTCCTTCGACCTGCTCTGGCATCTGCTACGTGACGAACCCATTCACGTCATCCACTCCCATGCCCTGAACCGCCTCGCCGGCATCGGCCTGCTCGCTGCGCGCATTCGTCGCGTGCCCTTCGTCGTCACGCTGCACGGTGGTTCACTCGATCTGCCCGCCTCAGCGCATGCACAACTCACCGCCCCGCTCAAAGGCGGCTTCGAGTGGGGCAAAGCCCTCGGCTGGCTCGTGCAATCACGTCATGTTCTCGAAAAAGCCGACGCCATCATCACCTGCAACCCGCGTGAGGCTGAACTCCTCCGCGTCCGTTACCCACAGCAGCGCGTCATCGTCGAGCCGCACTGCGTCCCTGCGGAACGTTACGCCACCGACTGCCGCGCCGCTGCACTCCGTGCCTATCCACAACTCCAAGGTCGTGCGGTCCTGCTCAAGCTCGCCCGCCTCGATCCCGTCAAAAACCAACGATGGCTCATCACTGAATTGCCACGCTTGGTCCGCGACAATCCGCATACGATGCTCGTCCTCGCTGGCTCCAGCACCAATCCGGAGTGCGAAGCCCAGATCGTCAACGAAATCACCCGCCTTGGCCTCCAGCAGCATGTCCTGCTCACGGGTGCCATCACCCCCGGCAGCGATGAACTCATCGGCCTGCTCCAACTCGCTGACGCGATGCTGCTCTCCTCCGTCGCTGAGCCCTTCGGCATCGTCATTCTCGAAGCCTGGGCCGCCGGCACCCCCGTCGTCTCCTCCCGCACCTCTGGCCCCGCCTCATTGCTCCGCCACGGTGACAACGGCTGCCTCTACGATCTCGCAGCCCCTGATTCATTTCACACCGCGCTCCAGCTCGCCCGCGACCAGCGTGCCGCCATCACCGCCACCGCGCGCACCGAGGTCTTGGACCAGTTCAGCCTCGCCGCCGCCGCCCGCCGCATGAAGTCCCTCTACCGCGACCTCATCCACTTCAAAACAACCTCCGCCTGACATGCAAACAGTCATTCTGCGCGACGACGACACCTGCGCCCTCACCCCGGTGCATCTGCTCGAATATCTGTACCGCCCCTGGCTCGCCCGCGGCCTGCCCGTGAACCTCGCCACCATTCCGAACGTGAACATCCGTGCCACCTGGCGCGACGGCACGCCCGAAGGTTTCCGTCTCGGCCAAAACTTCACCGGGGGGAGGCAGCACTTCTCCATCGCCGAAAACGGTGAGCTGCTCGAATACCTGCGCCACAATCCAGGCATCAGTGTCGCGCATCATGGCTGGGCCCATGATTACATGGAGTTCGCCAGCGGTGACCAGGCGCATCTGGGCGGTCTGCTTGATGCCGGCCGCGAGCATTTCATCCATGCCGGCATCCCCGCGCCGCGCACCTTCGTCGCCCCCTATGATCAGCTCTCACGCGGCGGTCATGCCGCCGTCGCCACACGCTTCGATGTTTTCAGTACCGGCTGGTACGAACCGAAGCGCCTGCCCCGCCCATGGCTGCCGCGCTATGCACTCAAAAAACTGCGCGGCCAGACCCACTGGCGCCAGGGGGGGCTCAAACTGCTCACCCATCCCGGCTGCATCCTCTCGCACCAGCGCGATCCCAGGAGCATCCTCAGATTCGTCCAGCGCACCGTGCGCTCCCAGCCCCTCACCGTGCTCGTCACCCACTGGTGGGAGTACTTTCACCTCGGCGTCGAAAACAAACCCTTCATCCAAGCCCTGCACGACACCGCCGCCTGGCTCGCCGATCAGCCGGACATCCGCGTCATCCGCTTCTCCGACCTTGAATCATGAGTGCTCCTCTCGTCAGCATCGTCATGCGTTCCTACAACGAGGCCTGGGCGCTCAAGGACACGCTTCCCGCACTCGCCGCGCAGGATTACTCGAACACCGAACTCATCGTCATCGACAGCGGCAGCACTGACGGCTCGCAGGACTTGATTCGCGCCGCGCAGCCCGCGCACTTCATCCAAATCACCCCGCAGGACTACAATCCCAGCCGCGTGATGAATCACGGCATGCGCCTCGCGCGTGCGGAGCGCGTAATCTTCCTCAACGCCGACGCCACACCGCAAAACCCGCACTGGTTGCGTCCGCTCGCCGAATCTCTCGCCGATGCCAACGTCGCCGCCTGTTTTGGCCGCCAGATCCCACGTCCCGACTGCCAGGCCGTCTTCGCCTGCGACTACGACCGCTGCTTCGGCCCGCAGCGTGAATCCGTGAAGTGGGACCACTTCTTCAGCATGGTCAGCAGCGGCCTGCGCCAAGACATCTGGCAGCAGCGTGGCTTCCGCGAAGACCTGCAATACGCCGAAGACGACGAATACACCCGCTGGTGCCGCAGTCAGGGTTACGCGGTGCATTACGTCCCCGACTCCATCGTCATGCACAGCCACAACTACACGCCGCAGCAGAGCTACAAGCGTTCGTTCGGTGATGCGCGTGCCATCGGCAAAGCCTGGCAAGGAGCAGCTGAACTGCGCTGGTTCAAAACCGTGCTGCTCGGCTGGCTCAGCGATGTGCGGCATGACCTGCGCTGGTGTGCAAACAACCAACGCCTGCGCGAACTCGCCCACGCCATGCACATCCGCTGGCAGCAGCGCTGTGCAAAGCTCGCCGGCTTTCGTCATGGTTGGAACGAACAGCACGGGGCCGCCGCATGAAAATCCTCGTCCTCACCAATCTCTACCCGCCGCACTACATCGGCGGCTACGAACTGCGCTGTGCCGCGATCACCGAGGCGCTGCGCTCACGCGGGCATGACGTGCGCGTGCTGACCTCCAATCACGGCTCGGGACAGTCGGAGCCGCCCGTGGAGCGTTCCTTGCGCATCCACGGCTACTACGGTCATCCATGGCTTGGCCTGCGGAAATTGAAACAACTCGAACTGCACAACAACCGCACGCTGCGCCACGCCATCGCCACGTTTCAGCCCGATGTCGTCCATGTCTGGTGCATGGGCGGCCTCTCGAAATCCTTTTGCCTCACCTTGCAGCAGCTCAACGTGCCTGCGGTTTATGATGTGAGCGACCACTGGGTGCTGCGCAGCCTCGCAGCCGATGTGTGGCTCGATTGGTGGAATCGAATTGGCGGCTCGCTTGCCTCACGCCTTCAACGCACCCTTTGGACGCTGCTCGGCATTCGCAAACGCTGTGATGCCATCGCACCCACGCAT
>NZ_JBJXFV010000161.1:0-49433 GCF_046154365.1 Prosthecobacter sp.
GTGCGTGACCACGAGCGCAACGCACGCCACCACGAAGCCTTCGTTTATCTGGCAATGATCGGCCATAGCGCTCGCCATCTGGCGTCTCAAAACTAGTGATTATGAAGTTTTAACGGACAGGCTCTTAAATCCTCTGGGTACCCGGTGCCTCTGTGATTCACCTTCTGCATGGCTACGGCTGAGGCAACTCCGCCCTCTGGCCGCACCGCAACGGCAAGGTGCAGCCGAAAGCCATGCGCACCAGCCACCAAATCAAACGCCTCAGCCACGCGCCATATCAACGTCCCGGATCAGGCGACGGCGAGCGGGAGGCGTTGATGACACGACAGATGCCATACGAGCCGTTGCCTGCATCCGTTTTGTTGTTCGTTAACTCCGCCATAGGCGTGCCAACCGACAGCCGATGCTCTTACGGACCGGGCGGTGGCGGGGCAGGGGGTGCAGGTGGCGGTGGGGATGACGGATTCTCCAGCAGGCTTTGATTCATGTAGAGGGGCAGCTTCTCGGGCTAGCGGGGGAACATCTCCATGAGCTTCACGAGATTGAGGAAGAGCATGAGCTGCAGATTTTCGCGGGCCTGTTTCTTGCCTTGCTCGGTCGTGGTCTTCACGCCGGTGGAGGTCTCGCTGGCGTTATAGACGGCGACCCAGGCGTTCAGCGATTCTTCCTGAAGTGACCCATGCTGCGCCCGGAATTCGCAGGGGCTCAACGGGAACGGGACAAATCAACCGCCAGGGGTCCGGCAGGTCCAGGCACCAGCCCGCTGGCCTTGAGATCCTCATCGCTGACCGCAATGTCAGGCATGGTAAAGCCTGTCCATTGACCGAACCGCCATTCCCTGCCGTCTTCGATCATGCCGCTGCTATTCATGAGCAAGGCGCCTTCCTTGAGGGTGGCAAACGGCGCATCGTCCTTCAGACTGCGGTTCGAGCGGAGTTTCAAGGTATTGGCTGACCAGGCACCTTCCGGGATTTGTTTGAGAACCCGCCAGCTTCCGTTGTTCAAGTCTTCGAGGAACGTCTTTCCCGAGCGTTGGTTTTTCTGCACCATCCAGCCAGCCAGCGTCACGTTGTACCAGGCAGGGTCTTTGCCATTCTGCACCACTTGCACCGCCTGTGGGTTGGCTTGCGCCTTCGGCAGCAGAATGCCGCAGGGCTTTCCTTCGCCATCATGCAGGTACACGGGATGCTTGAGAACCACGCTTGGCGTCTGCAGCAGTGGCTCTCGAAACCCATTGGGCGTCAGAACCACTTGGTCCCATTCGCCATCAGCTCGAAAAATAGTGGGCACCTGCTTGCCTCCGGTGCGGGTCGCGACCGTGCGTCGAACATGATTCAGGAGGGTGTCCACCGTCGCACCAGGCGTCCTCAGCCCGTCCAGCAGCGCTGCGGCAAACGGCCCATGCGCCGCCATCTTGCCGAAGTCGTGTGAATATTTCCCCTGGCCGGTCGCCAGGGCAATGCAGACTCTGTCCGAGAGCGGATAACTCGTGGACTTTTGTTGCGAAGCTCCGCCGTAGGACGGGCTGTTGCGGCACCCGTCCACCAGGAACAAAAAGCGCTGGCCTTTCAAGGCGCGCACTCGCTCGATGCAGCGCCTGAGTGGAAAAGCTTTGTCTTCGAAATCCTCGGCCGAGGTGATGCGGGCTTTGGCCGGCAGCAAAAACAGCTCGCCCGCATGCTCGACGCTATGTCCGGCAAAATAGAAGACCACCAGGTCCAGTGACGTCTCTTTGTAATCCCCGAGCCGCTCCAGACATTTGGCCATGCCGTCGTGGTCCAGATCCTCCACCTGCGAATTGATCACGGTGAACTGCCGCTGTTTCAATGCCTCGGCCACGGCCACGGCATCTCCAGGGGCGTTTTGGAGATTCTGCGTCGCCGGATAACTGCCATTGCCCATCACCAGAGCGATCCTGTTCGCGGCCTGGAGCGTTCCACCAGCGGCACAGCCCAGCAGCAGCAGCCAGACCAGCCGCCGCCACAGCGCACAATCATGCCACCTGAGCCTCATAACTGCTGCGGATTAGCGGGATACGGTGTGGCAGGCGCGGGATACAGCGGCACATGGGCCGGCGGGTAGGCCACCGGTGTGCCGGGGACCATCGCAGGCGGGATCTCCTGCCAGGACGGCAGCAAGAACTCGTTGGCGATGCTTTGAGCCATCATCTCGCGCTGCTGCTGCTGGACATAACCGCGCCCGGTGTTGAACAGATCACTTACTAGCAGGATCCCCAGATTTTTCACGTAGTCGGTCAAATCGCGATGATCGCTCAGGCTGTTGTAATGGGTGCGGAAGTCGTCCTGCGACTGCTGGGCCGACTGCATGGCGCTTTCAGCGGAAGGACTCAACGCGGCCATCCCTGCCACATAATCAGAAGCCACCGCCTGTCCCGCCGTTTGCCATTTGAAGCGTGCCTGGTCATACAGTGTTTGGGAATCGTTGCTAAAGTTCACCGGCAGATCGTTCCGCGATTTGATCGTGGAGACCATCAGCTTCATTTCATACTGGGCCTTCCGCACCTGGCTCATGTGCTGACTTAACGCCGGATTTGGGGTCGCCGTGGGCGACCATGACCCCGGAGATGAAATGAGGGAGTTCGGAGCAGTCACACAAGCGGAGAGGAATGTGAGCAGCAGCACACCAGTAGAGAAGGGCCAAACGAGTGATTTAATCATGCTTGATAATAAGTTATATTTGATAATTAACATATTGGCGCAGTGGCTTGCAATAAGAATCTGCCTGCCTGCGCAGGCACCTGGCCGCTCGTAACCTGGCCTGACCTGGCCGTGGCTCCTCGCTTCTCGCGGCTGAGGAGCCACTAATCCTCTCTTCTGCAGGCCAGAATTTGGGTGTCAGACGCTTCTTCGCGTCTTCAACGCTTCACTTCTCCGCCACTCCAAGTCTCGCTTGCGGCGTCATCACCGCTGACGAGAATGCCCTCAAGCACCAGCCGCCTAGCCGGTAATCCAAGGATGATTCTCCCCTCTGCTTCATGTCCTCCACGCCTCACTCCCAGGAAGCACAGGTTAATGCCATCCTCGATGCCTTCGCCAATGCCGCCGAGCACATCGTACCTGCACAAGCTCTCGCTGACGCACACGATCACCAGCAGGCGCTCATTCCGCATCTTCAGCAGGCCGTGGCCCAGGCTCACGCGCTCTCTGCCGCTGGCCGCCTGCAAGCCGAGGGCGACTGGCGGCTGCCCTCCTTTGCACTGCATCTTCTCGCCGCCTGGCGCGTACCGGGCACCTATGACCTCCTATGGAAGAGCCTCATGCTCGACGACCGCTATGACAGCCGCTGGCTCATGTCCGATGCCTACATGGAATGGCCGCATCTCCTGATCACCACCTTCGACGGTGACGTGGGCCGGCTCTTTCGCATCCTGTGGCAAAACGATCCTCCTTGGAACAGCGACCTGCGCGACTGCTGCACCATGGTGCTCGCCAGTGCCCACCACCATCACCTCGGTGATCGGGTCGCCATTGAGGCCGGCTTCGCCAAGATGCTCGACACCTGCGACGACGAGATGGTCCTGGGCACGCTCATGCTTTTCATCGCCCGTCTCAAACTTGCGCCACTGCTGCCTCGGCTTTGGCAGGTGCTCAAGACCCGTCGTGGCCGGCAGGCCATGAGCAGGCTGGATGTTGAAGAAGCGCTGGCCTCTCCGTGGAGGGAGGGTTTTGCTGTTTCCAACCCGACCCCTAATCCGATCAACCACCCACGGGAGGACCTGCTCGCCATCATCCGTGGCTGGCAGTACTTCAAACCGCCCTTGAAGCATGCAACCAAGGACAGGGAGAAGAGCCACACGTATCAGTACGAGAAGCGCGTGCATGACTTCACCTCTCGCCCCGGCGGTTTCATTCTGCCCAAACGCACCCTCCCCTGTGATTGCGACAGCGGTCTGCCCTATGGGGCCTGCTGCGGTCAAAAGTAAGCGGCGGAAGACGGTGAAACTTGGTTGTTTTCGCTGTGACTCAGCTCCTTCAACCGCTCCCCTCGCTCAAGGTTCTGAACTCCCCATTTCCAACGCTCCACTTCTCCGCCACTCCAAGTCTCCTCGTCTCGAATAACTGGCAGGGGAATGGTTGGGCAGGGAAATTTGTGTTCTGGCACATTCCTCTGCCCGAAATTCCACTGCCAAAATCAAGGCCACGCTGGTTCGCCCTGCTACTATACATCACATTCCGTGAAACGGAGGATTGGCCGCAGATTCAGGAAAACCGCAGATTACCAGACAAAAAACAATCGGTGGTTTCCCTGAATCTGCGGCAAAAACGCCCATCTTGATGACTTCAGGCCCAGGAGGAGAAAGGAAGGTTTGGAGGAGCATCGGCGGGAGTATGGGCGGAAGGAACGAGGACCAGATGATGGGCCGTGCGGAGCTGATTGCGACTTCTCACTTTTTACGTCTGACTTCCCACCGCTGGAGCTGCGAGAGCGGGTAGATCGAGGACGAGTTCGAGTAGGAGGACGACCCGCCCGCATCGCTGCGCGAAGCGTTGCGGGCAGGGGACGAAAGGTGGCCGCGCGGTGCTGGATTGGACTCTATGCGCTTGGATCTGCGCTCTCTGCCTGTACGCTGCCGCGCTTCAGCATCACCGCGAGCAGGGCAATGTCCGCCGGGTTCACGCCTTGGGCTCTCGCGGCTTGGCCGAGGGTGGCGGGGCGGAGGGCGGTGAGGCGGTGTTTGGCTTCGGTTTTGAGGCCGGGGATGGCGTGGTAGTCGAAGTCGGCGGGGATCAGCTTTTCCTCCATGCGGGAGGTTTTGGCGACCATGTCTTCCTGGCGGGTGATGTAGCCGGCGTATTTGACGTCGTTCTCAACCAAGGACCAGACCTCGGGGGTGAACTGGGCGTGGATCTCGACGGGCAGGGCAGCGGGCGTGTTTTCGGGCCGACGCAGCCATTTTTCCAGGGTGATGCCGTCGAGCCGGGCTTCCTGGAGAAGGAGGCGGGCGGCGGCGAGTTGGGCGATTTTTTCCTCGGTGTGCCGGACGCGGAAAGGGGAGGCGAGGCCGATGGCGGCGGCGAGGGGGGTGAGGCGGAGGTCGCAGTTGTCCTGGCGGAGGAGGAGGCGGTATTCGGCGCGGGAGGTGAAGAGGCGGTAGGGCTCGGTGGTGCCTTTGGTGACGAGGTCGTCGATCATGACGGCGAGGTAGGCCTGGCTACGCTGGAGCAGGAAAGGGGGGCGGCCCTGGGCCTTGAGGGCGGCATTGGCCCCGGCGATGAGGCCCTGCCCGGCAGCCTCCTCGTAGCCGGAGGTGCCATTGATCTGCCCGGCGAAGTAGAGGCCAGCAATACGCTTCGTTTCGAGAGTGGGGTGGAGTTGGGTGGGCGGGCAGTAGTCGTACTCCACGGCATAGCCGGGACGAACGATCTCGGCGTTTTCGAGGCCGGGGATGGACCGGATGAAGTCATACTGGACCTCGAAGGGCAGGGAGGTGGAGACGCCGTTGACGTAGAATTCGCGGGTGTGGCGGCCCTCGGGTTCGAGGAAGATCTGGTGCCGGTCCTTCTCGGCAAAGCGCACCACCTTGTCCTCCACCGAGGGGCAGTAGCGCGGGCCGACACCCTCGATCTTGCCCGAATACATCGCCGACTTGTGGATATTGGCCCGGATGATGTCGTGCGTCTGGGGGGTCGTGTAGGTGATCCAGCAGGGAATTTGTTCCACGTGGAACTTTTCGGGGGTCCAGGAGTTCAGGGTGAACTGGTTCGGGCCGGTCGTCGGAAGACTTGGAGAGGGGGAGACTGGGAGACTTGGAGAAGGGGAGAGGCCTTCGGATTCGTCCTCGGGGAGGACGCCGGAGAGGTAGCTGAAGCGCGGGGCAGGTTCGTCGCCGGGCTGGAGTTCGCACTTGGAGAAGTCGATGCTGCGGCTGTTGAGGCGGCAAGGGGTGCCGGTTTTGAAGCGCTGCACGTCGAAACCGAGGTGCCGGAGGCTGTCGGACAAGGTGGAGATGGCGTCGCCCATGCGGCCGCCGGCTTGGTTCTGCTGGCCGACGTGGAGGAGTCCGCGCATGAATGTACCGCTGGAGATGACGACGGCTTTGGCCCGGTAGATCATGCCAAGGGAGGTGCGGATGCCGATGATGGCATCGTTTTCGACCAAAAGTTCGGCGGCGTTGCCCTGATGGAGGTCGAGGTTGGGCTGGTTCTCGATCAGCCACTTCATACGGAACTGGTAGGCCTTCTTGTCGCACTGGGCGCGGGGGGCCTGGACGCTGGGGCCTTTGCGGGCGTTCAACATGCGGAACTGGATGCCGGTGGCGTCGGTGTTCAGGCCCATGACGCCGCCGAGGGCGTCGATCTCCCGCACGACATGCCCTTTGGCCAGACCACCGATGGCCGGGTTGCAGGACATCTGGGAAATGGTATCCAGATTTTGGGTGAGGATGGCCGTCTGGCAACCCAGCCGGGCCGCCGCCATCGCTGCCTCCACTCCAGCATGACCGGCACCGCAGACAATGACATCGTAGTGCTTGGGGAAGGTGTAGAGGCTCTCAGACATGGGGGCGCGAGGATAGCATACGGCGCCAATTGTTCCATGTGGAACGCGGATTGCCTGGAGGGCCTGAACAATCCTTTGCGTCCGTGGGGACGTTGGCTAGAATGAATTTTTCCACTCTGCCTGAACATGTCTAAAGCTAAAATCCCCGTCGCTGCGCACGCCGCCGATCCCATCAATCAGAAGCTCACCGCCGCCGACAAAGTGGGACTTTATCGCCAGATGGTGCGCATCCGCCGTTTCGAGCAGGTGTCACTCCAGCACTACCAAGCGGGGCGCATGGGCGGTTTCCTCCACCTTTACATCGGCCAGGAATCCGTCGCCGTGGGCACGGTTTCGGTGATGGGACCGAACGATCATGTGATCACCGCGTATCGCGACCACGCACACGCTTTGGCCGTGGGCATGGGCATGAACGAGTGCATGGCGGAACTCTTCGGCAAGGCCACCGGCTGCTCACGCGGCAAGGGCGGCTCGATGCACTACTTCGCGCCAGATAAAAACTACTGGGGTGGGCACGGCATCGTGGCCGGTCAGACACCGCTGGGTCTTGGACTCGCCTACGGTTTGAAGTACCGTGGCCTCAAAGGTGCGGCGCTCTGTTTCCTCGGTGATGGTGCGGTGAACCAAGGTGCCTTCCATGAATCTCTCAATCTCGCCGAACTCTGGGATCTGCCGGTGATCTACGTGATCGAAAACAACGGCTACTCGATGGGCACGAGCCAGCAGCGCTCGTCCGCCTACACCGACTTCCTCGCCAAGCGTGCCGAAGGCTACGGCATGGCTTGGGAGCAGTTCAGCGGCGAGGATGTCTATGCCGTGCGTGCAGGCGTGAGCAAAGCCATCGAACGAGCGCATAACGAATCGAAGCCCAGCATCATCGAAATCGCCACTTATCGTTGGGAAGGCCATTCCGTGGCTGACGCGAACAAGTTCAAGTACCGCACCAAAGAAGAAGTCGAGAAGTTCCAAAACGATCACGACCCGATCCAGGTGTGGAAGCGCAATCTCCTCAACGAAGACGTCGCCACCGAGGAGGAGTTGAAGAAGATCGACAAGGAAGCGCAGAAAGAGGCCGAAGACTCCGCCGAGTTTGCCAAAGCCAGCCCCTATCCAGAGCCGGAGACCATCTTTGAAGATGTGTACTGGGAAGTGGACAACAAGACCGAAGCCGGCCAGACCGGACGGCACTTCTTCAACGACTGAGCCGAGCCGCCAAGTCAGCTCAACTCACTCATTAAGAATCATTTAGGCGGCATCTACTTTGCGACCGCCGTGGAGGTAGTCGTATCAGCCTGAGTGCTCAGGATGACCGCATGCTTGTCATAGGTCGCCTTGGCTCCCACCAGTTGAGTGACGTAATTCAGCGCCTCCGTCAGCGGGACATTGGTGAGCGACAGGCTGAGCTTGCGCTGCGCCAGCTCCTCGCCCTTCACGATCACATTCGGCGTCACCTTGCCACCGCTGGCATTTTTCGACAACACCCGCAGGCCTTCGAGCGCTTCGGTGAGCGTCACGTCCGCCATTTCCACCTTCGGCAGCAGCACGGCGGCATACTGAGTCTTGAGCGTGTTCTCCTCCGGTTTGTGATGCGCCCGAATGTAGGCCAGCATGTTCGCCGTCTCTGTGTGTTTCGGATTCGCCGCCGCCACACGGGAGAGCAGTTGAAATGCGTTGGCCATGTCGCCGCGGTAATAGGCCGCGCGTCCCTGCTGATAGACTGCATTCAGATCTTCCGCCTTGGCCACAAAGGCCGCTACCAACATCAAACAGGCAGTCGTCATCACCACGACCGCCGTCGAAACCCTGCACCTGATCAAATTTATTTTCATGGGTGAATTTCATCAAATCCCGGCACGCATGTCAAGGCTGCGGCATTCGGTGTGCTTGATGAAGTGCGCATCCTGCTCCATCGGTGAACATGCCGCCGCCAAAAAAACCCACCGCCAGCCAGGTGAATGTGCTCCTTGGCAGCGATGAAGCTCGAGTGAAGGAATCTGCGCTGATGCTGGTGCGCAGCCTCACACCACCGGACGCAGGTGACTTCAGCAACGACATCATCGATGGCACGGCGGACAATGCCGAACACGCCGGCACCATCTGCTCCAATGTCTGCATGGCACTGCAAATGTTGCCCTTCTTCGGCGGCACGAAAGTGGTGTGGCTCAAGAACGCCAACTTCCTAGCCGACTCCGGTCCTGGTCGCGGTCAGGATGCGGTGAACGGCTTCGAGCGCATCCTTGATGTCGTCGAATCCGGCCTCGGCAGCGATGTGCGCTTCGTCATTAGCGCCACTGGTATCGACAAACGTCGCAGCGCTTACAAGCGCATCTCCAAGATCGCCAACTTTGAAATCTTCGACAAGCCCGACACCTCGAGAGCGGGTTGGGAAGGACCGGTGCTTGCCGTCGCCTCACGCAAAGCGAAGGAACTCGGCATCACCTTTGAAAGTGGGGCGCTCGAACTGCTTGTGCAGATGGCCGGCGATGACACACGGCAGATGGAGAACGAACTCGAAAAGATTGATCTTTACCTCGGTGAGCGTCGCCGCGCCGGACTCAAGACTGTGCAAGGACTCGTCTCCATGAGCCGTGCCGGTGTGCTGTGGGATCTCGGCAATGCCATTGGCAAACGTGATCTGCCGCGTGCGCTCGAACTGCTCGGCACGCTGATGTATCAAGGCCAGAACGCCATCGGGCTGCTGCTCGCCGCCATCGTGCCGCGCGTGCGCAGCCTCCTGCTCATCAAAGACCTCGGCTCACGCTACAAGCTCAACAAATTCAACTACGCCGGCTTCTGCACCTCGCTCGAAGGTCTGCCATCGTCCGCTACGTCGCACCTGCCACGTAAGAAAGACGGCACCGGCTTCAACGCCTACCCGATGTTTCTCGCCATTCCTGAGACTGGCAACTTCTCGCTCGAAGAACTGCATACCGCGTTCAAAGCCTGCCTCACTGCAAACACCAAGCTCGTCACCTCCTCGCTCGATCCCAAGCTCGTGCTCGAACGTCTCCTCGTCGGTATGCTCGCGAAGCAATCCCGCTGATCTCACCATGACGACCTCCGCCATCCTCACCTGTCTCGCCATCGGCATCGTCAGCGGTGTCATCGCTGCGCTGTGTGGTGTCGGCGGCGGTGTGGTGATGGTTCCTGCGTTCGTGTTCTTGCTCAAATTGCCGCAGAAGATGGCCGTCGCGACTTCACTGGCCATCATAATTCCCACGGCACTCATGGCCACAACGCAGAACGCACGCTCTGGCCTCGTCGATTGGAAAATCGCCGCCATCACCTCGATCTCCGCGTCGCTCTTTGCCTACTTCGGCGCTGGCTGGCTCAAGACGATGAGCAACGAAACACTCACGCGCATCTTCGGCACCGTGCTCGTCGTCTTCGGCCTGCGCATGCTGCTGCAAGGCAAGGCGTGAGCCTCACCACACCAGCGCATCGAGTAAAACCGTCGCCACCATTCCCAGGGCGACGATCAAGCGCAGCACTAGACCCACGCCCGTGCCCAGCAGCGATCCCCAGGCTGACTTGGCAGCCGGTTGCAGTCGCTTCTTGGCAAAGACCAGTTCAAACGCAATCCCGCCGATCAGTGGACCCAGAATCAAACCAAACGGCACAAAGAACATGCCTACAATGCCGCCGATGAACACCCCCGCGATGCCCCAACGGCTCGCACCAAACCAGCGCGCACCCAGCGCACCGCTCACGAAATCGATCACATAAGACAGCACGAGCCCGAGCGACAAAAGCACAAAGCCCCAGGCGCTCAGCGCGGATTCAGGACGCAGCAGCGTGTGAATGATGCCTGCAGCGAAGATGAGCAGCGGCCCCGGTAGAAACGGCACCACCGAACCGATGATGCCGATGATCAGCAGACAAATCGTCAGCGACCACACACCCAGTATGTCCCACGGCATCGCCGTGAAAAACTGCGCCGTCGCATTCCACGCGTTGGTGAGCCATTCAGTCATGCAGCAGGCAGGGTTCGTTCGTCATTAGGATTTACTCATTCGTCATTTTCAGACGTCGCACCACCTGGTTTTGGATTCGACCGGCTCGCGCGAACTCTGCGGCCACTTCAATCCTTCACGCGGCCAGCCGAGATAAATCAGAGCCATGCAGCGATCTTCGGGACCGATTTGCAGCCACTCCGCAAACTGCTGCGTCGCCAGCAATGGCGGCGTTGACCAATAGCAGCCCAAGCCGGCCGCTGTGGCCGACAGCATCAGATTTTGCAACGCACAGGCCACCGCTTCGATCTCTTCAACCTCAGGAATCTTGACACCACCACGTCGTACCATCACACCCGCGATCACCACCGGCGCGATGAGTGGATTCACACCCATCTTCTTCATCTTGTCCTCACGGAACTCCTGCGGCGGCGATGTTTCGCGATAGATCCGCTGCATCGCTTCCGCCAATCGCGCACGGCCCGCACCTTGATGCACCACAAACTTCCACGGCTCCGTCAATCCATGGGTCGGTGCCCACGTCGCATCTTCGAGCACCTGCATGAGCAACGAACGCTCCACCATTCGCGACGAATCCATGTCCACCGGCTTGATGGAGCGGCGGTGACGAATGAGCGCGCTGAGTTGCGAATGCGTGGCGATGTCAGTCATGAACACGCGACCCTTACACCATCGGCAGCCGTTTGCTCAAGAGGAGTGTGACCGCCACATATCACCAACCTAATCCCACGGCAGCTCACCAGGTTTGCGCCGTTTCCACAGACCATTGGCGGCAATGCCTGCCACCGCCACCAGCAGCATGATGACCACAATCAAGGTCTCCATGTTCCAGATACCGCTGAGCGGCTTCACGAGATCGGTGAAAAAACTCTTCACACTGTGGAAAAAATCAATCAGTGCAGAGAACATGCTGATGAGGGTTTCCATGCCGCAAGGTTGGGATGTACCGCCCTTCGTTCAAAACCTTCGCAGTGACGATTCACTCACTGACTTTTCGGTAACATTGGCTCACGCCCTCCTACGCCGCCCACCCCTCGAATTTTCGCTGGCGCAACCCCCGTGACCGGTTACTATCCGCGACTCTCGATTGAGATGGTGGCCGTAGTTCAACGGTAGAGCCCCAGATTGTGATTCTGGTTGTTGCGGGTTCGAATCCCGTCGGTCACCCCACTTTTAACACTGGAGCACAACGGCGGTTGATGGCTGCAAGTTGATGGTTGTAAGCCTGATGCAGCAGGCGGTACTGGTCTGCGGTGCCTCCTGTTCCGTCCATCAACAATCAACCAGCCACTATCAACTGAGGTTTGCAGATTCAATGGACGACTCGCTGGAAACCATTCTCGGACACACCTTTCGCGATCCCGCGCTGCTCCAGCTCGCGCTCACGCACGGCAGCATCGGCTACGAAGCCCAGCGCGCCCAGGCTGACAATCAGCGCCTCGAATTCCTCGGTGACGCCGTGCTGCAGCTCACGCTCTCCCATCTGCTCTTCCAACGACTGCCGCAGGCCGATGAAGGCGTGCTCACTCAGGCCCGCGCCCAGCTCGTCTCCACCAAGGCCCTTGCGCGCATCGCCCGCCGCATTAGTCTCGGCACCCATCTGCGCATGGGCCGTGGCGAAGAGGCCAACGGCGGCCGTGATCGCGAATCTACCCTCGCGGATGCCCTCGAAGCCATCGCCGGTGCCATTCATCTCGACGCCGGCAGCGATGCCGCACAGCGCTTCGCATCTCGTCTCTTTGCGGAAGACCTCGATGCCCTCAGCCACGGCCCGCTGGACACCAATCCCAAAGGCCAGCTCCAGGAACTCGTGCAAGCCGTCGGCACCACGTCACCCGTCTATCAGATCATCGGCGAAGAAGGCCCCGATCACGCCAAGAACTTCATCGCTGCCGTCGTGTGGCAGGGTGCCGAACTCGGGCGCGGCAGCGGTCGCAGCAAAAAAGAGGCCGAGGTGCAGGCCGCCCAAGCCGCGCTCGACCATCCCAACCTCCAAAAACAACTGCGAACAACCCGTGAACAGCCGAGCCAACAAAACAGCAAGCTCTGAGAGCAGCCGTGCAAAACCCCGGTTGTTCCTCCCCGCTCACAATTCCTGCCGAAAACATTCACACCCGCAGTGCCCGTGGAACCCGCACAATCAAAGGGTGGAACCCACTTGTTGCGCTTGTTCGCACTCCTTACGGATATGAAGATTTAGGCAACTCGACTCATCCCAATCATAAGAGATGAGAACAACTGCGTTTTCGCAATCAACATTGCTCTCGACATCAAGTTCCAAGTGCTTCTAAAATGTCGGAGATAAACGCGCTGGAACACAAACCGATACATTTGTTTTCCGACGTACTGTACGGCCAAGAAACGGAACCCTGAGAGATGAAAGCCAGTTCAGCTACGCCTTCCGCCCCTTCGTTCCTGTGGCGTGCAGCAACGCTCCTTGGCCTTTGGCTCCTGATCTTTGGTGCCATCATTGCCATCACACCTTTGCATATGGAAGGTGGGTATAACGTTACCTATGAAAAGCTGAAAGCGACCCTGTGCGCACCGTTTCTCGGATGGTTTGGCATGGCTGCATTTCTTGGCGGACATCGCCCTTCTTATGTTCCCGCTATTATTTCACTTTTGATTATCCTTGGTTCGACACTCTTGATGCTGTTTCGCTGCCGCACGACTCGAACATTCTGGATATTGACAGCGGTCCACATCATCATCGTCACTGTCTCCAGCATCGGATTCAGTCAGGTGACTCGATATTGGAACGAGAACCCTTGAAGAGATCGCTTTGCAGCGATGATCTAACACGACACTACAACGGATGCAGGCAACGGCACGCTGTCGCCTAATCCGGGACGTTAAATACCGCTCACCAGTGCCAGCCTGAACCGCCCATCATACTTGCCGCTGCTGTGCGTGTTGCAGCAATGCAGGCAGGCCGTGGGCCGACGGAACTTGCGGACGCGCGCCACCTGCACCTGACACGCGGGACACACATACGTGAGCTTGCGAGCGACTTCTTTGCGCGGCAGCGGCAGACGATGATGCGCCTTCTCTCCCGCAATGCCCAGATCCGCACACGCAAGCCGCCATTCATGACCATGTGGCTCAATACGGCGGCGTCCTGAACGATGGTAGGCGATGAGATGCGCGAGTTCGTGCTTCAACGTGCGGTCCACCTGGCCTTCAAACTCGCGCAGTCGCGGATTCAACTCGATGGCCCAGCTCGGATAGCGCGCATAGCCCGCCGTGCTGCGCAGCCGGGCATTCCACGTCACCGTGACGAGCTTTGCACCGCCGGGAAGATCCAGCGTCAGCAGCATGGCACGCGTCTGCTCTTCTAAGACCGCATCACGGCCATCCAACGCGGCTTCTTCTGCAGGTGCAGGCGTTTCTTCGACTTCGAGATCACGCACCGAGCGAAACGGCACCCAGCGTGGCAGCGCGGCGAAATCGAAGTTGAGCTGGGAGAGTCCGAACATGCGTCACTTCGGTTTTTTGACCTGCACCTTGTGCTCCTGCTCACCGAGCGCGAAAATCATGTCCGGCGCGACGCTTTCGAGAATGAACACGTTTGCGCCGATGGTGCTGCGTGCGCCGATGACCGTGTCGCCACCGACAATCGTGGCGTTCGCATACACGGTGACGTGATCTTCCAGCGTGGGATGGCGCTTCTTGCCACGCAGTGCCTGTCCGGCCGCCAGCGAGCGTGCCACGAGGCCCACGCCTTGATACAGCTTCACATGATGCCCGAGCTGCGCCGTCTCGCCGATCACCACGCCAGTGCCATGGTCGATAAAAAAATGCGTACCGATCTCTGCGCCGGGATGGATGTCGATGCCCGTGCGTCCATGCGCCCACTCCGTCATCATGCGCGGAATCAGCGGCACGTTCTCTTGGTAGAGCAAATGGGCCGTGCGCTGGATCGCAATGGCTTCAAGGCCAGGATACGCGAGAATGATTTCCTCAAAGCTGCGTGCGGCAGGATCACCCTCAAACGCGGCCTCGACATCGGTTTGCAGCAGCGCACGTACCTGAGGCAGCGCCAGCATGAAGCGGCATACCAGACCTTCGCTCTCGGCCGGTTCCGTGTTGCCGTTCAGCCGCACGGTGCGGCGTACTTCCAGGTTCAATCGCTGGCGGATGCCCGCGACGAGTTCATGCGTCATGAGCTGAAGTTCGTCCGATGACACCGCCTCCTCGGAGAAAAAGCCGGGAAACAGCAGTTGCAGCAAATCCTCGCACAGCGACGCAATCGCCTGCTTCGACGGCAGGTTCCCGCAATCGACATGGTTGATCCCGCCGACCTCGTCATACGAGGTCATGAGGCTTTTAACGATCTCTTCCTGGCGGCAGTCCTTCAATGTGCGTCAGCGATAACGCGGCGTGGCGTGGATTCAAGCGCGGGCCTCGCATAAACCGTTGTTGCGCATGGGTGAGGTTGTTCGTAACCAAGCGCGCGCAATGTGAACAACATGCTTCCGTCCCTCAATCAGCTCAAACTTCCCGATCCCTGGCAGCATCAGGCGGTGAATTTGTTGCGCACGGGCTGTGATGTCGTCGTCAGTGCGCCCACCGGAGCCGGAAAGACCTACATCTTCGAGCTGCTGCATCAAGGCCGCCATTTGACCGGCCCGGCGATCTACACCGTGCCGACGCGTGCTCTTGCGAACGACAAATACGCCGAGTGGAAGGAAGCGAAGTGGAATGTCGGCATCGCCACCGGCGACATCGCCGAAAATGTCGATGCGCCCGTCGTTGTCGCCACTTTGGAGACACAACTCGAACGCCTCGTGCGCGGCGAAGGCCCCGCGCTGCTCGTCATCGATGAGTACCAGATGATTTCCGACAACGCCCGTGGCGCGAACTACGAAGCCGCCATCGCACTCGCACCTGCGCACACACGCTTGCTCCTTCTCAGCGGCTCCGTGGCGAATCCCGAGGACATCGTGGCCTGGATGCAACGCTTGGGCCGCAAAGCCGAAGTCGTTGCCACGCGTGAACGTCCTGTACCGCTCGAAGAAGTGGCCCATGAGGCTTTGCCGCAGCGCACTCGTCAATTCGATCACTACTGGCCGCGTTTCGCCGCTGCCGTGATGCTCGCCGATCTCGCGCCGCTGCTCATCTTCGCGCCACGCCGCAAAGAAGCCGAATCCATCGCCCGCCGACTCGCCAACGATCTCCCGCAAGGCGATCCACTCGAACTCACGCCCGAGCAGCGCTCCGTGTGTGGCAAAGATCTCGCTACGTTGATCGAGCGCCGCATCGCCTTCCATCACAGCGGCCTCTCGTATGCGGCACGTGCCGGAATCATCGAGCCATTGGCCAAAGCGGGTCAACTGCGTGTCATCGTCGCGACGATGGGACTCGCTGCGGGCATCAACTTCTCCGTGCGCAGTGTCCACGTCGCCGCCACGACATATCACGACGGCACCAGCGAGCACAAACTCGCTCCCGACGAACTGCTGCAAATGTATGGCCGCGCCGGACGCCGTGGTCTCGATGACAAAGGCCACGTCATCACCTCACGCGACAGCCCCTCGCTCTCCGACGCACGTCCTGCGCGCCTGCACCGCAGCGCCTTGCTCCCTTGGCCGATCTTTGTGCGCGTGATGAAGCACGCTGCCTTGAAACAAGAAAATCCCTTCGATGCCGCCACCCGCTTCGCCGAGCGCATGTTCGCCAAAGTGCCGCCGCTGCTGGGTTTGGAGGCCAACGATTCATCCGTGCAGCCAGTGGAGATGAAAGCGTTGTTCGGTCTCGAAGCCACCGAGCGACAAATCTTGAACTCTCGCGGCGAATGGGAACGCAAACACCGCCACGCGCTTCAACGCGTGCCGCTTTCACGTGTTTGGATTACCAGCACGACTCAAATCGGCTCCGCGCTTACCATTCCTAGCTTCGCCGCGAAGTTCGCGCATGGCATCGGCCGCGTTGGCAAGATCAGACGCGAGAACGCAACGATCTATGGCGTCGAAATCAGCCTCGGCACGCCCGTGGACGAGCCAGCAGGCCACATCCGGCCCACGAAGACGATTCGCCGCCTGTTGAAGCTGCCGCGCAAAGCCGAAACCATCGCACTCGAAGAAATCACCATCCTGCATGCCGGTGAACTCGGCGCAGCGATCATTGAGACCGTGGATGACATCATCAAAGATGTCGCGCCTGAGTTCATCGGCACCGTGCAGAAAGAAAACCTCGTCTTCGCCTGCTTCGATCTCTCGCACATCGAAGTCATGGCCTACGAAGACAGTCACCAGCGGCTCCTCTTTGCGCCACAAGAGCGCGGCATCGTCGTGCGCAACGCCACCGGTGTCCATATGACCGAAACCGCCACGACCGACCGTGAACCGCGTGTCGGCTCACCCATTCACGCCTGGCGCACACTCGCCCTCATCGACGCCGCTGGCGTGCCGACACGTCGCGGCGAAATCTTCAGCTTCTTCCAGCACGGCGAAGGCCTCGCCATCTGCGCCGCGCTCGAAGACGAGAGCTATCACGCCGACGAACTCGTGAACCATCTCGCGAACCTCCGCAGCGGCTCCAAATTTGATCTCCCGCACGCCGCCGGCTCCGAACGCCTAGCTGCCGTGTGCCGTGGCACCTACGGCTTCATCAATCACCACGGCTATCTCGAAAACGGCCTCCCCACCGATTACGGCGAAGGCGCCGCCGAACTCCTCGACGCGTTGCTGCATCCCGAACGTCCCGGGTCGCACGATCTCCGTGCCGGCATCGCCGAAGGTGATATTTCGAGAGCCTATGTCGAATGGCTCAGTCTCCTGCGTCACATCACGCACGCTCCCGCTCACCCTTGGCGGCGCTGGACCGAGTTGAAGGAAGCAGCCAAGCAAACCCTCAAGCACCACACCAAAACACTCCGCCACTTCTTCCACCTCGACCTCCCGCCGCTGACGAACAAGCAACGGCATGGCAAGGTGCGGCATTATTTGATGGCGAAGTGATCGCCCAGCCATCTTTGTGCTGCGGACCGCCGCAACCGTGTGCTAGCTTTTCGCGTGACTCGTTTTGTCTTCGCCGCCGCACTTCTGCTCACGCTCGCCGCCTGCGGGCGTTCGCGGCCGCGTGCGGATCTCGTGTTCATCAATGGTGCCGAGCCGGAGAGCATTGATCCGGCCATTGTGACTGATCAGGTCGGCATGCGCATCGCGTCGGCGTTGTTTGAAGGGCTGTGCCGCATTGATGAGGCCGGCAAACCGCAGCCCGGCATGGCGGAGCGCTGGGACATGTCGCCTGATCGCAAGACTTACACCTTCCATCTGCGTTCGAATGCCACCTGGAGCGATGGCGTGCCACTCACGACGCAGGACTTCGTCTATTCGTGGCAGCGCGTGCTCAGTCCCGAGTTCGGGGCCGATTACGCCGGGCAGCTTTACGTCATCAAAAACGCCCGTGCTTTTCATGAAGGCACGCTCAAGGACTTCGCGCAGGTCGGTGTTGCCGCGCTCGATGATCACACGCTGCGAGTCGAACTCGAAAATCCCACGCCCTACTTCATCGACCTCTGCGCCTTCACCGTGTTTAATCCGGTGCCGCAGCGCATCATCGAGAAACACGGCACCGCGTGGATCAAACCGGGCGCTCTCATCGGCAACGGCTCCTACACGCTCGAAGACTGGCTGCTCGATGACCGCATCGTGCTGCGTCGCAACGAACGCTACTGGGATGCCGCGAACGTGCCGATGAAGAGCATCGAAATCCTGCCGATTTCCGAACCGAACACCGCGATCAATTACTTCCTCACCGGCCAGGCCGACCTCATCATGGACAAGGGCATGGTGCCCACCTCGCTCACGGCGAAGCTCAAGCAGCAGCCGTACTTCCACACCGGCCCGTTCCTCGGCAGCTACTTCACGCGCTTCAACGTCAACCGTGCACCATTCACCGATCCGCAGATACGCCTCGCCTTCTCGCTGGCGATTGATCGCAAACGTGTCACCGAAAAAATCACCCAACTCGGTGAACGCAATGCCTTCAGCCTCACGCCGCCCGGTGCCGGCCAAAACTACCAGCCACCACCCGGTCCCGAGTTCGATCCAAAGCGTGCACAGCAGCTTCTCGCCGCCGCCGGTTATCCCGGCGGCAAAGGCTTCCCACGCGTCGAATACCTCTACTTTCCGAAACCGGTCGAACGCAACATCGCTGTCGAACTGCAGGCCATGTGGCAGGAGCATCTCGGTGTCAGTGTCGATCTCGTGAAGCAGGAGTGGAAGATTTACCTCGCGTCGATGAAGGAGAAAAACTACCACCTCTGCCGCAGCAGTTGGGTGGGCGACTACAACGACCCTGGCACGTTTTTGGAGATGTTCCTCTCCACCAGCGGCAACAACCGCACCGGCTGGGCCAATGCGAAGTACGACGAACTCATCGCCGCTGCTGCCAGCGAACCCGATCTCAACCAACGCAACACGCTCTTCCAGCAGGCGGAGAAACTCCTCGTCACCGACGAAGCCGCCATCCTCCCCATTTACCACTATGTCGGCGTCCAATTCTACCACGCCGACCGCCTCACCGGCGTGCAAGCGAACATGATCGACGATCATCCCTTCCGCTGCATGCGGTGGAAAAAGTAGCCTTGTTGCTGTGCAACAAGGTCAGAGCCAGTTGCGCAGCAACTGGCCGCTGGCCTCAAGAAGATGCCTCACGCATGCAGCACCAGCGAGCTACGGCTCAGCTCCACAAAGTCCCCCTGGACTAGCATTTGCAAAATGCCCAACCAGTTTGCTTGCAGCAGCCGAACCAACTGGTCGTTCGGAATGTTTCCGGTGGTGATGAACAGCAGCTTGGCGGGTTCACCATGCATGAGGAAGCTGTCCACGAAGTCGCGGTCCTTCGTGACAACAATCCGCTGATCCGCAGCGGCGATGCGCCGAATTTCGCTGTCCGTGGTCAGATTGCCAGCAGGCAGATCAAGGGTGTGGATGGCATCAGCACCTAGCGCTGTCATTGCACGCGCCAGCCGTCGCGCATCCACCACGAATTTCATGCCAGCACAGGTTCGATCCGCTTCGTGCGCGTCAGTCTGGCTGACCAGGCGATGGCCGCGCGCAGGTCATCAGCTTCCAGGTCCTCGTAATCGGCCAGAATTTCCTCATTGGTCATGCCGCTACTGAGTAGTTCCAGCACAAACTCCACCGGATAGCGCAGACCGCGAATGCACGGCTTGCCATGACATATATCTGGCGCGGAGGTGATGCGGGAAAGCAGCAGTCGGTCACTCATGCCAGCAAACTATCACACCCAGCCCGCAGGAACAACATCAGCTTCGCTACCACGCCGACCGCCTCACCGGCGTGCAGCCCAACATGATCGACGATCATCCCTTCCGCTGCATGCGGTGGAAAAAGTAGCCTTGTTGCTGTGCAACAAGGTCAGAGCCAGTTGCGCAGCAACTGGCCTACTTCACCATCACTTCCGGCAGCAGCTCGCGCACGCGGAGCTGCAAATCACGGATTGTCGTGCATTGCACCTCGTCCTCGCCGGAGAACGTCGCATGCTCGGTGTAGTCGCCCTGCCATGGGCGGCGGAAGACGTGCAGCTCGCGGTCGTTCACATCCAGCACCCAGTATTCGGCGATCTCGGCTTTCGCATAGGTCTGGCGCTTCGTGTTGAGGTCATACTCCAGCGATGAATCGGAAATCTCGATGATGAGCAGCACGTCATCGGGACCGGGATGCGACAGCGTGTAGCCATCCTTGCGTTTCTCGACCACGGCGATGTCTGGCTGCGGCTCGTTGTGGCGGTTGATGCGGATCGGATTTTGACAGCGCACGCGCAACGCTTTGCCGACTTTCTCCCGAATGACCTCGTGAACTTCATCGGTGAATCCAGAGTGAAAAGGTCCAGGCGGCAGCATATCGACAATCTCCCCGTTGATGAGTTCCATGCGGCGCGTCTCACCCGGATCACGCTCGTTGAAGAGACGGTACAGTTCCTCCACCGTCGCCTGATGGCGCATGGGGGACGTGGGTTGCGGCAGTGGAGCGAGGACGGCCATGACGTGCGGATATTACCGGTCTGCATGGCGGAGTGCAAGCACTGCCATGCTCCAGTTGCGCAGCAACTGGACTACTTTGCTACGCCCGCCACGGCGATGCCGATTTCCACGGTCGGCTCCGTCGCATCGTTCATCGGCGGTTCGGTGAAGGCACCGCCGTTCGACTTGAGATCGTTGCCGACGGACCAGATCAGGCCGCGTGCGAGGCTGTATTGCAATGGTGCGCCGGTGTAGGGATCGACCGGCAGATCGAGCAGGAAATTGAAGGTGCGGAGCTGTTCCAAGGTGCCGGGTAGCGTTTTCTTTTCGGCAATGCAGCGGCGTACGGCGAACAGGGTGATGATCAGATTCCCCCGCGCACGCGCCAGCCCCAGGAACGCTGGCAGACGCGTGTACTGTTTCGAGCGTTGAAGGAAATACATCCGCCCGGCAGAGTTTGGCTGGTAGGAAGTCTCGGCTGCGGGAGTGTTTTTGAGCCGAACATCGGAAGTGAGCGCCAGCGGCGCCTTCATCTCATCCTTCAACTGCCGGAACGCGGCGGCAAAGTGTTGCAGAGTTTCATTCGGCTTGAAGAACAAACGTCCAGGCCGCCGCAACTGCACACCGCCGGGCATCGTGTCGAGCAGTTCACCGCTCTTGGGGCCGAGAATCAGTTTCTTCTCATGCACGTAGAACGCATTCAGCGCACGCTCCAGCATCTCGACGCTGGGCTGGCAGACGTTGAACTGGCGCTGAAATTGACGCAGCGTCGCTTCGGGCAGTTTCGTCTGCCGCAGCAGATCAGCGAGTGTTTGCGCGGCAAAGGCCTGTGCTTCCAGGGAGCGCTCATAGCACGAAGGCCAGGCCCAGACCTGCTCCAGGCGCCAGCCGAGTTCGGCGAGATCAATCGCCGCCGTAAACGCCTCCTCCTCCTGCATGCGCCGCGAAAGATAGGCTGCCTCCGCCTGCTTCAAACGCAGCGCCTGATGCCAGCGCGGATCGCTGCAAGTGTCCGTGACATGCCACGCTGCATGCGTTGGATGCCAATCGGCGTCTTCGAGCAGATCACGCAGATTATCGAGCGCGGCCCCGTTCGCCTGCACGATGCGCGACAGCGTGGGCGTGTCCCACAGCCACGGCGGCTTGCCATACAAGGTCGTGTTCTCGAAGGGCGCGATGGACTCCAGGAACTTCCGCAGCTTTTCCGGCGTCTGAATGGTCTGCGCCTGATCCACGGGTCGCTTCAGCAGCAGATCCTCATCCGCACCCAAAGCCGGATCATCCAGATACTGCCAGACGATGAACACAAACGCGAGCAGCCCCATGCTCAAGATGACCAGCGTGAACCAAGAAGCTTCGCGCTCGCGCGGCACACGCAGCCGCCGCGGTGGGGTCACCAGTCGTGACGGCGGTGCCACGTTGGGCAGCGCTGCCACCTGGTAGATGATTTCGGCAGGCGACGTCGGCACCATGGGCTTTGCTTTTGCTGCCGCCGCTCGGCGTGGTGGCGCAGGCTCCTGTTCTTCGTCCTGTATGAGCCGCTGTTTTTTCGCCGCTGGCGCATCCCGCCATTCGTGATCCAGATCCCACGGAGAATGCCACGCGCCACCGCCGTCGCCGTTGTGCGCGGGCTTGTCGGCGGGTGTTTCTGGCGGCGTATGGGGCCGGATCATGTGGCGCAGTATGAATGCACTCCTGCCTCACGGCAAACCATGTCATGGCTTCGCGTCACGCAGTTGCTTCGCCTTGCCGCCGAAATACGGATAGGTGTCCCACACATTCGTCGCGGGATCGACACGCGGATCATGGGTCTCGTGCATCCATGCCTCGACCCGGGCTCCAAGGGCGGTTTTGACCGGCTTGAGGTGCGGATCAGCCGCCAGATTCACGAGTTGCTCCGGATCGCTCTTCAAATCATACAACTCCTCGGCGGGTCGTTTCCCGAAGCTCAGCTCAAACAGAGCCTGCATCACCGGCTCTTGCGCATGTTCCATCAACGCCTTGGTGCGCGTGCCATCGATGTCACCATACGGCCCAACGGCAAAGTACAGCTCAGGATCGCCTGCGGGCCAGCGTTCCGGCCGCAGATTGCGCAGATACAAATAGTCGGCCGTGCGGATGCCGCGCACCGGATAGCTCAGATTGCCCTTCCGCACATTGGCATGTCGTTCACGCTCGATGAAGACGTGGTCGCGCTGCACGGCGGAAGGTTGGCCCGTCAGCACATCCACAAAGCTGCGACCCGTCATCTCCGGCCACGCCTTGAGTCCGGCAAGTTCGAGAAACGTCGGCGCAAAGTCCGTCAGCGAGATGAAATCAGCGCTCACCGCCCCCGGCTTGACCTTTCCCGGCCAGCGCACCGCCAGCGGGACATGCGTGCCGTCGTCATAGCAATGCGCGAGGCCGTGCGGCATCTGCCAGCCGTTGTCGCTGGTGTAAATGATCACCGTGTTCTCCAGGTCACCGCTTTTTTCCAACGCTGAGATCACTTCACCAAACGCCGCATCCATCAACTCCACCTGCGCGAGATAATCCGCGATTTCTTCGCGCACCACGGGCACGTCCGGCAGGCATTTGGGCACCCGCACCTGTGCCGAATCAATGCCGCGTGCTTTGCCGGTGCCTGCGCGCCATTGATGCAGCGCCGTGTGCGTCGAGCCGAACCAGAAAAAGAACGGCTGGCCCTGCTTGCGTTCGTTCATGAAGGCGGGGAAGCCTTCGAACTGCGCGCCCGCCGGATTCACCTCGCGGCCGAAGTCTTTGAAGTTTCCTGGCGACCAGCCTTTGCCCGTGAACCCGACCTGATAGCCCGCTTCGCTCAGCGCATCGCCGAAGACGCGAAACTTCGCGGGGAATTTACTCCAAAGACTCGCCGCATCCTCAAGCTGATGCGCCGCCCGCCCCGTGACGATGCATGACCGCGTCGGCGAGCATGACGGCACTGGGCAGAAGGCGTGTGTGAACCGCATGCCCTCGTGACAGACGCGATCAAACACCGGTGTGCGCACCACGAGATCGCCGTTGGCACCCGCATGAGCATAGGACCAGTTGTCAGCGATGAGCAGCAGCACATTCGGCGGTGCGGCTAGCAGCGATGATGAGACCAGCGTGAGAAACAGGAGCGGGCGAAGCATGCCCGTTGAAACGTGCCGCTTCCGCCGAACTCTCAGCGCTCCGCCATGAAGCGATACCCGCCCAGCGGATGCGATTGCACGCTCACCCGCCATTCCTCACCGAGGCCGAGCGCCTGGCGCAGCTCATCGCCACGAAAGCCGGCACGGATGCTCGCTTGCATGTCGTGACGCTGGACATGGTTCAATTCGGCGATCTCACAAAACAACCGGCCCATGATCGCGTGAATCCGCCATCGCGCTGGTTCAACGGCCACGAAGAGGCGTGTGACCGGTGAAATGCGTGAACCAAGCGTCCGCAGCTGCTCCGTCATGAAGTGATGCAGAAACAAATTCGCGATCACGATCTCGGACTCCGGCAGAGCCTGCGTCAAAACATCGCCGCAGCTCCACTGCGCCTCGTGCGGCCAATGTTTCGGTCTTGGGGCCAGATCCATCGCTTGCAGTGCTTCTGCGCGGCACAAACCAGCGTTCAGCAGCCGCAGTGACAGCTCACCATCGCCCGCGCCGAGTTCGGTGATGCGCCAGCCGGTTTCGCCATGTCTGCGGATCATGCGCTCGATCCAGCGATGATTGCCCATGATGCCGTTCACCAGCAGCATCTCCTCGCGCGCACGGATCGCAGCAGGATCGTTATGCGGCAGTGTGTCGAGCAGTTCGGGCTGAAGAAGGCGCTTCATGGCTGGTAGCGGTTGAATGGCAGACTCTGCATCGCAAACCACGGCGGCACATGATCTGACCGCAGGATGCTGCGTATGATGAAGTCACGCAGCAGGCTGCGCATCACGCCACGCCAGACGCCGAGGCCCATGCCCCACTCAGCGCGGCGTGCGGCGGTGCGTGCGGCGGTTTGACGGCAGTGTTCATACTGCTTGAACCAGCGTTCCGCGTTTTCACCATGGCGCAGGATGGCATGCAGCATGGCCGCCGCGAATTCGGCATCGGCAAAGCCGGTGTTCATGCCCTGGCCGCCGATGGGGCTCATCACATGCGCCGCATCGCCACACAGCAGCACATGGCCCAGATGGAGCCGTTCGCAATCCAGCCGCCATGGCGAAAACGCGCTGGCATTGAGCTGATCGGCCGCGTTGAGCAGCATTCCCGTGCGCTGGCGCACCTGCGGCACCAAATCGGTTTCGTCGTTCGTTTGCACGATCCAGCGCCGCTGTCCTTCCGGCAGCGGAAAACTCTCCACCGCGCCGGCTGCGGTGAAAAACAGATGCGCGTCATCCTGCATCGCGGTGCGGTCGATGAAATCGCCCATGACGAACTGGCAGCCGTACTCGCGCCGCCGCGTGCGGATGCCCAGCAGCTCACGCACGCGGCTGTGAGCGCCATCGCAGGCCACCACGAACGCCGCATGAAATTCGGCCTCTGCGGTCCGCACTATGACGCCATCCGCTTGTGATGAGAGCGCGGCGCATTCGATGCCACGCATCAATTTTACCGTGGGCTGTTGCATCAGCGCCTCCTCCAGCAGCCGCATGGTCTGCCGCTGCGGCAGCGAGAGGATGAAACGATGCGCTCCGGCAATGTCACGAAACGACACACCGCCAAGCCGTCCCGTGTGACCATGCACAAAACAGTCACGGATGCAGACACCGCTTTGCACAAAGCTCTGCGCCAGTCCCACCGTCGCGAGAATCTCCAGTGATGGCGGTGTGATGCCGATAGCCTGCGACTGCTGTGGCAGTTCCGTGCGTTGCTCCAACACCAGCACATTCAATCCACGCTGGCCGAGCAGCAGCGCGAGCAGCAAGCCCACCGGCCCGGCACCGATGATGATGACATCGTGTTTCATCGCAGAGGTTCGAGGCAGGCGGGCATAGGCGACGAGTTAACGGCGTCAGGCGCAACTGCGCGCGAGGATCAACGCCACATTCGCACCGCCGAAACCACTGGAGTTGCTCATGGCGACGCGTGGCGCTGCATCCACGCGCGTGGTGATGATCGAGACGCCTTCACACGCCGGATCGAGCTGCTGAATCTTCGCGGAAGCAGGCATGAAGCCTTCGCGCAGTGCCAAACAGCAAATGCCGGCCTCCAAAGCACCGGCGAGACTCAAACCATGCCCCGTGAGCGCCTTCGTGCTGCTCACTCGCGGCCTGGCTGCGCCGGTGAAAACCGCTTTGATCGCGTTCAATTCAGCGATGTCGCCCGCACTCGTCGCGGTGGCATGCGCATTAATGTAATCGACCTCTGAAGCATCGAGACCGGCATCTTGGAGGGCATTCGTCATGGCACGTGCCAGTCCGTCACCAGTGGGATCAGGCGCGACGACATCGTAGCCATCGGAAGCCTGCCCCCAGCCTTTGACCTCGGCATAAACCGTCGCGCCGCGAGCGGCGGCATGTTCCGCCTCTTCGAGCACGAGCACCGCACTGCCGCCAGTGATGACAAAACCATCACGGCTCACATCAAACGGCCGCGGTGCCAGCGCCGGGTCCGTGTGCGAACTCAGCGCCCGCAGTGAGGCAAACGGCAGGATGTTGTACGGATGACAATCCTCCGCACCGACCACGAACATGATTTTCTGCCGCCCCAGCCGGATCAAATCACACGCACTGCCCAGCGCATGCGCCGAGGACGCGCACGCGCTGCTAAACCCGACGGCGGCACCTTTGATCGCAAAGCGTGCCGTTAAATTGAGATGCAACGAGTTCGGCATGCACGTCACCACGGACTGAGCCGAGATGCGTGCGGGTCCGCGACTGAGCAGCGAATCCATCGTCACATGCGTCAGCCATGCCGAGCCTGCCGAAGCACAATACAAGCCGGTTTGTGGCGTTGAAACGAGCGCAGGATCGAGTTTGGCATCGCTGATGGCCTCTGCCATCGCGGCGATGGCGAAGACGGCGTTGGGAACCATGGTGCGCAGTTGCGCGCGGCTGATCTCGACGTTGGCGGGGAAAGTCCAGTCGAGTGGATCGGTGGTGGGAAACGCAAAACCCTTCACGGTGCCCGCCAGCTTCACGCGATCATTCGCGGCGGCGAGTTCCGGCATGAATTCGATGCCACAGCGGCTCTCGCGAAGGCTTTCCAGCACCGCCGCACGGTTGTTGCCAATGCTGGAGATGAATCCAAGTCCAGTGACGACGACGCGGTTCATGCGGCGAACTTGGTGCGCAAAAAGGCCTTCAACTGACCGAGTGTGCGGATGTCGTTCATTTCCTGATTGGCCACCGTGATGCCCAGCACTTCCTCCGCCGTCATCACGACTTCGATCATGCCGAAGGAATCCATGCCGATGTCTTCAATCAGGCGCGAGTCATCGGTGGCAGCGGCCACGCCTTCCGGCTTTGGATTCGCCGCATCACGCGCCAGCACGCCGAGGATGATGGCGGGCAGTTCATCCAAATTCCGCGACTCCTCAAAACGCAATGCGGCGTTCAGCGTCTCTGCGCTGCAACGTTTGAGGGACTTGGTGATTTCCTCGACCCGGGTTTCGCTGATCGGCATGGGGCGATTTAATCAATTCTGCGGCTGAAGCAACCTTGGCGCAGCATCAGGCGCACACGGCAGCCTGTTCAGATGTCCGGGCTTTCTGGGTGGCGGAAATCGCCGCACCGCAGCGTTCGAACACGGCGGTTTCCACGGTGAGTCCAGGACCGAAAGCGATGGCGCAGGTCATGGCACGATCAGTTTCGGCTTCTTCAAGCAAACCTTTGAGCACAAACAGCACCGTCGGGCTGCTCATGTTGCCGTAATCACGCAACACCCGGCGCGACATCTCCAAGGCATCGTCCGGCAGTTCCAGATGCTGCTCCACCTGCTCCAGAATGGCACGACCACCGGGATGCACCGCCCATTCGTCGATGTCATCGAGTTCCATCTCACGCTTGGCGAAAATGCCGACGAGCATCGCGCGGATGTTGCTGCCGATGAGATCGGGCACATAGGCGGAGAGCACCATGTTGAAGCCGTTGTCACCGATGTCCCAGGCCATGTGTGCCTCACTGGCGGGCACCAGTGCCGAGTGAAAGCCCTGCACCCGATAATACGGCCGGTCGCCTGACGGTTCGCGCGCACTGATGAGCGCCGCCGCCGCGCCATCGGCGAACAGCGCGTTCGCTACGATGCTTTCGGGCTTGTCGCTCACTTGCAGATGCAACGAGCAAAGCTCCAGGCACATGACCAGCACCACGGCCTGCGGATTCGCCTCACAGAACTGCGCCGCCATGCGCATGGCCGGAAACGCCGCGTAGCAGCCCATGAAGCCGATGGTGTAGCGCTCCACGCTCTCATTGAGCCCCAGATCGCGAATGATGTGATAATCCGGCCCTGGATTCGCGAAGCCGGTGCATGACGCGAACACGACATGCGTGATGTCACCCTTCGCAAACTGCGGGCACTCGGCGAGCGTCTTGCGAGCGAGCTTCACCGCGAGTTCGCGCGCGGCCTTGGCATACAGCGCGTTGCGCTGGCCGGTGGTGGGCGAATTGATCGTGCCGTCCGGCAGCGTGCGAAACAGCTCGCCATCGTCCTTCAAGAAGTCATCGCTCGCGCTGTAGCGCGTCTCGATGCCGGTGCGCTCGTAAATCATTTCGACCATGCGTTTCGCCCGTGGCTCGGTGACCCAGCCCTTCATGCGGCCGCAGGCGAACTCGTTGCTGTAAAGAAACGGCGGTGTGGCGGTGGCGATGTGATGAATGTAGGCAGGCATGAAATGGTTTACGCCGAATCGGTGCGCAAAGCCATGCAAACCCCATACCTCCATGCTGGAAACCTTTTGCGCCGTCACGGCCCGGCGGCTACACTCCGCGCATGATCAGCGTCCTCGACACCCACGAAGCGCGGCAGACGGTGTTTCCCGTCAGCGTGGCGTTTTACCATGAAGCCGGGCGGCTCGGCCTCATCGGCGAGGAGGTGGAGTTGCTGGAAGGTGTGCTTTTCAAAAAAATGGCCAAATCACCACTGCACCAATCCCTCGCCCGCAAATTGCAACGCTTGCTGGAAAGCCTGCTGCCATCAGGTTTTTTTGTGGATCGCGAATGTCCGATCACCTGCTCACGGTCAGAACCAGAGCCTGATGTGGCCGTGTTTGCGGGAACCATCGAAGACTACGAGCACGCACACCCCACCACGGCCGAACTCGTCATCGAGATCGCCATCAGCACGCAGCAGCGGGATCGCAGCAAGGCGGCGATCTATTCTGAAGCAGGTGTGAAGGAATACTGGCTCATCGAACCGGAGAGCCGTTCCGTCGTGTTGTATCAGGCTCCTGGCGTGGCCGGCTACGGCAGTCAGACCACTTTCACCGCCGCTCAAGAAATGCGCAGCAGCCTGTTCCCGGAGTTTGCGCTGCGGCTCGAAACACTGCTGGTGTGATGGCTCACGCCCGCCGCTGGAAATCCATCGCCCTGCGTCTCTGGCGCGTGGCGTTGCTGGCGGCGGCGGTGTTCGCGATCCGGCGTTCGCAGCAGCCTGAGGCGGTGGAACTCACGGTGGAGCGGGTGCGTGACTTTTTTCCCGCAGCGGCCGTTTTGATGCCGCAAAGTGGCATGCAGGCGGTGAAGGATGCTTCTGGCATCACGCTCGGGCATGTGATGCAGACTTCGCCGGAGGCGGATGACATCATCGGCTACTCGGGGCCGACGAACACGCTCATCGCGCTCGATGCACGCGGCAAGGTGCTCGGCCTGCGCATCCTGCACAGCAGCGACACGACCGATCATGTGGCTGAGGTGGTGGGCGAGCGTGCGTTCTTCAAGCAGTTCACTAACAAAAAGGCCGCTGAGATAGCAAACATGCCTGTCGATGCTGTTTCGGGCGCGACTTTGACCAGCAGCGCGATTGTGGAAGGTGTTCTGCGACGTCTGGGCAAGAGCGCGACGACTTCGCTGCGCTTTCCAGACGCGCTCACACTTGATGAAGTGCAGAAGCTGGAGCCGAAGGCCGCGAAGCTGCGCGAATCGAAAGCGCATCCGGGTTCGCAGGAGGTTCTGGATGCCAAGGATCAAGTGATCGCGCTGGCGGTGCGCACGGCACCGGCTTCGGACGGTGTGGTCGGCTACAAAGGGCCCTGCGACACCTTCATGCTGATGGATGCGACGGGTTCGACACTGCGCGGCATCGCCTTGCGGCGCAGCTACGATAACGAAGCCTATGTCGGCTACGTCACGGGTGATGCGGCGTTTTTGCAGACGTTTGATGGCATGGCGACCGAGAAGATCGCGAACATCGACTTCAATGCAGCGGGCATCGAAGGTGTTTCCGGTGCCACGCAGACGAGCTATGGCGTGGCGGAAGGTGTGCGCGTGCGGGCGCAGGCTTTGTTGAAGGAGAGAGAAGCGAAACGAGGCTGGTGGAGCCTGATTCGCTGGCGCTGGCAGGACACGGGGCATGTGATCGTCATTCTGGCGGCGTTCGTGATGGCGTTCACCTCGCTGCGGGGTCGTGCGTGGTGCCGGCATCTGCATCATGCGCTGCTGGTGATCTACGGCGGCTTCGTGGCGGGTGAACTGCTCTCGCAAGGACTGCTGGCCGGCTGGGCGGCGTATGGCATGCCGTGGCGTAATGTGCATGGCCTAGTGTTGTTGGCCGCAGTGGCGCTGCTGGGGCCGATTTTCACCAGCAAGCAGCTCTACTGCCATCACATCTGCCCGCATGGTGCGTTGCAGCAGTTGTTGGCAAAGCGGTTGCCGTTTCAATGGTCGCCACCGCGTTGGCTGGAAGCGCTGCTGTCGAAACTGCCGTTCGTGCTGCTCGCCTTCGTGCTGTTCAGCGTGGCGTTTGGCCTGCGGGTCGATTTGAACGCGCTGGAGCCATTCGATGCCTATCTGTTCCGTGTCGCGGGTTGGGCGAGCATCGTGCTCGCGGTGGTGGGTTTGGCGTGGTCGTTGATCACGCCACTGGCATACTGCCGCTACGGCTGCCCGACGGGTGCCTTGTTCAAGCTGCTGCGTTTCACCGGTGATGCAGATCGACTTGGCATGCGCGACTGGCTGGCGGCGGCGTGTGTTGTTGGTGTTCTTCTCTTTACTCACCCCTGAAAACTGAATACGGAAGACCATTCATGTCACTCATCCCCGGTTTAGAGTCCAAGTTCGGTCGTTTCGCCATCCCCGGCCTCGTGCAGGTCATCGCGATGTTTCAGTTGCTGGTGCTGGCGATGGTGATGTTCATGTCACCGGAGGGAGCGACGGCGTATTTGATGTTTCTCGATCTAAACCCAGCACGCGTGATGCAGGGCGAGGTCTGGCGGCTGATTACGCATGTGTTCATCCCCGGCAATTTCTCGCTCATCTGGGCGCTGATCGGCACGCTGTTCATGATGTGGATCGGCCGCAGCTTGGACGCGGCTTGGGGAGCGTTCCGAGTGAACCTGTATATTTTCGGCTGGATGTTCGTGGTCACGCTCGGTGCACTGGTGTTTGGCTGGCCGGCACCGGGCATGTTTCTTTATCAATCGCTGCTGTTCGCCTTCGCCACGCTATTTCCGAACGAGGAAATCTATTTGTACATGATCCTGCCGATCAAAATGAAGTGGGTGGCCTTTCTCGCCGCAGGCATGACGGTCTTCTTGGTGATGCGCGATCCTTCGATGCTGCTGCCAGTGCTGGCAGGGCATCTCAATTATCTCATCGCGTTCGGGCCGGGGTTTGTGAGCGAAAGGGCCAAGCAGGCACGCGTGCTGGCACGCCGCACCCGCTTTGAATCCGCGCAACTGCCGCAGGGCACGTTTTTTCATCAGTGCTCGGTCTGCAAAAAGACGGAGCTGGATGATTCGCATCTGGAATTCCGCGTGCTGGATTCAGGCGATGAAATTTGCAGCGTGTGCCGGGCAAAACGCGGCTGAGGCGTGCTTTAGAGGCGCTTGGCCTGTTGCAGCAACTCTTTGGCCCAGGCGGTGTCGGCGTCATTGAGCGGCGGCTCAGGCGGCAGCGAGTAATCGGTCTGCCAGTAGCCGCCGGTGCGGTAGCAGCGGTCAATGAGCGGTTGGAGATCGAGCACGACATCCGCGTCGGTGGGGCGCAGTGGGATGCGGATGGCCCGGAGGCGCTCACGCAGCGGCAGGTAATAGACCTCGCGGGCGGAGGGCTTCGCATCACGCACGACGCAGATGATGCCGCGGGCGCTGTCGCCTGGCGGGCGCACTTGATCCGGCGGCAGCGCTACGCTGTGTCGGCCACCACGGAGGAGGTCGATCTCAACGAGATTCACGTGGCTGTTCAAGTAGGTGCGCTGGCGGGCGTGGTAGTTCTCCTGGTCCCAGCCTTTGTTGGTGGGACTGAGCAGCTCGATCACCGTGACGAGCCGACCGCTACGGTCGCGGATTTCGATCCAGCGCGGCGTTTCAGCATCGACGTGCACGATTTTCGGCTCTGCGGTCCTCACCCCGCCCGGTGCCAGCTCAGGCGTCCACTGCGGCGGAACGCCGTGCTTCCAGGTTTCGCTGACGGCTGGCTGTTGAATGAGCGCTCGCAAATCGAGCGGCAGAGACTCCGAAATCACGTCGCTGATTGACACGGTCATTGAACCACGCACATCAGACCAGTCGGCTTCCATCCACGGGTCGATGCCTGGAAAGGGATTGTCGCAGCTTGTCATGCGCTGATTCTATCGCAGCAGCGGCATGCTGGCAAAAGTCATGTTTGGCAGCGGCCTGGGCTGCAAGTAGCCTGTGCCAATGCCTGCTGCCGACCCACTCGCCGACGACTTCCTGGAGTTCATGGAGGTGGAGCGCCGTTCGTCGGAACGCACGCTGGCAAACTACGAACTGGCGCTGCGGCAGTGCCGTGAGTGGCGCACGCCGTTCAAAGGCTGGAGCGAACTCACGGCGGATGACTTCCGCGCCTATTTGTTCGACCTCATGAAGAAAGAACGCGGTCGTGCGACGATCCGGCTGCAATTCGCGGCGATGCGCAGTTTTTTCAAATGGCTGACGCGGCGGCGTGGTTGGAAGGCGAATCCGCTGCTGGAGGTACAGCTGCCGAAGCGTGAGAAAAAACTGCCCGTGGTGCTCACGGTGACGCAAATCGAGACGATGCTGACGCTGCCGCTGACGCTGGAAAAAACCAAACGTGACGCGGTGTGGGCGCCTGAACGTGACGCGGCGATCCTGGAGCTGTTTTACAGCACCGGCATGCGTTTGAGCGAGCTGACGGCGCTGAACGTGGCGGACATCGACACCTACACCGAAACAGTGCGCGTGTTCGGCAAAGGGAAGAAGGAGCGGCTCTGCCCGGTGGGCAGCAAGGCGCTGGAGGCGGTGCAGCGTTATCGTGCGAAGGCTGGCGTGCATGACGGTGCGTTGTTTCTCAGCAAGCTGCGCAAACGCATCAGCATTCAGGGCGTGGATGATGTGGTGAACAAATACTGGCGTGCGTCAGGCCTGCCGGTGCATCTCACACCGCACAAGTTCCGCCACAGCTTTGCCACGCATCTGCTGAACAACGGTGCCGATCTGCGCAGCGTGCAGGAGCTGCTGGGCCATGCGAGTCTTTCGACGACGCAGATTTACACGCACGTCTCGACGCAGCGAATGAAGGAGGTCTATGAGGCTTCACACCCACGGGCGTGAGTCTGAGTTGATGGTGAATGGTTGATAGTTGATGGCCAGAGTAGCAACCTACGGGCGCTGCCCTCAGCCTCAGGCTATCAACCATCAACTCTAAACCATCAACTAAGTGCGGCGCTCACTTCGCCTTCACCCACGTCGCAATCGGCGTCGCCGTATGAGCGGGCGCTTCATCGAGGGCGAAGGTGATGCAGAGGCTCTGCGGGCCTTTCGCCTCGGCGAGGGCGACTTTGAGGATGTTTACTTTCTCCTTCACCAGATCACGCGCTTGTTCGCTGGCGGCCTCAGGAGGCTGGCCGGTGCTGAAGGTGGCTCCGGCAGGCGAAACGATCGTGGCCACGAGGGTTTTGCCCCCTTGGGCGAGTTTGGCCGTGGCACCCTCGGTGGTGATCTCCGCCTTGGTCTGCATGCTCCAGGTCAGCGTCTTGCTGTTCTTCACCTGCAAATCATCCTGGATCACTAGATACGGCTTGGCACCACGCACCACCATCACCCCGCGATGCACGTCCTTCGCGAACTTGTTGTAGGCTTTGGTCATATCGACCGCTGCCACGCCGCGTTCAGGCGTGGAGGCGTTGATCAGCACGCCGGCTTTCGCTTCCAGGTCCTGGTTGTCATCAAACATGAGCGTGTTCTGCCCTGCGGTTCCAGCGAGATAGAGCGCGAAACGCTTCGTGCGGTCGGCACCGGGCTTCACTTCATAACCGGCGACGCGATCTGCCTCCGGCCCAAGCTCCAGGCCCCAACGCTGGCCGCCGGCGTCCAGTACGAAGCTGCCGATGTCGAGCTGTGCCTTGTAGTCGTTGTTGTCACCGCCTTTGACGCCCACAAACAGATCGGTCTTTTCCCAGCCGGAGCGCACTGTGGCCACGATGCCACCTGGCATCGCGTATTCCAGGCTGTCCGCCGTGCCATCACCGGCGGCATGCGGGTTGTAGTAGATGTAGTTGCCGGCGTGGCCGAAAAACGACGCCGAAACTGGCATCTTGGCTCCGGCGCTTACGGCGGGGATGCCGGGATTGCCATGCACGCTGCACAGCCACGTCGCCACCCAAGGGCGTGTGCCGCCAGTCGCTGAGTTGTCACCAAAGTTAAACGGCTGGCCGGTGGGACCGTAAAGATGCATGCGCGCCACGCCGAACTGCGGGATGCCCTCCAGCATGCTCAGACCCAGGTCTTTGCCCGTCGCACTGCGCAGTGACTGGATCACCATCGCGGCGTAATCCATCACGGCATCACCGACCACCAAGCCTTCGGGCCACACGCCTGCCGGGGCAAAGCGCTGAATGCCTTCGCCAAAGACCTTGGCGCCAGCGGCAGCGGATTTCTTCGCGATTTCGGGATCCTCATCCGCGAAACAAATCGCGGCCATCAGCAGGGCAGATGCCACCGCCATTTTTTCGCTGCCGGGTGGCACATCGTCCGCCTTGGCAGGCGGTCCTTTGGCTTTGCCTTTGGCTGGGGCTTTGGCGGGTGCCGTCTGCCCGCCCGAGACGCCTTTCGTGCTCTCCGGCACCGGCTCATCATGAATGTGCGCCACCAGCGCATCGATCCCTTTCTCGTGGAGGAAGGTGCGAACCACCGTCGCCTGCTCCTGATTGAAACCATCGCGGAACCAGTCGTAGCCCAGGCAGACGGCGATCACCATGTCCGACACGGCCAGGCTCTCCTCAGGGTGCCAGTCGCGGAAATTGGCTTTGTCGCAGAGCAGGATCACCTCGCGCACGGCACGTTCTTTCCACTTCAAATCGCCATCGCCATAATGCAGCGCCCCCAGCAGGCCCATGCGATAGATCGCACGTGAGCCTTCGCTCACCTGGCCGCGCATTTCGCCGTTGATGCGGTTCAATTCGGGATCCTTGAGCAGATCTTCGCCGGAAGCCTTCAGGTTCGTCATCAGCTTCGTCAGCAACGGGTCCGTGGCCAACTGGCCTTTGATCGCCGCCCAGCCCGCCGCGTTTTGCAGCAGCCGTGGACGCACCTTCGCGATGCCGCTGAGGTAATCGTTCGTTGCAGGTGCCTTGTATTTCGACACCGGGATCACCGTGATCGCAGGTCGTGGCGGCGCAGGCTTGCTGACGACCTTCGTGGCGGCCGCAGGTGCTCCCGCAGGAGGCGTCGCTGGCGGTGCGCCGGGTGTGGCTGCTGGCGTGGCAGGCATCGCCACTGCCGGAGCTGCGGGTGCAGGCGCGGCCTGCATCGCGGCATAGCGTGCTTTGGCGTATTCAAAGTCCGCTGGACTCAACGTGGCGATCGCCACGTCGAACTCCTTGCCGTCCTTCATCTTGATCTTCAGTGTCTTCGTCACCGCATCGACGGACACCAGCGTCGCTTCGATCTGCTTGCCCGCCGTGTTGGTCCACAGGCGAAATTCCTCCGCGAGCTGAGCTTGAACAGCGGTGGCGGCGAGCAAACCGGTGGCGACGAAGGTGAGGAAGCACTTGGCGAATTTCATGGCAGGTGGTGGTTGTCTCTAAAGCAGCCGTTTCGAGAGCAATGGTCAAGCTCGAAACCGCAGGCGACATGAAACGCACCGCCACCCAAGAATCACGCATCTGCCGCGTGTTGCCCCTGTTCTTTACCGTGCCTTTACACATCCGTTCTCGTCAGCCGGAACGGAACCTGATAAGAATTTCACGAAATCCAACCCAACCGCCAATTCCATGCGTGCGCTGTTCTCCTCACTCCTCGTCTTGTGTTTTACCAACGCCTTCGCACAGGAGGTGCCGGACGACAAACTGCCCGTGCGCGAGCGTGAACGCCGCGTGTATGTGCCGTTCGATGAACTCGAAAAAGTTTTCAAAGACGGCGGCAAGGGCGTCTTCCTGCCGTATCGCGAATTCCTCGATCTCTGGAACGAATTGACCATCAAACGTGCGGAAGACGACAAACCGCCGCCCGCCGAGGCCGTTCTCGCTAAAGCCGAGTACACTGGCCACATCGAAGGCGACAGCGTCGTGCTCGAAGCGAAGATCACCGCCGAGTCCTTCAAAAAAGGCTGGGTGCTGCTGCCGCTGACCGACAAAGCCGCTCCCGGCATCGGCGAAGCGACCACCGGCAAGGCGGTGCTGCGCTCTCGTGCCGATGGCAGCGACCTCATGCTGCCGGACAAGGGCGTCTATGAGATCACGCTCAAGATTTATGCCCCCATCATCCGCAGTGACGGCAAATCACGTGTCACGCTGAATCTGCCGCGTGCAGCCGTCTCACGTCTCAACATCACCGTGCCGGGCGAAGGGTTGGAATTTGTGGTGAACCCCGCAGCGGCCTTCACGGCACAAGCAGCGGCTGGGCAGACGCAGTTCGCCTGTTTTTTCGGCACCACTTCGCAGCAGAGCATCTCCTGGGGGGCAGCGCAGGCCGTCACACAGATGAGTCCGCTGGTGCTGGCGCAGACGAAGCTCAGCACGCAAATCGGCACCGGCTCCGTGGCGACGACGGCGGACATCGCGCTGCGCATTTTGCGTGCACCGATCAGTGAATTGAAGATTGCCCTGCCCGCCGATCAGGAAATCCTCGGCGTCACCGGCGCGGGCATTAAAGAGTGGAAGATCGAGGAGCCACGAGTGGCGGGTGAGTTGTCGAAAGTCCGCCGCACGCTGATCATTCTGCCGGAAAAACCGCTGCGCGATGATTACACGCTCAAACTCCAGCTCGAAGGCCCCGTGGCCAAACTTCCCGCCGAAGTGAACGTGCCCGACCTCGAAATCATCGGTGCTGCGCAGGCGAACGGTGAAGTCACCGTCGGTGCCGAGTCACAACTTGATGTCACGCCGAAAACGCTGACCTCCACCGCACGCACGCAGGCCGGTGGCAATGCCGGCGTCGGCACGTTTCGCATTCTGCGCCAGCCGTACCAGCTCACGCTTGATGTCGCCGAGGCGAAACCGCAGGTCGAGGTGAACAGCCTCACACGGTTGAACGTGAAACGCGATGCCGCCACGCTCAGTGCCGAGTTGAAGTATCAGGTGCGTCGCGTCGGCATCTTTGAAACGCGTCTCACACCGCCCGCAGGCTGGACTGTGACCGATGTGAAGGGCCAGATCGACTCCTGGAACCTCGAAGGTGCCGATCTGGTCATCAAACTGCCCAAACAAACCGCCGGCGACTTCAAAGTGAATCTCACCGCCCGCCAAGTTCGTCCGCAGGCCACCGCCGATGTCGTGCTGCCCATTTTCGCGCCGCAAAACGTCACGCGGCATGAAGCGCTCGTCGGCGCGACGATTCATTCGAGCTTGGAGCCAAACACGAAGGAACTCGGTGATTTCCAGCAGGAAGACGTGAGCGCTCTCGGCGCTGCGCAGCAGCAGGAGGCGAATGCGACCGAGCTGGCCTTCCGCTATCGCGATGCAGCCAAGCCCGCGACCTTGAGCCTGAAAAGCCGCAGTTCGCAGGTCAGCGTGGAGGTGCTGACACTCGTCGAGGTGAAGGAGCAATCGACTCGCCACACCTGGACGCTCGCGTTCGATGTCGCGTATGCCGCCACGGATCGTTTCGTGCTCGCCGTGCCAAAGGAAGTGGCGGGCGAGATTCGCTTCGTCGATCCGCAGGTGAAGGAGATCAACAAGACCTACACGCCGCCGCAGCCGGTCACCTTGCCTGATGCGGCGAACTATGTGCTGTGGGAGGTCGTGCTGCGCAGTGAGCGGCAGGGCGCGTTCACGCTGAGCCTGAATCTCGAACGTCCCGTCGCTCTCGAAGCCGGAAAAACCGCCAAGCTGGATCTGCTGCATGTGCATGTGCCCGGCGCGTTCCAGGAAACCGGCCAGGTGGCCGTGGTGAAGGCTGACAGCCTCGAAATCCGCAAATCGGAGCCCGAAACGCTCGAAGAAATCGACGCACGCGAACTGCGCGGCGAATTGCAGCGGCCCGGCGTCTTTCTCGCTTACAAATACCGCTCGCTGCCGATCAAGCTCGGCGTCGAACTCGCGAAGAACAGCTTCATCGCCGTGCCGCAGGCCGTCATCACGCATGCCGATCTCATCACCGCCGTCGCCACTGACAAGGCGCAGACCACGGAGGTGATTTACTGGGTGAAAAACAACGACCTGCAGTTCCTCGTCGTGAGCTTGCCAAAGGGATCACGGTTGCAGTCGGATGTATTCGTCAATCGCGAGGCGCAGCAGCCGATGCGTCGCGAAGGCAGCGAGGACATGCTCGTGCGCCTGCCCAGCGGCGATGCCGCGCGTGTGGCGTTTCCGGTGCGCTTCGTATTTGAATCTCCGAGCGCGAATCCCGGCGAAAAACTCGGCTGGTGGGGCAGCATCGCCGTCAATGCGCCGCAGGTGGCCGATGTTGGCATCATGGAGACGCGCCACACCTTGTTCCTGCCGGAAGGCTGGCATTACACGAGCTTCAACGGCCCGTTGACGCCGGAATCGCGGGATCGCTCGTGGCGGACGATGCAGAGCCTCGTGAACGAGGTGTTGCCCGCGTTTGGTCCGCAGCTCGACACGCTCGATCAATCGCGCTGGGGCCAGGTTCCGGTCGTCGCGGGCGATGTGCGCACGCTGTATGGCTTCCAAGTGCAGCAGCAGGGTCATCACGAGGTATTGCATCGTCTCGGACCGCCTGCCGAGATCGGCGTGAGCTTCCGTGGCAAGCGTATCACGTTCTTCTATCAAGCACTGGCCTTCCTCATCGCCCTCGTGGCCGGTGTGCGCTGCTGGAACGGCAGCACGACCGACAAACTGCGCTACCTCGCCATCTTCGGCCTCGGGGCGATGCTTCTCACCGGCTTGTTCAGTGCTGCGAACGTCCCCGTACTCCTCGCCGCGATGCTGGCCGCGATGATGGTGATGTTCACCTGGCTGTTCCGCAGTGCATTGGGCATGGCCCTGCGCGTGTGGCAATTCGTTTATGCGTGGTGGACGAAACGGCACACGAAGCCACCTGCGCCCACCACACCGCCGCCTGTTCCGCCCACGAATCCAACCCCAGCCGCGAAGTGAGATGAAAACATCGCAATCGATGGCACTCACAAACCTCGCGCCAGCGTCCTGGAGTGCTCCAGCCCTCTGGAGCTTTGCGCAGGCCGATGAACGCTCGAAAGCGCCGGAGGGCCGGCGCACTCCAAGACGCTGGCGCGCACTCGCATTCGTCATTTGGCATTCGTCATGCGTCATTGCGGCGGAGCCGAGCCGTCAGGAGCTCTGGGTGCCGACGAAAAACCTCGACACGGTGCTCAAGGCGCATCCGAGCGCGGTGATGCTCGCGCCAGAGCAGTACGAGGCCTTGATTCGCGATGCGGGGAAGATCAAACCCGAAGACGATCCGGCCACGGCACCGCCGAAGCTCATTGCCATCGAAGGCTTGCGGCTGAATGGCAAAGTGGAGCCGAATGCCGCGAGCGTGAAGCTGCAAGGCGAACTCACGCTGCAACTGCCGTCGAAGGAATGGCTCAGCACGAAGATCGCATGGCCGTTTGCGATGAGCAGCGTGACTTCCGAAGGCAACGTGCTGGCCTACGTCGAGAAAGACGCGAAGGAACGCGAGCTGATCGTCTTCGCCAAAGGCCCGGGCGTCGCAAGGTTGCACTTTGAGGCCGTGGTGCCGGTGCATCTCCGACTGCGAGCGGGCGAGCACACGCTGGAGCTGCCGGACGTGCCGTTTGGCGGCGTGTTGAATCTCGAACTGCCTGCGGATGTGCAGTTGCTCGCCGGTTCAGCGCATGAGCGCAGCGGGAGCACGCTCAAGGTCGCCTTCGATCATCGCGGTTATGCTGACAACGAGTCGAACATCACACCCGGAATGCCACGTGCGTTCCGAGTGAGATGGATTGAAGCACAGCCGCAGATCGCACCACAGCCGTGGCGTTATTCGGAAACGGCGACAGCGGACGTGGCGGTGACGGAATCGAACGTGGCAACGACGCTGCGTTTCGGTCTGCGCGTGCAAAGCAGCGTGGCACGCGAGGTGGAGGTGGAATGGCAGCTCACGGGCAAGGACACGCAAGTCACCGATGTGACCGGCGCGGCGGTGCTCCAATGGCGGCAGGTTGGTGTGAAGCTGTTTGTGACGATGGAACGCGATGGCGGCATGCAGGACCTCACGGTTGGCTTGCGGCGTGCGATCAACTCGGCGGCGGAAGCTGGTGAATTGCCGGTGCTGGCGCTGAATCCGCCATTACGCGCGGTGGCAAAGCTCAATCTCGCTCCTGATCTCGATTTTCTCGATCTCGTGGGCGCGAAGCAGACGCAGCGGGATGCGTTTGAGTTCCAGCTCGGCGTGGACCAGCCGCGGGTCGTGCTGCGCACGTCGAAACCACGTCTGGAGTCGGACGTCGATGTCGTGGTGAAGCTGGACAAGGACAGTGTGCAGATTGAGCGCAAGGTCATGCTGCGCAGCAACCGGCCGGTGAACGAAATTAAGATCACGCTGCCTGCCGGGGAGGAGTTTAATGCGATTTTGTCGAAGCCGGTGGGTTCGGAAGCCCTGAGCAACTTATTGAACACCGGCAACGTGGCGCAGCAGGCGCAAGTCATTGGCACGCCGAACGTCTCCATCGCTAATGCCACCACACTCAACACGGCACAGCAGCAAGAGCGACTCATCACGCCGAACATCATCAGCCAGCCGATTTTCTCGGAGCGTGTCGTCACACCGGGCAACGGCAATGCGGTGCCGACGGGATCGCCGTTTCGCATGACGTGGCGTCGGGTGGGGCAGACGATTGCGATTTTGCCGGCGCAGCCGTTGTCGCCGACGAACGCGCTGGAGTTCAGCGTCACGTCACGTCTGAAGCTGGCGAAGGCATGGAAGGGACCACGCATCCCGGAGACGGTCACGGTGGCCCATTTGGAAATTCCCGAGGCGGTGAAGGTGGCGGGTTACACGGCGCTGGATTTCGATGATGCGTGGCGCGTGGCTTTGAAAGAAGCAAAGGGCCTCGAAGATCGCGATGCGCGGCTCACGCCGGTGAAGGGACGCATGGCGTGGTTCGGCCTGCGCGAGCATGCGCTGACGTTTGAGGTGGAACGTGCGGAAGCGGTGTTCTCCACCGAGGTCACGGCCTATGCGTTGCCGCGTGCGCGCACGATTGAGATCGAGGGGCAGTTCGCGCTCGACATCAGCGGTGCGCCGTTGCGCAGTTTTCAGGTGAAGCTGCCAGTGGAGAGCGCGAAGTTGCTACGTGTGACGTCACCGCTCGTCGGCGAGCAGCAACTCGATGAAAAGACCGGCGTGTGGACCTTCACGCTGCGGCAGGAATCGAAAGGACGGCAGAACGTGCGGTGGCGGATGAGTCTGCCTGCGGTAGCCCGACTTGCCAAAGTCGGGGTTCAGGGTGCCGACGCACCCCCAGCTCCCGAATCTGGCGATTCGGGCTACATCACCGCCACGCTGCCGCATCTCGAACTGCCGCAGTCGCGGCGCTTCGCAGGAACGTGGATCATTGAGGCGAACACGGACACGCAGCTTTTGACGAAGATGCAGAACATGCAGCCGCTGGACGTGCTGCGCGTGCCAGCAGTCGCCGATTATCAGCCACGACATCGCATCACGAGCGCGTTCACCTATGGCGCGGGTGAAAACGCGCTGACGATCACGGCGCAACGCCACGCGCACTCGGAACTAGCCGCGCTGGTGGTGAATCGCATGAGTTTGATCTCCGTGCTCGGCACTGACGGCCACAGTTTGCATGAGGCGACGCTGGATTTGAGTCATTCCGGCGAGCAGTTCGTGAGTTTGCATCTGCCCAAGGACGCGGAACTGCTCAGCACCTCGAGCGGGGGTCAGGCGGTGAAGCCGGTGCGTAGCGTCGAGGGTGCCATCGCCATTCCGCTTCCGGTTGGGTCCGCAAACGCGCCGCACACCGAAGTGCGCGTGCAGTTTCGTCAGCAGAGTGCGCCTTGGGACACCAGCGGCACGCAGAACCTCGAACCCGTGCGCATCGTCGGTAATGTGCCGGTCTTGAGCACCGACTGGGCGGTGCATGCACCGGCGGCGTTTGGGTATGGAAAGGTGGACACGACGCTGGAGCAGGAGGGTGGGTTGAAAACGCCTGCGCTAACGGAGGTTGGCACATACTGGCACATCATCGGGTTGCTGCGATCGACAAAGTTCAGTGGCATTTCAGATCCAGCCCCCGCTTATCGTGCCATGGCCGAGCTGGAGAAGCTCGGAGTGAACCTTCCCGAAGCTCCAATGGACGGTTCCAAACCTGCTAGCGGTCCACAAGGCTTGATGATCGCGGATGGAAGCGGCCAAATCGGCAATTACGACCTCGCCATTCGGCAGTATCAGGACGTTCTGCGCACCGATCCATACAATGCTGCGGCGCGGCGTGGCTTGGAAAGCACGGATCGGAAACGCATGGAGTATTTCAAGGCCGCCGCCAATCACCAGCGTGCCAAGATGCTGGCGGCGGTGGATGAGAAGTGGGAGGAGAAGACGGTGGTGACGGCTGAGGCCATGCCGGCAAGTTCTCCGGGAGCCCTAGACGAAGGATTGGGGAAATCGCCAGGAGCCTATCTGACGGAAAAGATGAGACATATCATTTTCCCCACGGTGCAGTTTCGGGGCGCAACCATTGAGGAGGCGATTGAATATCTGCGCGTGAAGTCGCGTGATTTGGATACTTTTACCGATGCCAGCGGGACCAAGGGCGTGAACATCCTTCTTCGGACCGGGGATGCACCGAGCAATGCCTCCATCAGCCTCGATCTCAAAGACGTGCCGATGAGCGAGGCGCTACGCTATGTGACTGAGCTGGCGCAGATGAGATACAAGGTCGAAGCGCATGCCGTGCTCGTGACCCCGATCACGGAGAACGCCAGCGAGATGTACACACGCACCTATCGTGTGCCGCAGGATTTTCTGGTGGCTGGCGGAGGAGACTTCGGCGCGGCAGCAGCTCCGGCTGATCCGTTTGCGGCTGGTGCGCCGGCCAATGGTTCTGGCCTGATTGCACGAAAGACCGCGAAACAAATTCTCGAAGCGCAGGGCATCACGTTTCCCGAAGGTGCGAGCGCGTCATTCAATCCAGCCACCGGACAGATCGTGGTGCGCAACACGCAGCCAAACCTCGATCTGGTCGAGGCCACGGTCGAGCCGCTGGCAAAATCCAAGCAGGAGGAGCTCGGTCTGAACCTCAATGTGGGTTACGACAGCTCATTCGTCTTCAAATCCGGCCTGATCCCGCTCGATGTGGTGCTGCCGGAGACGGGGCGGTTGCTGCGGTTTCATGGGGCGCAGCCGCCGGAGGTGCTGGCACTGCATTACACGTCGTGGTCGCAGCAGATGGTGCGTGCAGTGCTGGCGATGGCATTGGGCATGGCGCTGTTCTGGCGGTTTGGCAGACGGCGACCTTGGTTGACGTCGCTGCTGGTCGTGGTGCTGGCGGCGTGGGGTGCGCCGCTGATGTTTGAGGGCACCTGGCTCGCACTGACGAACGCGGTGGGGTTTGGCTGGCTGTGCGCGCTGGCGCTGCAGGTGCTGGGGCGGTTGTTTGCGTTTATCCGGCCTGCTCGGCCACGGATTTATCTCACCCGGAGGGTCATGGCATGAAGACGACGGCATTGTTTAACCACGGATGTTCACGGCTAAGCACGGATGGAACGGAGCGGAGGATAGGCCTCCGGCCTGTCGGCGGATCGGGGCGTCCCGCCTTGATCGGAGGGGAAAGGCTGGAAGCCTCGGTCCGTTGTCAGGCTGGAAGCCTGACCTCCGGTCGTGTGCCATTCGTCATTCGTCATTCTGCATGCGTCATTCTCTTCGCTCTTTGCCCTTCGCTCTTTGCTGAAGACAAGGCCGTGACGAAACAGCCAGCCGACCCTGCGGCGCATACGGTGATCATTCCGTATGATGCGAAGCTGCCGCTCGAAGGGCAGAAGGCGGAGCGGTTTTACCTGGGGTATGAGGAGTTTCAGCGGCTGTGGAAGACGGCGAAGGAGAATCGCCGGGCGCTGGCGGCGGAGACGGATGCGACGCAGCATGCGGTGATTCACAGCGCACTGTATCAGGGCCGCATCGAGGAACGCGGGATCGTTTTGGAGGCACGGATCACAGCGACGACGCGCGGGCAGTGGACGAAGCTGCTGCTGCCGTTTGCGCAGATGGTGGGCGGCAAGGACGCGGCGCAGGCTCTGGTGGGTGAGGTGCGGGTTGATGGCAAGGCGGCGGCGTTGAACGGGAACTGGCTGACACTGGAAAATCCGGGCACGCATGCGATTGAACTGACGGCGACATTGCCCCTGGCACGAGACTGGAATGATCTGACGCTGCGTTTGCCGCCATCGCTGGCCGGAATGCTGGCGCTGCGCACGCCGAAGTCGGATGGATGGCTGCGGGTGAATGAAGCGGCGGCAAGTACGGTGGAGGAGCTGGCGGAGGGGCGGTTGTTCACGCAGACGCTGGGGACGCATCGCGAAGTGCGGTTGCAACGCTCCGCACGCGGCCTGGAGCGCGGCGAAGGGCCGGTGCCGGCGGCGAATGTGCGTGCGACGCTGACGTTGCGCGAGCTGGAGCCGGAAGATGTGGATGCGGTGATCGAGTATGAGTTTCCGGGAGCGGTGCGGCGCACGCTGGAGTTTGCGGTGGAGGAAAAGAACGGGCTGGAGATCGGTGCGATGAATGTGTACACGACTATTCCCGGCGTGGGTGAAGTTCGCGTGCCGACGAACGTGACGCAGACGCGGCGTGAGGGCGGGCGGCTGATTTTCACGATCTCGCTGCGGCATGAAGTGAGTCATGGGGCGGTTTTGAAGATCTCCAAGGCGACGCGGCATCTGAATGCGACCGGTGTGCGCCAGATGCCGCTCGTTTATCCGCTGGCGCAACGCGTGAAGCAGGAGGTGGCGGTGCTGCATGATGATTCGATGAAGGTGCTGGTGCGCGGTGGCACGGCGCAGCGTTCGGCGAACAGCGAACGAGGTGTGTTGCTCGATGCGGGTCGCTGGCAGTGGAGCAGTGGCGCAGCGCCGACGTATGAAGTGACTCCGGCGGCGTTGTTTGCGGAGGCGGATGTGGGCTATGTGTTTCAGTTGAGCGAGCAGAAGGCGGAGCTGCTGGCGGCGCTGACGTTGAAACGCAAACGCGGGGCTTGGACGCGTGCGGTGGTGGGGCTGCCGGCGGATTACGAGGTGCAAGCGGTGCAGGGGCCGGCGCTGACGGCGTGGCAGCATGAAGGTGCGCAGCTTTATTTGCAGCTCGATCCGAACATCGCGGGCATGGATGCGCGCATCGTCGTGCATCTGGCCAAGGTGGTGCCGCAGGCGGTGACGACGTGGAAGCTGGAGCCGCTGAAGCTGGAGAATTACGAGAAGGTGGGCGGCAAGGCGTTGATTGTGGCGCATGCGGCGAATGAGGTGAAGCTGCCGGACCTCACGCAGCGCAGTGATTTGAAGGAGCTGGATGCTACGGTGCTGGACAGCGTGTTTGCCATCGCGCCGCCGCTGGAGAAGAAGCGTGCGGTGCAGCATGAAGGTGTGGCGTGGAGCCTGGAGGTGGCGCTGACGCGGCAGGCGTCGCGTTTTTCTGCGGACACGGTGCTGCTGGTGCTGGCATCGGATGCGGGCATTCGTGTGTCGCAGCAAGTCGCGGCGACGGTGGAGCAGGGGGCGATTCGGCAGATCAGCGTGCGGCTGCCTGCGGCACTGCCGGAGGCGGTGGTGAGCGGGCCGCTGTTGCGTGAGACGCGGTCGCGCATCGAGGGCGCGGAGCGCGTGTATGAGTGCTCGCTGCAAACGGAGGTGCTGGATCGTGCGGAGCTGACGTTTGACCTCGATCTGCCGCTGACAGCGGAGCTGGAGGTGCCGTTTGTGAAAGTGCCGGGCGCAGGGCGGCTCACGCGCTGGTTCGTGCTGGATAATTTCTCTGCACGCGAGGCAAAAATCACGACGCAGACAGCGCTGGAGGCCGCAGCGCGTGAGGCGGTGCCATATCTGCCGCTAGGACTCGCACGGCCGCAGTTTTTCCGTGCGACGGGCGATGGGGCGCTGAAGCTGGCGTATCAGCAGCTCACGAGCACGGAAGGGAATGCGGCGCTAGTGACGCTGGCTGATTTAACAACGGTGCTGCGTGCGGATGGCGAGCGCTGGGACATCGCGCAGTATTCGCTGATCAATCGGTCATTGCAGTTTTTGCCGGTGATTTTGCCGGAGGGCGCGGAACTGATCTCCACGAGTGTTTCCGGCGAACCAGTGCGTGCGGATGAGGAAACGCAGGGCGGGAAGCGCGTGCGGTTGATTCCGTTGATTCACACCCGGCCGGGGCAGCGGGCGTTGGAGGTGAAGATGATTTATCGGTTTGCGAAAGGGCCGGACGGGCTGAAACCCGGGAGTACTTTGGATGACCCGGAACTGGTCGGTTTGTCGGTGGAACGCACGACGTGGACGGTGTGGACGCCGAAGGGATGGAAACTCGATGATTTCGACGGCAACATGACGGCGACGGTGGAGGAAGGCCGAGAACTGCAACGACTCGAAGGCATGCTGAGCGAGCTGGGCGAGGTGAATCGGGCGCTGTCGTCGGGGAAACTCGACTACGATGATGCGGCAGCGGCGTATGGGGATGCGAATGCGCTGGCGGAGAAGGTGCAGGCGAAGAAGCAGGAGATCGCGAGCAAGGTGGGCCGGGGATCGCTGGTGCTCTCGGACAGCCGCTATCAGCAAGGTACGATGGACACTGAAGTGAGGCAGCAGCAGGAATTGTTGAAGGGCAACTGGGACAACAACTACGCGGGAAAGAATGCGATGAGGAAGGGCGGCAAGGATGTCGGCCAGATCGCGCAGGGGAACACGAACTGGGGCTCCAACAAGGCCGCACCGCAGGAGCAGCAGTTGCGACTGTCTGGCAACAACACCTTCACCGGCGCGGTCACGGTGAACGGCGGGCAGTTGTTCAATGACAACGTGGCGGTGGACAACACCTACTTCGCGAACGGTGCGCCGCAGCTGCAGTCAGCGATGCGTGGCGGGCAGGTCGCCATCACCAACAACTCGATTGACAATCTTTTGGTCAGCAACAACGGCGCTGCCGCTCAAGCGGCTCCCGCGCAGCCGATGGCGGGAGCAAATGGCGTCGTGAAGTTGGGAGCGGGAACGCTGGTGTTGAATGGTGGCACCACCACTTACACCGGCGAGACGGTGATCAGCGGCGGGGTGGTGACCAAGAGCGGTCAAAGGGCTGCGATGCAGCAAAATGACAGCAGTGCGTTTCAGACTTACAGCGGCACCGCCACGCAGGGAGCGCAGTCCTTGACGCAAAACGCCACCGGTTCGGTCAACATCGTGAATTCCAACGCCCGCAGTAACAACCTCGGCCAGATGCAGGTAGATGCGCCGCAGGGCCGCACGAGCCTTGCCACAGGTGCGCTTGGGATGAAGGATGGTCAGGAAGTGACGCTGGGCCTAGCGACGGCCACCACGGCACCCCAGCGTGTGGCCGGGACCAGCAGTCTCACGATTTCTAACGGAAGCAGCCTCACGTTTGGCGGAACGGCTGCGGTTGCAGCACCTGCTGCGCCGGCGATGGCCGCTGATCCCTTTGGCGCTCCGCCCGCCGCCACCCAACCGCCGCCACCCGCTGGTAAGCCGATGGAACTGCCTGTGTCGGGAGATGGAAAAAAGCAGGCAGAGGCCAAAGGCGAGCGGGATCGTGATAAAGAACGCGGAGACGACAAGGTCGCTAACCTCGTGCTGGCCCAAACCGTGGAATCATTGCGGCCAACGGGCCGTCGGGCGCTGGAGATCGAGCTGCCGATGGACGGCACGGCGCATCATTTCTCGAAGCTCAAGGACCACGCGGTGCTGAAAGTCGAGATCGAGCGGCTGGGTGATGCGCGGACGACGTCACGACTGCTCTGCCTCACTGGTGGCCTGCTGCTGTGGCTGGGCGTGTGGTGGTGGATGGCGCGGCAACAGAGCCGGATGATTTAACCACTGACTGGCACTGACTGAACACTGACAAGACCGGAATGGTTGGATCGGATCAGTGTCAGTCAGTGAAAGTCAGTGAAAGTCAGTGGTTCAAAACTCCTGCTTCCTCAGGCCTTGGCCTTTTTCTTCGCGGCTGCCTTGGGCCGCTCAGGCGGAGTGAGCGGTTCGGCCACCGGGGCCGGGGCCATGGGGATGAGCGGGAAGGGATTGGCCTGCGGCTCCATGGCGTATTCGCGATCCTTGAGGATGCCGGGCTGTGGGACGGGGTATTTGCCCTTTGCATCGGCGATGAGCGGGGCAGGGCCGTCGAGCGTGAGTTTATCGACGCCGGGGGCGAACTCGAAGGCGCTGTTGATGTAGTCGTCGTAACGAACGACCTGGCCGGTGTGCGCGGCGGCACGGCCCATGGCGGTGGTGACGCTGGATTTGATGCCGCGCTCGACCTCGTTGTAAGGCTTGTCTTTGATGATGGCCTCGATGAGATCCTGCCACTCCAGGTCGTATGGATTGGGCTCGGGCTGCTTGCCGCGCCAGATGATGTTCTCGCGCAGCATGTTCTGGCTGTTGAAGGTCATCGCTTTCGAGGGGAAGTGGCCGGCAGTGGAGACGATGGCGCTGCCCTTGGTGCCATGCACCTGGGTGGCGAACTGGTTGTGCGTGCCGATGGCGGTGCGGCCTTCGAGGAAGAGCTTCGCGCCGTCCTTGAAGGTGTATTCGCAGCTGTAGTGGTCGAAGTTTTGATCGATGTAATCGCCACGGTCGCTGCGGCCGCCGCTGGCCTGGACTTCGACGGGCCAGTCGTTTTTCATCCAGCAGGCTTCGTCGATGTTGTGGATGTTGAAGTCGCTGAAGCCGCCGCCACTGGCCCAGAGGAAGCTGTGGAAGCGCTGAATCTGCCAGGCGAGTTCACTCTTATCCACGTTCGGATCACGCGGGAGCGTGAAGGCGGAGCCGACGGGGCCCTGCATACGGTAGGCGCGCATCAGGAGAAGCTTGCCGATCTCGCCGTCCTGAATGCGGTTGAAAAGTTCGCCACGAACACGGCAATGGCGGCACATGAGGCCGACGCCGACTTTGAGATTTTTCTTCTTGGCTTCTTCATTCAGCGCGAGCAAACGACGTGCGGTGGGGCCGTCGGTGCAGATCGGCTTTTCCATGAAGATGTTCACGCCTTTCTCGATGGCGTATTTGAAATGCACCCAGCGGAAGGCCACTGGCGTGGTAAAGATCGCGACATCGCCTTTGCGCAGGGTGTCGATGGCGTTCTTGTAGGCGTCAAAGCCGATGAACTTAGCGTCTTCGGAGACGGACATGCGGTCGGGGTGCTTCGTGCTGAGCGCCTCGAAGCTGCCAGCGAGACGTTTTTCAGACACGTCCGCCATCGCCACGAGGCGGGTCATGCGCGACTGGATGCCCATCGCA
>NZ_JBJXFV010000163.1:0-42664 GCF_046154365.1 Prosthecobacter sp.
CCACTACTGGTCATCGCCTTATCAGATCGAGCCGCTGCTGCCGGGCGCATGGGAGGCGCGGTTTGAGACACCGCTGGTGGAGGCGGCGCTGAAGCTGCTCACGCATGAGTCGGAGGCGGTGGTGCAGCTTGCCGGACAGCTCCTGGAAACGCGGGGGAAACCTGAGCATGCGCCCAAGCTGCTCGCGGTGTTGCAGCAGTCGCTGGACAAATACACACCGCCGCAGTCGGGCACCAAAGCGAACACGCTGGATTTGCCAAAGCCACAGCAAGCCTTGATGGGGACGCTGGACAGCCTGCGAAAGCGAGGCTGGCGGCTGGAAGAGGGTGCCGGTGGCACGGCGCATCTGGTGGTATGGTTCCGCCAGTTGGCCGACCCGGAGGTGCCGAAACCCAAGGAGGACAAATGGAAAACCAGCATGCTGACCTGGGTGGAGAACGGCCCTAAAGCGCTGAAGATCGCCGCCCTGCAGGCCATCCCGCAGCCGATGGGGGATGCGGCGGCGAAGGCTGTGATGCATGCGCTCGAAGATGCGGACTGGGGCGTGGTGAGCGTGGCCTGTGAGGTGGCTGGGGAATCGAAACGGCACGAGTTTGCGGCGCCGCTGGCGCACATCGTGGAAACGCTGCACGAGAACTTCGTCCAATACGCCGCACGAGACGCGGCCCAGGCCTGCGGAGCGCGGCTGGTGCTGTGGGAAGCGCTGGCGAGCACGATCCCTTTTCCTGAACGGCTGTCGGACGCGGTGGGCGTGTTGGTGAGCGGGACGATCCAACTGCCACCCTCCGACGGCGGAAGCGGCAACAGCAATTTCACCCGTGAACAAAGGTTCGCCATTCGCGATGCTTGGCGTGCCTTTTTGCAAAAGCACCGCGACGAACTCGCCGCCGGAAAGAAAATCGCGCCACCAGGCGACCTCACCACCGCAAAGCTGACGGGCATGAATTTTCGCCCCGGTGAACCCGTGATCGAGATTCACTTCAAAGACGGCACCCACTGGCCTGCACGACAAGGCAAATGACATGAATAGTCATGTTGCACCGTTTGAAGCCCACCACCATGAAACGCACGCTCTCCCTGCTCCTCACCCTTTGCCCTCTGCTCTCCGCCTTTGCTGACAACTGGCCCATGTGGCGTGGTGCCAACGGCGATGGCACCACTGCGGAATCCAATCTGCCGCAGACCTGGAGTCAGACGGAGAATGTGGTGTGGAAGGTGGCGCTGCCGGAGCGGGGGAACTCGACGCCGGTGGTGTGGGGAGACAAGGTGTTCGTGACGCAGGCGATTGAGAAGGAAGGGAAGCGGCTGCTGCTGTGCTTTGACCGCAAGACTGGCAAACAGCTCTGGGATGCGGGCACGATCTACAAGGAGCCGGAACTGACGCATGGCACGAATCCATATTGTTCGGCCTCACCGGCGACGGATGGCGAACGCGTGATCGTGTTTCACGCATCAGCGGGCGTGTTTTGCTACGACATGAACGGCAAGGAACTGTGGAAGCGGACCGATTTGGGCAAGCAGCAGCACATCTGGGGCAACGGCACCTCGCCGGTGCTCGCGGGGGATCGCGTGTTCCTGAACTTCGGTCCCGGCCCGACGGTGATGCTGCATTGCTTCGACAAAAAGACCGGCAAGACCCTCTGGCGGCACGAGGAGCCTGCCGGTGCCAGTGGTGATGCCGCTGTGAAAGCTTATCGCGGTTCCTGGAGTGATCCGCTGCTGCGGAAAATCGATACGCATTACGAACTGCTCATGAGCTATCCCACGCGAGCTTGCGCCTTTGATCCGCTCAATGGCAAAGAGCTGTGGACCTGCGCTGGCCTGACCGATCTCGTTTATAACTCACCGCTGTATGCCGATGGCGTGATGATCGCGATGAGCGGCTACGGCGGCGCGGCGCTGGCGGTGAAAACCGGCGGCAAGGGCGATGTGACCGAGAAAAACCGCGTCTGGCATCTGCCGAAGGTCAGCCAGCGCATCGGCAGTGGTGTCGTGCATGGCGGTTATCACTACATCCTGAGCGATGGCGGCATCGTCGAGTGCCGTGACCTTAAAACGGGCGAGATGGTCTTCAATGAACGCCTCAAAGGCAACAACTGGTCCTCGCTCGTGCTCAGCGCTGATGGCAAGTGCTATGCGGCCAATCAAATCGGTGACTGCTTTGTCTTCAAAGCGAGTCCGAAGTTCGAACTGCTGGCTACGAACTCGCTCGGCGAGAAAATCATCGGCTCCATCGCCGTGAGCGACGGGCAGTTGTTTATTCGTGGGTATCAGAACCTGTGGTGCATTGGGAAGAAGTAGCGTCGCGCCTCAACGCGGCCGTTCGTCCCCCGCCCGCAACGCTTCGCGTAGCGTTGCGGGCGGGTCGTCCTCCTACTCGAACTCGTCCTCGTCCTCGTTCTCGTTCTCGTTCTCGTTCTCGTTCTCGTCCTCGTTCTCGATCATGGCGGGTGTTGATGGCGAGAGACGGCCGAGTAACTGAGAAGCGGTCTCGGTGGCGGTTTGGAGACGTTGGCAGGAGCGGCGCTGAAGGATCGAGGACGAGTAGGAGTAGGAGGACGAGGACGAGGACGATCTTGGGGCTGTCCGCCTCTCGCATTTCCCTTTGACCCCACCGTGGCGAGACGCTAACGAAAGCGCCCCGTACCGCCTATGGCAGCCTCCGACCGTCAACACACCCTCGCCAAAGCCGTCTCGATGACGGGCACCTCGCTGCATACCGGCGAGCAGGTCACGCTGACCTTGCAGCCAGCGCCTGAAAATTTCGGCTTCAAATTCCGCCGCATCGACCTGGAGGACAAGCCGTTCATCCCGGCGTTGGTCGAAAAGGTGCAGAAGGTCGAGCGCGCCACCACCATCGCCGAAGGCGGCGTCAATGTTCACACCGTCGAGCACGTCATCTCCGCGCTCGCCGGCATGGGCGTGGACAATGCGATCATCGAGATGGACGCGAACGAGCCGCCCATCGCCGACGGCAGCTCGATGCCCTTTGTGCAGTTGATCAAATCCGCCGGACTGCAGGAGCAGAAGGAAGCGCGCAAAGTTTTCGAGGTGCGTGAGCCGATCTACCAGGAAACCCGTGACGGGACCATCCTCACCATCGTCCCCGACAAGAAATTCCGCATTTCCTGCACCAACGTCGGCCCCGGCGGACGCTTCACCCAGTATTTTAGCACGGAGATCAACCCCGAAACCTACGAGAAGGACATCGCCGCCGCCCGCACCTTCGTGTACTACGAGGACATCGCGCCGCTGATGGAGAAGGGCCTGATCAAAGGCGGCACGCTGGAAGCGGCGGTCGTGATTCGTGGTGACACGCTGCTTTCCAAGCAGCCGCTGCGGTTTGCCGACGAATTCGTGCGCCACAAGATTCTCGACATCGTCGGCGACCTGATGCTGTCCGGCAAACGCATCCTCGGCCACGTCATCGCCGTGCGGCCTGGCCACGGGCCGAACACCGAGCTGGCCCGTGCCATCGTGCAGCAGTACAACCAGATGCGCAGCATGGTGCCGGCCCCGGTGCATATTCCAGGTGGTGAGTCGGTGCTCGACATCAACGAGGTGATGAGCATCCTGCCGCACCGCTATCCCTTCCTGCTGGTGGACCGCATCATCGGCTTCGAGGGCGAAACGAAATGCACTGGCATCAAGAACGTCACCATCAACGAGCCGTACTTCCAAGGCCACTTCCCCGGCCATCCGATCATGCCCGGCGTGCTGCAGCTTGAGGCGATGGCGCAGGTCGCCAGCATCGTGCTGCTGCGCATGCCCGGCAACCAGGGCAAGATCGGCTACTTTATGAGTGCCAATAATGTGAAATGGCGCCGCCCCGTGCTGCCTGGTGACACGCTCGTCATCGAAACCGAAATCCTCAAGACCAAGCGCAGCATCGCCAGCGGCATTGGTCGTTGCAGCGTCAACGGCCAGGTCGTCTCCGAGGCCGAACTCATGTTCAGCGTGGTGGATCGGTGATGAACGCTGAACATTGAACATTGAACGCTGAACATTGAACGTCCAACTGCGAAACTTGAACTTGATTCACCCTACCGCCATCATTGATCCATCTGCTAAAATCGGGGCAGATGTGCAGATTGGGCCGTATTGCATCATTGGTGAGGGCGTGGAACTCGGCGACGGTTGCTGGTTGCAACATCATGTCACGATCATGGGGCCGTCGAAGATCGGGAAGAACAACAAATTCTTCGCCTACGGCTCCATCGGGCAGCAGACGCAGGATTTGAAGTACAAGACCGAGCCGACGTGGCTCGAAGTCGGCGACGACAACACTTTCCGCGAATTTTGCAGCGTGCATCGTGCCACTTCGCCCGGCGACAAGACGATCATCGGCAGCCACAACCACTTCCTGAGCTATGTCCACATCGCGCATGATTGCATCGTGGGGAATCACGTCATCTTCTCCAACAACGGCACGCTTGCCGGGCATGTCGTTGTCGAAGATCACGTCATCGTCGGCGGTCTCACCGCCGTGCATCAGTTCTGCCGCATCGGCACGCGCTCGATCATCGGTGGCTGCGCCAAAGTGGTGCAGGACATCCCGCCTTTCTGCACGGCGGATGGCAACCCGGCACGTGCGCGTGGCTTAAATATCGTCGGCCTGCGCCGTGCTGGATTTACTCGCGAGCAGATTCGCGCGCTGCGTGACGCATTCCGCAAAGTCTATCGCAGTGGTTTGAACAACGCGCAGGCGGTTGAAGAACTCCGCGCCGGCGAACTCACGCCCGAAGCGGCCGCGTTTACTGATTTCGTTGCCACCACGAAGCGCGGCATCATTCCCGGCGGCAAAGCGGCGGCGGACGAGGAGGAGTAGCCACGTTCACCACCTGCCCGCAGTTGCTACAGCGTTGCAGGCGGGGAAACGTGGAGCGTGCCGCTCACGCCTGCCCCACCACGTTCTGGTGAACGTGGCTGCGATCAACGGCCTGCAATGAGCGCAGCGTGAACTGATACCGCTTCGGCCACAGCACGCAGGCGGCGGTGATCATCGCGAGGCTGAAATGCGGCACCTCGATGCGGCCTTGACCGAACGGCGTGTAGGCGATGAGGGCGAAGATGAGGTAACCGGCTTGCCCACCCGTCAGCACGCTGCGCGTGATGAGCCACAGCCATGTTCCCGCAAACAAGACCAGTCCTGGGATGCCTAGCTCCAGCCAGAGGGACACGTATTCGTTGTGCGGCGCAAAGATCGTCCCAGAAATGCCCGTGCCATGGCCCAGCAGTGGTTTTTTTGCCGCCATCTCCCAGGCATCGTTCAGATCCTTGACGCGCTCGGGTGACTTCAGCTTGTCGAAATCGAGGTTGTAGATGGCTTCCAGGCGGTCAGCGGTGTTTTTGTCCTTCATCACGCCTTGCTGTGTGCCGCTTTGCAGCACCGCCACGCCGATGCCGAGCAGTGGGACGGCGATGATGGTCACAAGAAGCAGAAAGCCGAAATTGCGGCGCGCATTCAGCAGCACATAGGCACCGCACAGCAACGCAAGGATGACCATGCCACTGCGACCGTAGGTAAGGGCCACGCCCGGCACCGCCACGGCGATCATGAGGCAGTTGAAGCGAAAATTCTTCGAGAGAGCAAAGATGATGCCCAGCATTTCGCAGAGCAGCACCGGCGGGAAATTGGGATGGCTGTTGAAGCCGGCGAAGCGGCCCGGAATGCTGGTGAACTTCACCATGCCGAGCATTTCGCAGATTTCCGAGCCGGTGGTGAGCAGCATCGCGCTCACGGCGGCCCACAGCGCCGTTTTCTGCCACTTCTCCGTCGATAGCACGGCCACGATGGCGATGAACACGAGCAGCATGCGCATGAGATCCATCGCGATTTGATCCTGATACGAGGAGTCAAAGCGCCGCAGCACCGCTGCATCAAACAAACGCACTGCTGGCAGCAATGCCACGCCAAGCACCGCCAGACAGAGGCGTGGCTTGTTGACGAGCGAAACGCAGATGCACACGAACACCGCCGCGAGTGTGAACAGGATCGGTTTGATCGGTGAAATGCCCGCTTCGTAGCTGCCGATGGCCGCATCCGCCGCCAGGGCGCCCAGCATGCCACCACACACCCACACCAGCACCCACTCGCGCAAGCGGGTCCAGCCGGTGGGACGAAGCATGGGGTGTGGATAGTTCATGCGCGGTTGTGTTGCAGCCAGGCCTGGAACATGAGCACGTCCCACAGATAGAAATGCCAGTTTCGTGTGCCGCTGAGATGCTCCTGCCACTTCTGGCGGATCGGGGCGGCGTGGAAGAAGCCTTCGCGCTTCAAACGTGACTCGCTGAGCAAATCCTCCGCCCACTCGCGCAGCGGACCGCGCAGCCAGACATCGAGCGGGATGCCGAAGCCGCGCTTCGGGCGGTCGATGAGCGTCTTTGGCACATGGCGGTAGAGCGTCTCGCGCATCAGCCACTTGCCTTTGCCATCGCGCACCTTCATCGAGAACGGCACACGCCACGCGAACTCGATCAAATCGTGGTCCAGCAGCGGAATGCGGCCTTCAAGGCTCACCCCCATCGCCGCACGGTCCACTTTGGTCAAAATATCGCCCGGCAGGTAGGTCTCCATGTCGAGATGCATCATGCGATGGGTGAAATCACTCACCCGCGGCCATGCCGCCGTGTCGGTGATGGCCGTGACGGGATCTTTGCCGTCGATGACGATCTCCTGCGGCCTTTTCCAATGGGACATGAGATTGAGGTAAAGCGTCTCCATGCCCGGCGCGGCCACGACTTCGGCCAGCTTGTGCAGTTTGTCACCGAGCGGGATGTGGCGCAGGCGTTTGGGCAGTACTTTGGCTCCCAGGCCGTTCAGCATCTTCGGCGGCAATGCCGTGAGTGCCGCAGCGGTCATTTTCTTCATCACTGGCGGCATCCAGGAAAATTTGTTCCAGAGGCTGCGACCGACGAAGTAGCGCTCGTAGCCGCCAAACAGCTCATCACCCGCGTCACCGCTCAGCGCGACGGTGACATGCTGCCGCGCCATTTTGCAGACGAGATACGTCGGGATCTGCGAGTAGTCCGAAAACGGCTCGTCGTAGAGCGAGGGGAGCTGTGGGATGACATTCAGCGCGTCTTCGCCGGTGACATACATCTCGGTGTGATCGGTGCCGAGGTGTTTGGCCACGTCTTTGGCAAATTCGGCCTCGTTGTGCTCCTTCTCGTGAAATCCGATGGTGAACGTGCGCACGGGTCGCGTGCTTTGCTGCTGCATCATCGCCACGATGAGCGAGGAATCGACGCCGCCGCTCAAGAATGCGCCCAGCGGCACATCGGAGACCATGCGCATGCCCACGGCCTTCTTGAGCATCGCCTCAAAGGTGTCGATGGCTTCGGTCTCTGTGCCGGTGAACGGGTTGTCGAGGCCGCGCTCGACGACTTGGGGCAAACTCCAATACCAGCCGGGTTGCGGGCGCTCCGAAGGTGCGCGCAGGGTGAGCATGGCGGCCGGCGGGAGCTTCTTGAAGCCTTGGTAGATGCACAGCGGGTCGGGGATGTAATTGAAACGCAGCAGCGCGGTGAGCGCCTCGCGATCAATCGTCGCGTTGAAGTCGGGGAAGCGCTGGATGGCCTTCAATTCGGAGGCGAACACGAACGTTTCGCCCACCCAGCCGTAGTAGAGTGGCTTTTCACCGAGTCGGTCACGTCCGAGATGCATGACGCGTTCTTGTTTGTCCCACACCGCGAAGGCAAACATGCCGTTGAAGCGCTTGGTCGCTTCCACGACGCCCCACTGGCGAAACGCGGCCAGCATGATCTCGGTGTCGGAGTGCCCGCGCCAGGTATGTCCGAGCGGTTCGAGTTCGGCGCGCAGGTCTTGGAAGTTGTAGATTTCGCCATTGAACACGATGACGAAGCGGCCATCCGCGCTTGCCATCGGCTGATGGCCGAGTGGCGAGAGATCGAGGATGGAGAGGCGGCGATGGCCCAAGGCGATGCCGCTTTGTGAATCCACCCAAGCTCCCGCATCATCCGGCCCGCGCAGCACGATGGCGTCTGTCATCGTGGTGACGATGGCGTGCATCTCGTGCGCTGCGCGAGACTTGGAGGGCGTGAAGAAGCCGGCTATTCCACACATGGCTGGTAGGTTGGTAGATCGGTTGGACGGTGGGACGGTTGGACGGTGAGCGGGGTCGTGAGCAAGTTCTCGAACTGTTTGAGCGCACTCGTCAGCGAGAAGTGAGTTTCGATGCGCTGGCGGGCAGCGAGGTCTTGCGTGATGCCGGAGTCGATAATTTCGAGGCAGGCATTCGCGAGAGCCTGTGGATCACGTGATGGAACGATGTGGCCGGTTTTGCCCATGACCCAACGCGTGTCGCCGATGTCAGTGGCAACGACGGGCACGGCGCAGGCCATGGCTTCGCCGACGACGTTGGGAAAACCTTCGCCGAAGGCCGAAGAAGAGACGGCGATGTTGAGCGAGGCGGTGAGTTCGGGCAGATCGTGGCGTTCGCCAAGCAGCTGGATGTTGGGAGGAACGTCGAGTGTTTCAGTTTCAGCGCCGACGATGATGAACTGAGCTTCAGGATGCTTCACCGTGATGAGTTTCGCGGCGGCGATGAAGGTGGCGTAGTCCTTCATTGCGGCGTTGCGGCCAAAGCGGCCGATCAGGGGCGTAGGTTGGGTGTGTTCGGCGAGTTGAGCCGTCATTTGCAATTCGATCACCTTCGCCGAACCGCCCGACTCTTGCGCGTGATCGCGGGGTGGTGGTGGAGCGTCCGCAGACGGGCGGGCTGTCGCCACACCCGTCCTACAATCACGCGGCTGCCATTTCGTGAGATCGAAGCCATTCGGGATGAGCTGTGTCTTGCTGGAGCGATAGCCGATGGCTTCATGCTGCTTCGCGCTGAGTTGCGAGTTGTATGTGATGCGTTGCGGCAGCCAGGAGAGCGACGCGAGGGAGCGGATGACGAGCGCGGAACCGCGCTTCTCGAGTTTGAGGTCGTAGAGGCTCTGGCGGATGTTCCAGAGGATGGGAATGCGTTTGAAGCGCATGAAACGTGCAATCGTGGCAGCGAAGCAGCCGTGATACATCCAGCCCATGAGCACATCAGGCTTGGTGCGGCGCACGATTTTGAACAAGCGCCACATTGAACGCAGTGTGGGCTTGCCGGCAGGCAGGTCGAGGCTGTGGATTTGGATTCCGGCGTTGCGCAGGGCATCGGCGTGTTTGCCACCGCCGGTGAGGCTGATGACGATGTGTTGTAGGTTCGGCAGGCCGAGGATGAGTTGCACCAGCATCATCTCCGCGCCGCCGCTGCCGAGGCCGGTGGTGAGCCACATGATGCTTGCCGTAGGTCGGGTGGGTTCGGCGGGTGACGTATGATCCGCGTGCAAGGCCTGCTGCGCCGAACCGCCCGACTTTTGGGCGCTCTTGGTGCCAACGGGCGCACAAGCAGACGGGCGGGCTTGCGCCACACCCGTCCTACGGTCGGTGGTGGCGAGCAGGCGGCTGGTGCGCTCGATCAGTTTTTCGACGCTGAATTCATCGACGATGCGCTGACGCGGATTGTGCGGATGGAAGGCGAGCATGCATTGCGCGAGGGCTTCGTGATTCTCGGCGGGGAAGATTTGTGATTTGTCGCCGATGATCCAGGCGCTGTCGCCGACATCGCTGGCGATGCAGGGGATGCCGCAGGCCATGGCTTCGCCGATGACGTTGGAAAAACCTTCGCCGAAGGCGCTGGAATTCACGAGGCAGTCAAAGCTGGCATAGACCTTTGGCATGTCGTTTTGCGCCGGCAGCCAGGTGACGCGGTCAGCAATGCCGAGGCGTGCAGCGAGTTCGTGCATTTGCTGCGCGTAGGCGGCATCACCGGAGCCAACGATGACGAATTTGGCATGGGGATCGAGCGCGGCGGCGTGGAGGAAGGTGGCGTGATCCTTCATCGGGCTCAGGCGGCCGACGATACCAAAAATGAGCGTTTTGGAGTTTGATTTGGGAGCTGGCTTGAAGCGTGCGGTGTCGATGCCGTTGGGGATGACGTGCATCCGGTGCCGTGGGTAGCCACGCGCGGCGTAGTAGTCGTGTCCGGCCTTGGAATTGCAGATGATGAGGTCGGCAAAGCGGGCAAGCAGGCAGTTTAGGCGAAAACTGAGCCTGCCGAGGAGGCCCCAAAGGTGTGCATCGGTCTGTGAGTCACGCACACCCCAGACGATGCGCGGAAAACCGCAGAACGGCTTCAAGAGCAGTGCCATGAGGTTGGATTCGGCCAGATAGCCGTGGAGAATCTCAGGCCGGATGCGGCGTGTGGCCCGGACAAGGCGGAAGAAGAAGCCGAGTAGGTCCCAGCGGCTGTTTTTGCCGACGCAGATGGTTTGGATGCCTGCGGCTTCGAGTTCGGCACGGAAAGCGCCGTCATAGAAGTGAAGCACGCTCACTTCATGGCCTTCGCTTTTCAGCCCTTTGGCAAGGAGCACGAGCTGACGCTGTGCGCCACCATGACCGAGGTCGCGAATGAGGAAGGTGAGCTTCATGCCGTCTCCTTTCGACGAATGACGACGAGACATAACGCACAGGTGGCGAAGGCGCAGAGGCAATGCACGATCACGGTCGAGAGCGCGATGCCCGCCACGCCGAGATGGCGCATGAGCAGCCAGTTCAGTGTGATATTGAGCACGAGTGCGCTGAAGGAGATCAGCAGCATCAAGCGTGAAGCTTGCAGTGAAACAGCGACACGGGCGGCCACTGTGCCGAGGATGTAGAACGGGATCTGAAACGCGGCGAAGCGCAGCACTTCGGCGACGCGCTGCGTGTCCTGAGGGCCAAAAGCACCGCGCTCAAACAATGTGCTGACGATCCACGGGGCAAATAGGCAAAGAATCAGCGTCATGGGCAGCGCAGCACTGACGATGAGGCCAGCGCTGGCGAAGAGGCGTTTGCGCAGACCGTTCCAATCACGACGCGCGACGAGTTCGGCAAAGTGAGGGAACAAAACATCCGAAGCAGGACCGGCGGTGACGGCTAGCACGATGGCGCAGAGTTTGTCCGAATAGCCGAGCACGGCGACGGAGCCGGCGGTCAGCCACGCGGCCATCGTTTGATCAATGACGACCGCACTGCCAAAGGCGACACCACCGAGGAGAAACGGCAGCGCATTGTGCAGCACCACGCGCAGTCCCGGCTCCCAATGTTGCAGCGCACAGCGCCACCAGCGCAAAGAACGCGGCAGACGGCGAGTGATGGCGATGATGAGCACCGTAACATGCCCCACAGCGCCCCAAACGGTGCCGGAGACGAGCGTCCAGGCGTTGACCTGATCACCCGCAAGCAGGAGAGCCGTGACAATGCCGAACGGAACGAGCATCGGTGCCGAAGCGGCGAGCAGGAAGGATTTACCGGCACGGAGCCAGGCGGAGAGGTGCTGTGCGAGTCCGAAGCACAGCAGAAAGGGCAGCAGGCCGCGCATGAGTTTCACCGCGAGCGCCTGCTTCTGCGGCGTGAAGCCCTGCGTCGTCCAGGCGATGACAAGCGGTGCGGCGAATGCGAGTGCAATGCCGCAGACCAGCAGCGCGGCGAAATGCCACGCGGCGCATTGTACGCCGAGGCGCTCGGCACGTCTCAAGCCGCGTCGCTCACGCAGTTCGGCGTAGGCAGGCACAAAGGACTCCGGTAAACCACCCGCCAGCACGGTGGCAGCAAAGGAGAAAAAGCCGAACACGAGCATGAAGGCGTCCAGCTCGTCCGCCGTGCCGAGTTTGGCCGCGACGACGGCGTCTTTGGCAAAGGCAACGATCTTGCCGACCACCGTGAGCATGGCCACCAGCAGGAAGCCCGAAACCATGGCCGATCCGGCCCCTCTGGCGAGCAGGGAGCGAAGGGGGATGGGCAGGGCGATGCGGATTGCAGGCATTTAAATAAACTATAAACACCATAAAACATTTGAGCAAACCTGGCTTTGGGTTTTTCGGGGTAAAAAGCTGGTTTACCGGCCGCCTGATCTCAGCCGTAACCATGCAGTTGGGTTTGCGCTGAGCGCGGCAGCGTCCTGGAGTGCTCCAGCCCTCTGGAGCTTGTCGCAGGCCCGGGGACGCTCGAAAGCGCCAGAGGACTGGCGCACTCCAGGACGCTGCCGCGAGCCTTCAGCTGCGGGTGTTTGAGTCTGTCTTCGTCCACTGCCTTTGACTGCATCGTTCCGACTCAGACGATCCCGCAGGGATCAAAGAAGGTGGCCGGGGGGTCGAGCGAGGCACGAGCGACCACCCCCGGATCACGAATCAAACGCAACGTTTTCAAAAGAGCATCCCGGCAGGGATGCAAGAAGCGCGCATCGGCTCCTCGTTCACGCCGGATTCGCGAACACCTCTCGCATACCTCCGGCATGCGCCCATGAGAGAGCTGGAGAGCCTCGCGTCATCCAGGGGACATTCGACCCCTGGCTACCATCTTTGCTCCCTCCGGGAGCCATGCAATTCTTCTGCCAAGGCAACTACAGCCGCACCGGCACACCGCGTGCGCCCAGATACTTTTTCACGTCGCCCACGGTGAACTCGCCGAAATGGAAGATGCTGGCGGCGAGGACGGCGTCGGCTTTGCCGTCGCGGAGGACATCGACCATGTGGTCGAGATTACCAGCGCCGCCACTGGCGATGACGGGAATCGTCACCGCTTCGCTGACGGCACGCGTCAGTGCGATGTCGTAACCGGCCTTGGTGCCGTCGGAGTCCATGCTGGTGAGCAAAATTTCGCCTGCGCCACGTTTGCAGACCTCGGCGGCCCATTCGACGGCATCGAGTTCGGTGGCGTTGCGACCACCGTGCGTAAAGACGGTCCAGGAGCCGCGGTCGTTGCGTTTGGCGTCGATGGCGACAACGAGACACTGGCAACCGAAGGCGTTGGCGGCTTCGTCGATGACCTGCGGTGTTTTAACGGCAGCGGTGTTGATGCCGACCTTGTCGGCACCGGCCATGAGCATCTCGCGCATGTCGGCGACAGTGCGGATGCCACCACCGACGGTCAACGGCATGAAGCAGCTCGCAGCGGTGCGGGCGACGACATCGACCATCGTTTTGCGCTCCTCATGACTCGCCGTGATGTCGAGGAAGACGAGTTCATCGGCTCCCTGCGCATTGTAAACCATCGCGCACTCCACTGGATCGCCGGCATCACGCAGTTGGAGGAATTTCGTGCCTTTGACGACACGGCCTTCCTTCACGTCGAGACAAGGGATGATGCGTTTCGTCAGCATGGAGAGGGAACAGTCAAGGAGTGGTCAAGAGGTCAAGAAATCGTCAAGAGGTGGCCGTCTTGACCTCTTGACCACGCCTTGACCATTGCTTGACGCTTTGGGCCTCAGCCCAAAGCCGTCTTCACCATCGTTTCGAGCTTCACGATGTCCTTGGCGAAGTTGCGGATGCCTTCGGCGGTCTTTTCAGTCGCCATGGCGTCTTCGTTGAACAACCAGCGGAAGGTTTTTTCATCGCTGCCGATGCGGTCGATCTTGAGAGATTTCGCGTTGGCGGCGTTGAGCTTCGGCGTGATGGCGTCTTCGCTCGCGGCGAGTTCGCCGAGCAGGCCGGGGCTGATGGTGAGGAGGTCGCAGCCGGTGAGTTCGGTGATCTCGCCCTTGTTGCGGAAGCTGGCACCCATGACCTCGGTCGTGTAGCCGAAGTGCTTGTAGTAGTTGTAGATCTGCGTCACGGACAACACGCCGGGATCTTCGGTGGCGGCGTAATCCTTGCCAGTGCTCTTCTTGTGCCAGTCGAGAATGCGGCCCACGAACGGCGAGATGAGTTTGATGCCGCCTTCAGCGCAAACGACGGCCTGCGCGAGGCTGAAGAGGAGCGTGAGGTTGCAGTTGATGCCTTCCTTTTGCAGCACTTCAGCGGCTTTGATGCCTTCCCAGGTGGAGGCGATCTTGATGAGGATGCGCTCGCGGCTGATGCCGGCCTTCTCATACATGCCGATCAATTGGCGGGCCTTGTCGATGTTCGCCTGTGTATCGAAGGACAAACGGGCATCGACTTCGGTCGAAACGCGACCGGGGACGATCTTGAGGATTTCGAGGCCGAAAGCAACGACGAGGCGGTCCATCACGCCGTCCACACCGCCGGATTTGCCATCGGCGATGGCCTGATCGACCAGCGCTTTGTACTCGGCCTTCTGGGCGGCGGCGAGGATGAGGGAGGGATTGGTCGTGGCGTCCTGGGGCTTGTAGGCCTTCATGGCTTCGAAGTCGCCAGTGTCGGCGACTACCACGGTGTGCTGCTTGAGCTGATCGAGCTGGGTCATAGTCTTGGGGGTTTTGGGGCGGCGAGAGTAAGGGCTGTCGCGGGTTAATCAAGCGCGAGGAAACGCACGCAGATGCTGCCGGGAACGTTCACCTTGGTGCCGGTGAAGGTGAGCTTGCCGCTGTCCTGATCGACCTTGAAAAGCGCGGCCGTGTCGCTGTTTTGATGCGCGGCGATGAGCCACTTGCCGGTGGGGTCGAGACAGATGTTGCGGGGGATTTTGCCTTCGACGGGCACGTTCTGCACGAGCGTGAGCTTGCCGGTCGCCACATCGACGGTGAAGACGGCGACGGTGTCGTGCGTGCGATTGGAGACATAGACGAACTTGCCATTCGGATGCGCCACGGTCTCGGCGGTGCTGAGGCCTTTCATGCCACGATCGGCTTCAGGCAGCGTGGAAACGGTTTCGATCTCGGTGAGCGTGCCTTTTTCCGCGTCGTAGGCGAAGCTGGTCTCGGTCATGGCCATTTCGTTGTTCACGAAGACGTATTTGCCGCTGGGATGGAAGGCGAGATGACGCGGGCCGCCGCCTGCGGGTGTTTTGGCAAAGGCGGGTTCGTTGGGCGTCAGCTTGCCGGTGGCGGCATCCACTTTGTAGATCAGAACTTTGTCCAAACCGAGGTCGCAAGCGAAGGCGAAGCGGTTGTCGGGGCTGAAATTGATCGAATGGGCATGCGGGCCGGCCTGACGCTTGGGATCGGCACCCGAGCCTTCGTGCTGGAAGAAACTGGCGGCGTCGGAGACGGAACCGTCCTCTTTGATGGCATAGGAAGCGACGCTGCCACTGCCGTAATTCGCGAGAGCGGCCATCTTGCCGGTTTTATCGACGCTCACATGGCAAGGGCCGCTGCCGACGGCGCTGGCTTGATTGATCGGCGTGAGTTTGCCCGATTTGAGCTCGATGCTGAAGGAACTGATGCCGCCACCTTTCTTGCCATCGGGCGTGGTGACATCGCCAATCGCATAGAGATATTTTTTCGACGGATGGATCGCGAGGAAGCCGGGATTGCCCGCCTCGACGGCGAGTTCAGGCTGCGTCAGTTCGCCCGTGGCGGTGTTGAAGCGGGAGACGTAGATCCCCTGGCTGCCGTTCTTGGCGTTCGTGTTGGTGCCGAAATAGACGAGGAAATTTTCCCCGGCGATGGCGGTGGTGGTGAGGGCGGCAAAGGTGAAGGCAAGGGTGGCGCGTGTCATGGCGCTCCGATGCTGACGGCGTGTGGCGCTGCGGTCAAGCCTACACTGCGACCAGCGCATGAGCAGATTTCATGTCGTTGATTTGAACGCTTGCTCCGTCTGGAGGAAGGCGCATCTTCGGCCCATGAAGCTCAACTTGTCTCTTTTTGCCGTCGTCCTTGTGGTGCTTGCTGGCTGTGACGGCTTCAAACCCGTGAAGGTGGAGCATGATGAAAAAGAACGGCTCGACTATCGTGACGGCGATTGGATGCCGAAGAACAGTTAGTCGCCTGGCGGCGGCTCAAGAGCCGTGCGATGCGCGCATTTGACCGCGCCCGTTGCCACCGCCACGATGTGCCATGCATCCCGCCTGGTTCCACGTCGAAAACGAAGCTGACATCCCTTCTCCCGCGCTGCTGTTTTATCGCAGCCGCATTGAGCACAACCTGCAGCTCATGCTCAAGATCGCCGGCGACGCGAAACGCCTGCGCCCGCATGTGAAGACGCACAAGACGGCGGAAGTCATCGCGATGCAGATCAGGCTTGGCATCACGCGGTTCAAGGCCTCCACCATCGCCGAGGCGGAGATGTGCGCCGCCGTGGGGGCCAGCGATGTGCTGCTGGCCATGCCCTGTGTCGGCATCAATGCGCATCGTCTCGCCGAACTCGCGCTCAAGTTTCCCGACACGCAGTTCTCCAGCATCGCCGATGCCGAGGAAACGATCACCTTCCTCGCCTCCGCCGCGCAGCAGCACAATGTCACGCTCGGCGTCTTCATCGAGATCGACTGTGGCATGGCTCGCACCGGCATCGTGCCCAGTGATGAGGCCGCCATGCTCGCGCATGTCATCAAAGACACACCGCGCCTCCAATTTCGCGGCATTCACGCCTACGACGGTCACATTCACGATGAAAGCCTCGATGTACGCCGCGAACGCTGCGACGCCGCGTTTGGTCCTGTGCATCAGTTCCGCTGCCGGTTGCAAGGCGAAGGCATCATCGTCAAAGAATTCGTCGCCGGCGGCTCACCCACCTTCGGCATTCACGCCGCGCATGAGGACCGCACGCTCAGCCCTGGCACCACCGTGCTGTGGGACTTTGGTTACGGCGACAAATACCCCGCCGATCTGCCCTTCCAGCCCGCCGCCGTGCTGCTTGCCCGCGTCATCAGCAAGCCAGGCAAAAACAGAATCACGCTCGACCTCGGCCACAAAGCCGTCGCCCCCGAGCAGCCGCATCCCCGCGTCCGCTTCGAGGAACTGCCCGATGCCGTCGCCGTGATGCAAAGCGAGGAACACCTCGTCCTCGAAACCGACCGCGCCCACTAATTCACCATCGGCCAGGCCCTGCACGGCATCCCACGCCACGTTTGTCCGACCGTTTCCATGCACGGCGAGGCTTACGTCATCGAAGGCGGCCAAACGACCGAACGCTGGCCGATCACGGCACGGAACCGGCGTATCTCGGTGTGAGGCGGATCAAGCAATCGGACCAACGCGATTGGTCAGCCCGAGCCAAGCGGAGGTGAGCCGCATCCAGTCCACAAAAGTAATCTCGGACGGCTCCAGCCGGGCATGCTTCAAACGGGAGGGCAGCTCCAGGGTGAACTCGTTGTAGAGCTTGCTCAAGGCCGCACCGCCCATGAGCGCAGCATTGGGAACATGGGTGTTGAGCCAGTTGCGCACCTGGCTCATGGCCTTGAGCGGATCACCCATGTGCGCACGAATGTCCTGACCCGCAATGTCCGAGATGAATTTTTGATAGCGGTAGGGCTCGGCATCGAGAATCAACGTGGGCCTCGGTTTTTTCAGCGCCCGTCCCAGTCCCAGAAACAGACCCAGCTCAAACGGCATGTTGAACCGCGGCAGCTTGCTCACTGCGTCCAGTTCCGTGCGGGAAATATCGTGCAGGCTGAACTGGCACGACTGCATGAGGCGATAAATTTTTTCCAGCCGCACCTCGCTGCCGTCGTCGATCTCCAGGGCACAGCGTGGTTTGAACCCGCAGGCGAGGATCGCGAAGGCAAGCGCTCGAAACAGCGGCTCGTACTCCGCGTCAAAGGGGCAATTAATGAACACCTCCCCCAGATGCGAAGGAGCGGACCGCTTTGACTTCATGGCGGCAGCACCGGCTTGGTGCGCGCGGCGACGATGTCTTCCATGATCGCGTCGATAACCCTCTGCGGAATCTTGCCCTTGCCCGGCGGTGGCTGGCCAATGTAGTGCTTCACGCCCCTGTACGTGAAGAACGGAGGTTCGGCCTGTTTCACTTTACGGGTCTTGGCGGCGGCGTTCATGATGGGGAATCAATGCCCGAAAACATGCCGGGTGCCAAGCAGGAAGTGGGTTGCGTGAGGCTGTCGCAACGCTCGCAAGCGCGAAACCGACCGCGCCCACGAATTCACCATCGGCCAGGCCCTGCACGGCATCCCCAAACACGTCTGTCCGACGTGTTTCGATGCACGGCGAGGCTTACGTCATCGAAGGCGGCCAAACGACCGAGCGCTGGCCGATCACAGCGCGGAACCGGCTGATCACGGTGTGAGAGGCAAGTTCGCTTTCCCTTTCCGTGCCTTCCGTGTATTCCGTAGGCCATCCTCATGAACCACTGGCTCCTCAAATCCGAACCTGATGTCTTTTCCTTCAACCATCTGAAGGCACGCCCGAAGCAGACGGAACCGTGGAACGGGGTGCGGAATTATCAGGTGCGGAACATGATGCGGGATCAGATGGCGGTGGGCGATCTCGGGTTCTTTTATCACTCAAGCTGCGACGTGCCGGGCATCGCAGGCGTGGTGAAGATCGTGAAGGAGGCGTATCCCGATCACACGCAGTTTGAGCCGTCATCCGAATACTTCGATCAAGGCAGCAAACGCGAAGAACCGCGCTGGCTGATGGTGGATGTGAAGTGGGAGGCCGACTTCAAGACTTTCGTCACGCTCGACATGCTGCGCGCGGACCCGAAGCTGGCGGACATGCTCATCCTGCGACGCGGGAACCGGCTCTCCATCACTCAGGTGGAGGCGAAGCACTGGGACCGCATCTGCAAGCTGGGCGGGATGTAGATTCGAGTGGCAGTCGAATCCGAGCATCCCAGCGGCTTCGATTGCCAATCGAAGCTAATTTTCCACCATCACATTCTTCACGCTGACGGTGCCGAAGCTGAAACCGACGCTCAGATTCGTCTTGGCTCTCGCGATGGAGGCGTGCTCGTAGGTTTGGGTGAACTCGCCGGCTTTGACGGTGGCTTTGGGGCCGCGGAGTTCGACGCTGACATTCGTCCACTCGCCGGGTTTGAGCTTGAGCGTGGGTTCGGTGCCGAGGGCGATGGACTTGTGGTCTTTTTCATCGGGCGGAAAGGCGCGGATGCTGGCTCCTGTCGCGCTGAAGACGATGCGGAAGATGTGACCTTCGGCACCATTGGCGGTGAAGACGAGTGTCTTGTTGGCGGCGTCAGGTTTGACGGCGAAGCGGATCGCGGCGTCGGTGTAGGCGAGGTCGTAGAAGAGGATGGGGCCGTGATCCTTGTTCTTCTTGTAGAGTTCATCGTCCTGCGTGCAGGTGGCGGTGTTGTCGGCGAATTTCCAGTCGCCGCGTGAGGCACGGCGTTGTTCGAGCTTGGGGTCGGAGAAGTCGTCTTTGAGCAGCGGAGCGTCGGCAGCGAAGGCGGCGGTTGCGGTGAGGAGGAAGAGAAGGGCTTTCATGGGAGAGGTTGTAGCTGCGTTCGCCAGAACGCGGAGGTTTGGGTGTGGCGGCACGTCCACGCTCTGGCGAGCGTGGCTACGGCAGCTTTTTGGCGATCTTGTCGAAGCCGGGACGCACGGTACCGTCGGTGGCGATGAGGGGCTGCGGATTTTCGACGCGGCCGAGCTGGCGCACGCCGGGGGCGTCCTTGGTTTTGTCGCCAAGGTCGGCTTTCATGGCGTCTGCGTGCTTTTGGAGCTGTGCGACGATGTCGGCGTGATCTTTGGCCACGTTGGTGGCCTCGCCGATGTCGGTGTCGAGGTTGAAGAGCTGTTTCGTGGCGAATTGATACTTCCACGGGCCGCTGCGGACGGCCTGGAGGTTGAAGCCGCTGTAGTAGTGGAACACATCGTGACCGGTGGCGTCTTTTTGGCCGAGGAGGACGGGGGAGATGTCTTTGCCGTCGAGCTTGAGTTTTTCGAGGCTCTTACTGCGGGCCAAAGTGCCGAAAGTGGGCAGCCAGTCCATGTGGGAGGTGATGGCGGCGGTTTTCGTGCCGGCGGCGATCTTACCGGGCCACCAGGCGAGGGTGCAGACGCGCATGCCGCCTTCGAGGGTGCTGCCTTTGCTGCCACGCAGCGGGGTGTTGTCGGCACCTTGGTTGACGGGGCCGCCGTTGTCGCTGGTGAAGATGACGAGGGTGTTCGCATCGAGCTTCAGCGCTCGCAAAGTGTCGAGGATCTGGCCGACGGACCAGTCCACTTCGAGCACCCAGTCTTTTTGCAGGCTGAGGCCGGATTTGCCGATGAAATCCTGATGCGGGTAGTGCGGGAAGTGGACGGCATTGTGCGGGAGGTAGAGGAAGAAGGGCTGCTGCTGGTTCTCACGGATGTATTTCACCGCACGCTCGGTGTAGCGGCGGGTGAAGGTGTGCTGCTCGGCGGCTTTGACGCGTTCGATGACGTTGCCGCCATCGAGCAGCGGCAGCGGCGGCTGCGCGTTGCCTTTGAGGCCGGTTTCGTCGTTGTCGCCGCCATCTTTTTTGCCCGCCTTGCCTTTGTCGTTGGTTTTGGGCAGCGGTTTGTCGGGATTGCTCTTGGAGCCTTCGGAGGCAGGGCCCATGTCGTTGGAATACGGGATGCCGAAGTAGCTGTCGAAGCCTTGCGCGGTGGGGAGGAACTCGGGCTGGTCGCCGAGGTGCCATTTGCCGATGCAGGTGGTGGCGTAACCGGCCTGTTTGAGGACTTCGCCGACGGTGACTTCAGCGGGGTGCAAACCGACGGCGGCAGCGGGAAACAGCACGCCGGGGATGGGCAGGACGCGTTTGGGGTAGCAGCCGGTCATCATGGCAGCGCGGGAAGGGGAGCACACGGGCGCGGCGTAGTGACTGGTGAGCTTCAGGCCCTCTTTGGCCATGCGGTCGAGGTTTGGCGTGGGGATTTTGGCGCCGAACGGGCCGATGTCGGCGTAGCCGAGGTCGTCGATGTTGATGAGGATGAAGTTCGGCCCGTCCTTCGCCAAGGCTTCGGCGGGCAGGCAAAGCAGAGGGCAGAGGGCGAAGAGGAAGAGAAGCGATTTCATGAAGTCGATTTGAAGAAATGGTAAGCAGCCGGGTTTCGGGAGTTGAGGGGCGGAGTGGCGCGGGCGAGGGGAGGTGGGGAAGGATGGAGGAATGGAGAATGGAAAACTGAGAATGGTAAATGGCCGGAACCGGCTACTGCGAAGCCGCGAAGCGAACCCGGGACTACGGAACAGCGGTGGGTGATTCGGGGCCGTGGGGTGTGGCGGAGCGCTGGGATCGAGGACGAGGATGGGTGTTGCGGCACTTACTCTTGGCCCTTTGCCTTTCGCTCTATGCCGACTTCACGGATCGACGAGTTCGGGGGCGTACATGATGTTGCCTTCGGGGATTTTGGGGGTCACGCCATCGGCGGGGAAGGTGGTTTTGACGGCGGCGTGGAGTTGGTCGGCGAGTTTGGCCTGGGCTTCGGCGTGTGCGGGTTGGTCGGCGAGGTTGGTGAGTTCCGTTGGGTCTTTTTCGTGGTCGTAGAGTTCTTTGCCGGCTTTGCCTTCGTCCCACTCGATGTAACGCCAGCGGTCGGTGCGGAGGGCGTAGCCGAAGATGCGTTTGCCATCGTCGCCTTTGGCGGCACTGGCACCCTGGCGTTTGAAGCCGCCGCCACGGACGACCTGGCTGAGCACCCAGCCGCGGCCTTTGGCGTCGGGGTTTTTGAGGATGGGGACGAGGCTCTGGCCCTGGAGGTTGGCGGGGGATTTGACGGCGCAGAGTTCGGCGAGCGTGGGGTAGAGGTCGATGAGGCCGACGGGGGTGTTGGCGATAGCGCCTTTTTTGGCACCGGGACCGGCGATGAGCAGGGGGACGCGGGCGCTTTCCTCGAAGAGGCTTTGTTTTTGCCACAGGCCGTGTTCGCCGTTGTGGTAACCGTGGTCGCTGGTGAAGACGACAATGGTGTTGTCAGCGAGGCCGAGGCGGTCGAGAGCGTCGAGGACTTTTCCAGCCTGGGCGTCCATGAAGGAGATGGAGGCATAGTAGGCCTGAAGAGCCTGACGGCGGAGGTCGTCGGTGAGCTTGTCCTGCTCTTTTTTGTAGCTGCCGAGGGCGGGGGCAGGGAGATCGGCCTGGTCTTCCTTCACGCCTTGAACAACGGGCATTGTTTCGACGGGATAGTCGGCAAAACGGGTCGCGGGCGAGACATATGGCGTGTGCGGGCGGAAAAAGCCGAGGGCGAGGAAGAAGGGGCGGTCTTTGTCCTTCGCGCAGCGTTCGAGGACCCACTCGGCGTCCTTGGCCTGGAGGCCGTCGGTGTGTTGTTCATCGGGGCGGGGGGAGGCGTACCAGCTCAGGGTGCCGCCGAAGTTGCCGGGAAGGAGGGAGAAGATGTCGGGGTGCTCCAGGAGGCGGTCGCAGCCGGCGGGGTTGAGTTCCAGCTCCCAGGAGGCTGGGTCGTCGTGACCGTTGGTGCCGATGGAGTTGGGCACGCCGTAGTGGTAGAGCTTGCCGATGCGGGCGGCGAAGTAGCCGTCGCGCCGGAAGGCCTGCGGGAGGCTGACATGTTTGGGGATGGTCTGGCGAAAGAGCTGGGAGTTGGTGAGGATGCCGGTGCTGTTCGGGTAGAGGCCGGTGAGCATCGAGTTCCGGCTGGGGCCGCAGAGGGGGAACTGGCAGGCGGCGTTCTGAAAGCGCACGCCACGGGCGGCGAGGCGGTCGAGATTCGGCGATTTGACGAGCGGATGGCCGTAGCAGCCGAGGCTGTTGTTCAGGTCGTCCGCCATCATGAAGAGGACGTTCGGACGCGGGGCGGCGTGGGTGAATGTGGTGGCAAAAACGAGGGCGGTGGCAAGCAGGGTCGGGAGTCTCATGGCGGCGGGCTGGAACGAGAGCGGCAGGGGGCTTCTTGCGGCAGGTCAGGCCTCGTTGGGCTCAGCCGTTTCGTGTGGCCGCTTTGTTACCGTCCTGTGTCGAATTTTTTATTCGCATAACGAACAAAAACTTGCCTCGGCACTCAAAGGTTTGCTATTCTCCCGGCTCCCCCAGCCAGTAGTTTACTATGAAGCAATTACGCGCCTACCGCCGGTCCATCGGCATGGTGATAATCACCCTGCTGCTCATTCTCATGCTCACCTGGCAGATCGGTCAGCCCTTGCAGGGGGCGACTATTTTTCTGGATGTGAATGGTGCTACGGTTGGAGCAGGTGAGGATGGCGGGGGGAATATTACCACGACTTGGGACACTTCCGCGATCTGGAGCACGGACTCCACGGGCAACAGCGCCAGTGCGGCCTGGAACAACGTCTCCAACGACACCGCTGTCTTCAGCGCAGGCGCTGGGGCCACGGGTACCCTGGGCATAACGGTCTCAGGCACGCAAATCATCGGCGGACTCACGTTTGAGGAGGGTGCCACCACGCTCACGGGTGGTACGCTCAATCTGGGGGCGGCTTCTAGCTTCAATGTGGCGAGCGGTCTCACGGCCACGGTCAATTCCGGCATCACTTTCACGAATAACCTCACGAAAACAGGCGGCGGCACCCTGGTGCTGGGCGGGTCTAGCACGGGTACGGGACTGACGATCATCAGCGGCGGCACGCTCTCCATCGCGGCGGACAACAATCTGGGTGACGCGCCGGCTGCCGTGGTCGCGAACCAGTTGCAGATTGGCGGCGGCGGCAGGCTGCTGGTGAATACCGGTTTCACCATGGCCACCAACCGGGGCATCACGATCAACGCAGGCGGGGCCACGATTGATGCGGGTACGAATACACTCATTTACGGAGGGGTGATCACATCTACAGGCTCCAACACCTTCACGATTACCAGTGGGGCGGGCGGGCGTGTGACCTTGACCGGGGCCAACTCGATTGCTACGAACACACTCACCATTTCCAGCGGCAGCACGTTGCGCTTTGGCGCGGGGACGGCTGCGGGTGGTATCGGAGCCTCAGCAAATAATCTTTATGGGAATGTGGCCATCGTGAACAACGGCACGTTGGAATTCAACCGCAGCGATGAACAGGCTTTCAGCGGGGTCATCAGCGGCAGTGGCAGTTTGCTGAAAGTGAGCGGATCCGGCACTGTGAATCTGACCGGAGCCAACACCTTCACGGGGGATGTCACTATTGCCAGCGGTAGCTTGCGCATGGGGAACAACGGCGCTGCGGGCACCCTCGGCAGCGGCAGCACGGGCATGGTGTTCAACTCAGGCACGCTCATCTTTGGCCGCACGGACGGCACGATCGCCGCGCCGGTCACGGTGGACAAGAAGATCACCGGCACGGGTGCCATCACGAAGGACCGTGGCGGCGTCATCCGCCTGACCAATGCCAACGACTCCGCTGGCACCGTGACGATCAACACGGCCGGGGTCATCGTTTCCGGCAACAATGCCACGCTGAACGGGAACACCACCTTCAACATCGGCGACTTCAATGGGGCGGATGAATTCATGATCTTTGGCGCGACTACGGATGTCGTCGCTGGCACGCTCAACCGCATCAATGACGGAGCGTCTGTGAACCTGCGTAGCGGTGGCTATGTGGACTTCAATGGTCCGGCGGCAGGCTCTGGCGGATTTGAGGAAACATTCCTCACACTGGCCACCGATGCGGGGCGTGCCCAAGTGACGCTCACACCGGCCAGCGGTCAGGAGATTCAGGTCAGTGCCACGAACCTCACCCGCACGAACAGCGGCACCATCATGTTCCGGGGTACGAATCTGGGTGGCACCGGAGCGAGCTCTAGCCGCATTATCTTCGGCACTGCGCCCACGCTTACGGGCGGCGGCGGTGGCTCCGGCACGCAGACCATCAGCGTCCTTCCTTGGGCCGTGGGGGACATCAGCGCCACTGGGGCGGGCAGTGCGCATGTCACGCATGGAGCGACGGGCATCCGCCCGCTGGCGAATGGGGAATACGACAGCCTCATTACCGGCACGACAGCCAGCAGGAACGTGAGCGTGGCGGGCGGCGAGTCAGTCAACAGCGACCAATTCATCAATGCCCTACGGGTTACGGCTGGCACCACCACCTTGGCGGCGAACAGCAGCGTCAGCGTGGCCAGTGGTGCGCTCCTGTTCACCGGAGCGCACACGATTGGTGGTGCATCCGGCAGTCTGGACTTTGGCGCAACCAACGGCTCCATCTTTGTCTCCAGCAACACGGCGGTCTCAGCGACCATCAGCTCCCGGTTGAGTGGCAACGCCGGGTTCATCTTGAGCGGCTCTGGTTTTGCCTCAGGCGCTGCCGTTGTGAACACCCTGGTTCTCAGTGGGGACAACAAGCTCATTGGTGGCATTCGCGTCCATAACGGCAGCATCCTTCAGCTCGGCAGCACCACGGCGTTGAATGATAACTTCCTCAACGCGGTGAACCTGCAGACCGGCTCCCGACTGCGCTTGAATGGCAACAGCGTCTCCATGCTCAACCTCAATTCGCTGGCAGGAGGCACGACCCAGTCCACGGCGGGCATCTTGGAGAACAACAACGCCACGGCGGCGACCCTGCGTATCGTGATGACTGCCAGCCAGAATTTTGAAGGCCAGATCATCAACGGCACTGGTGGCGCCCTCTCGCTCGTGAAGACGGGTGCCAACAACCTCGTGTTCACCGGCACCAACCACACCTACACAGGGAGCACGACCATCAACCAGGGGCTTGTGCAGTTGACGGGTAACGGCAACGGCACCAATGGCAGCCTTACCGGGACGACAGCCATCATCATCGCCGGTGGCAGCACATTGCGAGCCACCTATGGAGACAGCAACAACAACAACAACCGCATCAACAACAGCGCAACCTTGACGCTGCGGGGCGGCACATTCGACTTTGATGTGGGGGGTACTGTAAGCACCGTGGATACGATCGCCACGCTGATCATTGACCGAGGATTCAACACGGTCACGGTGGATACTGCGGCCTCCGCCCAGACTTCGGTGCTGACCTTCACGAATGCCCTGGCTCGCACTGCGGGGGCGATCGTGAACTTCACTCCCACGGACGCCAATGGACTGAGCACCTTCGCCGCCACCCGCGGCCGCCTCGTCTTCACCACTGCCCCTACGCTTGATGATGGCATCATCCGTGGGGCCACGTTCGGCACCGAGCTGGCGACCTATGAGACAGGTGCCGCCGCATCTGTTCGTGCGCTCGCCACCTACTCGGCCAACAGCAACGACCAGACCGCATGGGTGGTTGCGGACAACGTGAAGCCCACGGCCGCCACAACGCTGACTGCCGGCCGCAACATCAATGCCGCTGTGCTCAACGCCGGATTGGGATTGGCGCTGGGCACGTTCACCCTGAACGTGGAAAGCGGGATGCTGCTTGGCAACGGCAACGCAGGGGACATCACTAACGGCACACTTACGGCCGGCGGGGCAGCAGTCGGTGAACTCATGCTCCGCGTGGATACGGGGGACACCCAGGACTTCGCCACGAACAGCGTCATCATCGCTGACAACGGGACCAGCGCGGTGTCCTTCACGAAATTCGGCGCGGGCACCCTGGTACTCAACAACAGCAACACTTACACCGGGGCCACCTCCTTGATTGGCGGCATCGTCACGATCAACAGCGACAACGCCTTCGGTACCACGCCCCCCGGTGCGGTCGCCCTGCGGCAGTATGCCACGACGCTGAACGTGAACTCCAGCATGACCCTCAACGCCAACCGCGCCTGGGAATTCGGCGGCGGGAACAGCATTGTCAGCATCGCGGCTGGCACGGCGGGCAACGGCAAGACCCTGACCTACAATGGCACCATCGCCAGCAGCGGGGATGGGAACGTGACTTTCCAGAGCAACGCCACCACCACGAATGTGGACCCTGGCAAGTTAAACGCGACTCTCGCTGGAGTGCTCGTCACTGGCGGAAACTTCACTGTTGAGGCTGGCACTGTGGCTCTCGCTGCGGGCAATAACGTCATCGGCCGCAGTCTCATCATCGGCTCGAACGGCACCACCACCCTGACCCAGACCAGCGGCAACCTCACTGTCGGTTCCGGTGTGGCTGGGGACACATTGGACGTGGGAATCAGTGGTGCGGATACCATCAGCAAGTCGGGCACTTTGACGCTCACTGGAGTGACCCAGTTCACGGCGAATGTGGATACCGTGCGTCTGGCCCTCATCAACGGCGGCACTGTCAGCGTCCCTTCCAGCACGGTGACTCTTGCGACCAATAACGACATCACCGCAGGCACCTCGATCATTCAGAGTGAAACTAGCACAGGCGGCGCTGGTCCCGGGAGTTCGAGCCTAGTTTTTGGTTCGGGCACCAACAACGTGACCACGCCGCTTTGGACAGTAGGCGGGCGCAAAGGCGCGGGCAGCGTGACCATCGCCGCCGGAGGCACGCTCAACATCATGGGCTTTGCGGACTACAGCACGCAATTGTTTGTGGGCCGGAACAATGTCGCCACAGGAGGATCCGGCACCCATACCTTCAATATGACGGGAGGCACGCTGAATGCGAATCTGTCGCTGCTGACACTCGGCCTAAAGAGCACCGGCACCGGCGGAATTGGCGGTTCCACGGCAACCTTCACTTTGGACAACAATGTTAATCACCGCCTGGAGACATTGAACATGTCGTTAGGGGACATGAGCGGTGCGAGCGGAACTGTGACGGCAATTACACAGGCATTCGGCACCTTTACCATGGCCAACGGCACGGTCTCCGTTCTGCAAAGTGTGGCGATGGGCACTTATGCAGGAACCCTGGGCACTGCCAAGGGCATCATCAACCTCAGCGGCGGCACTTTCACCGTGGCTGGCGACATCACCAAGACGGCCAATGACCGTAGCGGTGCGGTCATCACCATCACTGGCGGTACATTGGATTTGCAGAATCAGGCCATCGGCGACACGACGGCGGGTAACATGACCCTCAGCCAGCTTATCTGGCGTGCTGGTGCGGTGCAGGATGTGGGCACGGTCACGCTGGATGGTCGCGGGGTAACAGACGGCATCAGTTTTGCCAACGAAGCCAACGCCCTCGTCCTGCGGGATGTGAGCGCGAACTTTGCCATCGCCCTCACGAACGGCGCGGCTAATGCGGGCGGCATTCTTTATGAAGCTGCCGGGGCGGGTGCAGGCGGCACCCTCAGCGGCACGCTCAACCTGGGCACTGTGGCACGAACGATCAATGTGGAGGATAATGGCTCTGCGGCGAACGACCTCACCATCAGCGGCTTGGTGAGCGGATCGGGTAACGTGACCAAGTCTGGATTGGGCAGGCTGGTGCTCAGCAACGCTTCGAACAACTACACCGGGAAGACTCTCATTACCGCAGGCACCGTCCAGATTTCCGCAGATGGCAACCTGGGCACGGCTCCCGGTGCGGCGGTGGTTGACCAGTTGACCCTGAGCGGCGGCGGCATCCTCGCCAGCACGGCGGATGCAACGCTGAGCACGAACCGTGGCATCACCATCGGCGTTGGTGGCGGGGCGGTGGATGTGGCGGTCGGCACCACGCTAACGTCCTCCGCCATTGTCGCTGGCACCACGGCGCTGAGCAAGACCGGAGCAGGCACGCTGGTGCTAGGCGGGGTGAATGGGCACAGCGGCACCTTAGCCGTGAGCGCGGGCAAGCTCTTCGTGAATGGCTCCACGAATGCGGGCAGTGCCGTGACTGTTTCCGCCCTGGCCACCCTCGGCGGCACCGGCACGGTGAATGGAGCTACTACCGTGGCGAGCACCGGCATCATTGAGGCCGGTTTCCTGCAAAGCGGCTCTCTGAATCTGGCGGGTGGAGTTACTTTTGGTTCAGGAGCGACCGACACAGCCACCATCAACTTGGCGAATGTTTTTGGTGGCAGTCCCTCCATTCTCAATGCCGGGGCGCTGACCATCAATTCCGGCACCGCCATGATCACCATCAACATCGCCAACAGCGGCTCGGTTAGCAATAACACCTATACCCTTTTCGATTACAGCGGCAGCATCGGGGGCAGTGGCGCAGGGTTCGCGGCTTTCAAGAAAGGCACGATCGGTGGCCTAGGTGGGCGACAGAGCGCTCTTTTGGTTGATGATGCGACGAATTCACTCGTGGCACTGACGATTTCGGGCGATTCGCCGAAGTGGACTGGATTTGACGCGACCGCTTCCGCCAACAGCTCTGTCTGGCATCCGAGCAATAACCTCTTGCTGAACTGGAAGCTCATTTCGGACAGCTCTCCGACGGATTATCGCTCAGGCGATCAGGTTCTCTTTGATGATGACGCCACGGGATCCTATGTGGTTGACATCTCCAGTGGCAACGTGGACCCCGTGAGCGTCGAGTTCAACAACAGCAACGGGGTAGGCAAGACCTACACCCTGCAGGGCAGCAACGGCATCACCGGCAGCACGGGGCTGACCAAGAGCAACACCGGGACACTGATCATCAACAACGCCAACAGCTTCACGGGTGGCATCACCCAGAACAACGGCACCATCACCCTGGGCAATACCACCGCCCTTGGCACCGGGAACAGCTACACCTTCGGCGCCGCCGCCCCCGCAGGCACCAGGCTCCAGCTCAACGGCAACAACGCCACCGTCACCGGCCTGCTTTCCGCCGGGACGAACGCTGCGGTGGAGAACAGCCACGCCACCCTCGCCTCAGTGCTCACGGTGAACCTCGCCGCTGGGACCAATACTTTCGCAGGCACCTTGCAGAACGGAGCGGCAGGTATCCTCGGCCTGACCAAGCAGGGGGCAGGAACCCTCATCCTCACCGGCACCGGCAACACGAACACGGGAGGAACCACCATTTCCGCAGGCATTCTCCAGGTAGGCAACGGCACCAGCAACGGCAGCCTCAGTGGCGATGTGACCGACAACGCCACGCTCACCTTCAACCCGAACACCACCATCACCTACGCGGGCATCGTCTCCGGCAGCGGTGTGGTCAATGTGACCACCGGCACCCTCGCCCTCACCGGCACGCTGGGCAGCTCCGGTGGCAATGTCATCTCTGGCGGGGCCACGCTGAACATCGGCAATGGCGGCACCACTGGTTCGGTGACCAGCGCCATCACGGCCAATGGCACGCTCATCTACAACCGCACGGACACCTCCACGTTGGGCGGGAACATCACTGGCACCGGCAGCTTCACTGTACAGACCGGTACGGCTGCCATTACCGGAACAAACAGCTATGGGGGTGGCACCACGATCAACGCTAGCGCGACCCTCCAGGTCGGAAACGGCGGCACTGCCGGTTCCTTCACCGGCGCAGTCACGGACAATGGCACGCTCACCTTCAGCCGTTCCGATGCCGTCACCTATGCTGGGAACATCACCGGCAGCGGTGCGGTGAGGCAGAGCGGCACCGGCACTACCACCCTCAGTGGTACCAACGGCTACGCTGGTGCTACTATCATTGACAACGGTATCTTGCGTCTCGGTTCCGCCGGAGCCCTGCCTGTCACTACAGCTTTGACCATCGGTGCCACTGGCAACAGCTCCACGCTCGACCTCAACAGCCTGAACACTACAGTCACCAGCCTGGCCACCGCCGGCACTGCCGCGAATCAGACCATCACCAACAACGGCAACACTGCGGCGTCCGTGCTGACGGTGAGCAGTGCTGTGGCGAATACTTTCGGCGGTCTCATCAAGAACGGAGCGACCCGCACCACCGGAATCACAATCGCCGGGGGTGGCATCCTGACCCTGACGAATGCGAATACCTACACCGGTGGCACCATCGTCAGCCTCGGCACCGCGAAGCTCGGGGTGGATGATGCATTCGGCCTAGGAGCACTGACCTTGGGCAGTGTGGGCAACGTCGGCATCCTCGACCTCAACGGCAACGACCAGTCCTTCACCACCATCGCCACCGCAGGCACTGCGGCCAGCCAACTTATTGGGAACAGTGCCAATGGCACCACATCCGTGCTCACGGTGACCGCCACCAGCAACTTCGGCGGTCTCATCCAGAACAATTTCGGTGGTGGGCAGACCGGCATCACCGCTGTGAACGTAGCCAGCGGCACCCTCACGCTCAATGACGCCCCCGCGACCTATACCGGCAGCACCTCAGTAGCCTCCGGTGCGGCCTTCCTGCTGGGCTCCGTGACCAACCACACTTTTAGCAGCAATGTGAGAGGGGCGGGTGTTTTCGGCGTCAGCGGCACCAACATTGTCACCTACACCGGGACCGCGACACAGACGGGCGACACCCGTGTTACTGGGGGTGGAACGCTGAAGTCGGACACGGACAACAACCTCTCCTCCACCGCCGTGCTCAATCTCGGCAATGCAGGAACCACAGTGGGTCATGTGGACTTTACCAACTCGATCCAGAGTGTGGCGGGTTTGGTTGTCTCCACCAATACCGCCACCGCCAATACCATCACCATAGGTGCTTCTGAAACGCTGACATCCACGGGAAACGTGACGCTGGGAACCAACGCCAACGCCAATCCAACCACTACCAACGTGAACTTTCTGGGCGGCGGCAGCTTTGTCGTGAATGCCAACGGGGGCAATTTCCAAGTTGGGGGTGCGACGACTTCTGGCCGCTCCAACGCCGTGAATGCGAACCTCAGTGGGCTGACCACCTTCACCGCTGATCTGGGCACGAGTGGCATTTTCCGCCTGGGGGACACCGCGGATACATCGCAAACGGTGGTGACTACGCTGACCCTCGCCGCCAATAACACCATCACGACGAATCTGCTCGGCATCGGCCAGAACACGGGATCAGGCGCGGGGGCTAAAACGCTCAACCTGGGTGCCACCACCAACGTCATCAATGCCAACACCATCAGCATCGGGGAAACCGGCAACCAGCGTGGCAGCGGCATCTTGCAGTTTGCTGGCAGCACCGGGACACTCACGGTCCGCTCTGCTGCCGGAGCCACTGGCCTGACCAATCTGAACATGGTCAACAACGCCAGCAGTACCGGCACGCAGTTAACCTCCCAGGTTCTGCTCGCCGGGCACACCGTGGATGTGTCGCTCAATCAAATCGTCATGGCCGCACGCAGCAACGGAAGCACGCAGGGTGCGGATGCCACCCTCACCTTTGACACCGGCATCTTTTCCGCCAACAGCACCAGCATGGTCACCCGCACTGGCGCTGCGCTTACAACGGGCTCCAGCACCGGCACGATCACCATCGGCACCACCACCGCCAGCACCGGCACCGCCAGCCTTGGCTCGCTCACCATGGCAGTGAACACCGCGACGAGTGCCACCGCTAGTCCCGGCACCGCCACCGCCCTGCTGACCATGAACGGCGGCACCCTCAACACCGGGGCCATCAACATGGCCAATGCGGTGGTCACCGGCATCAGCAAGGCCGCCACCGCCACCATCAATCTGCTCGGCGGCACTACCAACATCAGCGGCAGCATCACCCGCAGCAACGGTGGCGGCACGGAGAACACCACGCTCTCCCTCAACGGCGCGACCGCCATCCTGAATCTGAACGGCAACAGCATCGGCAGCGGCACCGCCGCCATCGGCTCCGGCAGCGGCATCCTGAACATGCAGGCCGGCACTTTGCGCAATGTGGGTGAGATCAATGGCGGCGCCACTTGGTCAAAATCAGGTGCTGCCACCGACATCCTCACGCTCGACACCAGCAATGCCTTCACCGGGACGCTCAACGTAACCGGCGGCATCCTCCGCGTGCAGCATGGCAGCGCTCTCGGCGGCGTGACCAACGGCACCAGCGTCAGCACCGGTACAGCCCTTGAAATTTCTGGCGGCATCACCACTGCGGCGGAAGGCCTCACCCTCAGCAGCGACGGCATCTCCAGCGCAGGTGCGCTGCGCAACACCAGCGGCAGCAACACCTGGGCCGGTCTCATCACCCTGGGGAGTGATGTTCGCATCAACTCCGACTCCGGCACCCTCACCCTCGATGTCGCCTCCGGGGATGCCGTCACCGGCGCGTTCAACCTCACCATTGGCGGCGCGGGGAATGTGACCGTGGCAGATGCGATTGCCACCGGTGCGGGCACCCTGACCAAGGATGGCGCGGGCACACTCGTGCTCTCCGGGGTGAACTCCTACACCGGCACCACGACGCTCACGGGTACTGGCAAGCTCTATGTGAACGGCAGCTTGAATGTGGCCAGCGCCGTCAGTGTCGGTGGAGGCACGACCTTCGGCGGCAGCGGCACGGCGAATGGAATCGTTACCGTCGCCAGCACCGGCATTATTGAGGCGGGTCAAAATCAGGTTGGCTCACTTACTGCCGGTTCGCTGGTGTTTGGCGCTACGGCCACCGACACCGCCACCATTATGCTGGCGGACATCAACACCGGCTCCGCCTCGATCCTGAACGCCGGGGCCTTGGTCGTGAACACCAACGCAGGCACCATCACGATCCATATCGCTAATACGGGCGCGGTGGTGAACGGCACTTACCTGCTCATTGACCACACTGGGGCCATCACTGGCACTGGGGTTGGCTTCAGCGCATTCACCTTGGGCACCATCTCCGGCTTGGGCGCGCGCCAGACCCCCACGCTCGTGCAGAATGCCAGCAATGCGGACAGCATTGACCTTATGATCGTCGGGGACACCCCGAAGTGGACCGGTGCTTTGAGCAATGAGTGGAGCACTTTTGAGTTGGGGGGATCAAAGAACTGGAAGCTCGTCACCGCAGGCACCGCCACTGACTTCAGGCCCAACGACACGGTGCTCTTCGATGACACTGCCTCCAGCGGCGCGGTGGACATCTCCGTGGAGGACGTGACGCCCACCAGCGTCGAGTTCAACAACAGCACGCTGCTCAGCTACACTCTCACCGGCACTTCGGGCATCACCGGTGCCTCCGGCATCATCAAGAACGGCACCGGCACCGTAACCATCAGCAGCGTGAACGCCTTTACCGGAACCGTCGCCATCAATAGCGGCGTCATCCGCATCGCCAGCGCCAGCGCCCTTGGCGGCGTCGCGGGTGGTACCACGGTGTCGTCTGGCGCGGCACTGGAGATCAGCGGCGGCATCACCACGGCGGCAGAAGGTCTCACATTGAACGGCAGTGGCGTCAGCAGCGGTGGTGCGTTGCGCAACATCAGCGGCAGCAACACCTTCACCGGTGCCGTCACGCTTGCCAGCGCCACCCGCATCAATGCAGACGCGGACACGCTGACCCTTGATGTGGTCTCCGGCAGCGCCATCACCGGAGCCTTCGACCTCACCCTTGGCGGCGCTGGCAATCTTAGCATTGCTGATACCATCAACCTCACCACCAATGCCCTTGTCAAAGACGGCACCGGCAACGCCACTCTCGGCGCGGCCAATACCTTTGGGGCCGTGACTGTGAATGCTGGCACCCTGCGCATCACCCATGCCAGCGCCCTCGGCAGCACGGCTGCTGGCACTACAGTGAACATCAACGCCGCCCTCGAAGTCGTCGGCGGCATCACCACTGCCGCAGAGCTGCTCAGCCTGGATGGCACTGGCGTTGCCAATGGCGGCGCACTCCGCAACGTTTCCGGGAGCAACACCTACGCAGGCAACATCACCCTCGCGGGCAACTCCCGCATCAACTCCGACGCCGACCTGCTCACTCTGAACGTTGCTGGCGGGAATTCCGTGAGCGGCAGCTTCAATCTCGCCCTTGGCGGTGCCGGAAACATCACCGTGGCCGATGCCATGAACCTCGGCACCGCCACCCTCACCAAGGATGGTGTGGGTACGGTGACCCTCACCACCGCGAACACGGTGGGGGCGGTGGTAGTGGATGCTGGTGCGCTGCGCATCACCCAGGCCAACGCCCTCGGCAACACCGGCACTGGCACCACGGTGAACTCTGGGGGAGCGCTGGAGCTACAGGGCGGCATCACTACGGCGTCGGAGCCGCTCAGCCTTGGCAGCGCGGGTGTCAGCAGCAGTGGCGGCTTGCGCAATGTCTCGGGCAGCAACACCTATGCAGGCAGCATCACTCTCGCTGGCAACTCACGCATCCACTCGGATGCAGGTGTCCTGGCACTCAATGTTGCTTCTGGCCCTGCGGTTTCTGGTGCGTTCGATCTCACCTTTGGCGGAGCGGGGAATATTACTGTCATGGACGATATCGCAATTGGCGCTGGTGCCATTACCAAAGAAGGAGCTGGCACGCTTATTCTAAGCGCCGTCAACACCAACACCGGCACCACGACGGTCAATGCCGGCGTCCTTGGCGGCACGGGTGCCGTCGGTGGCAATGTCATCGTGAACAACACCGGCACGCTCGCTCCCGGAGCCAGCGCGGGCCGGTTCACCATAGAGGGCGGCCTCACGGTCAATGATGGCGGCACGCTGCTCCTCGAGATCGGCGGCGTGACCTTCAATGACGAGGCCAATGTTCGCAGTTATTTCAACAGCAATGGCAACCTCACCAACCTGTCCATTCTGCCGGCCTATGAAACCTACAACAACGGCGTGACCCTGCATGATCACATCTTGGTGAACAGCACCACGCTGTTGCCAACCATCGACGGCACGGTCAAGCTCACCAATCTCGGCCACACCTTTGCCTACGGCGACATCTTTGACCTGATGGACTGGGGCGCGGCCGGCTCGATCGGCGGAATCGATGGGTTAACGTTTGATTACGGCAGCGTGACACTTGGCAGCGGTCTGGCTTTCAATTTCGATCTGTTCGCGTCCCAAGGTCTCGTCGTGGTTGTCCCCGAGCCATCCCGCGTGGTCTTCCTCATGCTCGGCCTCTTCGGTCTCATGCTCCGCCGCCGCCGCCGGTAGCAGTTGTCACAAATCGCAAACTGCGGCCGGGTGAAAGGAAAGGTTGCCTTTCCCCCGGCGTTTTGGCTAGGCTCAAGAAATGAGCACCGCTTTCGGTGCCATGATTTCATTCAACCCTCTCCATCCCATGCAAACAAACCCAACCCAAACCACCCGCCGCACCTTCATTCGCGGCACCGTCGCCGGCGCTGCTGGCCTTGTCGCCCACCGCTCTTTTTCCGCACCCATCGGTGCCAATGGTGACGTGCGGGTCGCGGTCATCGGCTTCAACGGTCGTGGTTCCGGCCACATCAAGAGCCTGGAGGAAATCCCCGGTGTGCGCATCGTTGCTCTCTGTGATGTGGACGCCAATGTGCTCGCCAAGGGCGTCGAAAATCAGGCGAAGAAAAACAACACCGTCACCGCTTACACCGATTACCGGAAGCTCGTGCTCGACCCGGAGATCGACGCCGTCACCATCGCCACGCCGAACCACACGCACACGCTCATCGCCATGACGGCCATGGCCGCCGGCACGCACGTCTATGTGGAAAAACCCGTGTGCCACAACATCTGGGAAGGCCGTCAGCTCGTGAACGCCGCCGAAAAGGTCGCGAAGAAGGGCATCGTCGTTCAGCACGGCATGCAGCGCCGCTCTAGCCCCGGCTGGCAGCAGGCCATGGACTGGGTCAAGGAAGGTCACATCGGCAAAGTCACGCTTTCCCGTGGCATCAATTTCAAAAAACGCGACTCCATCGGCAAGCTGGCCGCCGCAGTCGAGGCCAAGGATGGTGTCATCAAGGGCACGTTCCATGATCGGCGTGACATCAAGTCCGATCCCGCTGGCAAACCGCAGAACGTGGACGTGGACTACAAGCTTTGGGCGGGGCCACGCGGCCTCAGCCCGGTCAACCGGACGCAGTTCCACTACGACTGGCACTGGCAGTGGGCTTTTGGCAACGGCGACATCGGCAACCAAGGCCCGCATCAGACCGACGTGGGCCGTTGGGCGCTCGGCAATCCCGAACTGCTGCCCAAGCGCGTCATGAGCCTCGGCGGCCGCTGGGGCTACAAAGATGACGGCGAGACCGCCAACAACCAGCTCGCCTTTTACGACTATCAGCCCGCGCCGTTCATCTTCGACAACCGCGGCCTCCCCTTGAAGGACATGGACTGGAAATTGGAGCCGGTTTACCGCGTGAACGGCAAGACCGCCGCCGCACGCGTTGGCAACGTCATTCACTGTGAGGGCGGCTACGTCATCGAGTCCAAGGCCTATGACAACGAAGGCAACACCCTCATCAAGTTCGACAACTTCAATGACGGCCCGGACCACATGCTCAACTTCATCAATTCCGTGCGCGCCGGGAAGCTCATCAACCCGAACCTCCACGTCTCCCACGGCTTCCACGCCGCCTCCCTCGCACACCTCGCCAACATCTCGTACCGCCTCGGCGTCGCCACGAGCGTCGGTGAGGTCAAGGAGCGCATCAAGAACGACAAAGCCGGCACGGAAACCTTCGAGCACTTCGTACAGAACCTCGTGGACAACAAGATCGACCTCAACGTGGACAAGATCAGCGCCGGTCCTTGGCTCGACTTCGACCCCGTGGCCGAGAAATTCATCGGCGAGTTCGCCGTGGAAGCCAACAAACTCGCCACGGAGAACTATGTGGAGGAGTTCAAACTGCCGGAAGTGTAGCCAAACCTAACACGAACCTCCGAGTTCGTTTTCCAAGGAGCCGGGGTCTCTGACCCCGGCTCTTTTCATTTGGCCTCTGCGTTCTCCGCCTTACGCTCTGCGCCGTCATGGAAACACCCACACCACCCCCGTCCCTGCCATCATCCGCCACGCAGGATGAAAAGACCCTCGGCATCGTCATGCATGTGCTCTGCCTCGTCGGGTTCCCCATTCTCGGACCGCTCGTCGTCTGGCTCATCAAAAAAGATCAAAGCCATTACCTCGACCTTCAAGGTCGTGAGCTGCTGAACTTCCAGATCAGCTACCTCATCTACGGTGTTGCGGCCTTTCTGCTGTGCTTTGTGCTCATCGGGTTCGTGCTGTTGCCGGTGATCGTCATTGCCACGATCATTCTGACCATCATCGGCATCGTGCGTGCCTCGGAAGGCCAAGTGTATCGCTTCCCTCTGACGATTCGCCTGCTGTGAGGCAAAACGGTTGCGACTCCAGTGTCGCGGTGGTAGCAGAGCGCCCCAATTTCCCAACCCCAGATGCGCCCCAACCAACTTCTTCAAGCCATCGGCCCCGAACTGCGTGAGCAGATCATGACCTACCTGCAGACCGATCAACGTGCCGCCTACAAGGCCGTCATCGATTCACTCGCACCAGCACGCAAACTGCGCCCTGCCTTCATCTTGGAAAAATCCCGCGCCAAGCAGGCCGAATGGCTCCTGGAGCAGCTCAACACCAAGTCCAACGAGGAAGTCACCGCGCAGATCTTCCAGATCTGGCTGCTCAAAGGCCAGCCGCAGATGCTCATCACCTTCCTCGATGCCGCTGAGATCGCGCACGACGGCAAAGGCGAAGTCACCGAACTGCCCGAAGTGATTGCTGACGACAAGGCCGAGGCCTCCGTCACCGCCTTGCTCGCACAATTTCCCGCCAAGCAGGTCGCATTGTATCTCTCCATGTTCCAGCAGCAGCGTCCGGGCGGATGGGATTCAATCACCAAGGCCATCGAGGCCCGCCCTGAGCTGAAACTCGCAGCCTGATCAACCGTGTCATGATGGACGCCCTCGACAGCGCCATCGCCAGCACGCAGGCTCATCTGGAGTCGTTGCGCAACGCACACGGCCACTGGGAAGGCCGCCTTTCCAGCAGCGCCCTGTCCACGGCGACCGCCATCGTTGCGCTGTCGCTTGTGGATCGCGACAAACACGCCGCACACATCGCCAACGGCGCTAAATGGCTCAGCGACCATCAGAACGCCGATGGCAGCTGGGGCGACACCACGCTCAGCAAAAGCAATCTTTCCACCACGCTGCTTTGCTGGAGTGCGCTGCATCTGGTCGGGACACGTTGCGCCGAGGCCGATCAATGGATCACTACCCAGGTCGGTTCTCGTGAACCACAGGCCATCGCCAAAGCCGTCGTCACTCGCTACGGCAAAGACAAGACGTTCTCCGTCCCCATTCTCATGCTCTGTGCGTTGTGCGGCACGTTGGGAAACAGACCGTGGCAGCACGTCATCGCCCTGCCCTTTGAACTCGCCGCGTTGCCACGCACTTGGTTTGGTGCCATCGGCCTGCCTGTCGTCAGTTACGCGTTGCCGGCGTTGATCGCCATCGGCTACACACGCTTCAAAAATGCCCCGCCCGCGTGGTGGAATCCGCTGCGCTGGGTTCGTGCGCTCACCTGGCCGCGCATTCGCCCGATGCTGCAGACCTTGCAGCCCAGCAGCGGCGGTTATCTCGAAGCCACGCCCCTGACGAGCTTCGTCACCATGGCGCTCGCCGGTGCTGATCAGCTTGATCATCCCTGCCTGCCACTTGCCGTTGAATTTCTCCGCAGATCCATGCGCGACGACGGAAGCTGGCCCATCGACACCAATCTCGCCACCTGGGGCACCACGCTCTCCATTCGTGCGCTTCAGCATTCAGCCCCTTCGCCCTCCGCCCTTCGCCCTTGGCTCCTCAGCCAGCAATACCGCGAAACTCACCCCTTCACCAACGCCCCGCCCGGCGGCTGGGCCTGGACCGACCTCCCCGGCGGCGTCCCCGATGCCGATGACACCTCCAGCGCTCTCATCGCGCTCAAACATCTTCTCCCTCTCCCCGCCGAAGTTGACGACACAAACTCGAATCATCTTCGGAGAGAGGGCCGGGGTGAGGGGGCATCCACCGCAGCCATTCGTCATTCGTCATTCGTCACTCGTCATTGCATCCCCGGCATCACCTGGCTCCTCAACCTCCAGAATCGCGATGGCGGCATTCCCACCTTCTGTCGTGGCTGGGGCGCGCTGCCATTTGATCGCAGCACACCGGAAATCACCGCCCATGCACTGCTCGCATGGTGGACGTGGCACGACGAACTGCCTTCCGCGCTTCAAACCCGCATCGTCAAAGCCACTCAGCGCGCGTTGCGCTACCTCAAAACCTCGCAAACACCCGAACACGCCTGGATTCCCCTCTGGTTCGGCAACGAGCATACTCCCGACGAAAACAATCCCGTCTATGGCACCGCCCAGGTCATCAACCACCTCAGCGGCATCGCTCAACTCTCCGCCCAAGCCCACGCTTTGATCCAAAGCGGCGCCGGCTACCTCCTCACCGCCCAAAAACCCGACGGCTCCTTCGGCGGCGACAGAAACGCCCCATCCAGCATCGAAGAAACCGCCGTCGCCCTCCAGTCTCTGTGTGCAGCATCCAGCATCCAGCATCCAGCATCCAGCACTCACCTGCCCGCAACGCTTCGCGTAGCGATGCAGGCGGGGCATCCAGCATCCAGCATCCAGTGGCTCCTCACCGCCACCCGTGACGGCACCCACTTCCCCCCCGCCCCCATCGGCCTCTACTTCGCCCGCCTGTGGTATCACGAGCAGCTTTACCCCGTCGTCTGGACGCTCGGGGCCTTGCAGGCCGCACGGCGTGTGCTGGAGCGTGAGAAGCATTGACAAGCACGGCGTGGCTCCTAGAATCGGCCTCGAATTCACCCAGCAACAACAGCGCATCGTCAGGCAGTGGAGGTTTACCGGCATGAGGAACACAGAATTTGAAGATGAACGGCGTCCGCCCAATCCGCCGCTGCATTCCGAAAAGATCGTCACCGACCGGAAGATTTTCTTCCTTGATCTCAAGGAGAACGACCGCGGCAAGTTCATCAAGATCACCGAGGACGTGCGTGGTCGGCGAGACACGATCATCCTGCCGATCGATGCCGCCCAGGAGTTCATGGACGCCATGATGCGTACCTTGGACGCCGCCGGTGTGGATGAGTGAAAATAAGACCGACACTCACGTACGACGATGGCACGTCACAATGCCAGGCGATCAACCAACTCGCATGAGGCTCCGATCTGCATGATCAAGCATTTGCACTCGTTCCCCTGTTACAAACTGGCGTGACATGAAAACATTCGCTCTACCCGCCGCCGTCTTTTTTTGTCTGCTATCCCAGGCGGACGCCCGCATCTTCACCGACACCGCCGGGCGCAAGCTGGAGGCGGAGGTGGTGGCGGTGCAGCAAGGGCAGGTGCGCATCCGGTGTGCGGACGGAATGGAATTCACGTTGCCGGTGACGAACTTCTCAGCGGCAGACCAGACTTATCTACAGCAGTGGAAACCACCTGCTGCAGCGGTGTCGGGGGCAGCACCCACCGTGCCCACGAACGCCCGCGAGGCGGCGGCGGCGAAGATCAAGGAGCTGCCCAATGGCGACGTGCTGATCCCGGACGACACGCTGCCGCAGATGCCGGAGGCGGGGGAAGATGACCCGCAGGCGCTGTCCCTCTGCCAGTTCCTCACGAAGTACTACGCGTGGAAGGCGGACCCGCTGGAGGCGATGAAGGGGACGGAGAAGCTGGATGAGTTTGAGAAGCACGAGGCGGCGCTGAAGAAGCTTATGAAGCTGGCGGGTACGCGGATGAAGAAGATGGACAAATTCGACTTCAACGACATGAAGCGGGAGCTGGCGAAGGGGCGCGTGGTGGCGGTGATCTACGCCCACAACGACCTGCGGGAGGAAGCTTGGTTTGAATATGCGAAGGCGCTTCAGGCCGATCCGAAACTGCCGCCGCCGGACTCGAAGGATCCCGCGCTGCGCAAGAAGTGGCAGGAGCCGGAATCCGCCTCCTACCACAGCAGCCTGATCATTCACGGCTACAACACGCAGCGCGACGAGCTGATCACGCGCGTGATGGGCTTCAGCTCGGAGGTGTACAGCCCGCGCCTGAGCATTGAGGAGATGAAATACATCACCTACCAGGTCTTTACCTTCTCACCGGAGTGAGCGCGGGAGCTGGGGTCAGTGTCGACCCTGTTTCCCCTGACCCAGTTTCCAGCACTCATCTTTGTTCAGCTTGGCCTTGCACTACCGATCTCACTCCATTCAGGCAGCATGCTTGGCATCTTGCCTTTTACTGGCGTCTTGGGTTGACGCTCAAGACGAACCTCTGCCAGCGTCAGTTCGCGACCCGTTTGCCACGGTTAAAGACGCCCGACTTCATTCGGCACTCTCGACGCTGGCAGGTATTCAGCGGCAGATATCGCGTTTAGGTGGAGGACCACAACAGGTTGAATTTTACAATAGTCCTGAAAACTTGAACGCCATCAGTGTTGTGCTGGCAGCATCCGAGTCGTCAAATCTCAGTGAATTTTCCGAGTTTGTTCGATATTTCATCATTGAAGCAGTCGAGGCTGCGGTGATCAGTGGAGCGAAAGAACATGTTCCCGCGCTCAAGAAGCTGGCGCATAGCGCGGACAATGACATTCGTGACGCGGTGGCCAGTCCTCGGTGCCTGTCATTGTCTCCATCTCCTTCGTTTGATGTAATCAGAGAGAGCATCCTGAGAGCCTGTCCGTTAAAACTTCATAATCACTAGTTTTGAGACGCCAGATGGCGAGCGCTATGGCCGATCATTGCCAGATAAACGAAGGCTTCGTGGTGGCGTGCGTTGCGCTCGTGGTCACGCACGAGGCGGCGTGCTTTAACGAGCCAGCCGAAGGTGCGCTCAACCACCCAGCGTCTGGGCAAGAGGACGAAGCCCTTGGCCTTGTCGCTGCGCTTGATGATCGAAAGCACCAGTCCCTCCACCTGCCCATAGACCGCCGCTGCTGCGGTGACAAAGGCTTCGAGCTTCCCTGCGTAACCGCCATCCGCAAAGATGATGCGTAGGGTCAATAGCAGCGGGCAGAAGAGACCAAACACGACCTTGGCCGCATCTCGATCTTGCACGCTCGCTGGCGTCACCAAGACGCCCAAGAGAAGCCCCTGCGTATCGGTGAGGATATGCCGTTTGCGACCTTTGATCTTTTTGCCCGCATCGTAGCCACTGCTGCTGGGAGCCACCGTGTCGGCACACTTCACGCTCTGGCTGTCGATGATCGCGGCGCTGGGTGTGGCGTTTTTTTTAGCGCCACTCGCCGCCGCTCGCGTAGCGCGCTGTTGAGGCGCTCCCACAAGCCGTTCTTGGTCCATCGCGTAAAGGTGTCATGCACGGTGGTGCGCGGTGGATACTCCTTGGGCAACATGCGCCACTGGCAGCCGGTCTTGAGCAGGTAGCGCATCGCGTTGAGCGACCGCCGCGCCAACGTCGGCGTCTCGCAGCGGCCTCGCTTGCGCGGCGCTGAAGGGTCAATAATGAAGGGTTCGAGCAAGGCCCATTCGGCATCACTCACATCGCTGGGATAGTGGCGTTCCATCCA
>NZ_JBJXFV010000189.1:0-90194 GCF_046154365.1 Prosthecobacter sp.
GCGGCACCCGCTGCTCCTGCTGCCGAAACTCCCGCCGCTCCGCAGGTGATTCTCACGCCGGCTCAAACTGAGCACATTCTCAAGGAACTGGAGAAAGTGGAGGCGCAGATCGGCCAGGGACGCAATGCGATTTTGGGCGCGGCGCTGACCAAATTCCGCGCGGCGATGAGCAGTGAGAGTGATGCGCTGGCACTCTACTTGGATTGTTACAAGTTGGAGAACTTCGAACGCAAGGATTTGAAACAGACGGATTTCACGGATTGGCGTGACAACAATGAGGCGCGGCTGAAGGACGACAACTTCAGGCAGGGATTGGTGCTCCAATTAGAATACCTCGTGCTGACGATTCAGGCCCAGGACATTGATGATCCGAAGAAGATGGGACCGCTGGTGGCGGTATTGCAGACGTTTCTGGGGAAAGCGATCGTAGCCGTGCAGGCCACGATGAAGCACACTGCCACTGGGGCGGTGGAAATTAAAGATGCAGGCAAAGGCGGCGGCCAAGGGGCGGGACGCGGTGGACCAGGGCGCGGCGGCCAAGGCGGCGGTGGCCAAGGTGGCGGCGGACCGCTCGCGGGAATCCTCCGGCAGTCCGTCAAAGGCACCGAGTTCAGCAAAGCGTATCTGCTGGACGATTATTTGGATCGCAAGGAATGGGAGTACTCGCCGCTGAATGTGGACGGCATTTATTCCAACGCCATTTTCCCTTACTACCTGGCTGAAAAACCGGCGGAGTTGCCCGCCCAGTGGGATGCACGCATCAATGCCGAGCTGGCATTGCGCAAAACCGGTCTGAGCGAGACGGAATTCAATTTGTTTTTAAAGGAGGAGCACCCTCGCCTGCTTTGGTCGAAGAGCAGCTACCTTCTGTCGAACAACATCAATGCAGTCAATGCGCTGGCGGACATGCTCAAGATCATTCAAACCAATCCGAACCATCCGGACGCCGCTGGCTGGCTGAAGGAGTTCAAAGAGATTGTGAAAAAGGTCGCGCCAGCGGGGGCGGTGGAAACACCCATCAGCAAATAATCACCCTCCGGCTCGATCTCATGCGCCATTGGTCTGCCTCGGTGATCCGTAGCTTTCGTCCAGCGCTGGTAGGATTGCTGTGGGCGCTGAAAACGCAGCGCAATCTGCAGGTGCATGCCTTTGCTTCGGTGTTGGTGGTGGCGTTCGGTGTGTGGCTGCAGATTGCCACCTGGGAATGGTGCGTGGTGATTTTGGCGGTGGGAATGGTGCTCGCGGCAGAGCTGATGAACACAGCGCTCGAAGTGCTGGCGGATCGCGTCACCCAGGAGCGGGAGGAGGCGATCCGCCGCGTGAAGGATGCGGCTGCTGCCGCTGTGCTGGTCGCGGCACTGGCGGCACTGAGTGTCGGCCTGCTCATCTTTCTGCCGAAGCTGTGGCGGCTGCTTTGAGAATGTTCCGCCGCTTCCTTGACGCAGCGGGGCAGACTTCTATGATGCGCGGCTTTCTCAGCCCCAAAACCTCACCGAATCACTCCGATGGCCATTCTTGTTGAAACCGACACCCGCATTCTTGTTCAAGGCATCACCGGTGACTTCGGTTCGCGTCATGCGAAGGCTTCCATCGACTACGGCACGCAGCTCGTCGCAGGCGTGACACCGGGCAAAGGCGGTCAAGTATTCGAGCACAGCGGTAAAAAGGTGCCGGTGTTTGACACGGTGGCCGAAGCTGCTCGTGAAACTGGAGCGACTGTCAGCGTGATCTTTGTGCCGCCGCCGTTCGCCGCGGATGCGATTCTCGAAGGCGTGGATGCCGGACTCGATCTCGTTGTCGCCATCACCGAAGGCATTCCGATCAACGACATGATTCGCGTCAAAGCGGCCATGAAGGGCAGCAAAACTCGTCTCATCGGTCCCAACTGCCCCGGTCTCGTGACGCCAGGACGTGGCGACAAATCTCACGGCGGCTGCCGCATCGGCATCGCTCCGGGTTACATCCACAAGCGCGGCAATGTCGGCGTCGTCAGCCGTTCCGGCACGCTCACGTATGAAGCCGTGTGGCAGCTCACGACCCGCGGCTACGGTCAGAGCACCTGCGTCGGCATCGGTGGTGACCCGGTGAACGGCACCAACCATCTCGACGTGCTCAAGATGTTCAATGACGACCCGGAAACTGAAGCCATCATCATGATCGGCGAAATCGGCGGTACTGCTGAAGTCGAAGCCGGACTTTGGGCCAAAGACAACTGCAAGAAGCCGATCGCCGCCTTCATCGCCGGTGCCACCGCGCCTCCCGGACGCCGCATGGGCCACGCCGGTGCGATCATTGGCGGAGCCGATGACACGGCGGCGGCGAAGAAGCGCATCCTCGCCGAGTGCGGCATCGCCGTCTCCGATTCTCCTGCCGATATGGCGACCACGCTGCTGAAGCGTTGGGGCAAGGCGTGAGTCATTCAGCGTCTCATCCAACAAACCCTTGTTGCGCCCAGGTGTGGAGCGTCGCCGGATCGATGTCGTAGCCATTCGGCCAAGTTAAGGCACCATCGTCAATGGCGACGCTGGCAAAGAAGGCCGGATCACGCAGCGGCGCAAGCATCGGGCCAGAGGTTTCGTGAACATCATCTCGAAAGTCCAGTTCTGCGACGAGACCGTCCCGGAAGCGTAAAGAGAGACGAAAATCCTCGGTCACACGCAGGCAGGCGACCTCGCAGTCGTGCAAGGTGGGTTTTGAAACGGTAATCGTCATATGGTTGAGGCACTTGCAAAACCTCGGCTTCAGAGTTCCGGCCTGCCATTTTTTACCCCTCATCTTTTACCAGATGCCTTGGGCGTTGGACGGTTGGGCAGGATTCAGATGGTAAAAGATGGTGGGTAAAAGATGGCCAAGCAGGGGTTTTGCAAGTGGCTCTCTTGATCCCATTAAACCGGCTTAGCGTGGGCATGTCACAGGCTCCAGGTCAGGGCTTGATCAGTTCCAGAAGTGAAACCATTGATTCAGCCAACCGACCACACCGGCAATCGTGCCGATGACCAGCGCACTTTCAGTGAACAAGCGCAGCCGCTCACCACGCCGCGCACGCTGTTGCGCGATGGGCACGCGACGATGACGCGGGGCAGGTGAAGAAAGTTCCATCGGCGGCACGATGTTCACGTTGGCCATACGTTGCTGACGTTCCAAACGCGGTGCGGCGGTGATGTAGCACTCCAGGCGGTGGATTTCGCTGCTCACCTCATCCGCACGCTTCGCGAGATGACGCGATTTGGCGCGCGGGGACGGTTCCTGCTTCAATTCCTGCGCGGTTTTTGGACGGCGGGAACGGACTTTGCGATTGCCGGAGAACAGAGCCATAGGCGTGAGGTGCGAAGGGTTGGAAATTAGAACATCAGGCGAATGAGCACGATGGCGACGAGGACTGTGGCCATCAGCGGCAAGGTGAAAGCAAAACCGCGACGCAGCCAGGCGGTGATGTCATCGGAGTTGCCGGTGAAGGATGACAACACCGGCGCATCAGCATCATCCAGGCTGATCGGGCCAGTGGCATTGGATTCCATCGGCCCCATGGCGTGCAGGCGGCGGATGCCTTTGGCGAAATCATTCTCCGCGTCCTCGATGGCGGCCAAGGCGTTGTCGAGTTCTTCATTCACCTGCGTGCGGTGCCACTTCTCCGGCTGGAGTGATTTCAAAACCTCCAGGTGACGGCGAAACTCATCGTGGGTGACAGTCAACTCTTCGACACGCTTCTGCACATCATAAAGCTCGCGTTCGACATGACCGGCGGAGCGACCGATTTTTTCGAGGAGATCACGTTTGCCAGCGACGAAGCGCTCCTGCTTGACGCGCAGACCTTCGAGATGCTGCTTCTGGCGTTCGATCTCCTCCTGTTGTCGGCGGAGTTCCACGAGCTGATCCTGCGCGGCTTTCACTTTGGAATCGACATTGTCGAGCGAACCGCCAGCGGCGTGTCCGTCCATGAATTCAGGGGCATCTTCGAAGACGAGGAGATGATCGTCGTTGTGGCCGGTCGGCGTGGCTGGGGCAGGTGCTTTGCGGGTGATCATGGGAGTGCTGGAAATTATTTTCAGCACGGAAATACTACAGATGTCTTAAATATTCCAGATTTTTCGTCCGCCGTTTGGCAAAAAAATACGGAAGCCCCCCAAAAACCACGGTCAGCACAGCCAGTCCACCGAGGCTGAGCAATTCGATCCGCCAGTCATAACCCAGCGGGGCAGGGGCTTCCTGTTTGAGATGCTGCCAGGATGGAATCACCAGCAAAGCCATCCCGCACACAATGTACACGAAGCTGGCGATCAGGCAGACCGTGCCGCCGAAGCCGGAGACGATGCGTGCCGGGTTCGACTCGCGGAAATTCGGCACCAGTGCCCCGAGGGACAGCGCCAGCGAGGTCAGGCCATAGCTCAGCATCAAAATCGCGGCGCTGAAGAACAGGATGCGTTTTCCTGGCAGTCCCAATGACATGCCCGACACGATCACGAGCGCCAGCATGACCAGCGCGAGCACGCTGGCACTCAAGCGCAGCTTCAAGGCCAGCACGCGATGCAGCGGCACAGGCGAGAGCCCCAGAATCCACATCCGCCGTCCTTCCAGGCTGAACTGCGGATAAATGAAACGCGTGGTCAGCGTGGACAGCGCCAGGCAGCAGACCAGCAGATTTAGATGACTCACCACCGTGGTCCAGAACGGGCTTTGCAGGTCGTAGCCCAGCTTGCGCAGGTTCATCGAATACATCAGCAACAGGCCGAAGATGAGCGCCGTCTGGCCCCACTGCACCGGCTCGCGCACAAAGGTGCGCACCTCCTTCACCAGCAGCGCGAACGACGCGCGATCCAGCGCCAGCATGCGCCGCAGCCATGTGGCAGCGCGTCCCGGCTGTGCGCGAAACGCCGGATTCGGAACGGCTTTGCCAGCGCCCGGTGCCGCGCTCATGATGCGGTTCCAGGCGGGCGTGAAATGCACGCCCGCGATGCGTGTGGTGATCACGATGCTCAGCAGCGCATTGGCCAGCAGCACGAGATTGAAAAACAGCGCACGCTCGCGGATGCCGCGCCCGGCGGCCTGAATCGTCTCAGCCACCCAGGAGCTTGGCAGCAGCGGATGCATGCAGATCTCGGTGTGGCGCAGGATTTGATTCAAGCTCGCGCTCAGATCACCGGAGTTCAGTGTCTCGTAGCTCGAATGCCACACCGGCAGCGCTTTGATCAACAGCAGCGCCGCGCACACCACCACCGGCTTCCACATCCAGCGCCGCGCCCCGCGCACCAGCGCGATCAGCAGCCAGGTCGAAACATTCGCCGCAATCGCCACCAGTGCCAGCAGTGCCGGCACCACGGCCAGCATGAAGCCCGCATCCGCCTCATACACACGCCCCAGCGCCAGCAGGATCGGCGCACTGAGCAGCAGCAGGCCCCAGCTTGCCAGCAGCATGCCTTCCAGCGTCTTCCACAGCACCAGACTGCGAGGCGGCAGCGGCAGCGCGATCTGCCATTCCATCTCCTTGCGCCTAAACAAGCCCATGCCCGTGATGGTGGCGTTTGAGATGATCAGCATCACAAAGAAGAAGAAAAACAGCAGAAACACCAGCCGCTCCGTCAGCAGCGGTCCGATCAGCGGCACCTTCACAATGAACTCCAGCCCGCGTGCCACCAGCAAATACGCCGCCATGCCATACAGCACGAGGAACGCCGCCACCGTGAAGCTCAGCAGCCGGTTCTCACGCAACCCAAAGCGCAGCTTGTGCAGCAGCATGCGCCCATGCGCACGAGCAAGCAGCGAGGTGGCGGCGGCGACGGTCATGAATGAGTCAGGAGTTAAGTGTTACGAGTGATGCGATGAGTTTTGGGTCCGGCTTCAATAACTCATCACCTCTAACTCCTAACCGGTTCCTTCACTTCACCTCTCCCTTGTTCCCCAGCATGTTCTGCTCGGTCATGTTATCCTTGCTGTCGAGAATGACGAGCGACGGCTCCTTGCTGCGTTTCTCAGCTTCGCGGTCATCGCGGATGATGTTGCCGTCGATGATGCTGTTGGTGACTTTTTCCAGGCGCAGGCCCGCACCATCGCTGTCCAGCACGCTGTTGTGGGAGATTTGCAGGCGGTTGCAGGACTCGACATCCACCGCCGCACGCTGCTTCCACACGCCGGAAATCACGTTGCTGCTGAGGATGCTGTCCTCGCAGCGCAGGAAGACGACGCCGTTCTTCTCCGCATTGTCGTTGCCGTTCACGAGATAGCGCGGGTTGCGGTCAAAATTGTTGCCGGTGACCACGATGTTGCCGCTGTCCTCCACCCGCAGGTCGTGCTGGAAGCCTTCCCAGAAGGTGTTGCCGGTGATCGTCACGCCGCGTGCGTGGCGGATCTCGATGTTCACCTGCACGTCGCTAAATACATTCGCGCTGATGGTCACGTTCCCTTCACGGGTGAACTCGCGTCCGCCACGGCGCAGCAACGATTCATCCTTTCCTGAGCCGATGATGCGGATGTTGGCGGAGTCCGTTGCCTTGTTCGTGTGCTGAAGCGTGCATCCCGTGATCGCCACCTCGCCGATGGAGCCGCCGCGTGAATCCAGCTCCACATTCGCGCTCGGCGGTCCGTCCTTCTCGTGGTTGCCTTCGATGTCGCAGGTGCCGATGTGCAGGTTGCGCACGTTGCCAGCGCGTGACACGACCCCGCCGCCGCCGTTGTAGCTGATGTGGCTGCCCGCGATGTTCGACTGGTGCAGGTTCACATCATCGTAAAACACGCCGATGCCCGTGTTGTGGTAGAAGTGGCAGGCGGAGATCAGCACATTGCGGTTTCGTTTCGTCAAATGCACCGCATGGCGGCACTCGCGCACCACCACCCGGCTCAGCGTGATCTGCATCGTGCCCGTGGCCTCGATGCCATCAGCCTCCGCATGCGCTCCCACGATCTCGATGCCTTCCACCATCGGCGTGCGTTGATTCTCCCACACTTCCGGCTTGAACGATTCCGGTGCCGCCGTGCCTCCATGCGTGCCGATGAAATGCAGCGCCGGTCCAGCGCCCGCCATCACGATGCGCGCCGTGCCATCGCCACTCAAGGCCGCGAAACCCGTCTTCGTCAGGTCCACCGTCAGTGTTTTCGCGATTCGATACGTGCCCTTCGCCAGCTTCACACTGCCGCTTGTATCTATCAGGTGCTGAATGGCCGCCGTGTCGTCCGCCTTGCCATCGCCGACCGGTTGTTGTCCCATCGCCAGACCAGTCGCTGTCAGCAGGAGAAAAAGAATTTTTGGGATCATCAACTCAGCGTAGCCGTCCGCCGTAGATTTCGTCAATCGAAGACTGAAAAGGTGACTCCCGAAACCAATTCCTCCTGCAGAATATTCCCCTCTGGCAATCTGTGGGTTCCTGAATCTGTGGGAACACTTTCTGTTTTCCGGCTGTGCCCAAAAGTCATCCCCTACCGCAATCACTTGAAACCAGCCCCATTCACGCCACGTATCGCCACGATCATCTTTTCCACCCGCCACTCATGAAAAACACCACCCGCATTCTCGTCCTCGTTGCCGGCTTGAGCAGCGCCTCCGCTTTCGCGCAGGCCGATCTCTCCGACGCCTTCCTGCCCATGTTCCAGCCGCTGCCAGCGCAGGCGCTGTCACCGGACAATGAACTCACCGAGGCGAAGATCAATCTCGGCCGCCAGCTCTACTTTGAGAACCGCATCTCCAAAGGCGAGAAGCTCTCCTGCAACTCCTGCCACATGCTCGACAAATACGGCCAGGACAATCTGCCCTTCTCCCCCGGCCATGAAGGCAAGCTCGGTGGCCGCAGTTCCCCCTCCACCTACAACGCCGCCATCCACGTCGCCCAGTTCTGGGATGGTCGTGAGCCCACCGTCGAGGCGCAGGCCAAAGGCCCCGTCCTCAACCCCGTCGAAATGGGCATGCCCAGCGCCGACTTCGTGGTGAAAGTGCTCAAGAGCATGCCCGGCTATGTCGAAGGTTTCAAAGCCGCCTTCCCCGGCGAAGCCGACCCCATCACATATGACAACTTCGGCAAGGCCATCGGCGCCTTTGAGCGCAAGCTCCTCACTCCCTCGAACTGGGACACCTTTCTCAAGGGCAACAAGGACGCCCTCAGCGCCGACGAGAAGAAAGGCTTCGCCACCTTCGCCAAAACCGGCTGCGTCACCTGCCACAACGGCCCCGGCGTCGGCGGCATGATGTATCAAAAGCTCGGCCTCGTGAAACCCTGGCCCGGCCTCAAGGACAACGGCCGCGCTGACGTGACCAAGAACGAAGGTGAAAAATTCTTCTTCAAAGTCCCCAGCCTCCGCAACATCACCGAAACCGCTCCCTACCTCCAGGACGGCTCCGTCAAGACCCTCGACGAGATGGTCAAGAAGATGGCCGAATACCAGCTTGGCAAGCAGCTCACCGACGAAGAAACCGCCTCCATCATCACCTTCCTCAAGGCCCTGAAAGGCGACCTCCCCACTGACTACATCAAAGCCCCCAAGCTCCCCGACAGCACCGCCGACACGCCGAAGGCGTAGCGTCGAACGGGGTTTCCAACCCGTTGTCCGATCTCCCATCTCATCAGCCGGGCCGCAATCCCGGCTGATTTGTTTTCACACAATCAGCAGGCAGTCGCCATAGCTGAAGAACCGATAGCGTTCACGAATCGCTTCCTCATAAGCCTGCATGGTCAGTTCTTTGCCCGCAAAGGCGCTCACCAGCATGATCAGCGTGGACTTCGGTAGATGGAAATTTGTCAGCAGACCACCAGCGACTTGAAATGCGAAGCCGGGATAAATGAAGATGTCCGTGCTGCCTTGTGTGGCGATGACGCGGCCATGATCGCGAGCCACCGTTTCCAGCGTGCGCAGGGCGGTGGTGCCGACGGGGATGACGCGTTTGGCTGATTGAATCGCCTGGGCGGTCGTTTCAGAGACTTCATAAACCTCGCTGTGCATCTTGTGATCCGCGATGTCTGCCACCTTCACCGGCTGAAACGTGCCGACACCGACATGCAGCGTCACAAACGTGTGGGGCAGGGGATTCAGCACCTCTGGTGTGAAGTGCAGCCCCGCCGTCGGTGCAGCGATGGAACCTTCGCTGCGGGCGAACACGGTTTGATAGCGTTCGCGGTCGGCAGGCTGGTCCGCGCGGCCCATGTAGTGTGGCAGCGCCAGATGACCGTGCTTCGACTCATCCACGATGCGGTCGAACTCGATGATGCGGTTGCCGTTCTCCTCCAAAATCTCGATCACGCGGCCCGTGGCCTCGCCAATTGGCACCGTGTCGCCAACGCGGAACTTTTTTCCCGGTTTCACCATGCAGCGCCAGCGCGTCGGCGTGATCGGCTCCAGCCGCAGCACTTCGTGCCCGTGATCCGTGAAGTAACGAGCCGGAACCACCCGCGTGTCATTCAGCACCAGCATGTCGCCCGCTTCCCGCGACACAAACTCACCGATCTCACGGAACATCCGGTGCTCGATCTTCCCCGAGTCCCGATGCAGCACCAGCATCCGCGACGCTGAACGTTCCGCCAGCGGCTCACTGGCGATCAATTCATGCGGCAGGTGGTAATCAAAGTCGGCGGTCAGCATCGGAGTGCGCACTCCCTAACTTGAAACTTTGAACCTGAAACCTGAAACTTTGCTCCCACCGTCCGATTCCCCCCAAACTTTGTCCTTCCCATGCGCCAGCGCCCGCGCCTATAAAGTCACCGCAACTTCCAACCATCATGTCAGACAAAAAACTCAACATCGCCGTCGTCGGCCTCGGTTTCGGGGCGGAATTCATCCCCATCTGGCAGCGCCACCCGCTCACGACCTGCTACGCCATTTGCCAGCGCGATCCGAAGAAGCTCAACGCCATCGGCGACGCCTTCGACATCGCCGTGCGCTACACCGACTTCAAAGCGATGCTCAAAGACCCGAACATCGACGCCGTTCACATCAACTCGCCCATTCCTGACCACGGCTGGATGAGCATCGAGGCGCTCAAGGCCGGCAAGCACGTCGCCTGCACCGTGCCGATGGCCACCAGCATCGAAGACTGCAAAAAGATCTGCGATTTGGTCAAAAAGACCGGCCTCAAATACATGATGATGGAGACTGTTGTTTATGCTCGCGAGTACCTGTTCATGAAGGAGCAGCTTGATCAGGGCAAGCTCGGCAAACTGCAGTTCGTGCAGGCCTCCCATCAGCAGGACATGGACGGCTGGCCGAACAACTGGCCCGGCTTGCCGCCGATGTGGTATGCCACGCACTGCGTCGGCCCCGTGGCCGGTATGATCGGCAAACCGGCCGAATACGTGAGCTGCTTCGGCTCCGGAACCGTGCGCAAGGAATTGCAGCAGTGCTACGGCTCGCCGTTTGCCGTCGAAACCGCGCACATCAAATTCAAAGGTACTGATGTCAGCGCCCGCATCATCCGCAGCCTGTTCGACACCGCTCGCCAGTATCGTGAGAGCATCGACGTCTATGGCGACAAAGCCTCCATCGAATGGCCGCTCATCGAGCACGAGCCGCTCATCATGCACCGCGCCAAACTGCCCGAGCACAAGATCCCCAAGACCATCAAGGCTCCCGACTTCGCCAAACGCCTCCCCAAGCCGATCCAGCGCTTCACCACCAAGGGCGTCTATGATCTCGGCAAGAAAACCCACCTCAGCTTCACCCAAGGCTCCGGCCACGGCGGCAGTCATCCGCATCTCGCCAACGAGTTCGCCAACGCCCTCGCTGAAAAACGCCAGCCCTTCCCGAACGCCGCCCAATCCGCCAACTGGACCTGCGTGGGCCTTTGCGCCCACCAATCCGCGATGGCTGGCGGTAAGATCGTGAAGCTGCCTGCCTTCACGCTGGGTTGAGTTTGGTCAAAGAGTCAAGGCTGCGCCGTCAAGGTGGTCAAGAGTCGTACTTTGGGACGATCTTGACCTTCTTGACCTTTTGACCCATTGACCTGCATGTCAGCCACGCCTGCTTCCTCGTCACCGATCGCCGTCATCACCGGTGGTGAGGGTGATTTGGCGAAATCGATTGGCGCAGAACTCAAGCAGGCAGGTTTTGACGTTGTCGCGCCGGGTCGTGACGCACTCGATGTGACGAGTGCGGACTCGGTGCGTGCCTTTTTCGCCACGCTGAAGCAGATCGACCTGCTGGTGAACAATGCTGGCGTGTGCCGTGACGTTTCGACGATGAAGATGGCAGAGTCGGAGTTCGATCACGTCGTCGATGTGAATCTCAAGGGCGCGTTTCTCGTGTCACAAGCGGCGGTGAAGCTGATGTCGAAGCAGCGCTGCGGCCACATCGTGAACATCGGCTCGTATTCAGCTCTCAGCGGTCCTTATGGTCAGGCGAATTACGCAGCGGCGAAAGCGGGCTTGATCGGATTGACGCAGAGCATCGCCAAGGAGTATGGCGCACGCAACGTGCGGGCGAACTGCGTGCTGCCAGGCTTCTTGGAGACGAAAATGACGCGACACTTGCTGGAAGATGCGGCGTGGCGGGAGAATTTGATGAACGCGCATGCGCTGGGCCGACTGAACACGCCGCAGGACGCTGCGCGCTTCATCGTCTTCCTGCACAGTCTGGAGAACGTGAGCGGGCAGGTGTTTCAGCTCGACAGCCGGGTGCGCCGGTGGACGTAGCTTCGATTGGCAATCGAAGTCTTGGAGCGCTCGGATTCGACTGCCAGTCGAATCTACAGGGCGAACTCCGCCGGCACAGGCGCTTCCCAGCAGCTCGGAAAACCTTCGAGATTGAGTTCAAGCCGTGAGGAGTGCAGCGCTTGCCGAGGCAGGAGAAGTTTCTGTTCCAATGCAGGCGTCCAGCCAGTTTCGATGAACTCGAGGTAGCAGCGGTCATCGCGGCCGTAGAGTTTGTCGCCGACGATAGGCAGGCCGAGATGATGCAGATGCACGCGAATCTGATGCATGCGGCCCGTTTCAGGCTTCGCCTCGATCAAGGCGAACTTCATACCATCGCGCTCGAAGCGCTGGAGTGTGCGAAACGCGGTGCGGCACTCAGCACCTTGCGGATGGACGATTTGTTTGACCCAAATATCAAAGGGCTGCACATCGCGGGCGTTCAAGATCGGCGCATCGAGCATGTGCTCCTCCCAGTCTGGCCAGCCGTGAACGAGCGCGACGTACGTTTTGTGAATCTTGCGGTCCTGCATTGCCATGCCGAAGAGGCGGGCGAGTTCATGATTCTTCGCCACGAGCACGACGCCGCTGGTCTCGCGGTCGAGGCGGTTGATGATGGAGACTTGGCCGCCGTTGGCGATTTCATACGAGAGGAGATCGCACAGCCGATGCCAGAGCGTGGGCGGACCATTCGGATCACCGGGATGAATTTGCAGCGGGGCGGGTTTGTTGACGACGATGTAGCCGTCGGTCTCGTCGATGACGGTGAAGGTGGCGTCGTTGCGGATGCTCACAGCACGGGGATGGCGAGTTCCCGGCCATAGACGATGGGCTGGGGATCGTGGATGTAGTCCTCGTCGTCAAAGTGCCACCACTCGGACTCCAACTGTGTGAACCCGGCCTGCTTCATGGCGTCCTTGAGGATTTGGAGGTTCTGTTTCACGACGGGATCGCTGCCACGATAGTGGTGGCTGGCGTGTTCGAAGTCCTGGTCAAAGTAGGTGGGCATGCGCTGCTCCTGGCCTTGTGCATTGACGAGAGTGAGATCGACGGCGATGCCGCCGCAATGGCGGCTCCAGCCGGATTTGGGAGAGAGAAACATGCCCGTGTTGCCGCCATGCCGATGCAGGGATTCTTGGGCTTCTGGCGGGCGATAGGCATCCCAGATGCGCAGGCCGTAACCCTGGGCGTGAAGGAGTGCCTGCGCCTGTTTAAGCTTCGCCGCTGTCTCCTGACGCAGCAGGCAGGGCATGCGTGCGGGATAAATGGCATGACGGACGACATTGTGCGGCGTGGCGTAGCGCAGGTCGATGGCGATGCCCGGAATCTCAGTGCGGACATCGACGAAGTCGAAGCGCTTGGCGAGTTCGATGGAATGGCTTGGCACCTGGGCGCTGCGGCGTTCCTCCTTCGTGGCGCAGGCGGCCAGAGTGATGATGGCAAGGGTGGAAGCAATGCGCAGGCTGCGCCAGGAATCTGAGGTCATGTGGAGTTTTTGCTTCCGTACTCACGCACGGCAGGCCAAGTTTGCAAACATTGCCCTTTGCCATGATCCGTTTTCAAATTCTCGACACCCTGCTGCACTTTCTGGCCTTTTACATCGGCGCGGGCATCGGCTCCTTCCTGAATGTGGTCATCTATCGCCTGCCATTGGGCATTTCGGTGAACAATCCGAAGCGCAGCTTCTGCCCGTCGTGCAAGCATCAGATCCCCATGTGGCAGAACATTCCGCTGCTGAGCTGGCTGCTGCTGCGTGGCAAGTGTGCGAGCTGCGGCGGTAAAATTTCGGTGCGCTACTTCATGGTCGAGCTGCTCACAGGCGTGATGTTCTACCTCGTGTTTCTGAAGATCAGCGGTGAATACCCGAATCCGTGGCCTGAGATTCAAACCTGGGGGCCGCAGGTGCTGTGCCTGTGGGTGTTCATGAGCCTGCTGATCTCGGGCACGTTCATCGACATCGACCATTTCATCCTGCCGCACTCGATCACGATTGGCGGTGCGGTGGTAGGCGTGCTGGCGTCATGGTGGGTGCCAGCGCTGGTGGATCAACACACACACACACACGGACTGCTCATCTCGCTCGCGAGTGCAGCTTTGGGCCTCGGCGGACTCTGGTTGGTGGTGGAACTCGGCAAGCTGGCGTTTGGCAGGAAGAAGTTCGTCTTTGAAAAAGTCGAGTCCTGGGAGGTAAAGCAGCCGGATGAGAACGAGCCGCCCGTGGTGGTCTTTGGCGAGCACAACTACGGCTGGGCCGATCTCTTCATGCGCGCGACGGATCGCATGGTCGTTTCCTGCAACGAGCTGCAAGTGAATGACCGCAGCTTTGGCGCCGTGACAGCTGAGTTGTGGATGGAAAAACTCAAGGTGCGTGATGGTGCGAGTCTGGAGGAGTTCTCCCTTGAAGGGGTGACGACGTTGAAAGCCAAGGTAACTCAGGTGGTGATCCCGCGTGAGGCGATGGGCTTTGGCGACGTGCTGTTCCTGATGATGATCGGTGCCTTCACCGGCTGGCAGGCCGTCTTATTCACGATTCTCGCCGCCTCTGTGCTCGGCACGGTCTTCGCCGTGATCCACCGCGTTACCGGCAAAGCGGAATGGGGCGCAAAGATTCCCTTCGGTCCCTATCTCGCGATGGGAGCTGTGATCTGGGTCTTCTACGGCCCACAGTTCGTCGAATGGTATGTGAGCAAGACGATGTGGCGGTGAGTTGCAGCAACGGTTGGAGGATAGGCCTCCGGCCTGTCTGCGGATCGGGGCGTCCCGCCTTGATCAAAGGCAAAGGCTGGTTGCGAAGCCGCGAAGCGAACCCTCTGTCCGTTGTCAGGCTAGAAGCCTAACCTCCGACGGCAGCCGTTGTGTGATGTTCGAAGGTTTACCCCTGCTTCGCTCCCGTCTTCTTCTTGCCCGCACCTTTGCCTTTCGTCTGCTCGGGCGGCTGAGGTTCGTTGTCGAAGGGCTTGTTGCCGTGCGTGAAGCGTGGTGGAGGCATGGTTTCCTTCACTTCGGCCTGGAGGCGGAGGATTTCGGCTTTGAGTTCCTTCACCGTGTCGGCGTAGGCGGGATCATCGTAGAAGCTCTTGGTTTCGAGCGGGTCTTTCTCGCGATCCATCAGCTCCCAATCATCAACGTCGGGCTTGTAGTAGTGGATGAGCTTGTAGCGGTCCGTGATGACGCCGTAGTGCGGGCGCACGCGGTGCGGCACGGGGAACTCGTAGTAGTGGTAGTAGAGCGATTTGCGCCAGTCAGCGGGCGTTTCGTCCTTCATGAGCGGCACGATGCTGCGGCCATGCACACCTTCGAGATTCGGGCACTGGGCGATGTCGAGGAAGGTGCTCGCGAAGTCGATGAGGCTCACGATTTTGCTCGTGCTGCTGCCCGCCTTGATGACGCCGGGCCAGCGGACGAGCAGCGGCGTGCGCAGCGACTCCTCGAAGATCCAGCGCTTGTCGAACCAGCCGTGTTCGCCGAGGTAGAAGCCTTGGTCGCTGCTCAGGATGACCACGGTATTTTTAGCAAGGTCTTCTTTGTCGAGGTAATCGAGCACACGGCCCACGTTGTCGTCCACGGCCTTCACGCAGGCCAGATAGTCGTGCATGTAGCGCTGGTAACGCCATTTCACGAGATCGCGACCGGCAGGAGCGTCGGCGCGATACTTGGCGTTGCGCGGCTCGTAGTAGGCATTCCAAGCGGTCTTCTGTTCTTCAGTTAAATTGCCGGGGACGATGAGTTTCGCATCGCGTTCGGTGAAGGTGCGGTCGATGCCCATGTCGTGATCGCTCACCGCTTTGCTGCGGCCGCTGTAGCTGTCGAACAGCGTCTCCGGCTCCTCATACACGCGGTCCTTGTCGAAGCCGAGATAGCGCACCGGCGGCTCCCATTCGCGATGCGGGGCCTTGTGCTGGCACATCATCATAAAAGGTTTGGTTTTGTCCCGCTGATCCATCCACTTCAGCGTCAGATCACCGATGATGTCGGTCGTGTAGCCGTCGTATTTCACGTTCTTGCCGTTCTCGGTCATCGGCGGGTTGTAATACACGCCCTGGCCGGGAAGGACGTTCCAGTGGTCGTAGCCCACGGGGTCGGCCATCAGGTGCCATTTGCCGATCACGGCCATCTGGTAGCCGCTTTTCTGCATCACCTTTGGAAACGTCGGCTGCGTGCTGTCGAACTTGCTGTTGCTGTTGTTATAGAAGCCGTTGGCGTGCGAGTACTTGCCCGTCTGGATCACCGCACGGCTTGGGCCGCAGATCGAGTTCGTCACGAGGCAGCGGTCGAAACGCATCCCTTCCTTCGCGATGCGGTCCATGTTTGGCGTTTCGAGCAGCTTGCGCTTGTCGCCGTAGCAGCTCATGGCCTGATAGGCCAGGTCATCGCAGAAGATGAAGACGATGTTTGGCGGTTGTGCTGCGTTGACGAAGATGGTGAGCGCGAGAAAGGCAAGGAGAGAGCGGATCATGATTGGAAAGTGGGATGAATGTCGAACGCAGGAAACACCAGCGCTTTTCAAGAATCATCCCGTATGCCTCATGCGGTGCTTCGTTTTCGTCCCCTCACCCAACCTCTCCCCGAAGCAAATCGTGGAGTCAATTCGACGAGGGGCGGGGAGAGGGGGATGCGTTTTGGCTCAGTATTGATTGAGAGCGCCTCAAAGCGTTCTCCCTCTCCCCGCCCCTGGATCGCAACGCTCAAAAAATATTCTTCGGGGAGAGGGTTGGGGTGAGGGGCAAGGTTGACGCCTGCGGCATTCTTTGGTCAGCCCGCATGTCCCATGGCGGCAGCCATGAGTTTTTCCTGCGTGGCTTCGGCTCGGGTGAAGGAGCCGCCGATGCGGCCGGCGTTGAGCATGAGAATGCGGTCGCTCATGCCGATGAGTTCTGGCAGCTCACTGGAGACGAGAATGACGGCCTTTCCAGCAGCGGTGAGCTGATTGATGATCTCGTAGATTTCGAGCTTGGCACCGACGTCGATGCCGCGTGTCGGCTCATCAAGTAGAATGACCGAGGGCTCCGTGAGCAACGCTTTGCCGAGCACGACCTTCTGCTGATTGCCGCCGGAGAGTTTGCCCACGACGGCCTCCAAACCCGTCGCTTTGACTCGGAGCGATTCAAAGATGCCCTGGTTGCGACGAATCTCGGCATTGCGCTGGATGAATCCGCCGCGCGTGACACTGGAAAGCGAGGACAGCGACAGGTTGAAGCCAATCTCGTGCTCCAGATGCAATCCGTAACGACGGCGATCTTCAGAGGCTAGTACGAGCCCCTTTTGAATGATTGTCTCCGGCGTGAGACCACCCAGCGGCTGACCGCGAAGCTGCACGCTGCCCGAGACACCGCGTCCCCAGGCTCCGAATAGATGCATGAGCAATTCGGTGCGTCCTGCGCCCATCAAACCACCGATCCCGAGCACTTCACCGGCACACAGCTCGAAATTGATGTCGTGGAGCTTGGTGGTTCCGCTTTCAGCATCGGCCACGGCGAGTGAATCGACGCGCAGGATGACTTCACCCGGTTGGGAGGTGCGACGCGGAAACAAATCGCCCAACTCGCGACCAACCATGTGGCGGATGACTTCGTTCTTGTTCGTGTTTGCAGCGGATTGCGTGCAAACCGTCGTGCCATCACGCAAAATCGTGATGCGATCCGCGATGTTGAAGACTTCATCGAGCTTGTGCGAAATGTAGATGCTGGCGATGCCGCGCTTCCGCAGATCACGCAGGATGTCGAGGAGGATCAAAACCTCATGCTCGGCCAAGGCGGCGGTGGGTTCGTCGAGGATGAGGATCTTGGAGTCCTTGGCGAGCGCCTTGATGATTTCGACGAGCTGCTTCTGCCCCACGCCGAGCGTGCGAACCAAAGCGGCAGGATCGAGATCGACCTTGAAACGACTCAACAAAGCCTGCGCTTCACGATACATGCGCGGCCAGTCGATGAAGGCACCCCAGCGGCGTGGTTCGCGACCCAGGAAGATGTTTTCAGCCACGGTCATCTCCTCCACCAGCGCCAGCTCCTGATAAATCACCGCCAGACCGGCCTTCTCAGCGTCCTTGATCGTTTCAAAGCGTGCTTCGACACCACTTACCTCAAACCGACCTTCGTAGCTGCCATGCGGATGAATACCGGAGAGCAGCTTGATCAGCGTGCTCTTGCCTGCGCCATTTTCGCCGCAAAGCGCGTGGATTTCGCCTCCGCGAAGGTCGAACGATACATCCTTGAGTGCCGTGACACCGGGGAAGCGCTTGGTGATGTTTTGAGCGGCGAGGATCATGTTGCGTGATTTGGGAGAATATCGAAAATGCCTGATGATAGGCCATAGGCCAGTCGCTTGCCATCTCGGGAATAGGCAAGGCTGCAAAGCCTGCCGCTCTCTTCGGGACAAGCCGGATAGGTTCTCAAGATCGACCATGAGACCGTTGAGTAGACGGTGATGTTTCGATTCTCACTTCCAACAGCCAGCTCAACTCCCCCAGGGGAAATGGAGATCGATCCCCCAATGCCGCCAACAGGCAAAGTTCCCAGGAGGGCGCCTGTGTGGGCATCCATGCGGTGAAGAACCGTTTCGGCTTCGCCTCCATTGCAAAGGCCGACGATTTCCATGCCTTTACCGGTAAAGGCAAGATCGTAGAAGCCAATATCTTCGCTCAGAACATGCTCTTTCACTACCTCGAGAGAGCTAATCTGAACGAGGTAGAGATGCGTTGATTGCTGTTCGTTTTGGTCGCGTGCTGCCACTGCGAGATAATTTCCATCCAAAGAGATTCCCATGGCCGTGACACCCATTCCGAGGGGAAGAGCATGCTCGAATACATTCTTCTGCCGAGACAAGCTGTAGATGTAGAATGAGTGGGACCCCTCGTAGTAGTCATACTCGCCGATGGCCAAAAGCGAGCCTTGCGGGCTGAATTCGCAGTATCCTTTGCACTTTCCGTCCTCTCCCCGCAGAAAAATAATATCGTCTTCGTCAAGGTCCCAGAGGTGTGCCGCGTAGTCGAAGCTGGCCGAAGCCAGGATACCTGTTGCTGGGTCTATGGAAAGGGCATGAACTCCGCAAACATGTGCGTTCAAGGTTTTAATGTTCCTCTTTGACAGAGGGTCGATTATCCGGATGGAACCATCTGCACCTGGCAGGCAGCCGCCGCCTGCCAGCGCTAGATAAGAATCGTCCTCCGCCCAACTGAGGTCTAGAATCGATGTGGAATGCACATAGGAGCCTTCTGTCTTGTCCCCGTCAGAGATTGACCAGCCTACAGGTGCCAGTCTGAAAATCTTAATCAGTTTTTGCCAGATGGATTTCGACTTCATATGAGCGACATTTTATTGAAACACATCGCTTTCTTTGCGGAAGCCATCCTTGATGACGGTGTCGCGCAGGTTTTCCTTGGTGACGGAGGTGATTTCGAGCAAAACGGAGGGCACATCGGTTTTGCCGTTGGAGACGGCGTCGCGGGCGACGATGGGCTGGCGGCGGGCGAGTTTGAGGGCGAGATCGGCGGCTTTGGTGGCGATGCTTTGGATGGGCTTATAGACGGTCATGGCCTGTGTTCCCTGAGCGATTCGCTGGCAGGCGGCGAGATCGGCGTCCTGGCCGGTGACGATGATTTTTCCGGCGAGTCCTTCCTCGGTGAGCGCTTGAATGGCTCCACCGGCGGTACCGTCGTTGCTCGCGAGGATGGCGTCGAAGTTCGGGCCGATCTTGGTGATGGCGGCGTTGGTGATCTTCTTGGCGTTCTCGGGCTTCCAATCCTCCGCCCAGTCTTCGAAAATGACTTCGACTTTGCCAGCAGCGATGAGTGGTTGGAGGATGTTGTCCTGGCCTTGTTTGAAGAGCTTGGCGTTGTTGTCGGTCTTCGCACCGTAGATGCGGATGAGGCGCAGTTTGCCACTCTGCGGGATGCGGTCGGCGAGGAATTTGGCCTGCAACTCGCCGACTTTCACGTTGTCGAAAGTCAGATACAAATCGAGGTCGCAGCCGGTGATGAGTCGATCATAGGAGAGCACGGGAATGCCAGCCTGATGGGCGAGTTCGACGCCTTTCGCCATGGCGGCGGCATCTTTGGGGATGATGACGAGCACATCGACCTTCTGCGTGATGAGGCTCTCGATGTTCTGGAGCTGTACGACGTCGTTGCTGTTGGCGGACTGCACCAACACGTCTGCTCCGGCGGCCTGGGCGGCGGCGGTGAAGAGATCGCGGTCAATCTGCCAGCGCTCTTCCTTGAGGGTGTCCATCGAGAGACCGATGAGCGGGCGCTGGCGTGCGGCGGTGACGCCTACACCGCCGCGAGCGATGACGAGGCCGGTGATGACGCTGAGGGCGCAGGAGACGAGGACGAGCAGGATGCGAACGTGCATGCCTGCTGTGTAGCGAATGCAGGGTGAGATGACGAGCAGAAAATGTGGGGGAGAGGTTATGAGTTAAGGGTTATGCGCCATAACCCATAACTTCTAACACTTAACACCTCTCCGCAGCTTACTTCACCACCTTGGCCTTCGTCGCTCGCTTGGCAGGGGCTTTCTTGGCCGCGACTTTCTTCACGGCGGCTTTTTTGGCCTTGGGGGCTGGCTCAGGCACAGGTTCTTCCACCGTCAGGGCAAGCTCAGGCGCATCGCCCCAGAGTTCTTCGAGGGCGTAGAACTCGCGTTTCTCGGGGGTGAGCACATGCACCATGACGTTGCCATAGACGAGGATGATCCACTGGCTCTCAAAGTTGCCGTCCTTCACGTCGGGCGGGGTGTCGTGCTCGTCCTTCATACGCTCGATGATTTCATCGCGCACGGCACGCAACTGCGGCGTGGAGGTGGCGGTGACGAGCACAAAGTAGTCGCAGATGGGGCTGAGGCCGCGCAGGTCGAGAATGCGGATGTCCTCCGCTTTTTTGTCATCGGCGTAAAGGGCGCAGGCGCGGGCGAGTTCGAGGTCTTCCATGTGTTTTCGGGTCGGGAGGGACAGCCATAAACGCTCCGGCATGGTTTTGACAGAACTTTTACACAGGCATCATGCTGCGTTGACGCAAGGCTCGGCCTGTGTGGCAGTCTCGTGGTGCATGAAATCACACGCCCTACTCTTTCTCGCCCTCGTCACCGTACTGGCCGCCCAGGACAAGCCGAAGGATCCGTTTGTTAAGGACAAGAAGGCTGCGACAGCGGCCCCTGCGGCGGCCGCCGAGCCCGAACCGGACGTGCCTGAAGCACCGAAAAACGTCCTTTGTTTCATCGAAACCTTCACGCTGTCGCACACGGACTACGCGGCGCTGCTGGATGCGCCCGAGGGCCAGGACAAGCTTTACAGTCATGTGCAGGCAGCGGTGAAAACCGGCACCGCCAAGCTGGATGGCTGTCATTTGATGACGAACAAGAGCGGCACACGCAGCACCTTGGAAAGCGTGGATGAGTTGATTTATCCCACGGAGTGGACTCCCGCAGACCGCACAGGATCTCAATATCCAACGGCCTTTGAGATGCGCCAATTGGGGGATAAATTTGAGTTTGAGCCCACTTTGGATGATGAAAACGGCACTCTGAACATTACGCATGAGTTTTCTCGGGATCGATTGCTCGGCATTCGGCTGTTCAAGGCGGATGCCACGTTGGCAGGGGTTCCAGTGGTGGATGTGTTTGCGCGGAGGGGGCCGTCCTCATGCCGCATGATTCCCGGTTTCCCCACGCTCATTTCCACGCTGAATGATGTGCAGCCAGGAATCATCACGCTCGTGTTCGCCACCGCACAGGTCATCACTCTCAAGGCGCCCAAAGAGCCTGCTGCAAAGAGCAAAAGCAACTTGATGCTGACCGCGCGGGTGATCTCAATTGACCGCATGAAAGGATGGGAGCTGCTCAAAAAGCATGCCATGGAGGGCGGGGCCTGTCTGGCGGAATTGAAACCCATGCTGGCGGCCAAGGAGGCGACGCTGGAACATCTGGCGACGATCAACACTCAATCAGGAGTGCGCGCCACGCATGAGTCGGGTCTCCTTTACACCTATGGTACCGAATACGCTCCTCCAACGGAGGGCGTGCCAGCGCAGCCCAGTGATGATCCGAAGAAGCCGGGAACTCCGGCCCGGCCTGCGGGGCTGGCGGGGACCACTGCTTTTGAGCAACGGTCCACGGGGTTTCGCCTGGAAGTGGAGCCGACTCGCAGTGCGGACAATGCCTTTTCCGATCTGACTCTGGCTCCTGAATTTGTCCGCATGACGGGCAACTTGAAGGACAAGAACTGGAATGAGCACTATCCTGAGGTGCCGTTGTTTTCGAACCAGAAGATCACCACGGGGTACACGCAGGTCATTGGCACCACGACCTTGATCGGCACGATGAATCCACCGGGAGACACCGGGGCGAATGAGCACAAGGATGAAGGCCGCATGTGGCTGCTGTTTATGGATGTGAATCAGGAATGAGTGCTGCCGACGAACGCCAACCGATCTCGGGCGCGAGCCTCATGCTGGGCATGATGCTCGTGCTGGCGTGTTGCATCGCGGTGGGCGGCGTCAGCGTGGCACGGCGAGAGACGGAAACACGGCGTGAGCGGGACCGGCAGGCGCTGCATGCCCTGGACAGCGCCATGCAGGTGGAAGCGCGGAAGCTGGAGGCATTGTACGATGGCCATCTCAAGAACACCGGCGGGCTGCTGGCGCAGTCCATGCGTGACAGTGAGGCGGCACGGCGCACCGCGCAGAATGTCGAGGGCATTCAACGGGTGTCCTGGTTGTTTTGGAAGAGCGCCAGCCCGGAGACGCATCTGAGCATCGGCTTTCCTGCCGATCCGCCACAGCCAGAACCAACGATTGAAAAGGAGCACAGCGGCCTGCCGCGTCCACGCGTGATGCTGAATGCCAAAAGAATCTTCGCCGACGTCGGCGGGCAAAGCTCCGGATGGATCGATGAACCGGGCAAACCACTGATGTTTTATGTGCAAATACTCGCCACGGCGGTGGTGTTGACGATTGATCGCGCAGCGGTGGAGACTGCGATGAGCGGGCATTTTCAAATCTGGCTGGAGCAAGAATTTCACCCGGTGGCACAACTGGGCGGACCGGATGCCGTGCAGGACGCCCACGGCAAGATGCTGTGCTCGGTCGGTAAACTGTCCGCTCTGCGACCTGACATGCTGGGGCCGGTCATTTCGCGTTTTGGCGTCTGGCAGATCGTCTCCTGGGATGAACGAGAAATGCGCGCGACGTATCATCTGCCGACGCTGGTTGGTTCGCTGGCGCTGGCGGTGTTGGTGGCGGGTTGTGGCATCGGTTTGAGCGCGCAGCAGCGGCGTGCGGCCTTGCTGGCGCGGCAGCGGGTGTCGTTTGTGAACCGGGTGTCGCATGAATTGCGTACACCGATGACTAACATCCTGCTCAATCTTGATGTGATCGAAGAATCGGTGCCGGAGGCAGCGACGAGCCGGTTTAGCCTCGTACGCGAAGAAGCGGGACGTTTGAGTCGCTTGATCGAAAACGTGCTGACGTTTTCGCGACAGGAGGAAGGTCGGCTCACGCTGCAAAACGCCGCCTGCATGCCGGTGGCGATCGTGGACGGCATCGTGCCGCAGTTTGAGCCGGCACTGGAGCGTCGCGGCATCACATTGACTCGCATCCACGCAGGTTTGAAAACTGAGGTGATGCTCGATGCGGATGCTCTGGCACAGATCACGGCGAACTTGCTCTCGAACGTGGAGAAATATGCGCCGAATGCGTCGGTCAGCGTGCACACGCAGCAGACGGGGGATGTTTTCATTCTCAGCGTGGCTGATGAAGGTCCTGGTATTGCTGCGGACGATGCTGAGCGCATTTTTGAACCATTCACTCGTCTCGATGATCGTGTGCAGGCCGGGGTGAGTGGCGCAGGGCTGGGGCTGAGCATTGCGCGTGATCTGGCGCAGCGCATGGGTGGCACCTTGTGCCTCATGAAGACTGAAAAAGGTGCTGCGTTTGAACTTCGGCTGACGTTGAATCAACCTCTTGTCCCATGACCATTCTTCTTGCCGATGACGATCCCGTGACGCTCGAAAGCTTGGCGGCGTGTTTGCAGCCGGAGGGCTTTCGCACGTTGCTGGCGCGTGATGGCGCGGAGGCGCTGGTGCTTTGGCAGAAACATCGTCCTGATCTGCTCTGTCTCGACATCATGATGCCCGGTGTGGATGGCTATGAGGTCTGCCGCCGCGTGCGTGCGGAGGATGCGACCGTGCCCGTGCTGTTCATTTCGGCCAAGAGCGAGGAGATAGACGTGGTGGTCGGTTTGCGGCTCGGCGCGGATGATTTTGTGCGCAAGCCGTTCGGGAAACATGAACTAATCGCACGCATCGGTGCGGCGTTGCGCCGCTCGCAGGCGGTGAAATCATCCGCGAGTGGCTTTCAACTGGGACCGCTGCGTGTGTTACCCGCGGAACTGCGGGCACAGCGAGATGCGGAGAGCATGGATCTCACACCGCGTGAGGTTTCGATCCTCAAGCTGTTGCATGAGCGTGCAGGACAAGTGCTGAGCCGCGATGTGCTGCTGGATGTATGCTGGGGGCTCGAATACATGCCGGAAAGTCGCACGCTGGACCAGCACATCGCCAAACTGCGCAAGAAGATCGAACGTGAGAGCGAGGAGATCATCGAGACGGTGCGAGGTGTCGGCTACTGCTGGCGTGGTCAGGGATAAAGCAGGAAACGCTGGCGCTGCGAGCGGAAGCTCTGGTTATAACCCTGCCAGCGGGCGACGATGCTGGTGGCGGGGACGCCGCGACGAAGGTCGCTGTGGAGCGATTCGCTGCCATAGACTTTGTTGAACAGGTTCAGCTTCGATCCGCTCATGCGACCGACGACTTTGCCGCCGCTGAGGCGGTTGATCTCGGCCAGCAGGAGGACATCGAGCGCGGTGATGTCGGCAGTGGAGCGTGGGTGAATGTTGAGACGGACACCGCCGAAGCCGTTCTTTGAATAAGGGGCGAAACTGACGCCTGGGGTGTTGAGGCGCTGGCAGTAGGCGAGGAGGGCGTGCGGATTGACGCCGCTGCCACCGGCGTAGCCGAAGGGGTTCTCGGTGCCGATACCGATGTCCACGGAGGTGGCACCACCAAGGATGCCAGTGGCGACGTAGTAGAAGGGGGAGGTGGCGTGCGGGATGTTGGGCGAGGTGCGATACCAGCGCAGGCCGGTGTCTTGCCAGACCATGCCACGGCTCCAGCCCTGCATTTTGACGACATCGAGACGCGGCACACGCGACACCCAGCCGCGCGCGGCGGCCATCATGGCGAGTTCCCCTGCGGTCATGCCGTGGACATAAGGAACGGGAATCTGGCCGACGAAGGATTTCCATTTGGCTTCGAGCGGCGGGCCTTCAACTCGCCAGCCACCGAGTGGATTGGGACGATCAAGCACGACGAACTGCTTGCCGTTTTCGGCAGCGGCCTCCATGGCGACGATCATGGTGCTGATGTAGGTGTAGCTGCGGCAGCCGATGTCTTGCAGGTCGAACACGAGCACGTCGATGGGGGCGAGCATCGCGGGTGTGGGTTTGCGCGTCGGGCCGTAGAGCGAATAGACCGTGAGGCCGGTCACGCTGTCGCGTCGAGTGCTAACGTGGATGCCAGCGCCGATGGTGCCGTCGATGCCGTGCTCCGGGGCGTAAAGTGCGGTGAGATTGGGGCCCAGGGCACGCTGAAACGCAGTGCGCGTGCGTTCGCCACGACCGGTGATGCTGGTGTGGTTGGTGATGAGGCCGACACGCTTGCCACGCAGCAGATCAAAGCCGCGTGAGGCCAAAACATCGACGCCGAGCATGAATGGACCGGCTTGCGCAGCCTGCGGTTGATATGCCTGCGGAGCAGGCATCTGGCAGGAGGCGAGAATGAGCGCTGTGAGAGCCGATACGATGCGAAGAAAGCCGCGAGTGAACATCATGGCGTTTCTTTAGCGGAGAATGCCATCAGCGGCAACGTCACGGTTCTGCGAGAAGAGAAAATGAGATGTATCTCTACGACGTGCCGGAGATCGTGGCGCTCAAACCGGAACAGGTGGCGGAGGGGTATGCGCGGTGGGTCGGGGAGAGTTGTCCTGTTTTGAATACACCACGACAGCCGAGCACATGATCCTTGCCAGTCCGTCAAACGGCGGCAACTAATTCGCCAGCTTTGGAATGGGACTACCCGTTCGGCGGAAGGTCACTGGGACTACCCGGTGGCCTTGCGTTTTTTTCTCGGGGAAGCACTTGAGGCCGTGGCGTTTAGCAGCCTCGTGAACTGCGGATGAATGCCGCGCTTTACCTCGCACCGGCTTTGCCATAGACTGCCCGCATGAGTTTCCGATTCGACATCACCAAAGCCACCGAAGTGGCCTGCGACCTCCTCCGCCGCGAAGGTGGTGTGATGAACATCATGAAGCTGATCAAGCTGGTCTATGCCCTGGACCGGCTGTCGATTCAGCGGCGCGGCATTCCGGTGGTGGGCGGCACTTATTTCTCGCTGCCGAATGGACCGATCACCAGTGAGCTGCTGGATCTCATCAACTCCGGCACCCTGTGGGGTGAGGACGAATGCCGCTGGGAGGAGTTCATCAGTGACCGGCAGAACCATGAGATCGGTCTGCAAGAAGCCAAGATCGGCACCGAGCATCTGGCGCCGAGTGAGATCAGGCTGATCGGCGAAATCTACGCAGAGCATGGCGGCAAAGACCAGTGGCAGCTTCGTGACTGGTCCCATGAGCGCTGCGAAGAATGGACCCCGATGGTGAGAGGGCGTGACCGCATCCCGCTGGCAAAGATGGCACGCGCGGTGGGACTCAATGACGCGCAGATTCAGCAGATCGAGCAGGATGCCGAGGAACTGAACTTTGTGGAAGCCGCGCTGCATGCATGATCACGCTGGGCACCACGCTCCGCTGCAATCTGCCGCCCCGTCACCTGTGGGTGGTGCTCTCTGATCCCCAGCAGACCGGTGATGCCATCCTGCTCGTGAGCCTGACCACTTTTCGGGACGACGGCATTGATGATGTCTGCATTCTCGATGCTCCTGATTTTCCTGGCTATCTGACGCATGCCACGACGGCGGCCTACTCACGGGCGAAGGCTGGCAGTGCTGCGGCACTGGCTGAATCCGTTGCCAACGGCAGCTTCACGATTGTTTCGTCGATTCCGCAGACAACACTCACCAAAATCATCGACGGCGCGCGGAAGTCCGATGAGTTGTCTGCCAGCAACAAAAAGCTGCTGCCACACTGACACTGGCTTAACCAAAGCGTATCACCTCCGCCAGCGCCCGCTGAATGCGCGAGATCGTCTTCCCACGCCCGATCAAATGCGCAATCGTCGTCACACCCGGTTCACGTAGCTCACCTTGCCTTCGGTATCGAGCAGGATGACGCCCTCCTGCAACGCCTCGAACACCTTCTCCTGAAATTTCTTCTCCCGCAGCAGCTCCAGCACGATGCCCTGAACTTCGCCCGGTTCCAGGCGGTCCATGCGTTTGATAAGCTTGTCGATGAAGGCAGATCTCATACACTGGCGGTCATGAACGACATCCTGATCGTCCTTTGCACCTTCCCGGACCTCGGGAAAGCCCGCGAGACTGGCACGGCGCTGGTGGAATCGCAACTCGCCGCCTGCGTGAATCTCATCCCCGCCGTCGAATCCATCTACCGCTGGGAAGGCAAGGTCGAAACCGCCGCCGAAGTCCTCGCCATCTTCAAAACCACGCCCGCCGCCTGGCCCCGCTTCGAATCACGCCTCCGCGAACTGCATCCCTACAACGTGCCGGAAATCGTCGCTCTGAAACCGGAGCAGGTGGCGGAGAACTATGCGCGGTGGGTGGGGATGAGTGTTTCGTAACGTTGAAGTTAAGCCTAAAACGAGGTTTGCCGTGGGCTATCGGTTCCAACGACTGGTTAGGCACCATGACATGACACGATTGTGTTTAGTTCACTTGCAAGATGAATGATGTCGATGGGTTCTCCACGCTCGACGCGTTTCCACAGCATGGTTAGCACTGCAATCGAGAGGCCCGATTGCCGGAAACGCAGCGCAGCATTTGTACCGTATTGATCGGACTCTAGGCACCACTCAAGACCAGGAATGTAATTCATCAGGGCATCACCGAACGCGACACCTACCGCGACCCACGCCCCGTAGTTGGCGTGTTGCATTGCTCCCACCTCGCAAAGACGCTGTAGCGTTTCAAAATCGTCCGCAGTCTGTGTGAGAACGTGGCCGGGCTGGAAGCGACCTACGAGACTTGAGGCAAAGGAGCGAAGGTCTGATAGCTCAGATCTTGCCTCGTCATTGATCGGACTGAACTTAGAGTTGTCAGTGTCTTTTATTGCCATTAGGGGCGGCGAGTTTGGTTGACGCCTAACTCATTGATGAGAAGCAATTCTGTCGAGTGCGTCAACAGGGTTTATGCGCCTAGCACCTCCGCTGTCGCCCGCTGAATGCGCGAGATCGTCTTCTCCTGCCCGATCAAATGCGCAATCGTCGTCACCCCAGGGCCGCGTGACTGACCGCTGAGCGCAAAGCGCAGCAGCGGCATCATGGCGCCGGGTTTCACGCTCAGAGCCTTCGCTGCGGCTTCGACGGCGTCATGCACGCCCTGCTCGGTCCATTCGGCGGCTTGGGTGAGGTGATCGCTGGCGGCCCTGAGCAGGCCGGGGTTTTCGGGTTTGGCCTTCAGTTTGGTCACGACATCGGCCTCGAAGAGATAATCCTCGCGGAAGAAGTAATGCACCCACTCGGGCAGTTCGGTGAGCAGGCTCACCTTTTCGCGCACGCTGTGAACGGCGGCGGCGGCCATGGCTTCATCGGTCCAGGCGAGGCCTTTGGCGATCAGAAACGGCCTGGCGTGCTGCAGCAGGTCTGCGGGACTCAGTTCGCGCAGATATTGGGCGTTGAACCACTGGGCTTTCTTGAGATCGAACTTCGCGTTGCTGCTGTGGATGGCGTCGGCGTCGAACAGCGCGGTGAGTTCGGCGCGGGAGAGTTTTTCGCTTTCGGCCTTTGGTGTCCAGCCGAGCATGCAGAGGTAGTTGAACACGGCGTCGGGCAGGAATCCGGCGTTCATGTAGCTGTGCTCGATGGCGCTGCCTTCATCGCGCTTGCTCATCTTGGTGCCGTCGGGGTTCAAGATCAGCGGGATGTGCGCGTAGGTCGGCGCGGTGGCACCGAAGGCGTTGAAGAGGTCAATGTGCTTCCAGGTGTTCGAGAGATGGTCCTCGCCGCGAATGACGTGCGAGATGCACATCTCGATGTCATCGACGACATTGACGAAATGGAAGATGTAGCTGCCGTCCGGGCGGCGGATCGTCATGTCCGGCTCCTCGGTGGGCGCGAAGGTCACATCCCCGCAGACCAGATCATGCACGGTGATGGCCGTGCGGCTGAATTTGAAGCGCATCGCGCCGTCGTGCTCCGCATAGACGCGTCCGGCGTCCTCCAGCTTCTTGAAATAGGCGTCGTAGAGGTCCTTGCGCTGACTTTGGAAGTAGGGGCCGCAGTCACCGCCGACATCGGGGCCTTCATCCCAGTCCAGTCCGAGCCAGCGCATGCCTTTGAGGATGCCAGCCGCCGCTTCCGCCGTGTTGCGGGCACCATCGGTGTCTTCCACGCGCAGCACGAAGGTGCCGCCGTGCTTGCGGGCCATGAGCCAGTTGAACAAGGCCGTGCGTGCGCCGCCGACATGAAGATCACCAGTGGGAGAAGGAGCAAAGCGGACGCGGATGGACATGATGGCTTGGGATTGGGTAAACGGGAGGCGATCATAGCCGGGATTCCTCATTTCAAATTTGAAATCTCAAATTTCAAATTGCCCGCCACTGGTTATGCTCGACCCATGAAGATCTCCCGCATCCTGCTTTCCCTGATCGGCCTTGCCCTATTGCTCGCCGTGGCCGCTCCGCTGGGCGGCGCTTGGTGGTTGCGCCGCTATGTGAACAAAGAGCGCCTCGTCCTCGAAACGGAGAAAAACATCAATGCGCGTGTGCAGCTCGACGACGTCACGCTCTCACTGTTCGCCTGGCCGCCGAGTCTGCGACTTTCAGGCATCAAAATCGGTCCGCGTGACCAGTATGCCGGCACTCCCATCGCCGCACGCCCACCGCTCAAGCATGCCCCGGTGCAAATCGAGATGGCTTATGTCGAACTGGTGCCCGAGGGCCTGTGGCACCGACACTTTTTTCCACGCGTGCTGCGCCTCATCGGCCTCGATGTGAACGAGTCCATCGGCCCACAGGGCAGCTCCCTGCAGGCGTTGTTTCAGCCACCAGCGGAAAAGCTTGCGCAGATGCAGCAGGAAGAAGTGCCGCGTGCGATTCCGCTTCAAACCGCGCCGCCCGTGGCGGTTGATCCTAATGTGCCCGGTGCGCCGCCGCCTTCTGTCGCTGCGCCGCTGCTGGATGTGCCGGAGGAGCCCAAGCACGCCAGGGCCGAACGCCTCGCCCTCCAGGAGATCAGCATCGAGCAGGCGCACTTCCGCATCACGAATCAGGACGCGGAGTCGAAGTTTGACGCCGACATCAGCGACTTCAGCCTCGCTCTCACGGAGATCGACATCGACCCTGCTGATCTCATGGCGCACAACCGCCTGCACGTTCGTCTGGCCGCCAAGATCGTGGTGGATGGCATGGCCAAGGTCGGCGGACAAATGCGACAGGTGCAGTTTGCCAACATGACCCTGCATGGCGAGGGCGATGTAAATCCCGTCGATCCCGCCACGATGGCGTGGTCGCCTGCGGCCGATTTGAACCTCGTGATCGACCGCGGCTCCGCCATCGGCGGCAATGTGACGATCGGCGAGGCGGCAGGGAGCAATCTCGACAAGCTCATGAAGTACGGCATCGACATCAGCACCATCCGCATCGGCGGCACGCTCGCGCAGGATGTCGCCGCCGCCGTGCATTACCGCGATCAAGCCATCCGCTTCCGCAGCGACACGCAGTTCGCGCTGCCGGACTACGAGTACACCATCAAGCGTGATTCCTGGATGGATTTTGCCAAGGACCAGCAGGGACTGCTCACCCGTCTTTCTTGCGGCGAGGCGCTGAAGCAAAGCGTCGTCAACGGCATCTCCAGTCGCGGACTTGGACAGACCGTGTCGAAGCTCATCGTGGAAGGTCTCTCAGACAACCGTGGTCGCTTGTCCTTTGATCTCACCGTCACTGGTTCGCTGTCGCATCCCGAGGTCAAGCCGGACCTCCAGATCAAACTGGAAAGCCTTCTCGGTGGCGACATTGAGGACAAGGCCAAGGGGCTGATCAACACTTTCAAAGGCCTCAAAGGGTTGTTCAAAAAAGACTGATCATGTTCAACCGAGTCCGCAAAGCCGTCATCCCCGCCGCTGGCTACGGCACCCGCTTCCTGCCCATCGCCAAGGCCGTGCCGAAGGAGATGCTGCCACTGGTGGACAAGCCAGTGATTCAATATGTCGTCGAAGAAGCCGTCGCTTCCGGCATCGAGGACATTCTCATCATCATCTCGCGCTCCAAGCGCTCGATTGAGGAGCACTTCCATCCCGCGTTTGATCTCGAAGCCGAACTCGCCGCCAAAGGGCGTGAAGCCGATCTCGCCGAACTGCGCCGCATGCAGACGATGGCGCGCATTCATTTCATCTGGCAGCCGAAGATGGGCGGTCTCGGCGATGCGATCCTCTACGCGCAGGATCACGTCGGCGATGAACCCTTCGCCGTGCTGCTCGGCGACACCGTCGTCACCAGCAACACTGACAAGCCTGTCACACGTCAGCTTGCCGATGTCGTCGAGCAGCACGGCGGCTCCGCCGTCGCTTTGCAGCAAGTGCCGCGCGAAAAAGTCAGCCGCTACGGCATCCTCGGCGGCGATGAGATCGCCCCCGGCCTCATTCGTGCCACCACCTTTGTCGAAAAGCCGAAACCTGAAGACGCACCGTCGAATCTCGCCGTCAGCGCCCGCTATGTGCTCTCACCGCGCATCTTCGATCACCTCAAAAAGACACCCCCGGGCAAAGGCGGCGAGCTTCAGCTCACGGATGCGATGGCCAGCCTGATGCGCGAAGAAACGCTGCACGGCCTGCGTTACGACGGCGCACGGCACGACATCGGCAACAAGCTCGATTTCATCAAAGCGAACATCCACTTCGGCCTCCAGCGCGATGACATCGCCCCAGCGCTGCGCGAGTATTTGAAGACGCTGGTGTGAGTGGAGGTTCACCCCTCACCCAACCTCTCCCCGAAGGTGGCCGAGCAGCTGCTCACGCACTCGACGGGGAGAGGAGAATCGTTTGGCGTGCCTATTCGCTTCCGAGGCGCTCAAACCCGTATCTCCCTCTCCCCGCCCCTGATTCGATAGCAGAATGACGATCTTCGGGGCTGCGAAGCCGCGAAGCGAAAGGGTTGGGGTGAGGGGCGAGTGACGATGCCGCCAAACGAGCAGCACAACCGACGTACATTAATCCTCATTTATCTGTGGCCCATGGCAAAACTTCACAGATGAGTTTGGTTCAAGGAATCACACCATGAGACTTATTTTCCTACTCGCAGCCACCAGCGCAGGTGCGATCACGCCTGAGCACAGTGCGTTCTTTGAAGCGAAGATTCGGCCCGTGCTGGCAGAGAAATGCTACTCCTGCCATTCAGCGCAGGCGGAGAAGCTCAAAGGTGAACTGTTGCTCGACACGCGTGCTGGAACGCTCAAAGGCGGCGAGAACGGCCCAGCCATCGTTCCAGGCGACGTGAATAAGAGCCTGCTCATCACCGCGCTGCGCTGGCATGACGCCGACACCGGCATGCCGCCGCAAAACAAAGGCGGCAAGCTGCCAGACAGCGTGATCGCCGACTTCGAGCAGTGGGTGAAGCTGGGCGCGCCTGATCCACGTGAAGGAGCTGCGAGTGTGGTCAAAGCTTATGATCCCGTGTCAGCGAAATCGTGGTGGGCGTATCAACCGCTGACCAAACCGGCGGTGCCGCAGCCGAAAGACGCAGGCTGGGCCAAGACCGACATCGACCGCTTCATTTTGGCGAAGCTGGAGGAGAAAAAGCTCAAGCCTGTCGCTGATGCGAATGCCGCCACACTGACACGCAGGCTTTATCTCGATCTCACGGGACTGCCACCGCCTGCGGAGCAAAGTGCTCAGTTCTCAGTGCTCAGTTCGCAGATTCAGAATCTGAGCACTAAGCACTCGGCACTGAGCACTGACTCTTCCGTTGACTCGCTACTCGCCACCCGCCAGTTCGCCGAACGCTGGGCGCGGCATTGGCTGGATGTGGCACGGTTTGCGGAGACGACGGGCCGCGATGTGAACATGACGATGCCCGAGGCCTGGCGTTACCGTGATTACGTCATCGAGGCGTTCCAAGCCGACAAACCCTTCGATCAATTCATCCGCGAACAGATTGCCGGTGATCTGCTGCCAGATCGCGGTGATGCGGATCGGGCGAAACTATTGATCGCGACGGGATTTCTCGCGGTGGGGCCGAAAGCACTCAATGGGACTGATCCAAGGCAGTTCGCCGTCGATTTGGCCGATGAACAGATCGATGCGGTGTCGCAGGCATTCATGGGCATGACGATTGCATGCGCCCGTTGTCATGATCACAAGTTTGATCCGATCTCGCAGCGCGACTACACCGCGCTGGCGGGCATCTTCTTGAGCACGGACACCCGCTTCGGCACACCCGGCGGCGTGCAGGGGCGCAATGCAGCGAGTTTGATCGAGGTGCCGGTTTCCGCTGGATTGAAGACGCTGGACCGCCGCATGGACCCGGCCTTGTGGGCACGGAAGAAGGTGGAATACGATGGTCTGGTGGCACGACGCGATGCAGCGCTGGCATCGCGTGCTCCAGGAGCATCGCAAACTGGCGGAGCGCAGATGACCGGATTCGACATCGTGCGCACCATCACGCGAGCAAAGCAGGTGGAGATGGACATCATCGCCTTCAATCCCGACGGCAGCCTCAAGCCGCGTGTCATGGGTGTGCTCGACAAGCCAGCGATAGCACCGGCTGCACGTCGCGGGCGCATGAATTCGAGCACCGGTGGCCCAAACAGTCGTGGACGACGCGGCAGCGGCTTTGAAGCGATTGCGGACAGTCCGTTGTTCGTGCGCGGCAGCATCGACAAGGAGAGCGATGCGGTGCCGCGTGGTCTGCCGGAGTTCATCGCGCATGGGGCGAAGCTGGAGATCGCGCAAGGCACGAGCGGACGTCTTGAACTGGCGAACTGGATCGCCTCACCGCAGAACACGCTGACAGCACGCGTGACTGTGAACCGCGTGTGGCACTGGTTGTTTGGCCGTGGGCTGGTGGAAAGCGTGGACAACTTCGGTGCGAGCGGCGCACTGCCTTCGCATCCTGAACTGCTCGACTATTTGGCGCAGCAGTTCATCGCCGACGGCTGGAGTTTGAAAAAATTGATCAAGCGTATCGTGACGAGCCGCGTGTATCAGCTCGACACACGATACGATGAGGCCAACAACACCGCCGATCCCGACAACACGCTGCTCTGGCGTATGAACACACGGCGTCTCGATGCCGAAACGATCCGCGATGCGATGTTGGCGGCGAGTGGAGCACTCGATCTGACGCCGCAGGCCGGTTCCATCGTTGCCAAGGCCGGTGACGGGCCGATTGGCGGCGAACGCTTTCAAATTTTGAACGAGGAGATGATCTCACAGGCGAATGGCCGCTTTCGCAGCCTGTATCTGCCGGTGGCGCGCAATGTGCAGCCGGAAACACTGGCCGTGTTTGATTTCACTGATCCGAGCGTCGTCCTCGGTGCCCGAGAAACCACCATCGTGCCGCCGCAAGCGCTCTACTTGATGAACAGCGACTTCGTGAGCACTCAGGCAGCGATCATGGCGAAACGGGTGATGGCTGAGAACGGCTTCGAGGAGCGCTTCAACCTCGCGTGCAGGCTGGCGTATGGCCGAGAGCCGCTGGCGGATGAGTTGCAAGCGGCGAAGAAGCTTGATCACAACGACCTTGCCTCGTGGACGAGCATTTGCCGCGCGTTGTTCGCCAGCGCTGACTTTCTATTCATCAACTGAACCACCATGAACCGTCGGCACTTCCTGCAACACACTTCGCTTGGCTTTGGTTGGCTCGGTTTGTCCGCGCTGGCGGCCAATACGGCACCGAAATCGCCGAAGCGGGTGATTTTTCTCTGCATGCGCGGTGCGCCATCGCATGTGGACACGTTTGATTACAAGCCGAAGCTGATCGCGGACACGGGGAAGCCGGGAACGCGGGCGGGGACGCAGTTGCTTGGCTCGCGCTGGAAGTTTGCGCAGCATGGGCGCAGCGGGCAGTGGATGTCGGAGCTGTTTCCCGAACTGGCGCATTGTGCGGATGATCTCTGCTTCCTGCATGGCATGCAGACGGAGCTGCCGGCACATCCGCAGGCGTATATGAAGCTGCACACGGGCAGTTCGCAGTTTGTGCGGCCTTCTCTGGGGGCATGGACGCATTACGGCCTCGGTTCGATGAATGAGAATCTGCCGGGCTTCATCACGATCACGCCGCCGAGCGGCTTTGGCGGTGCGCAGAATTATGGCAGCGCGTTTCTGCCGGCGCAGCATCAAGGCACGCGCATCGGTGCGGAGAAACGGCCCATCGCGAATGCGGAGGTGGCGAACTTGAAGCCGAAGCTTGGCGCGGTGGCGCAGCGGGCGGAGCTGGATCTCGTGCAGGCGTTGAACCAGGCGAAACTTGGCCGCGAGCAGCATGATCCGCAGGTGGAGGGGTTGATCGAGTCCTTCGAACTGGCCTACAAGATGCAGGGCGAGATGCCGGTGGTGATGGATTTGACCAAGGAGACCGAGGCAACGAAGCAGCTCTATGGCATCGGCGACGCGGTGACGGATGACTTTGGCCGCAAGTGCCTGCTGGCACGGCGCATGGTGGAGGCCGGAGTGCGTTTCGTGGAGATCAATCACGGTGACTGGGATCATCACTTCAATCTCGGCACGGCATTGCCCGCGAACTGTGCGGCGGTGGACAAGCCGCTGCGGGCGTTGATCACGGATTTGAAGTCACGCGGCCTGTTGAACGACACGCTGGTCATCTGGGGCGGTGAGTTTGGCCGCACGCCGCATGCGGAAGGCCAGGATGGCCGCGATCATAATGTGAAGGCGTTTACCATGTGGATGGCGGGTGGTGGCGTGAAGGCGGGCATGAGCCATGGCAGTAGCGATGACTACGGCTACGAGGCGGTGGACGGCAAGGTTTCGATCCACGACTGGCATGCGACGATTCTGCATCTGCTCGGTCTCGATCACGACAAGCTGACCTTCCGGCATGCGGGCCGAGACTTCAGACTCACTGATATTCATGGCAGCGTGGTGCAGGAAATTTTGGCCTGAAGGCTTGGCAAGGGACGTGGTGGCGCGTAGTTTCGGGCCATCATGAACAAAAAATATGGATGTTTGATTGCGCTGCTGCTGCTGGCTTTGCTGGTGAGCGTTGGCCTGAATTTTGGCCAGTTTCTAGGCAAGCTGGATTTGGATGTGGGTATGGATGCCGGGATTGCGACCGCGCATCCAAAGCGGCACTTGCGCGAGACAGTCGTCGAAACGGCAAAGAAGCCGACGCAGGATAAAATCGTTCACATCGACCTCGAAGGGATCATTTCTTCCATGGAAATGGGCGGTTTGTTTGCCGAGGCGATGCCGAGCGTGGATTCGATCAAACGGGCGCTGGAGCAGGCGGTGGCGGACAAGAAGGTGAAGGCCATCGTTTTGCGCATCAACTCCCCCGGCGGCGAGGTGACGGCCTCGGACATCATTTATAACGCGGTGAAGAAAGCGGCGAAGGAGAAGCCGGTGGTGGTTTACATGGATTCGATGGCGGCCTCAGGCGGCTACTACGTCGCTTGCGGGGCGACGAAGATCGTGGCGAGTGAGACGACGCTGACGGCGAGCATCGGCGTGATCATCGAGACGATGAATTACAGCGAGTTGTTTGGCAAAGTGGGCCTGAGCATGACCACCTTCACTAGCGGGGCCTTCAAGGACTCGCTGAGCGGCGCACGACCGATGCGTGATGATGAAAAGGCGTATGTGCAGAACCTGGTGACGCAGATGTATGACCGCTTCCTCGGCATCGTGTCTGAGTCGCGTGGCGTGCCGAAGGATCAGCTCAAAACCGTGGCGGATGGCCGCGTGGTGACGGGGCGTGAGGCACTGGATGCGAAACTGGTCGATCAAATCGGCTACGTGGAGGATGCGTATGCGCTGGCGCGTGTGCTTGGCAAGGCTGCGGATGCTGGTGTGGTGAAGTATCGCCATGAAGTGAGCTTGTTTGATGCGCTGGGCATGGCTTCGGCCAAAGCGGCACAGCAACCGGCGAAGGTGCAGTTTGATCTCAGCAGCGGTCTGCTGCCGAAACTGCAGCCGGGCGTGCCTTACTTTCTGCCGCCGAGCTACGCCCGTTGAATATGCTGGATGTGGCCACAGTCGGGGTTTTGCGTGACCTCTCGGTGTTTGTCAGCATCGCCACAATGTTGGCGCTGGTCGGCTATCGCATGATGAGGCATTGGCGGCCCGAGGTGTCGTGGAATCACGAGGGGCAGGTGCTGTCGCGCCCGTATGCCGCGCCGGATTTGCTGCTGCTGGCGGGACTGGGTTTGTTCTACATCGTGACGATGGCAGCGCAGAGCAGCGGAGACGGTGGTACGGCAAAAGAAAGCGGTCTGGTAGTGAGCATGGCGTTCAATCTCATCGTGTGTGCGGGTCTGCTGCTCTATCTGCACCGGCTGCGTGGTCTGAATCCGGCGGAGCTGTTCGGCCTGCAGCACCTGCACTGGCGTTCGCTGGCGCTGGCCGTGTTGATGTTCACGGTGATCACGTTGATCACGGTGAACCTTGTCTCCGCCGCTACGGTGAAATGGCTGAAGGACATCTGGCCGGATCTCGAACCCCAGGAGACCGTGACGGCGTTTCGCGAATCCAGCGGAGTCGGCTTCAAGATTCTCGTGATCATCGCCGCTGTGGTGATCGCCCCACTGGCGGAGGAAGTCTTGTTCCGTGGCTTTGTGTATGGCGTGCTGAAACGTTACACCGATGCGCCGTTCGCAGCGCTGGCTTCATCGCTCATGTTTGCGATCATTCACAACCACGTTGGGAGCTTGCTGCCGCTGTGGATGCTCGCGTTGCTGTTCTGCCTCGCCTATGAGATCACCGGGTGCCTGTTGGTGCCGATGATTTTGCATGCCATCTTCAATGCCGTGAGCATTCTGGGCATGCTGTTTCTGGAATAGCGTTCGGAGTCCGGCTGAAGCCGGGACGCCGCCAGCAAAGTGGCCGTCATCGCTCCGCGTGACGTGCGGAGGGCGCTGTGCAGGTGAAAAGCATTCGAGTGATGCGGACCGCTGAGTGCTGGCGGTGCGCCATGCTCATCACGCGGAGCGATGATGGCTACTTTCTTGCTCATTCAATTTTCATCACTGTGGCGAGCGCATCACTGATTTGCTCCATCTCGTCGGCACTGGCCACGCCCAGCTTGGGAATGAAACGCTCTTTGGCGGCGGCTTTGATCTGGTCCACCACGGCTACCGATGGACGCCCACTGCTGCTGATGGCGATGAGCAGCGGGAATTATGTGACCGCATGCGCGCTGGAGAGTGGCACGACTATGACGGTGCGTCGGAGGCGGATGAACGGCTGAGTTGAGATGATGATTGCCGGACGGGTCTTCTTGATCTCCGAGCCGATGGTCGGGTCAAAGTTGACGAGCCAAATCTCACCACGGTCCATGGTTATTGATCGTCAAAGCGCTCCCACTCGGTCATCTCCTGCTCCAACGCTGCCAGCTTGTTGACGCGGCGGCAGACGGCAGCCAGAGACTGCTCAGACGGCCCCAGCTTCTTGCGCAGGAAGTCGCTGACCACCGCCGAGCGCTCGCCGACTGGCACTGCCTGGCGGAAGCGGCGGCTCAAGTCGTCTGGAATGGCGAAGGTCATTTTCATGGGCGGTGTTTAGCACAACCGTCCTGCTGTTTCAAGGGGGGGGGCGATGCTGCGTCAGCAAAGTGGCCGTCATCGCTCCGCGTGACGTGCGGAGGGCGCTGTGCAGGTGAAAAGCGTTCGAGTGATGCGGACCGCTGAGTGCTGGCGGTGCGCCATGCTCATCACGCGGAGCGATGATGGCTACTTTCTTGCTCACATCACCATGCCGCCATCGACGGCGAGCACCTGACCCGTCACGTAGCGTGCAGCAGGGCTGGCAAGGTAGAGGGCGGCGGCGGCGATGTCTTCGGCGGCACCGAGGTCGCCGAGCGGGATCTTCTTCAAGATCTCTTCCTTCACTTGATCGTTGAGCACGTGCGTCATGTCGGTGGCGATGAAGCCGGGGCAGATGCAGTTGGCGGTGACACCGCGACCGGCGAACTCACGGGCGAGCGATTTGGTGAAGCCGATGAGGCCGGCCTTGCTGGCGGCGTAGTTGGCCTGGCCGGCGTTGCCGATGAGGCCGATGACGGAGCTGATGTTGATGATGCGTGCGCCTTTTTGCTTGAGCATGCTGCGTTGCACGGCTTTGACCATGTTGAAGGCTCCTTTGAGGTTGGTATCGAGCACGATGTCCCAGTCTTCCTCGCTCATGCGCAGGAGCAGGCCGTCCTTGGTGACACCGGCGTTGTTTACGAGGATGTCCACATGATCGAAGTCGGCGAGGATTTGCTTTCCGACCTCGGCGCAGGCGGGGCCATCGGCCACATCGAGTGCGTAGGCCTTGGCGGCACCGGGATGGGCGGCGTTGATGGCATCCGCAGCGCTTTGGGCGTTGGCCTGCGTGCGGCTGACGACGGCGACTTTCGCGCCCTCGGCGGCGAAGGCTTCGGCGATGGCTTTGCCGATGCCGCGTCCGGCTCCGGTGACGACTGCGATCTTGTCTTGGAGTTTTCCCATGCGGCATTTAGGCAGGAGGGCAGGGCGGTGCAAGAAGAAGGTGCGCGATGTGGAGTTCGCGTTCATGATCGCGCCATTGCCGATGAGTGACGACGCGCCACCTGCCGAAAAAACATCTTTCCTCAAATCAACGATCTCGCTGGGCGGATTCTGCGAGGTCATCGCATTCCTGTCGCTCACGGGCACCTGGTTGGGCAGTCTGGGCCGCTATGGCTGGGTGTTTGATCTGCTGTCGCACTTTCGGCTGCAATACATCGTCGTGTGTGCCGTGGTGCTGCTGTATGCGCTGTGTTGTCGTCGGACTTTGCTAGTGCTGGTGGCGGTGGTTTCGTTGCTATGGAATGCGCAGATCGTTTATGGCACACATCAAACCGCTGAAGTGGCGAGAAGTGCGACACCGAGGCCCCTGCGGGTGATGACTTTCAATGTCATGACGGACAACGAGAATCATGTCGCTGCCATCGAGCATGTGTTGAAAGCGGATGCGGACATCGTTTGCTTGCTGGAGGTGGATGAGACATGGCGCATGAGCCTAGAGCCACTGCGGGTGAAGTATCCTCATCGGGTCGAGGAGATGAACGACGGCAATTTTGGTCTCGCTTGCTACACGCGGCTGCCACTGAAAAGCAGCGAGGTGCGCCGGTTCACGATCTGGCGGCTGCCCAGCATCGTACTCAATCTCGATCACCTCGGCGTTCCGCTGACCTTCATCGGCGCACATGCCATCCCGCCGATGGGCGGATTGAGCGCACACGAGTGGCGGGAAGAGCTTTCCCAGATCGGTGCCATCGTCGCTGGCATCCATGGTGAAGTCATTGTGGCAGGAGATTTCAATGCCACGCCTTGGTGTGATGGTATGCGACTGCTGTGTGAGCAGAGCGGCCTGCAATTCCGCTCCGTCGATCCGGTGTGGCCGCCGACATGGGGCTTGAAGCTGCCGATGATGATTCCCATCGACCATGTGCTGGTCAAAGGTGGCCTGAGCGTGCAGAAGCGGGTGATTGGGCCTGAGATGGGGTCGGATCACCGTTCGGTGACGGTGGAGATCGTACGGTAGCCATGCCTGTAGCCACGCTCGCCAGAGTGTGGGTGGCGGGTGTTTGCGGAAGCGCACTTCCATCCTCTGGCGAGGATGGCTACTTTACGCTAGCACCGCCTTCACCGGATGGTGCTCTTCGACGCCGGTGAGCCGCTGATCGAGCCCCTGGAACTTGAAGCTGAACTTGCGGTGGTCGATGCCCATGAGGTGGAGGATCGTGGCGTTGAGGTCGTTGATGTGGACGGGGTCTTTGACGATGTTGTAACTGAAGTCGTCGGTCTCGCCGTGCTCCACGCCGCCTTTGACGCCGCCACCGGCCATCCACATGGTGAAATTGCGCGGATGATGATCGCGGCCGTAGTTGTCCTTCGTCAGCGTGCCTTGCGAATAGACCGTGCGCCCGAATTCGCCGCCCCAGACGACGAGCGTGTCCTGCAACAGGCCGCGTTGCTTCAAATCCATCACGAGCGCGGCGCAGGCCTGATCGGTGTCCTTGACCTGCGCGGCGAGGTTCTTGGGCAGGCCGCCGTGCTGGTCCCAGCCGCGATGCAGGATCTGCACCACGCGGGTGCCGCGCTCGATGAGCCGTCGGGCCATGATGGCGCTGTGGGTGAAGCTGCCGCTGCGATGCACGTCTTCGCCATACATCTCCAGAGTGGCCTTGCTCTCTTTGCTGAGGTCGGTCAGCTCCGGCACACTGGTCTGCATGCGGAAGGCCATTTCGTACTGGGCGATGCGTGTTTGGATTTCGGGATCGCCTGCACGTGCGTAATTGAGTTGGTTCAGCTTGTTGAGGCCATCGAGCATGGTGCGGCGGTCGGTGGCATCCACACCGGGCGGATTCTTCACGTAGAGCACGGGATCGCCTTGGCCGCGCAGCGCGACGCCGCTGTACTTGGTGGGCAGGAAGCCGCTGCTCCACATGCGGGTGAACAGCGCCTGGGCATTCCCGGTGGCGGGGAAGCTGGGCGTGAAGACGACGAAGGCGGGCAGATCGTTGCTTACGCTGCCGAGGCCATACGCGAGCCAGGAGCCGATGCTGGGCTTGCCGGGCACCTCGCTGCCGGTCATGACGAAGGTGCAGGCCGGATCGTGATTGATGGCGCTGGTGTTGACGCTTTTGATGACGGCGATCTCATCGACGATCTTGGCGGTGTGCGGCAGCAGCTCGCTCACAAAGCGTCCGCACTGGCCGTGCTGCTGAAATTTGAAGATGGACGGTGCCACCGGGAAGCGCGCCTGGCCGCTGGTCATGCCGGTGATGCGCTGGCCGTTGCGCACGCTGTCGGGCAGGTCTTTGTCAAAGTACTGCTGCAACTGCGGCTTGTAGTCCCACAGGTCGAGCTGTGAAGGAGCACCGTTCATGTGCAGGTAGATGACGCGCTTCGCCTTGGGTGCAAAATGTGGCAGTCCCGGCAGTGGTTGATGCACGGCAGTCGGGGCGGCATTCGCAAAGCGCGATCCCATCATGCTGGCGAGCGCAATGCTGCCCGCGCGCAGGCCGGTCTGGCCGAAGAACTGACGGCGGGTCTGAGCGAGACGGTATTCGAGGAGAGGGTCCATGGTGTGGAATTAACGTTATGGACTGGCGGGGGCTTGCGGTGACATGAGATGGAGGAATGGAGAATGGAAAACTGCCAATGGCAAGAGGGGGCCATTCAGGGACATGCGTGAGCGCTTTGGCCAGAGCTGGCGCGCTATACCCAACGTCACCATGATTGGTGAATCTTGACTGCGGAGTACTGGAGTCGTGGAGTGCTGGAATGCAGAACTCCATCACTCCATCACTCCATCACTCCATCACTCCATCACTCCATCACTCCAAAGGCCCGGGACTCCCAAATCTTGATGACGCGAGGTATATCAGCCTTCGATGCTCTGGCGGAACTTCAGGATGGCATCCATCCAGTCTTCAATGACGGCACATTCGGCGAGATGGCGGAGCGGGACGTCTGGCAGCAGCCGACTGGCTTCATGCGGGCCGGTGTAGTTGCCACGATCAAGCGTCCAGACTTCGAGCTGGCCTTTGCGCCAGAACCAGACTTCCGGCACGGCAAATCGCTGGTAGATTTCCAGCTTGGGCAGGCCGCCGCTGGTGAGATTGATCTCGAGCACCAGATCGGGCACGTCTTTGCGCTCATCAAAGGTCCAGGACTCATCTGGCTCGGCACCCGCCTCCTTGAGTTTCTTGATGGTGGCCTGGCCGCGTGGGTAAGCGTGGATGCGCTTGGCGATGAAGTATTGCGCCATCAAATCGGCCAGCCATTTCTTGAGTTCTTCGTGTTTCGATGAGGTGCTCATAATTTCAACCATGCCGTCGAGGAAATAGAGGCGCGGACTGGAGCGGTCATGGCCGAGCGCATCATCCAGCGCGAGATAGCCATCCCACGAGAAGCCGGAAAACATGAGCCGGTCCTCACCCGGGTCATCATGCGGCGCAGGATCATGCCAGCGCTGCTGGAGGGAGTGAAGCATGGACTCGCGCAGGCTGGGTTCGTTGATGAGGTCGAGCACGGTGGGCATGCGCCTAGCGTAACTCTCCGTCCATCGCTGGCAAGCCGCGATCCAGCGCAAAAAGCCGCACCTGCCGCACGTTCACACACTCCCATGATGCTCCGCTCTCTCATCGTCTGTCTGCTGCTGCTTTCATCTGCCAGCGCCGCGCCTGCCAAACCCAATTTCGTCTTCCTCCTCGTCGATGACCTGCGCTACAACGCGCTGGGCTGCATGGGCGACAAGATCGTGCAGACGCCGAACATTGACCGGCTGGCAAAGGAGGGCGTGCTGTTCAAGAACATGTTCGTCACCACCTCGATCTGCGCGGTGAGCCGGGCGACGTACCTCACCGGGCAATGGATGCGGCGGCATGGCATCGGTGATTTTGCCACGGGCATCACGGACGAGGCGTGGCAGAGTACCTATCCGGGGCAATTGCGTGCGGCGGGTTATCACACCGGCTTCATCGGCAAGTATGGTGTGGGCAATGCGAAGCTCACGACGGAGCGGGGAGCAAGCTTTGACTTCTGGCGCGGCGAACCGGGCCAAGCGGGCAGATTTTTCATCGAACCGAACGATCCCACGCGCACGCACAAGACCGCGAAGATGGGCAATGACGCACTGAGCTTTCTGACGACGGCGCCGCAGGACAAACCGTTCTCGCTGAGCATCAGTTTCAACGCCGTGCATGCCCGCGATCATGAAAAGCGCGAGTATGAGCCGGATCCGCGTGACGAAGGCCTCTACGATGGCATCGAGATTCCACTGCCCAAGCTGGCGACTGACGAAGCGTTCAAGCGTCTGCCCGAATTCGTGCAAAAGAGCGAAGGCCGCCGCCGCTGGGAGTGGCGCTTCGATGAGCCGCAGAAGGCGCAGGACATCCTGCATGACTACTACCGCCTCATCACCGGTGTGGATCGCGAGATTGGCCGTCTTTTGGCGACACTGGAGCAGCAGAAGCTGCTGGAGAACACGATCATCATCTTCACCGCCGACAACGGCTACGCGCTGGCCGATCGTGGCATGGCGGACAAATGGTATGCTTATGAAGAAGACATGCGCGTGCCGCTGATCATCCGCGATCCGCGTCTGCCACAAGAACGTCGCGGCATCAAAGTCGAGGCGATGGCGCTGAACGTCGATCTCGCGCCCACCATGCTCGATCTGGCCGGCATTCCAGCTCCCGCCGCCATGCAGGGCCGCAGTTTGAAGCCTGTGCTGGAAGGTTCGACGCCAAAAGACTGGCGCACCGAGTTTTTCTACGAGCACCACAGCGTCGCCGCCCGCATTCCGCCCAGCGAGGCCGTGCGCACGCAGCGCTGGAAATACATTCGCTGGATGGAGCCGAATCCGCTCGTCGAGGAACTCTACGATCTCGAAGCCGACCCGCTGGAGGAAAAGAACCTCATCGTTGATGCCCAACACGCCGGTATTCTCAAGGAACTGCGCGAGAAGTGGGCGAATTACCGCGAAAGCTTGAAGGGCACTCCCGGAAACTGAATTATTCCCGCAGATTCAGAAAACCCGCAGATTCGGACCCGAAGCATTCCATCTGTGGGTTTTCTGAATCTGCGGGAAAATATCTTCTGCATTGATCTGTGTGTGAGTTTTCGGGGGTGCCCTGAAATGATCAGTCGAAGACGGTGCCGCTGCATGAAACACTGCGTTTCACGAAATTCAGTTTCACGAGGGAGCCGTCTTTGGGGAATCTCAGGAACTGACGGCCGGAATGAACGCTGTAGGGCTGCTCCAGCAGCACTTCTTGAGAGGGGCCGCGAAAATGGATGTCTTGAGCCCGGGCGGTGAAGGTGCCGTCAGGCGTGATGACCGTCACCGTGGCACCGGTGGCACGGGCAAGCAGGACCGGGCCGTTTTTGCCAGATCGCGTGAAGCGGATGCTGTTGCCTTCGAGCAGCACAAACGGCGATTCGCACAGAACCAACTGCCTGCGCGGCTTCGTTGGCTCCATACCCATGGAATTCTGTGAGACCCAGGTGAACGGATCAACCCATGTCAGAGTGTAAGTCAGGCCATCAACGACGGCGGACGCGCCTTTGCCGACGAGAGTGCCGGGACGCGGCGCATTCCTGCCGCCGTTGGCCGCAGACAGTTCGGCCTCGGTGATGAGGGAGTTTCGCGGGATGGTCTGCCGCTGCATGACCGTGAGCTTTGGCCCCGGTTTGGCGGCCCATTGCTTGAGCTGTTTCGTGGGCAGGCGTGCCAGCGGTTCATCGCGTTTGGTGATGCTGTCATGCGCACCGTTCACCCCTGCGGCGGACCAGATGCCGACACACGGCGTGAGCCAGGGGAAGGAGAGCAGGCAGGCTGCGCTCACAAACAGCAAGCGCCGGAGTTTTTCCCGTTTCATGACGCCAGACTGCCGTTCTGGCCTGACGCGTGCAAGCGTGGATTTCGGATTCAAGACACGAACGTATCACCATCCGACATGGCGGCCCCTCACCCCAGCCCTCTCCCCGAAGTCGATCCTGGCACAAAGATGTTTTGAGGGCGGGGAGAGGGAGATCGTCGTTGAGCCGTATTGTCAGTATGTCGGAGCCAGAGCGCGTTTCTCCTCTCCCCGCCATGAGCATGAACTGCTCACCGACAAACTTCGGGGAGAGGCTGGGGGAGGGGACATGCTGACATTCGCGCCAGCTTTTCTTGGATGATCTGGATTACATCAGCACACATACGTGATGCCTCAGCGGAACAGCTTCTTCTCAATCACCGGCCCGTTGACGGTCACGCGTCGTTTCGCGAAGTCGAGTTTCATGATCGTGTCGGTTTTGGTGCCTTTGATGTGCTGTTGGCCGGATTGCACCGTCGGATCGCCTTCCAGGATCACTTCTGAGGAGCCGCTGCGGAAGTGAATGCGCTGGGCGATGCCGAAGAAGGTGCCGTCAGGCGTGATGACCGTCACCTTGCTGCGATTGGCGGCTCGGGCGATCTGAGGCCAGGGTTGGTCGTCCTGTTTGAGGTAGAGCAGTTCTTCGCCTTGCAGCAGCACAAAGGGAAATTCGTTGATTGCCAGTTGGCGGCGTTTGTCATCGATGGAGCCCAGTTTGTCTTCTTTGGTGGAGCCGCTGGCAATGGCCAGCAGCGTCGTGACAAATCCTACCAGATCTCCGGCCCTGCCGCGGATGCCAGAGCTGGGGCGTGGTGCTTTCCGGGCTTTGGCCAGTTCGTCGTCGCGAATGAACAGGCTGCTCGCAATGCTCTTGCTGGCCTGCACTTCCAGCAAGGGACCGGGTCGGGCGGCCCATTGCTTGAAACTGGGGTCCAGCAGGTGGTCCAGGGGATCGGAAGACAATGGACTCACCACCCGATGAAGGGCGTTTGAGGCAAGGGAGCCGACGTGCAGCTTGCACGAAGCCAGCGGAAGGATGGAGGTGAGGAGCACCGGCAACAAACGCCGGAGGTTTTCATTCATGGCTTCAGGCTGCCTTCTCACATCGCAGGTGCAAGCATGGATTTGCTGCGGCGATGCAGCATGATGAAGCCGAGTGCGGCCATGGCCAGCGCGATGAACTGATAGCCGCTGAGCCCGAGGAAAACCTTTGGCGTGTCACGCATGAACTCGTGGAAGAAGCGCAGCAGGCCGTAGGCGGTGAGGTAGAGGAAGAATAGCCGGTCGCGCAGCAGGCCGCGTCGTTGCAGCAGCAGAATCGTGATGAGCATGACGATCTGGAAGGCACCTTCGACGGCAGGAGCAGGCCAGCGCATGATGCCATTGATGTCGCGAGCGGCAAACACACCCGCGGTCGGTTTACCGAGGCAGCAGCCGTTCAAGTAGCAGCCGAAGCGGCCAAGCAGGATGCCGATGGGCACGATCACCGCGAAAGCATCGCCGGTGGAAGCTTTGTGGCCGACGAGGTGCTTGGTGCCTTCCACGCCCGCATAAGCGCCGAGCAAACCACCGAGCACGGACTTGCCTGTGGCCCAGCGCAGCCAGCGGTCAGGTTGATGCCATTCAAGCCAGCCTTCCGCGAGCAGGTAGGCGATCTTCGCTCCCGCGAAACCGCCGATGAGGGCACCGAGATAGATGAGCAGCAGGTCGCTTTGGCCTTTGGAGCGTCGATACCAAAACACCGCACCGATGAGAATGCCCGCTGCCATCAGCGCTGCATACGCGGCGTTGCCGGGAATGAGCTGATGCTGAGGCGCTGAGTTCACAAAGCTGCTTTTGTGTCGGGAAAGCCGGAGTAGTAGCGGCAGAAGGAGTCCAGCTTGCCATCGGGTCGAATGACATGCGTGCAGCAGCGGTCGATGCGGTCCTCGTCCCACGTCCACGCATCCATGAACGGCTTCACCATCAGGCGGAAGGCCATGCTGCGGGTCTGCTCCATCGTCTTGAGCAGTTCGCCGAGCGGTTCGTTCTCGCAGCCGCATTTAGCGAGGTCGGCGAGCGTGTAGTGGATCTTGTCTTGGAGGAAGCCTTGCAGCTTGGTGAAGTCGAGGAAGTCGCTGACGTGCCAGACCTGATCATCACGACGAATGAGATAGCCGATGGTGGCGCAGTTGGGGTCACCGCAGGGCAGGGGCGTGAAGTCTTCAAAGCGGAGCTGCTCCTTTGATTGTTCGACAGCGGCCAGGAGGATGTCAGCGGTGTTGAGTCGCTGCTTGGCGTTGGTCGCTTCATTGCGCCCACTCAAAAACTCCGGCTGGAAGGTCACACCGTGGATGTTGGCATCATCGAGACCGAAACGAATCGTCTGCCAGAGATGCGGCAGGTTGTCATGCGTCACCGTCATCGCCAGCGTGACGGGTATGTTTGCTGCGGCGAGGTTGGCGAGCGCCTTTTGCTTCACCTCGCGCAGATCGGCGCCGCGCAGTGCTGTGTGTCCGGCCACTTGCAAGCCATCGAACTGCAAATAGACCTGCAAGCCGCCGTTGCGGAAGATTTCACCGAGTTCTTGGCACAGCGCGGGTTCTTTGGCGAAGCGGACACCGTTGGTGTTGATCAGCAGGAAGTCGATCTGCTCGTGTTGCTTCGCCCAACGGCAAATGTCGGCCAGTTGCGGATGCAGCGTCGGTTCGCCGCCGGAAAGCTGCAATATCTCGATCTTGCCCTTGCGGGCGATCACGCCGTCCACACGAGCCTGTATTTCTGCCATCGGCACTGCATCCACCTTCGAACCGATGCCGATGGGCGAATCCGCGTAGCAGGTCGGGCAGGAGAGATTGCAGGAGTTGACGATTTCGATCAGCGCGAGGCAGGTGGAGAGCGTCTCGATGGGATTCGTGCCACGCCCTTCCGCATTGCGGCCCAGCGTGCCTGCGGTCTTGCCTTCCGCCGTGCAGCATGCGCCACCCGAGTAGCAGCGATTCTCCTCCTTGCCCTGCGCCAGCCAATAAAACCGCGCATCACTAGCGATGCAGGCGCTGAACTCGCCATGCGCGATGCAGCGCCGCTTCATGAAGACCTTGCCATCCACCTGCTCCACCGTGGCAGGGCATGGCGTGTGACATTGCGGGCAGCGTGAAGTGGTGCGCTTGAGGAGGGTGGCGCTCATCATTCGTTGGTGATGAGTACGAGGCAGCCGGCAAAAAAGGAAACCAGCATGAGCGCCCAGCCGCCGAAGATCAGGCCAACGACGAGACCGGCGGAGCGGCCTTTGCCAAGTTTGATGCTGGAGACGATGTGCAGGACTAAAGCACTGATGCCTCCCAGAGCCATGATCGTCTGTGGCAGGCTGTTATTCTCAGGCAGCAACGGCAGTACGGCCAGGGTGAGGCCAGGAATGACCGCCGTGGCGAGAATCCAGGCAAACCACAAGGAGCCTTTGGCTGGCAGGGGTGGAGGGGTGTTGGCATCCATAGGGTGTGATTCAACGCGCTTCCGATTCGCTGGCAAGATGCTTTCTCGCGCTGTCGTTGTTCTGCGCCTCATGATCCGCCGACTTTTCCTCTCCCTGCTGGCCCTGCCGTGCCTCGTTTCCGCCGCGGATGCGCCGCCGAACATTGTCATGATCATCTCGGATGACCATTTGTGGAGCGATTATGGCTTCATGGGAAACAAAGACATCCAGACACCGAATCTGGACAAGCTGGCGAGCGAGAGCCTGACGTTCCGCCGGGGTTATGTGACCAGCAGTCTGTGCTGCCCGAGTCTGGCGACGATGATCACGGGGCTGTATCCGCATCAGCACAAGGTGACGAGCAACGATCCGCCCCTCGTACTCGGAGCCGGAAAGAAGAAGGGTCAGGCCAAGGGGCCGGAGTTTGAGGCAGGACGCGAGGTGATGAGCCAGCACCTCGAAGACGCCGGCACGCTGCCAAAGATGCTGGTGCAGAAAGGCTACCTGAGCCTGCAAACCGGCAAGTGGTGGCAGAAGCACTACTCACGCGGCGGCTTCACCCACGGCATGACCGAAGGCGGCCGCCACGGCGACAAAGGCCTCGACATCGGCCGCAAGACGATGCAGCCGATCTATGATTTCATCGGCGAGGCGAAGCAGCAGCAGAAGCCATTCTTCGTCTGGTATGCGCCAATGATGCCGCATGATCCCCACACGCCGCCGCAGCGTTTGCTCGACAAATACAAGGACAAGGCCCCCAGCGAGCATGTGGCGAAGTATTGGGCCATGGTGGACTGGTTTGACGAGACCTGCGGCGCTCTGGTGAAGCACATTGATGACAATGGGATGAAGGAAAACACCATCTTCGTCTATGTCAGCGACAACGGTTGGATCACGAATCCCCAGACCGGCAAGTACGCGGCGAAGTCGAAGCAAAGCCAATACGACGGCGGCCTGCGCTCCCCCATCATGATTCGCTGGCCCGGCAAGGTGCAGCCGAAGATGTCTGACGAACTCGCCCAATCGATCGATCTCGCGCCAACACTGCTCAAAGCCGCCGGTCTGGAGCCGACCAAGGCCATGCCGGGCATCAATCTGCTCGATGATGCCGCTGTGAACGCTCGCAAGGCCATCTATGGCGAATGCTTCACTCACAACTTCGTCGATTTGAACGTCCCCGCTTCCAGCCTCAAATGGCGCTGGATGGTTGAGGGCACGACCAAGCTCATCGTGCCGCATAAAGCCAACCAACCGGACGATGTCGTCGAACTCTACGACCTGAAGGCCGATCCGACCGAGGAAAAGAATCTGGCGGCTGACAGCGCGGAGAAAGTGAAGGAATTGAGCGCGAAGCTGGATGCGTGGTGGCAGCCGTGACGCCCGGTTTATTCCGAAATGAGGTCTAGCGCTGGGGGCTTTGATCTCCATGGTCTATCTCGTCACCCAGGCCGCTTGGCCGTCGATATGCGCTGCTGGCAGACACCATGCCAGTCCATACCTGCCAACCCACCCAGAACCCGCGCATTCAGTCCGACAACGAATTCCTGCACGCTTTCAAGGATCAAGAGTTCGACCAGATTTATCCGGAGGACATTTCCAGGCTGTCCCCATGCCACTGGAGTCCGGTGGCGGTGTGCCAGATGGCCGCGCAGCTTCTCGTCGTGGCACCACGGCATTACGACGACTACACGCTGCACGTGCAGCAGCAGCTTGAGCGGGAGCCGATGGCCACGCGCGTGATCACCTGCTTCGGGAGCCGTGCCGAAGTTCCCGAACGCTACACCGGCGTGAAAACGGCCTGTGAAGGCATGTTGAAGCTGTGGGTGAAGACGCGCCCGAGCCTCAAAGACGACTGAATCTCCCAAATCAACCAACCACCCAAGAACATGACACCCATCGCCACCCAAATCGAAGACCTCGGCCAGCTCACGGAGCTGGACGCCAGCAAACGCCGCCTGACGTCAGGCACGTCCGAGTTCAAAAAACTCACCGTTGAATGCAATCATGTTCGCGAGCGCCTGCCCGCCGCCATTCTGCATCATTACGATCTCCGCATTTCCAAAGGTAAGAAGGGTGCGGCGAAGATGCGCAATAAAGTCTGCGGCGGATGTTTCATCTCCCTGCCCAGTGGCCAGCTCGCTGACATGCTCAGAGAGGACATGGCGGTGCAAATCTGCGGCAACTGCAGCATCTTCATTCTCCCAGGAGATGAGCCACTGCCAGTCGCAGAAACTCCCGAAGTCACCAAGAAGGCCGCAACCAAGGCCGCTCCGCGCAAACGCAAAGCCAAAGCCGCCGCTCCAGACGCGGAGACAGCAACGGATGAAGCGCCAGACACTGAACTCACCTGAAAACATCAGGCAGAGATCGCAATAGCTCAAGCCAACGCGCCAGACCGCGCCAACGGCGCGAAGAAACCCAGCCCAGGGCCAAGGAGCCTTGGCGACTGCCGCCCTGGGTCGGCGAGCAATGGATCTCATGGACCTCAGGTCGCGCTCTGAAAGAGCGCAGGAACGGCGGCGGCAGCTCTCCTGCGCTCTTGCAGAGCGCCATGACCTTTGATCTTGTTGGCCCCATGTTATCCCAGGGCTTTTTCGCCCTGGGCTGGAATCCTGCGGCCCTTCAGGCCGATGCTTTCACATTGAACTTCATGGTTGAGCCCCTTTTTTCGTGACAGACGGCACCCATATCGGGTATTTACACCGGTAATTATATGTCGGCCGCCTACCGCCAGCATCAGATTCGTCCCTCATCGCAGTCTCAAGCGACTACGGATGGCGGGATCGCCGTCCCGTGCGGGCAGCGCGAATCGCCCCGGATGGTGAACAGGCGTCAGCGTTCCACCAATAGCAGTCATCGGACCGCGAATCCCCGTCAGAGACGTGGGAATCGTTGTCATCGAAACGCGAATGGCCGCCATCGCAGTCCCAATCCCCGCCAGAGAACTGCGAACCAGCCTCCACGAACGGCGAATGGGAGCCAGACAAACGCGAATGACCGTCAGAGAAAAGGCAATGGCGGCCAGAGAAAGGTGAATGTGTGCCAGTTTGGCTCAAGTTACTTCCATTTCACCAAAAAAAGAGTCACTTGCAGCAATCTCCCCGTCTCTGTGCTTCTCGGTGATCTCTGTGGTGAACTCCATTTTCTACCACGGAGGACCCAGAGGGACACAGAGGGAGCGAACGCAGAGATTCGCTGATCCCGTTCAGAACCAGACGTTCCCACGAATCCATCCATCCAGTATCCAAGATCTAGCATCCAGCCTCCAACCCACCCAACCACCATGCCAGACGCACCCACACCCGCCCCAGAGCCAGCCAGCAACGGCAAAGCCAAACGTGCCAAAGCCGGCTTCATCAGCCAGAGCCTCGTCGATGCCATCGACCTCGCCGACGACTGCCATCTGGAGGCAGCCAAGCCCGAAGTCGCCGCCAAACTCGCTGAGCGTGACTGGTCCGCCGCCGACCAGACGAAGCTCGGCGAACACCTCGTGAAAGCGGATGATTTGCAAAACGACATCGCTGAAGCCCGTGCCGGGAAAGGCACCCGCACGCAGGAGGAGAGCGAGGCGCGTGAAAAACTCCTCACCGCCCTCGATCCCATCCTCAAAGGTGCCCGCCGCACCTTCGCCAGCGACGACGCCCAGCGTGCCGCCTTCGGCATCGGCCACAACCTCAGCAACGCCATCACTGGCGAAGTGCTGCGCCACGCCGAATACGCCCGTGACCAGCTTACCGGTACCCCGCCGAAAATCGTCCTCAAAGGCGTCATCGCCACCGAGATCACCGCCATCGCCACCCTGGCGGACAAGTACAAGAATGCCGACTGGGCCCAAGCCCAGGCCCAGCAAACCGCCAGCGCCCTCCTCCAAGACCTCCGCACCCTCGTCGAAACGAAAATCAACCCCGCCCGCCGCGAACTCCAACTCACCGCCGACATGGCCTACCCCCACCGCGTCGAAACTAACGCCGCGCAGCGGAAAGCCTTCGGCCTGCAGGTGGACCGCCCGCTGGCATAACCTTGGCGGTCTGGCAGCCCTAATGGCTTGCCAGACCGTTTCCCCCCAACCACAGCAACGCGCCACCTGCGGGCATTGCAGGAGTATCATCGGTAATTTTGAAAAGAAATTCGGAAAGCACTTCCAACACCTAAAACCACACGGCCATGGCTATCTACGTCTATATCACTGAACAGTGCCGCAAGGAGATCAAGCAGCAGCAATACACGGCCGAGGTCGAGAACTTCAAAAAGAAGGTGGAATCCGCCCAGACCCTGGAGGTGTTTGACAGGTTTCCGCCACCGTTCCTAAAGAAGCGATTCGAGCGCCAGATTAGAGTGGTTGCACGTGACATCATCCTCAAGGACCACATCGTTGTTGCCTTCCTTCGCTTGTTGGTTCGTGGTGGCAAGGAATACAAGCAATTTGGAGACTCCAGTTGGAAAGTGCTCCCCGGTTTCGATGGGATGGGTGATGAACTCAATGAAGCAAATCTCACCGCTTATGTAAATGGCAGGCAAGACCCGCCGCCGCCGCCGCCCCCAAAGCCCACTGACAATGAGGTAGCATTTCTCCACTCGGCACTGAACTCCTCGGAGAACATTTATCAGGACTTTCATTGCTGTGAAACGAAGCTTTGGGTCGATACCATTTCTTCTCCAGGCTTTAAGGATAGAAAAAACATTTTTATCGATCCAGTGTTTGAGACAATGGATGCTTCGGGGGCGGTTCTGGCTGAAGCGAGATGCAAAAAGGACCCCCAGTATGGAATTCTGTTTCGACGAGTGCCCGCTAAGAAGATGGTCATCTTGTTCACATCGTTTAAAGGCAACGCACCCTACGAGGCTGTTAGAGAACGTTACCCAGAACTGCTTTGCGCAAATGACCCAGATATGGAGGCGGTTCTCCGAAAGACCAAACGAGCCTACCCGCAGGAACTGCTTCTGAACGAAGATGCTTGGCTGCAAGTGCAGAACGACCAGGATGGCAATATGGCGCTTTCTTTTGAGGAGATAGAGGTCTTGGAGTCTGCGAGGCGGCCAGATGGTGGATACCCGCTATTCATCAACGGAAGTGCAGGAAGCGGCAAGTCCACCATCCTGCAATACATATTCTCTGAATATCTGTTTCATCATCTGGAGAGCGGCAAGGCGACCAAGGGTCCAGTCCTGTTTGCGTGTAACAATGAGTTGCTAGCGCGGTCAAACACAAGTGTGCGTTCAATTTTGAGGGCGCGTCACGGACGCAAATCCGAACAAGGGCAGTCTTTCGATCAGTGGATCAAACAGAACGAACAAAGTGTCGCTGCATCACTTCGTAATTTTCACGAGTGGCTCCAAAGCTTAGCTCCGTCCAATTTGTTTCGATCCGAACTGTTGTTTGACTACGGTAGGTTCAAGCTGTGGTGGGAAGATCGGTTTCGTGCCGAGGCACGCGCACGCGACCTCTATAACGCCGATATTTCATGGCATGTGATTCGGACTTACATCAAAGGAATCAGCCCGGAAGGCTATCTAGATCCTGATGATTATCTGGAGATTCCTTCAAAGCAAAAAAGCGTCACGCCAGATACCTATCGAATCGTCTTCGAGAAAGTGTGGAAGCGGTATTCGGAGGATCAAAAGAACTTTGGCTACTGGGATCATCAAGACCTCGCACGGTATGTTCTCGAGCATGCGCTAGTGTCTCCTGAGCATCCTGTCGTGTTCTGCGATGAGGCGCAGGACTTTACCCGAATCGAGCTTGAAGTGCTTCACCAACACTTTCTTTTCAATGCACGAACTTTGAACAGCTTTCAGCTTGCGCAGACCCCAATCGCTTTCGCTGGCGATCCTTTTCAAACACTCAATCCGACCGGATTTAGATGGGAGGCAACCAAGGCGTTCTTCACCGACAAATTCATCAAGTCATTCCCGGGGCAAAAAAAGGGCGAGATCAACTACCAAGAGTTGACATACAACTACCGTTCCAGTCATCACATCGTTCGGTTTATTAACAGCCTTCAACTGATTCGTAGTGTGATTTTTGGTTTTACGGAGATCAAACCCCAGCACCCTTGGGAGGATGACGATGATGTTCCGCTCGTCGCCTATTTCGAGAGGACGCCCGACTCGCTCAACATGCTCAAAAGCCAGTCTGAAATCCGTATTATCGTGCCATGCGAAGAAGGGTTTGAGGGGGAGTGGGCTAAAGCAAATGGACTCGCGGACTACGTTGAATTTGATGATGCTGGAGTACCGAAGAACGTGGTGTGTCCGACCGGGGTTAAGGGGTTGGAGTTTCCGCGTGTGGTCTTGTTTGGTTTTGGTGCAGCTTGTCCGCCAGCCTTGCGCAATGCCCTCACAGACGAGTCCGTCGAATTATCTGGCGATCAGGCAATCGAACCTCAGTATTTCTGGAATCGCCTATATGTAGCCGCAAGCCGACCAAGAAAACGCCTCTTCATCATCGATAGCCAGGAACACATTGATGGTTTTTGGAACCAGATTTTCGCCAATCAGGATAACACCATACTGAGAGCACAGAATGTAGCGCAATGGGACAAAAACATGACCGGACAGGTGGTCAAGGGATCACCCGAGGCATGGGAGGGTGACCGCGAGGATCCTGTCGAGACAGCACGAAAGCTAGAAAACGAAGGACGGATACGGAAAGATCGAACCCTGCTCCGTCAAGCCGCCCAGTCGTATCGAACCGCAAATAAACCTTCGGATGAAAAGCGATGCCGAGCCGAGGCGCTGGAACTCGAAAAGGACTTTTTGGGGGCAGCGAAACTATGGCAAGAACTCCAGAAATTCGACCTGAGTATCGCTGCAGCCTGGAATGCACGAATGGAAGGATTGGCCTTTATCGTAAGTCTTTCGGATCAACGCCCAGACATCAAGAATGGCATTCATTGGAAGTTCGCCATATATTTAAAGGCACAGGGAGACTTCAGTGAAGGTGTGGCATTGATCAAGGATTTGGCAGAAGCGCTTGATTTGCCTGAAGCACAGGGAGAGATACTAACGAGCGCCGTTTGGCCGGATATGATCCTTCTAGCTTTGAACCGCATGCTAGCTGACAAGGCTTCGGAGTCAGGCATGTGGTCTGTGACATATCGCAATGCAGTAAAGTTGGTGAAACAGGGCATCCGTCTTCCCAACGAGGTGCTTGGGCATCTTGCCTTCCGAGGTGTCCTAATGAGCGAAGCATTTCGCCACTGGGATTCTATACCACCTGAAGCTCGTTCCAAATTTGAGGGACTGTTCTTGCAGGCCAAGGCTGCCACTCTGCCATTTCCACAAAACATGGATGCCTATGGCGACCTTCTTCGCCACCAGGGTGACCGCAAGTTTGCTGATGAGATTATAACACTGGTGCAGCGGGAGGGCCGGGATCGCATCAATGCTACTCAGCTTCCAACTCTTGTCCGTGCTCAGCTAATTGCTGGTGATAGTGAGGCGGCATTTGGAGAGATCGAACGACTCACAGACATTCCGTTGCTAGCCAGCCTTCTTGAACTCGCTGAAAAAGGCGGCGACGATTCCAGAAGGGCCAGTTCGTTGAAGCAGATTATTACCCAACTCGCGAATCAAGATTTGTGGGCTTCTGTTATTGAACTGCTGCGGAAAGGGCGCACGGAAGGAGTGTCTATTTCATCTTTGGAATTGCGGGCGAAAAGCAGCCCACGAACGTATGCGCGACCCTTTATTGAAGCAGTTGTCGAGAACCGTGGAATTGAAAGTGCTCGCAATGATCTGAAAACCCTTTTAGCCGAATGGTTAAAAACCCACTTCCCAAGCACATTCACCTGGCATCAAGAGATTCACCCCTTGCTTGTAGGGCGAGCATTTGAACGGGCTGGTTTGTTCAGGGAAACACTTCCATATTATGAGGCGTTGGCGGCTTCGAGCTTTGCTTCCGAAGATTTGAAGAAATGGGCATGGCTCCGCTGGGCCAAAACGAAATCAATGCAGTCAACTCGTGAGCGCGAGATGAATGCAGTTGGGCGCGCAGAAAAAGCCATGAAGGAAGCAAGTGAAAAGGCTGCTGCCTACGGATTCCGTTCGCCAGAACTCATCCCAGATGACCTGCCGGAGCCACTTCCTGGCATTGTGGTCCAGCCCGCAGCAACGTCAGACACGCCAGAACCTAAATCGCACTTGGCGCAACCGGACGAGCCAATAGAACAGCCGAAAGAAATGCCAGCTCCAACATCGGCTTCATCATATGCGCGCACCGTGCCGATTGGGGAACTGCAAATTCGGGTAAGTCCTGACGGGAAACGAGTGAACATCGAGCACAGCATTACCCTCCAAATAGCATCAGTGAATGTAGCCAAGAAGCTGGTTACAATCGATGGTGAGACTGTTCCGATCAATTCGGACGGACAAGTTGAACTCCCACCTCAAGAGTGGGGGCTTGTAGTCGTGTTTGATCGTCTGATGGAAGGGAAATTGGGTTTTGTTTCAAGAGATGGGCTCGAGATCAATGTCCCCGTTATCATTGTTTAGTCAGGCGAGCTCCAGAAACATCTCATCCATCGAATCCCCACAAGGCAGAAGCAGCAGGGACACCCGCAGCAGGCCCTGGCTGAGGCCTTGGAGTGAGGGAGAATGACGAAATCCGAATGACGAATGGCGAAAAAGTACCTGGTGGCGTACATCCGAACCTTGGAGCGCGGGGTGAATGCGCTGGAGTTGATAGAGGATGGTTCATAGTTGATGGCCTGGAAATCAGCTCGTCTCACAATCAGGCTATCATCCATCAACTATCTACTATCATCTACCCTTCAAAGCCGATCCCCACGCCCGCCTACCCCTTGATTCGGCAGAGGTTCAGCAGCACGGACGTGTCTGCCACGACGATCATTGGGTCTTGAGGGCGGCAAGATGGCGCATGTCCTCATCAAGCATTTCATCGGTGTAGGCGGAGATGCGACGCTCGGCGAGAGCGGATTGAAAGCGGAAGAAATCCAGCCCCGCCAGCGCGGCGGCGGACAGCTTGCTGAGCGCTCCGCGTGCGAACATGGAGCACGCCAGGTCCACACGCGCCTCCTCCGGACTCAAGTCGGCAGCGCAGGTTTCATCTTGCAGGGTCAGCGTCAGTGTCATGCAGGCAAAGTGCCGCCAAACGCCGCCAAAGCAACTGTTCCGCCTGGCACATGCGGCTGAACAGAAATGATCCGCCCGGAGATGGATATGCATCACAACGTCATTCGCGGGACGATGCATAACGGCGACCTTATCGTCGGTGCCAAAGGGGGCTCAGCCGATCATCCGCCTGACATGAACGGGCTAGGATTTCAATCCAAGAACCGAAACTCCGGCGTGGACCACAGCGTCTGAATAAAGCGTGCCCACAAGTCGCGGGTTTCTTCGGCGGTGGCGTTGCCGGAAGAGGATGATTCGAGGAAGTCGCGGACTTGCGTCTGCTCTTTGGCGGCAGGGGCGCGATTGAGGGAGTTTTGGAAGGCGGTGTCGATGCGCTTGGTGGTGTCGTCGGATGCTTTGAGCACGACATCGGCAGCGGCGCGGGCTTGTTCGATGACTTTGGGGGAATTCATCAGGAACAGCGCCTGGGTGGCGACGGTGCTGGTGGTGCGCTGGGCGATGGGCTGGTTGATGTCGGCGAAGTCGAAGACTTCAAAGAGCGGGTGGCGCACGTTGCGGAAGGCGGCGGTGTAGAGGCTGCGGCGCGTGTCGAGGAACTGGTAGCCGTACTCGATGTTTTGAATCTTCTGGTCGTTGGCATCGACCGCTTTGACCTCGCTGACACCGGGGCCGCCAAAGGCACGATCCAAGGTGCCGGCGGCGGCGAGCATGGCATCGCGCAGGCATTCGGCGTCGAGGCGTTTGCGGTTCATGTGACTGAACAGGCGATTGTCGGGGTCTTGGGCTAAAGAGGCGAAGTGCTCAGTGCTCAGTGTGGAGTGCTCAGTATTCGCTGTGCGGGACTGAGCACTAAGCACTGAGCACTGAGCACTTGAGGCTTGGCGATAGGTCCGCGACATCACCATCTCCTTGACGAGGCGCTTCAAACTCCAGCCGTCTTCGATGAACTTGATGGCGAGATAATCCAGCAGTTCAGGGTGGCTCGGCAATTCGCCGGTGGAGCCGAAGTTGTCGGTGGTGCGGACGATCCCAGCACCGTAGAGCCAGTGCCAAACGCGGTTGACCATGACGCGGGCGGTGAGCGGATGATCGCGGGAGGTGATCCACTGGGCGAGTTGGAGACGACCGCTGGCATCTGCGGGAACCGGTGGCGCACCGGGTCGCATGGCGGCCTGGATGAAGCTGCGTGGCACCGTGGCACCAAGATTGCGCGTGCTGCCGCGGATGTGGATCTTGGCATCTTCCGGCGCGGTATCTTCGGCGACGGACATGGCTTCGGGACGCTCGGGTATGTTTTTTTGCAGCGCTTTGAGCTGCTTTTCGAGGTCGGCGAGCTGCTGCTTGAGCTTTGAAGCGGTGGGTGAGTCTTTTTTGGCAACCTCCTCAACGATGGTTTCATCCGCCGGCACGAACTGGACGGCATCGACGGTGACGAAACCTTGTGAACCGGCGTTGGCGATGAGCACGAAGCCCTGGCCGTTGGCTTCGAAGCGATAGGTGCCCAGCGAGGCGAATTGCAGGCCCTTGAGGTTGTCCGTGACCATTTTGATGCCTTTCAATTCCTCACCGTCGGCATGCAGGATGGTGACGGTGGCATTTTCGGCGCGGTTGGGGCCGGCGTTGAAAGCCACGCGCACTTCGTAGCGGCCGGATTTCGGAAGTTTCGGCGTGAAGGTGATGGTCTTCTCGCCTTTGCCATCATTGTTGTCACTGACGTAGCCGGCGCCGATGTAGGGCGCGTAGCTGGTGGACTCCTTCCACATGCCGACCTTCTGTGCGGCGCTGTCATCGACGACGATGCCAGGAAGATCGCGGCTGGTGATGCCCTTGCGTTTCCGCAGATCAGCACTGCCCGCATCGCGCAGATCGTCTTTGATCGCGGCGATTTGATCCTTCAAGGCGGTGACCTGCTTCTCATGCTGCTGCATCACGGTTTCGGATGCGCCATCGAGCGGCAGTGGCGTGTCGATCCAGTGGGCGACGTTGTCGGTGTAATTCTTGAGCGTCTTCGTGCTGCGCAGGATGCCGGCGAGCGCGTAGTAATCGCTGGCGGAGATGGGATCGAATTTGTGATCGTGGCAGCGGGCGCAGCCGATGGTGAGGCCGAGGAAGGCGCGGCCCATGGTGTCGAGCTGCTCATCGACGATGTCCATGCGCAGCATGCCTTTGTCCTGCTCTTCGTAGTTCGTGGGACCGAGGGCGAGGAAGCCGGTGGCGGTGACTTGGCGGCGGCGTGCGGCGGCATCGGTGGCAGGCAGCAAATCACCGGCGAGGTGCTCGGTGATCATGCGGTCGATGGGCACGTTGTCGCGGATGGACTCGATGACGTAGTCGCGGAAGCGCCAGGCGTCTTTGAAGGGCAGGGAACGGCCGCCGCCGGAGGATTCAGCGAAGCGCGTGATGTCGAGCCAGTGGGAGGCGAAGCGTTCGGCGAAGGCGGGTGACTCCAGCAGCGAATCGACGAGGGATTCGAGAGCAGCGGGTGTGGCGGGAGATTGAGTGCTCAGTGCCGAGTGCTCAGTGCTCAGTTTCTGAAACTGAGCACTGAGCACTGAGCACTGAGCACTTTGCTCCGGCGTCGGTGGCAGGCCGGTTAAGTCGAAGCAGAGTCTTCGCAGCAAAGTGCCTGCATCCGCATCCGGGGCGGGGGTGAGCTTGTTGGCTTCGAGTTTGGCGAGGATGAAGCGGTCGATGTTGTTGGTGGGCCAAGCGGTGTTTTGCACCGCAGGCGGTGGATGAGCGACGGGCGGCTGGAAGGACCAGAAGCTGGCATCAGCGCGGGGCTGGCGATGGGAAACAATTTTTTCAGCAGTGCCTTCGCGTGGATCGGGCGCGCCGGATTCGATCCAGAGCTTGAGGTCGGCGATCTCGCTGTCTTTGAGCTTCCGTTTCGGCGGCATCTTCAAATCGCGGTCGGTGTAGCTGACGGCATGCCAGAGTTTGCTGTCGGTGATCTTGCCGGGAACGATGGCGGGGCCGGAATCGCCGCCGGTCTGCCAGCCAGCACGCGAATCGAGGCGCAGCCCGCCTTTTTGCTTGTCGGGGCCGTGGCAGTCGATGCAGTTGGCGATGAGCAGCGGACGGATGCGTTGCTCAAAATGCGTCAGGTCCACGGCGGAGGCCGTGGTGGCAAAAAGGGCGAGAGCAAGGGCGCGTCGGGTCATCAGAGGTGCGAACGCAAACGAGCGCGGCTTTGGGGCTCTTTCAGGGCGTGAAGCGCACAATGTGGTGTTGCGCGTGGCGGCTGATGAGCTGGGTTTGGGAGAGCGAGGCCTGTTTTGCCATGCGGGCGAGATCAGCGAGCGTCTCGGGGAAGTCGTAGGCGGCGACGTGGGCGCAGGCTTCTTCGAGCTGATCGGGTGGAACCTCAGTCCATTGCGTGTGCATGAAGTTCAGGTAGCCATCGAGGTATTGCTCGCGCGACTGGCCTTCCTCACGCACGACATCGACCATGATGAACTGGCCGCCAGGGGCGAGGCGCTGGGCGCAGGCGTGGAAGAGCTGCTGTTTCGCTGCGGCATCGAGATGATGCACGGCAAAACCGGTGAAGATGATGTCGAAGGCGGAATCGGTGTCCTCAATGGCCTGCAGCATATCCTTGTGATGCAGTGCGGTGTTGGGGATACCGTTCAAATACGTGCGTGCTTCAGCGAGTGCGGACGCGGAGAGATCGACGCCGTCATAACTGGCCGGTGGGGCGATTTGAAGGCAGGGAGCGAGGAAGCGCGCATTCCCGCAGCCGAGGTCGAGGAGGTGGTAGGGGCCGGCTTGATGACGCTGGCGCAGCAAATCGGCGACGTGTGCGTAGATCTCACGATGGAACATGTAGTTCTTCTCGGAGATCGTGTCGTAGAGCGTCCAGGACTTGCGAAACAGCGCGGTTTCGTCGTCTTGCGACTGTAGCGGGGGAGAAGGAGGATCTGAGGCGCTTTCAGGCATGCGGACCGCATGAGAGCATCATTCAGCCCGCGTGCCAGTTTGCACTGATGGGAAATGTGCCGCAACTCAGCGTGTGCCACGCAGGATGTGGGAGCGGCGTTCCGCTGGGGTGATGTAGCGACCGCCAGGGCTGAGCGGGCTGTGATCATTGCGCTCCATCGGCGTGATGATGCGGCCGCCAGGGCTGTGGGGGCTGTAGGGATTGCGTGCCGGACGCGGCGTCACATAGCAGGAGGTCAGAGTGGCGACGAGCAGGGTGGCGAGGATGGGATGCTGTATTTTCATGGCGATGCTAATGAACACCTGAATCAAATAGTGTTGCAAGACTGAATTCAAAAGACCCTGTGTCTTTGTGCTGCGTGTCGAAAGGCCGGGATTTTCACTTTCGTTTCCTGCGTCCCGTTTCACAGTCCCCGCCCTCAAACCCCGCTCCTCCATGACACCAGCCGAAGCCAAGACCCAGCTCGATAACCAAGTTCGCGAAATCATCCACTGGCACTTCTCGCCAGAAACCGGCTGTCCCTTCTGGCTCGACTGGGCGAAGAAGAATTTCGACCCGCGTGGCGTGGTGAACAGCTACGAGGACATCATCGCGAAGTTTCCACACTTCCAGGACGAGTGGCTGCGCGACCTGCAACCCGAGGTCTGGGTGCCAGCGGCCTACAAAGGCAAGCCGTACAACATTTTCGAGACCGGCGGCACCACCGGCATGCCGAAGCAACGCATCGGCTGGAACGACTTCCGCGTCGATTACGAGGAGTTCAGCCACAAGCTCGACGACAAGCACTTCCCGCCCGGTGAAGCCTGGATCATGGTCGGCCCGACGGGTCCGCGTCGCTTGCGTCTCGCAGTGGAGCATCTGGCGAACTACCGCGGCAGTTCCTGCTACTTCGTCGATCTCGACCCGCGTTTCGTGAAGAAGGCGATCTCGAACAAGCAGTTCGACGTGGCACGTCAGTACATGGATCACGTCATTGACCAGGCCGTGCTCATCCTGAAGAACCGCAAGGTTTCCGCGATCTTCACCACGCCGAAGCTGCTCGAAGCACTCGCTGAGAAGGTCGATCTCTACACCGTCGGCATTCGCGGCTGCTTTGTCGGCGGCACCACGATGACGCCGCAGTATGTGCGCTTCATTGTGGAAGAAGTGCTGGAGAACCGCATCGGCTTCTACCCGACCTATGGCAACACCTTGATGGGTCTCGCTGCCAGCGTGCAGCTCACGCCAGAGGACAACTTCTCCATTTCCTACTACGCGCCGCAGCCCCGTGCCGCGCTGCGCGTGGTTGACCCCAAGCAGACCGACCAGACCGTCGAATACGATGCCTGGGGCCGCGTGGAACTGACCACGCTGACGAAGGAGTTCTTTATGCCGCGCTTCCTGGAGCGTGACGAAGCCATGCGCCGCAAGCCGCGTGCGCCTTACGCCTGGGATGGGGTCGCTGATGTGCGTCCGTTCGGCGCGATGGAGAAGACCATCGTTGAAGGGGTTTACTAGGCCCTTCGGGAATGACGAAATCCGAATGACGAATGACGAACCTGCCAGCAGGTCGTTTGGATTTAGTCATTCGTCATTCGTGCTTCGTCATTGCCGCCAAAGGTGGCCAAAACTCCCGTTTGCATTCCCGCCGATCTCACGCTTTAGGACTCGCAGCCAACCACCTTTGAAGAACCACACGCACGAGACGGCATGAAGATCGCACTGGATGTCATGGGCGGCGATTTCGCCCCTCAAAATCCCATCGCTGGCGTCAAACTCGCCCTCGAATCGCTGCCTGCGATCACCAAGCTGTTTCTGGTGGGCATTCCCGAGGTCATTGAGAAGGAATTGAAGCTCCAAGGTGTCTCCAGCCCGAAATTGGAGATCGTTTCGGCCAGTCAGGTCGTGGACATGTCCGACAGCGGCCTCGACGCCGTGCGCAAGAAAAAGGACAGCTCCATCAGTGTGGCGGTGGATTTGGTGAAAAATGGCAAGGCAGACGCCGTCGTCAGCGCCGGGCACACCGGTGCCGCCGTGACCGCTTCTCTGATCAAACTGCGCACGCTGACGCACATTGAGCGTCCGGCCATCGCGTCGATCATGCCGTCGTTGACGAAGCACTGGGTTCTTATCGACGCTGGAGCCAATCCTGACAGTGAACCGGCACATCTGGTGCAGAATGCCATCATGGGCAGTGCTTTCGCCCGCCATGTGCTTGGCCGTGAGAATCCGACTGTCGGACTGATGTCAAACGGCACCGAGGAGGAGAAAGGCAACGCGTTGTGCAAAGAGACTAGCAAGCTGCTGCGTCACACAGCGGGCCTGAACTTCATCGGCAACGTCGAAGGCCATGACGTCTGGGAAACGCCGCCGGATGTCGTCGTGTGCGACGGCTTCACCGGGAACGTCATTTTGAAAAACGCCGAGGCGCTGGCCCACACCATCTTCAGCATGGTGAAGAGCGAGATCAAAAGCGGCTTCTGGACCAAGATCGGCGGCCTGCTTGCCAAGCCGGCCTTCAAACGCGTCCACACCCGCACCAACCCCGACGAGGTCGGCGGCATGCCGCTGCTAGGTCTCAATGGCATTACCATCATCTCCCATGGCAGTGCATCTCCGCTTGCCATGAAGAACGCTATCCGTCAGGCTTGTGAAAGCATCCAGCACCAGATCAATCCGCACATCGAAGCTTCCGCCACCGCCCATTCCATCGCTCTCCATGCCCGCCATCAGTAACCAGCCCTTTTGCGCATCCAGTATCATCGGCACCGGCAGCTACATGCCGGAAAAGGTGCTGACCAACGACGACCTCTCGAAAATCGTCGATACCAATGACGAGTGGATCACCTCACGCACCGGGATCAAAGAGCGCCGCATTGCCGCTGACGATCAGGCCACCAGTGATCTCGCCGCCGAAGCCGCCCGTCGTGCCATGACCGCCGCAGGTGTCACGCCGGAGGACATCCAGCTCATCATCGTCGCCACGGTGACGCCGGACATGTTTTTCCCGTCCACCGCCTGCATCGTGCAGAAGAAGATCGGCGCAGCGAATGCGGTCTGCTTCGATATTTCCGCCGCCTGCTCTGGCTTTTTGTATGCGTTGCAAGTGGCACGTCATTTCATCAACACCGGCAACCGCACCACCGCGCTGGTCATCGGTGCGGAAAAGCTTAGCACGCTCATCAATTGGAAGGACCGCAACACCTGCGTGTTGTTTGGCGATGGCGCTGGTGCCGTTGTCATCCGTCGGGCCGAAGAGGCTGACGCAGAGGCCCCCGGCCGCGTGCTTTCCACCGTCATGGGCAGCGACGGCAATCTGACTGACCTGCTCAAAGTCCCCGGCGGCGGCTCCGCCTGCCCGATCACGCCGGAGAATGCCGACTCACGTCCGAACACTATCCACATGGAAGGGCGCGAGACCTTCAAGCACGCCGTCACCCGCATGCTTGAGGCCGCCCAGCAGGCGTTGGAAATGGCCGGACTTACCGCCGCCGATGTTTCGCTCGTCATCCCGCATCAAGCGAATGCCCGCATCATCACCGCCATCGCCGACCGGTTGAATTTACCAAACGAACGCGTGTTCATGAATCTCGACAAATACGGCAACACCAGCGCTGCCACCATTCCCGTCGCACTCGATGAAGCCAACAAATCCGGTCGCCTCAAGCGTGGCGATGTGATCCTGCTCGTCGCCTTCGGCGGCGGTTTCACCTGGGCCAGCTCCGTCGTCCGCTGGTAGTAGGACGGATGTGTTTGGCGGAAGCGAGTTCCGCTACACCCATGATCACGTTCGCCAAACTGTCCGTCAGTTCAGCGTGGCGCTTCGTTGCCGCAGAGCTTGGCATGCTTTTGCGCTTTGCATCAAAGCGCATCCCGCCATATTCGCCGCCCTTCGTTTCCACTGACTCATGGCACCCAAGCGCATCGTTCTCAAATTCGGCTCTGGCATCCTCACGCGTAAAGACGCGCCTGAGCCGGATCCTGTGCAGTTGCGCAAGCTCGTTGAGGCCGTCGCCCTGCTCAAACGGGCCGGGCATGCCGTCGTCGTCGTCAGCAGTGGTGCCGTTGCCTCCGGTTTGAAGCCGCTCGACTTCAAACAGCGTCCTTCGGACGTGACCACGCTCCAGGCGCTTGCCGCCGTGGGCCAGACGCATCTCATGCATGCCTATGAGTCGCTGCTGCGCGATCACGGCCTGCACGTGGCCCAGCTTCTCGTCACGCACGAGGACTTCGAGAACGCTGAGCGTGCGCCGCGCATGAGAGCGGTGCTGGATCGACTCATCGAGTTCTCCCAAGTCGTGCCCGTCATCAATGAAAACGATTCTGTCGCCATCGAAGAACTGCGCTACGGCGACAACGACAAGCTTTCCTCCCGTGTCGCCCGCTTCTGGGGCGCGGATGTTTTGATCCTGCTCACCAGCGCCCCCGGACTGCTGCGCGACATGAAAAAGCCCGAGGAAGGGCCGATTCCCGTCGTCGAAAACGTCGATGACGTGATTCATCACGCCGAGGAGGAAAAATCCACGCTCGGCACCGGCGGCATGATCTCGAAGCTGCGTGCAGTGCAGGATGCCGTGCATGGCGGTGTCGAGTGCATCATCGCCTCCGGCCGTCATGCCGAGCAGATTCCATCCTTGATCGAAGGAAAAGGCATCTGCACCCGCTTCCCCGCAAAACTGAGCACTGAGCACTGAGCACTTCCCCCCCCCGCATGTCCGACATCGCCACACTCCTCATCCACTGCCCGGACCGTCCCGGGCTCGTGCATGATGTCACCGGTTTCATTTCCTCGCATCAGGGCAACATCATCGACCTTCAGCAGCACATTGATCCCGACCAGAACGCCTTCTTCATGCGCCTGGAATGGAGTTTGGAGAAGTTCACGCTGGAGAACGAGGAGATCGAAGCCCGTCTGCAACCGATGGCACGCCGTCATGAAATGCAGATGCGGCTCAGCTTCGCCAGCCAGCGCAAACGCATCGCGTTGTTCGTCACGAAGGAAAACCACTGCCTCTACGACCTTCTCGCCCGTCATGAATCAGGCGATCTGCCGGTGGACATTCCGCTTATCGTCGCCAATCACGAAACACTGCGGCCTGCGGCGGAGCGTTTCGGCATCCCGTTTCATCATTTCCCAATCACCAAGGACAACAAGGCCACGCAAGAAGCCGCGCAGATCGAACTGCTGCGCCAGCATCGCATAGACACCGTCGTGCTGGCCCGCTACATGCAGATCATCAGCCCGGCGATGATCGCCGAGTTTCCGCATGGCATCCTGAACATCCACCACAGCTTCCTGCCCGCGTTCGTCGGTGCCAAGCCCTACCATCAGGCCTTCCAGCGCGGGGTGAAGATCATCGGTGCCACCAGCCACTACGTCACCGCCGATCTCGACGAAGGCCCGATCATTCATCAGGATGTCATGCGTGTGAGCCATGAGGACAGCGTGAACGATCTCGTGCGCCTCGGTCGTGATCTGGAGAAAAACGTGCTCGCCAAGGCGTTGTGGTGGCACGTCCGTGATCGTGTGCTTGTCTTCAAGAACAAGACCGTGGTATTTGAATAATACTCCACCATGACAACCACCACCGCCATCCTCGCCAGCGTCGTCTGCGGTTATCTCAGCGGCTCCGTGCCGTTTGGTTATCTCGCCGGAAAATTGAAGGGCATTGACATCCGCCAGCACGGCAGTGGCAACATCGGTGCCACGAACGCGATTCGTGTGCTGGGGAAGGGGGTCGGCATCCCGGTCTTCCTGCTCGACATGTTCAAAGGCTGGCTGCCCGTGTGGCTGGCGGCGAGCTGGATCGCGCATACGGGTGCGCCGGTCGAACTGGTCTCCTTGGGTAAGGTGCTGGCAGGTTTTGCGGCGGTGATCGGTCACATGTTCACGTTCTGGCTCGGCTTCAAAGGTGGCAAAGGCATCGCCACCACGGGCGGTGTGCTGCTCGGCATCTCGCTGGCCGGGATGATCGGCGGCTGGATCGGCTTTCTCACGTTTCTGTTCGCATTTCGTTATGTCTCGCTTGGATCGCTGGCCGCAGCGGTCGGCGTTCCCACGGCGATGGCCATTCAGATGTGGCGTGAAGGCCGCTGGGACTATGTGCTGCTCGGCTTCGGCATTACCGTGATGATTCTGGCCTTCATCCGTCATCGCTCCAACATCCAGCGCCTGCTCGCAGGCACGGAGAGTAAGGCCTTCGTGAAAAAGCCTGCCAGCAAGCCCGTGGATCAGTAGCTCAGTGGGACGGCCATTCTTTTCATCACCGCCATGCCAACCGACACACTGATGAACCGTCCCACTGACACACTGCGGAGCGCCACAGTCATTGGTGCCGGAAGCTGGGGCACCGCGCTCGCTTTCATCTTGTCACTGCGTGGACTCCAGGTGCAGTTTTGGGGCCGTGATGAGGAGTTGATGGCCCAGATTCGCACGACACGTCGCAATGAACGCTATTTGGCGGATCTGGTGCTGCCAGACAGCATCGTGGTCACGTCCGATCTCGCCGCATTGCAGCCTGCGGACATGCTGGTGTTTGTCGTGCCATCCAAAGCAATGCGCAGCACGGCAGAACTCGTTGGCCAAAGCAACGCCGCTTCCAAGGCGCGTGTGCTGGTCTCCTGTGCGAAAGGCATCGAACTCGAAACCGGCCGCCGCATGAGTGAACTGATCGGTGAGTCACTGCCCGGCATCCCGCTGGCCGTGCTGACCGGCCCGAATCATGCCGAGGAAGTCGCCAACAAACTCGCCACCGCCGCCGTCGTGGCCTGCGCTGACGATGACATCGCCAAGGCGGTGCAGTCCTGCTTCACGCTGCCGTTTTTCCGCACCTACACCACCGATGACATCACCGGCGCTGAATGGGCCGGAGCGATGAAGAACCCTTACGCCATCGCCGCCGGCATCGCGCTCGGCCTGAAACTCGGCGACAACGCCATCGCCGCGCTCGTCACCCGCGCCCTCGCCGAAATGGTGCGCCTCGGTGTCGCTGAAGGCGGCAAGATCGAAACCTGCTATGGCCTGAGTGGCGTCGGTGATTTGATGGCGACGTGTTACTCCGAGCACAGCCGCAATCACCGCGTCGGTCTCCTGCTCGGCCAGGGCAAGGCGCTCGACGACATCATTGCCAGCACGCGCATGGTCGCTGAAGGCGTGCCGAACACCGCCAGCCTCCATCGTGCCGCCAAAGCCCGTGGCGTGCGCACGCCGCTGCTCGACGAGATCTACGCCATCCTGCATCAAGGCAAGTCCGCCAAAGACGGCATGCGCGCGCTGCTTTCCCGCGATCCGCGGCCAGAGGCGGATTGAATCACGCCACCGGCAGCACCTGCGGCTTGATCACTGCCACGCTCATCGGTTCCAGCACCGCCTTCAGCTTCGCAAGCATCGCTTCATCCTCGTAGGTGCCGACGATGGCACCGCCGCTGCCGGTGAACTTGGCGCTGGCACCGACGCTGCGGGCACCCTCGACCATATCGACGTTGCCCTGGCTGAGTTTGCAGATGCGGCGGCGGAGATTGAAGTTCTCATTCAAGATCGGCCCGATCTCACGTCCGCGTCCCGCGGCGAGGAGGTCGCGCACCTGCTGGGCGTAGCCAGCCCAGGTTTTCATCGCATTGACCACCTCCGTGTCACCGACGTTCCAGCGGGCGCGCAGGTCGTTGTGCAGCACCTCGGTGCCTTCGCTCAAGCGAGTCGTGTAAGCCACATAGACCGGCGGGAGTGATGCAGGGTCGAGTTGCTCATAAATGCCATGGCCATGCTTCGCAATGTGGTCGCGGTCGAAGTCCATGAACACGACGCCCTCGTAGTTCTGGATCACGCGGTCCTGCAACCCCGCAGGGATGCCGAGTTCCTCGTTCTCCACCGCCAGCACGAGGCTGGGGACGATGTCTCGGGGGATTTCGACGCCGTAGAAGTCCATCAACGCACGCCAGCAGGCGGTGATGATCGCGCTGGAGCCGGCCATGCCGACCTGCGGCGGGATGTTCGTGTGGTAGCGCAGCGTGAAGTTGCGGTCGTGCATCGGATGACCGTGCTTCTGGCAGTATTCGAAGAAGCGCTTCACGCCCGCCTTGAGCAGGCGGATGCCGCCGTAGTAACCGAACTGCCGCACGTTGCGCGTCAGATCCGCGATGCTTTCGAAGACGGAGTCATCCCGTTCACTCGGCGAGATGCGCAGCTCCGGCGACTCAAACAGCGTCACCTCCGCCCAGAAGTCACGGATGATGAAGGAAACGGTCTTGCCGAAGTAGCCATCCGAGGGATTTCCCACCAGTCCGGCGCGGGCATAGGCTTTCTTTTTGAGGAGCATGGTTGGTCGGGGTGGGTGGAATAAAACGCGAAAGCTAACGACTGCCCTCTGCGCTGACAAGATTAAAGACGTTCGTTGATTCAATCCCGATTTGAGGCCATGAGCGTGGTCATCCCATGTCTGATCCCAACGGCTATGAACTCCTCGACAGCGGCGCTTTCCAGAAGCTGGAGCGCTTTGGCAGCGTCGTGCTCTCACGGCCCTGTGCCCAGGCCGTCTGGCAGCAGAGCCTTCCTAAAGCCGAATGGCAAAAGGTGACCGCCACCTTCTTCCGCGATGGCGGCAATCAATGGCGTGGGCGCGACAAACTTCCCGAAACCTGGACCATCGAGGTCGATGGCACGAAGTTCCAGCTCAGCTCGACCGACTTCGGCCACCTCGGCATCTTTCCCGAGCAGCGCGATCAGTGGCGGCGCATTCGCGAAACGTGTGCGGAATATGCCAAGCGCCATGGCCGCCCCGCTCGTGTGCTCAATTTGTTTGCTTACTCCGGCGGCAGCACGTTGGCTGGTGCGCTGGCCGGTGCGGAGGTCTGCCATGTGGACGCCTCGAAAGGCATGGTTGATTGGGCACGCAAGAACGCCGGGCTGAACGGTCTCGAAGAAAAACCTGTGCGCTGGATCGTCGATGATGTGACGAAGTTCCTGGAGCGCGAACTGCGTCGCGAACGCCAGTACGACCTGCTCATCCTCGATCCACCCAGTTACGGCCGTGGCGCGAAGGGCGAGGTCTTCAAAATCGAAAACGATTTGCCGCCGTTGCTCTCGCTGCTCGGCAAACTCATGTCTCCCCAGCCGCTCGGCGTGTTGCTGTCCTGCCATACCCCGGAACTGACGCCCCTTTCGCTGCATCACATGTTGCTCCAGCAATTCGGTCGCAACGGCGGCAAAGTGGAGCACGGCGAAATGCAGCTTCGCGGTGCCGCGAACGTTTTGCCTGTGCCCAGCGGCAGCTTTGCGTGGTGGCTCGCCTGATTGAGCATTCGACATTCCGCCTTCGTCATTCGACATTTTCCCAATGTTCAGCTTCCTCCTCCGCCGCGCCTTCAGCAGCGTGATCGTGATCTTCTGCGTGATCTCGATCACGTTTGTGCTCGCACGGATCACGAAGGGCGGCCCGTTTGACAAGGAAAAGGAACCGCCGCCGCACATCAAGGAGGCGCTGCTCACGCGCTACAAGCTCAACGGCACCGTGTGGGAGCAATACACCGCCTATGTCGGCTCTCTCGTGCGCTTCGATCTCGGTTTGTCCACGCGTTATCGCGACTGGCGTGTTTCTGAGCTGCTGCGGCAGAAAATGCCGAACTCCTTCGCGCTTGGCTCGTTGGCTTTCGTCATCGCGAGCTGTGCCGGCGTCTTCCTCGGCAGTGTCGCGGCAATGAAGAAGGACACCTGGATCGACCGCTCGGCCATGTTCGGCGCGCTGCTGTCCATCTCGATTCCTTCATTCGTCAGCGGCCCGTTTTTGATTGCTGTGGTCGCACTCTGGCTCGGTTGGCTGCCGGTCGGCGGTTGGGGGACGTTGCAGCAGATGATTCTGCCCGCGATCTGCCTCGCCGCACCCTACATCGCCTACGTCGCCCGGTTGATGCGCAACAGCCTGCTCGATGTCTTGAAAAGCGACTTCCTGCGCACCGCTCGTGCCAAAGGACTCACCGAAACACAGGCGGTGGCCAGACATGCCGTCAAAGTGGCGATTCTGCCCGTCGTGACCTTTCTCGGCCCGCTCGCAGCGCACTTGCTGACCGGCTCGATGATCGTCGAGAGCGTCTTCAACATCTCCGGGGCCGGCATGATCTTCGTGAACTCGATTCAGAATCGCGATGTCTTCCTGCTCGGCGGTGCTGTCATCGTTTACTGCGTGCTGCTCGTGCTCTTCAACCTGTTCGTGGACGTGCTCTACACGCTGCTGGACAAACGCATCAAACTTTATGCCTGATGCCGCCGCTCCAGCCCGAATTGCCCGGCCCGATGGCTGGCAGATCCTCAAGCGCAATCGCGCGGCGCTCATCGCGCTTGGTTTTCTCGCCGGATTGTCGCTCATCGCCATTGTCGTGCCGATGCTGCTGCCCGAGGCGCTGAAAGTCACCAGCAGTGCCTCGTTCGTGCCGCCTTCGGCGCAGCATTTCCTCGGCACGGACGTCAACGGCCAGGACATGCTTTACCGCCTGCTGGCCGGTGCGCGTGTCTCGCTCGGCGTTGGTCTGGTCGGAGCGCTCATCAGTCTCGTGATCGGCACGCTCTACGGCATGATCAGCGGCTACGCGGGTGGTCGTGTCGATGCCCTGATGATGCGCACCGTCGAAGTGCTGCAATCCGTGCCGCGCATCCTGTTCATCATGATCCTCATCGCCGCGCTCGATGATTATGTGAAGGAGTGGATCGATGGCTGGCGCTTGCTCGCGCAGAAGAACAACTCGCCCAACCTCGCCGCCACCATGAGCGACTGGAAGGCTTATTCCAAGGTGTTGGTGATGATCGTGTCCCTCGGACTCGTCGAATGGCTCACCATGGCCCGCATCGTGCGAGGTCAGGTGCTCGTGCTGCGGGAGATGACCTTCGTCACCGCCTCCCGTGCGATGGGGCAGAGCCCTTGGGGCGTGCTGCGTCGTCATCTGCTGCCAAACCTGAGCACCATCATCCTCACCTACCTCACGCTGACCATTCCCGCCGTCATCCTCGACGAATCCTTCCTCAGCTTCCTTGGCCTCGGCATCGAAGACCCCGCTGCAAGCTGGGGTTCGCTGCTCAAAGACGGTGCGCAGGTCATCAACCCGCTCGAAAGCAAATGGTGGCTTCTCGTCTTCCCCGCCCTCCTCATGTCCGCCAGCCTCCTCGCCCTCAACTTCCTCGGCGACGGCCTGCGTGATGCGTTTGATCCGAAGAGCGGGGAGTAGCCATGAATTCAGAACCGGAGTTCAACAGGAGCAGCAGTCGAGCCTGAAATCGTTGAGGCGAAGGTTTAGAGAAAGAAATCAACAAGCCATGTTGACAATAATGGTTATAATTTGTATAATTATTACAAGATGTCATACCAAAGTCTTGTCACGATGCTTGCTGTCCTAGTCCTGCCTTTCGGCACGGCGAAGGCGTTGAACTGGAATGAAATGATCAATGGCGAGCTGTCGAACGTCGGTAACGCGCCGACTTTCATCCTGTTCACGGAAGGCTCCAACTTGATCGAGGGCACCATGGGCAGCCTGGGCGGGGTGGGGCCGCTGGATGCCGATGTCTGGACGTTCACGATCGCCGCAGGTTACTATCTGACGGGCATCAGCTTAGCGAGTTATTCGGCACCCACTTCGGGACTTGATTCCTTCATGGCGATTGACGACGCCACGACGATCAACATGAGCGATCCCTCACAGCATCTGAGCAACGGCTTGTGGACCGAGGAACTGGATGGTTTTGGCAACACCTATACCGACCTGATGGCCATCCTCGACGCCGGACCGATGTTTGGCGGCACCGGATTTGACGGGCCGATTGGGCCTGGGGACTACACGTTCTGGGTGCAGGAAGGTTCGGAACAGATTGAGTACTGCATCAATTTTGTGGTCACGCCCGTGCCTGAGCCGGGCAGCGCCCTGCTGCTGGGGCTGGCGGGCATGCTGATGCTGCGTCGCAGGCGCTGAATGCGCATGGCAGTTTGCAAAGCTCTGTCGCCGCAGCTAATGCGCCGCGCATGATTCGGAACCTCCTGCTCGACTGGTCCGGCACGCTGGCGGATGACCTCCCCAGCGTCCTGCGTGCCGTGAATGGCATGCTGGGCGCCGCCGGACGTGCGGAACTGACGCGCGAGGAGTTTAAGGCGCGCTTTCGGCTGCCCTACACCGAGTTTTTCGAGGAAATGTTGCCTGGGGTCTCGCTGGAGGAGTTGCAGCGGCTCTATCTCGCGCATTTTCCGCATGTGCATGAAGGTGTGGAACTGCTGCCGCATGCGGCCGAGTTCATCCGCTACGCCGCCGCCACGGGACGGCGTATGGTGGTGCTCAGCAGTGCGCCCATGCAGCATGTGGCGGCTCAGGCGCAGGCGCTCGGCGTGCGGGATGCGTTTGAGGTCATGCGCTGCGGCGTCATCGACAAACGCACAGAGATTCACACCCTTCTGGCCGAACTCGACATGCAGGCCGCTGAAACCGCCTTTATCGGCGATATGCGTCATGACATCGACGCAGGCAAGGCCGCCGGGGTCGTCACGATCGCCACCTGCACGGGTTACGAGAGCGCGGAAGTGCTGCTGACGGCATCGCCTGACATGCTGGTGCAGGACCTCGCACGGCTGCCCACCTTGCTCGGTGGTTTGGAGGTGCGTGATGTCGGTCATCCCGTTGCCACCGTGGGTGCGCTCATCTTGAACCGGGCAGGGGAGCTGCTGCTGATTCGCACGCACAAATGGAGTCATCGCTGGGGCATCCCTGGTGGCAAAATCAAACGCGGTGAGAGTTGCGAGCAGGCGTTGATCCGCGAGATCACCGAGGAAACGACACTCAAGTTGAGCAACATTGAATTTGTCATGGTGCAGGACTGCATCGAGCCGCCGGAGTTCCAACGTTCCGCGCATTTTCTGCTGCTTAACTATGTGGCGCGTTGCCAGGATGAAGCGCCACAGGTTGTCTTGAACGAAGAAGCGCAGGCGTTTCAATGGCTGCCGCTGGCCGATGCCTTGCGGGTGGATTTAAACATCCCCACCCGCATTCTCATCAACGAATGCGTGCGCCGCGGACTTGTGCCATGATCTCCGCATGAATCCGCCCGATGAAATCCGCATTTCCGCCCTGCGTCTGACCACGCACATCGGCGTTCCCGAGGCGGAGCGTGCTGCCAGCCAGGTGCTGGAGGCCGATGTTGCCATTCGCCTTGCCGGCCGCTTCGAGTCGATGAACGATGATATTGCCGCCACCGTTGATTACGCCGCCGTTGCCGCCCGGCTTCAGGCGCTAGCCGTCGAACGGCCGCGCCAGTTGATCGAAACCCTCGCTGCCGAGATGGCGGCCTGTGTGCTGGATGAATTCAAGGTCTCCGGTGTCACCATTGAACTGCGCAAGCACATCCTGCCCGGCACCGATCATGTGGCGGTGCGCCTCGTTCGTGGAATTTGAACCGACGTGCTGCCGGGTGGGTCAGACTTCCATCTTGCCAGCCACAACCACACCGCCTAGTATCGCGGTCACTTTAGAATTCAATCCTGCCAAACAATGACATCTCTGCGCCTCCTTTTTGCCGCTCTGCTTGCCTCGACCACCCTGACTTCCTGTGGTGCCTTTGTGCATGCTGACTCTCGCGAACCCACGGTCTCCCAGCAGGACGCCTATGATGTGAGCTGGGGCCTGCCCGCACGCAAAACGCGCGGCAATCCCAAATTAAAGTATCAATACAATGCCAGGAACGAGATTTCCCAGCCGATGCCAGCCGCACCTGCGGCTCCTGCCGCTCCCGTAGCTGCACCAGCCCCGGCACCTGCGCCAAACCGCGCACCGATCAGTCCGACGATCCCGTCCACTCTGCGCTAGCAGTTCATCTTATCCCCCCTTCAACGCGAACGCCACGTGAAGACCCCGCTCCTGACCTGCCTCCTCGCCATTGGCTGCTGTGCCGCTTTGAACGCCCAGCAGTTGAATGCCCCCAAGATGCTCCTGCCCGGTGGCGCACCTGTGGTCCCGGCGTCACCTGCGACCGAGGTCGAAAAACTGGCCGAGGAAGCGCAGAAATCACTGTACCAGTCGGTGGACAAAGCTGGCGGTGCCTCCAGCACAAAAAGTTCCGTCACATCCACGTCCAATTCGCTGCGCCTGCCTTCCCCGCGACCAGAAGACCCCTCGCTCTGGACGAAAGAATCAACGCACAAGATTGCGGTCATGGAGGTCGCCTTTGGCGGCATGAAGGACACGGTCATGATTGAGCTGTACTCAAATGATGCGCCGCAGACCGTCAACAGTTTCATTGATCGCTGCGACAGCGGTTTCTACAATGGTCTCGCCTTCCATCGCGCCATCGAGAGTTTCCTGGTCCAAACCGGCGATCCGCTCACGTCGGATGAATCCGCCCGTGAAAAATGGGGTACCGGGGGCGAGGACAAGACGCTTCCCGCCGAAATCAAGCGTCCGCATCGCATCGGTGCCGTGGCGATGGCACGCCGGGCCGACTCGGTCAATCCAGAGCGCCGTTCGAACGGCTCGCAGTTCTACATCACCCTGGGTAACTATGCGTCTATCGACAATAAGTACACCGTCTTCGGTCAGGTGGTTTCCGGGCTGGATGCCATCAAACGCATCTCACTCATGCCGGTGGATGCCAACGACTGCCCCGTCGCCCGTATCGAGGTCAAATCCATCAAGGTGATCGATCACAAAGGCCCGCTGCAGGTTGAGCCGGAACTCGCTGGCGACGGTCAGCGTTACTCCAAGCCGAACTCAGCCAGAGGTTTCGTCGGACGCTTTTTGAATCGCGTTTGGTAAGGCGCTGCTCTGCATCACTTCGTCGGCAGCTCAAAGCACACCGCTTCGCGGTCATTGCGCACCAGCAGCCAGCGTCCCGCCAAGGTGGGTGGATTCCAGGTCTTGGCACTCAGCGCTTCGAGGCGCGACACTTCCTCCAGGCGTTCGGGATTGGGCTTGATCAATGCCACGAAGCCTTTCTCCGCCTGGATCAGCAGCCATTGCCTGCCCACCCGAATCTGCTGCCCAAAGCCATAGCGTCCTTCGCGCCAGCCGCGCTCACCGGAGGCTAGATCGACACAGCACAGCGTGCCTTCATCAATGGCATAGCCATGCGTGCCAAACACGCTCGCGCTGCTGAACTTCGTGCGCGGAGCACTGCCGCTCCACACCGGCGAGCAGATCAGCTTGCCACTGGCGTCGGCCTTGATTTCCAGCATATGGCTTTTCAAACCATAGCTGGATGTCACCAGCACACGATCAGGCGCGGTCTGCACCGGCTGCGCGACTTTGGGAAAAGCCCCCGGCCAGTCAAAGCTCCACAACACCACACCTGTGGCCGGATCGTGGCCGGTGACGGAAGCATTGTTCACGTTCACGATCTGCTCGCGCCCTGCCAGCGTCATGCGCACAGGCGAACTGTAACTGCCGCCGTCGTTTCCCGCCCGCCATGCGATTTGCCCATCATCACAACGATAGGCGATGAGTGAGGAACCCTTCTCACCACCGCTGCAAACAACGAAGTCACCCACGATGAGCGGTGATGAACTCTGGGCCCACTGCAGATGGCCGGCGGCGTTCGTGTCCTGCATTACCGCATGACTCCAGCGTGACACACCAGTCACCACATCAAGGCAGTTGAGCAGGCCTGTGGCACCGAGGGTGAACACCACGCCCTTCGCCACATCCACCGTGGGCGTCGCACGCGGCCCGATGCCACCCATCGCTTCATCAAATCGCACCGCATCCGCATGTGACCATAGCAGTTTGCCCGTGGTGATGTCATAACACGTCACGCATTCCTCTTCACCGCGCTGTTCCTGCGTGATCGCACGATTGCCCACCACGGCAAAGCCGGACCAGCCATCTCCCATCGCACTGCGCCACACTTCGCGCGGCGGATGCGCCTTCCAGTCCGTCTGCCAGCCAGGTTCCGGCAGCACGCCGTCGCCCTCGGCACCGAGAAAGCGCGGCATGTCAGCCACACCCACAGATGCAGTCGAGATCGCCGTCGCATCACCCGCGATGTTGTGCAATGCGGGCAGCATCGTCCTCTTTTGCCAGCGCCATGTCAGACTCGGCAACGCCGAGCCATCGGCGGAGCCTTCATAGCGAATCAAAAAGCGGAAGGTGGCCATCACCGCGACAAATCCCAGCACGAACAGCCCCAGCCGTTTCAAGCGCACGCCGCTTCGATGCAAAGCCCACCACAACCCCATCAACAGCAGCCACAGCGGCGTCAGAATCATGAGGCCGCCGGAGCGGAACACATGATCGGTGAGCCAGAGCCAGGACAGCAGGCCAGCGATGATCAGCGTGAGGATGAGAGGAAATTTGGGGATCATGAGGATGGGGAAGGCGATTCATTCTACGCCGGTCGCAGTTCAAAGGAAATGGCTGGCATTCATCCGCGTATGTCTCATCCTCCGCCCGTTCAAGCCTACCACCATGAAACATTTCATTCTTCCATTCATCACCCTCGCTCTCGTTGCGTCCGGCCTGCGTGCCGCTGACCACGTCGTCTATGAACCTGCGGGTGAAGCCAAAGGCAAACACATCGTGTTGCTCGCCGGTGATGAAGAATACCGCAGCGAAGAGGCCATGCCCATGCTCGGCAAGCTCCTGAGCCAGCGCCATGGCTTCAAATGCACGGTGCTGTTCAGCCTCGGAGCCGATGGTACGATTGATCCCACCGCCGGAGCCAGCCTCAGCCATCCCGAGGCGCTCGCTTCTGCCGACGCCATCGTCATGCTGCTGCGCTTCCGTCATTGGGATGACGCCACGAGCAAAAAATTCGAGGCCGCCGTCCATCGTGGCATTCCCATCATCGGCCTGCGCACCAGCACGCATGCCTTCAACGGCTATCCGCAGGACAGCCCCTTCGCCGCCTGGAACTTCGGCAACAACGGCGGCTGGGGTCGCAAATTCCTTGGCGAAACCTGGGTCAGCCACTGGGGCAAACACAAAGTCGAGGCCACCAAGGGCATCATCGAAGCCGCCAACGCCAGTCATCCCATCCTGCGCGGCGTAAGCGACATCTTTGCCAACAGCGACGTCTATGAAGCCGCTCCGCCCCCCGACGCCCTCATCCTGGTGCGCGGTCAGATTCTCCAGGGCATGACTGCTGACACGCCTCCGGCCAGTTACAAGAAAGCCACTGCTGCCAAGGTCGAGCAGGACGTGAACAGTCCCATGATGTCCGTCGCCTGGACCCGTGTGGTCAAAAACGATGCCGGGACTGACAATAAAATCTTCTGCACCACCATGGGCGCCGCCACCGACCTCGCCATCGAAGGCACCCGACGTCTCGTCGTCAACGGCATCTTCTGGGGCCTCGGCATCGAAGTCCCTGAGAAAGCCGATGTCACTCCCGTCGGCGACTACCAGCCCACGATGTACGGCTTCAAAGGCAACAAAACCGGCGTGAAGCCTGACGATCACGCCTTGGCAAAATAACCGTTCACTTTTCCGCACCTTATGCCACGCAAAATCCGCCAGTTGATCAGTGATCTGAATCGGGCAGGTTTTGAGCTGGATCGGCAGAAAGGATCGCATCGGCAGTTCAAGCATCAGGTGTTTCCAGGCATCATCACGCTGAGTGGCGGAGAAGGCGATGATGCGCAGCGTTATCAGGAAAAGCAGATCGCTCAGGCCATTGCACAAACCCTCAAGAAGTGATTAACTTGGAACCATGAAAGCCGAAGATCGTTATCACCGCTTCGTCCGCTGGTCGGAGGAGGACGAGCTTTACATCGGTTACTGCCCGGACCTCTATTTTGGCGGCGTTTGCCACGGTCCGAATGACGAACAGGTCTATGCCGACCTTTGCGGCATCATTCGAGATGAAGTGGCGCATCGCCAGTCACGCGGAGAAGCGCTTCCCGCAGCCTCGGTGCGTGTCACGCGGGATGTGGAACTCGTGGCGGCCTGATTCGGCCATCACTTCAGCTCAAACACAAACGGCAACCCCTGTGCCGCCATCATCTGCTGCTCCTTCGCCATGAAGCGATCGGCCAGGCGTTTGAAGCTGCCGTCCTGCTTCATGCGGGCGATCACCTCGTTTACCTTCGTCTTCAATTCGTCCTGCCCCTGTCGCAGACCGACGGCCCACACCTCCTCGCGCAGCGGGGCGAGCAGCGCGCGTGTCTTCTCCGCATGCCGGGCGTGGTAGTTCATGATGGAAACCTGGTCATAAATCCACGCATCCACGTTCCCGTTCACCACCTCCATCACGCAGGACACATCCGCGTCGAGGGCGATGATCTTGGCGTCCTTCAGGTTCTCCCGCGCCCAGGTTTCGCCCGTAGTGCCCAGGCGGGTGACGATCTTGCGTCCTGGCGTCTTTAAATCGTCCGTTTTCAACACCGTCGAGTCCTTGGCGAGCAGCACCGACAATCCGGTCTTCACATATGGCTCCGAAAAGTCGATCGCCATGCGCCGCTCCGGCGTGGCGCTCATCGACGAGATGACGAGGTCGAGCGAACCCGTCTGCAAGCCCGGTTGCAAGCCCTCGAAGCTGATGTTGCGAAATTCCACCTCACGTCCGAGCGCCTTGCCGATCTCACGGCCCAGTTCGATGTCCACGCCGCTGATCTGGCCGTTTTCATCCTTGAACTCGAACGGCGGATACGTCGCATCCGTGCCGATGATGAGTTTGTCGCTGCGCGAGCAGGCACAGAGCAGAAGTAGGGCGAGGAGAACGGCGAATTGCTTCATGGGATGCAGATGTTGGAACCACTGACTGACACTGATGATCAGATTCAGAAGTTAGTGTTAAGTCAGTGCCAGTCAGTGGTTAAATAAAACGGTGCCTACCCCAGTTCTCCCGCAAAATCACTCGGCATACGCCAGTCACCACGCGGCGAAAGTGCCACGGAGCCGACTTTGGGGCCGTCGGGCACAGAAGAGCGCTTGAACTGGTTTTGCGCGAAGCGTTTGAAGAACAGCGCGAGCCACTTGGCGATGGTTTCGTCGTCGTATTTGCCCGCAAAGGCCTGCGCGGCCAGCCAGCGGATTTTTTCCGCGTTGCTGCCATGACGCACGAAGTGGAACAGGAAAAAGTCATGCAACTCATACGGTCCTATGGTGTCCTCGGTCTTCTGTTGCAGCGATGCATCCGCCGCGAGCGGCAGCAACTCCGGCGTGATCGGCGTGTCGGCGATGTCGCGCAGGATCACGCCCGCTTTGTCAGCGAACGGGCCTTCAGCGCACCATTCGATGAGATAGCGCACCAGCGTCTTCGGCACGCCGGAGTTCACATGATACATCGACATGTGGTCGCCATTGAAGGTACACCAGCCCAGCGCTGCTTCGGAGAGATCGCCGGTGCCCACAACGATGCCGCCGGTCTTGTTGGCGATGTCCATGAGGATCTGCGTGCGCTCACGCGCCTGCGAGTTCTCGTAAGTCGCGTCGTGCTGCGTTTCGGAGTGACCGATGTCGGCAAAATGCTGTCGCACCGCCTCGTTGATCGAAATCGTGCGCAGTTCGATGTTCAGCGCCTCGGCCAGTTTCTCCGCATTGCCCTTCGTGCGCGTCGTCGTGCCGAATCCGGGCATGGTGATCGTCAAAGCTGCGGTCATCGGCATTCCGGCACGCTTCAACGCCTCCAGCATCACCAGCAAGGCCAGCGTCGAGTCGAGTCCGCCTGACAAGCCGAGCACAGCCGTCTTGGCGCGTGCCTGTTTGAGCCTGCGGGCCAGTCCGGTGGCCTGAATCGCGAAAATCTCCTCGCAAACCGCCGCACGATCCACTTTGGCCGAAGGCACGAACGGATGCGCCGAGATCGTGCGCAGCAGTTTGTCATCGCCACCCCAAGCTGGGCCGAGATCAAAGGCAATGCGATGCATCGGCATCGTGCTGGCCTCATCGCGGAAGGAGGAGCTTTTCAGCCGGTCATGCGTCAGATGCTGCACATCGACATCGGCAACGATGTGCCGTGTCTCGAAGGAAAAGCGCTCGCTCTCGCCGAGGATGATGCCGCTCTCCGCAATAATGCCATGCCCCGAATAAACCACGTCCGTGCTCGATTCACCCGCTCCAGCTCCTGCATAGACATAAGCCGCCAGACAGCGTGCCGCCTGCTGCGCCACGAGATGACGGCGATACGGTGCCTTGCCCAAAACTTCCGTGCTGGCCGAAGGATTCGCTAGCAGTGTGGCCCCCGCGAGCGCGAGATGGCTCGACGGCGGAATCACCGTCCACAAATCCTCGCAAATCTCGACACCGAGCACGAAGCCGGTCACATCTTGTGCCTCAAACAGCAGTTCCGCGCCAATGGGCACGTCCTCACCATTCAGTCGCACCGCGGCTGCGCTCAGCGTGTGCGCGGGAGAGAACCAGCGGCGTTCGTAGAACTCGGATGAGTTCGGCAGAAACGATTTCGGCACCAGCCCGAGCACCCGTCCTTTCGCCAGCACCGCCGCCACGTTGTAAAGCCGGTCCTGCACCAGCAGCGGCAGTCCCACGACTAAAACCGACGGCAGATCATGCGTCGCTTGTGCCAGTTCGCTCAAACCGTTCACCGCAGCCGCTCGCAGCGCCTCAGTATGAAACAAATCTGCACAGGAATAGCCCGTGAGGCTCAGTTCCGGGAACACCACCAGCCTGCATCCATGATGCGCCAGCGAGCGTGCCTCACGCGCGAGGATCGCGACATTCTTCCCCACATTCCCCAGCACCAGTTCCGGCGACACCGCCGCCACCCGCACGAAACCAAGTCGTTCACGGGTGTAGGTCGGGGAAGGGGCTGCCTGCTGCATGCGGGAGCTTAGCACGCGAGGTTTAGGGTGCGCGAGAAGTAAGTGTGAGGCAGTCGGGATCACTAAAAGCGCGGCAGCGTCTTGGAGTGCACCAGCCCTCTGGCGCTTTGCGCAGGCATGAGGACGCTCGAAAAGCGCTAGGGAAACACTGATTTAACACCGCAGAGGCAGGAACGCCGCAGAGAAAACCTGCCAGATCAATCCTCTGCGGCGTTCCAAACTCTGCGGTGTGGCTTTAATCAGCGCCTCCCTAGAGGACAAGCGCACTCCAGAACGCTGCCGCGTTGCCGCAGCATTTGGTGGCTGCGTTTGCTTGGGATAAGCGGCAGCTACGGCTTGGTCACAGCTTAACCAACCACTCGCTCCTTCAACTCCGCGGTCGGCATCATGCAGGTCTCGTCTTTGCCGAACCAGCGGTAGCGGTTGCGGGCGATGAAGTAATAAGCGGCATCGCGCAATAAACGCGGCAGCGGTTTGAAGATGAGGGCGAGTTTCCACAGGCCGCCGAGGCTTCGCGCGATTTCGAGACCGGCGTCGCTGGCCTGGAAGGCTCCATGCGGAGTGATGAACAGCATGGCGTTGGGGGATTCGGGATCGAGACCGTGACGGGTGTAGAGTTCACGGCCCAGCGGGCTCTGAATCGGCGCGAACTTGATTTTGCCAGATGGATCGTGGCGTACGATGAAGCGCACGCCGGCATCGCAGAGATGGCAGACGCCGTCAAAGAGCAGCAGGTGGTCGCGGCTGGGATCGTAGTGGGACATGAGTGGATCGGACTCGCTGGAGTCGCAGAGCGACGTTCGTCCGGCAGCCCGGCCTTTCAAGGTCGGGACTTGGCGTGGGGCGCATTTCGCCTGGAAACAGTCGATTGGGGTGTTCATGCGCTGGTCGGCATGATCTCGCCGGCAGACACCGTCCATGCGCAGCGGATGGTTGGGGAACGTTGTCCGTGTAGGACAAAACGCATGGTATCTCGTTACCCGACCGACTCACCCATCACCGCCATTGCGCCATATCCAGTCCGGCATCAAAATCGCGCAGCACCCCGCCTGCCATGCCCACCACGCCACAGCCGTCGCTTCCCATCACGTTTCCAGTCTTCCTTGATGACCGGCCTGCCATCGTGACGCTCGATCTCGCTGATAATGCCGATGTCATCTCCGCCACCCGCTGGCGCGTGCCGCGTGAGCTGGAAAGCGATCCTGCCATGCAGGCCCGCGCTGCCGACGCGCGTGAGTTCACGCTGCTCGCTGCGAAACGCTGGCGGCACTACCGCGACACCACCGCGACACCACCGCCATTGCCCAAACGCTGTCAGGGCTTCGGCAGATGATCGACAGCGACCCGCGCGGCGAGTGTTGCTTCCACCTCAAAGTCACCGCCGACTGGTTCCCCACCAGCCTCGGCGGCGCGATGGTTCGCCGCACCTGGTGCCATCATCTGGTGATCGACTTTCTCTTCGTGCATCCTGCCATCTGCGGCAAAGTCGTGAACATCAAAGGAGTCGGCGTCAAGATTCTACAGGCCGTCTGCATCATCGCCAAATCACTTGGCTGCAAGCGTGTCTGGGGCGAGGCCACCTCCGACTCTGCGCCCTTTTATGCGCTTCAGCTTGGCTGTCCCGTTGAGGATCAGTTCGCCTTGGACGCGCCCGAGATCACCACCTTTGCCTCAAGGCTCGAAACCAAGCGCCGAACCATTTGATCTAATCAACCAAGCGAATTACTCTGAAACATGAACAAACCCCTCCATCTCCTGACCCCGGAAGAAATGGCCGAACTCACTGCCCGGCTCAAAGCTGAGTACGATACCGAAGGCGATCTGCCCATGATCCTCGGCAACCGCAACAACCTGTTCTTCGCCCGCCCCACCCGCCGGCTAAAACCGGCAGTGCGGAAGCCTGCTAAAGCCACGGCTTGATCCGTTGGGCGGGGCCTGGCGGCTGTCTGTCTCGCTCCCCCGGTTCCGTGTTCAGGGGACTCCCGAAACCCCTTTCTCCCACAGATTCAGAGAACCCGCAGATTGTTTTGCCTTCTGAGAATCTGTGGGTTTTCTGAATCTGCGGGATGATGATCCAGTTTTCGGATCTCACCTTCAGGCTAAGCCCAGGTGCCACGCACGATGAATCCCAACGGTCCCGCTGATTCCAAACGGATGTCGGTTGGTGCGTTCATGGGCAGGTCTGCATGATCTCCAAGGCGGCCACCGTCCATGCGCCGCGCAGCGAATGATGCTGGGAGCGCTGGCCTTGATGGACAAAACGTTTTTTCTCGAGTGCTGGCGCTGCAATCGTCAGAGGCTTCACAAACTGGTGACCTTTAGCCGCATAAAAAGTTGAGTGGCCGCGCCTATAGGGACACCGAAGACATGTTGCGGTGACGTGCCGGAATCGGTAGCGGGATGCCAGTCATCTGGCTGCATCGTCGCACTCCACTCCGCGCCATACGTGATGCCGCTGACTCCAGGTGGCTCTATGAAGCTCATCACAAAACTACCGCCGGTGATTTGCGCTTGCGGCAGTTGTCCGCTGCTCGGTTGCTGGGGATTCAGGCCAAAAGCATACTCTAGGATGTTTGGAATGCCGTCGAGGTCATAGTCATTGAGGTCTGCACCGTCGCCACTGTTGGCAGCGCTGCCGAAGTAAGCCAACCGCCAGTCCGAGACGGTTCCGGTCCCAGTTCCAGTGACATTGATTTCAAACGGGTTCTCGTCGCTGTCGTTGTTAGTGATGGACAGCATGGCGCTTTTCGTGCCGCCGCTCGTGGGAGCAAACTGGACGGTGAAGGTAGCTGAGTCGTTCGTTACAATCAGTGACGGTGGCTGTGCAGTGACGATGAACATCGACGCATCCGCACCCGTAACTACCACCCGTGGCGCACTCGTGAGCACGAGGTCATCGGTTCCAGTGTTTTTGATGATGAAAGTCAGACTGCCAGCACTCCCCACATTGAGGCTGCCGAAATCTTGATTGCCACCATCGGTAATGTTTGTCAGTGTAGGTTGTTCAATGACGATTTCAGGAACTGCGTTCTCGAATCCTACGACGGAGTTGGCGGCAGAGACCACGCCGGTGACGCCGAAGCTGCTTGAACCCCAGGTGAGCGCTCCGGCTCCATAACACCAACTGGGACTGTTCACGAGGTAGGCAGTGGTGCCCAACGCCGTGATTCCACCGCTGCCCACAGAGTCACTGGGGTGAGAGCCCACCAGTGAGTTGGCGGCGGAGACCTCACCTTTGACGCCCACGTTGTACGATCCCCAACTAACCGCGCCTGCATTTGGGGCAAGGCCGTTGTCCCACACTGGACTTAACACGAGATACGCCGTTGTGCTCAGCAGAGTGATTCCGCCACTGCCCACGGAATCACTGTTTGTGGTGCCGACCAGTGAATTGACCGCTGAAACCTCACCCTTCACTCCAACACTGTTCGATCCCCATGTGACCGCTCCTGCGCTGGGAACAGCACCGTTGTCCCAGACTGGACTTAGCACGAGATACGCCGTTGTGCTCAGCAGAGTGATTCCGCCACTGCCCATGGAATCACTGTTTGTGGTGCCGACCAGTGAATTGGCCGCTGAAACCTCGCCCTTCACTCCAACACTGTTCGATCCCCATGTGACCGCTCCTGCGCTGGGAACAGCACCGTTGTCCCACACCGGACTTCGCACGAGATACGCGGTGGTGCTCAGCGCAGTGATTCCGCCACTGCCCACGGAATCACTGTTTGTGGTGCCGACCAGTGAATTGGCTGCTGAAACCTCGCCCTTCACTCCAACACTGTTCGATCCCCATGTGACCGCTCCTGCGCTTGGAACAGCACCGTTGTCCCACACTGGACTTAACACGAGATACGCCGTTGTGCTCAGCAGAGTGATTCCGCCACTGCCCACAGAGTCACTGGCTGTAGAGCCGACCAGCGAGTTAGCGGCTGAGACTACTCCGCTAACGCCTGAACTGTTCGATCCCCAAGTGACCGCACCAGCATTGGCAGCAGCACCATTGTCCCAAACGGGACTCTGCACGAGATAGGCGGTCGTGCTCAGCAACATAACTCCGCCACTTCCGATTTGATCACCAGAGGAACTGCCAGTGAGCGTGCTGATAAGCGCTCCCGAGGAGCCACTGTAGAGAGATACTGCTCCCACATTCGCGATTGGCCCCGGCGCATCGTAGTCAGGATCAACGACGAGGTAGTTGCCGTTCGACAAAGTTAAGATTTGCGCGGCCCGTGCTGGAACTGTTAGCATGATCACCACCAGGCCGATGCTCAACGGAATGAGCGCACGCAGTTTGTGACGAACGCAGTGCATTGGAAATGACGTTTCGGTTTTCATCCTACGGTGGCGAAGGCAGAATGAAGCTAAAGTGGCATTTCTACAACTGCCGAAGCGCAAAAACGCAGTGCAGGCTCTCTGCTGGCAGGTTTGGAAATTTGATACTTGATTCATCAGCGTCTCGTTAGCGTGTATATCAGCGGCTCGGACCTTCTTCGGCCGGAAATGACATGAAGAGCCTCCCATGGACCAATGAACGTCAGCCGCCCGGTGACGGGACCGCGTTGCCGTCCGGGATTGTTCAGGGTGGGGTGGCTCCGGTTTCCCAGGAGAGGCCGCTGCGCGCCCACTCCTGGGCTGCATGGCGGGACCGCGTTGCGGTTCAGCGCTGCCTACAGATCGGTGAACGACGAGCGGTAAGCTTCCGGGTGGCGTGCGCTGTGCAGCAAGGCCCCGAAGTAGAGCAGATCGGCCTCCACCAGATAGTAGATGATGTACGGGAAGCGGGGAACGAGGCAGCGCCGCACGCGGCCATCGAAGACACGCCAGCGCAGCGGGTCCGCCTGAATCTCCATGGCCGCGTTTTCGACCGTCTGGACGAAACGGCGACCAAGTGCCTTGTCCTCGGCGCTGTAGCGGCCGGTGACGCAGCACAGCTCCGCCTGGAACTGCTCCGAATAAATCACCTTCATGCCGCAATAACCTTGGCGGCGGCAAACACCTCGTCGTGGCTCAATCCGCGCTCACGTCCGGCTTTGAACGCCTCGAAGCGTCGCTCGACCTCGGCGGCGATGGTGGCGTCGTTGTCCCACTGCGCCGGCAAATCCGCATCGACGGTCTCCCAGATGATTTCAGCCAGAAAACGCCGTTCCTCCGCAGGAAGACGGGCGGCTTGAGCAAAGAGTTCTTGGGTAGCCATGATGATGGATGGTAACGGATCGTCCTTGGAATGCCAAGCGTGGAATTTGGAGAGCTTAAGACGTGAGCCGCGCTGCCAGCATCTCCTCCAGCAGATCGTCCTCAGCGCTCAATGGCTGCAAGACCTTCCCAAGCTGCAACGGAGCCAGATCGAACATTGAACATTGAACTCCCCCGCCTGCAACGCTGGCTTGCTTCAGGCAGGAAGCGCCAAGAAGCAGGTCACTCGTGTTTGCGATGCTCATGCGCCGCCGAAATCCAGAACAGGTAGGCGAAGATGAGCAGGGTGCCGAAGCCGAGGGTGCAGCCCCAGGTGCGCGGGTAGTCGAGAGGATCGGCGAAACGCATGGCGATGTCATTGAGCAGCGTGTGGGGCCGATGGATGATGTCCCAACTGTTCCAGCGCAGGAAGCGGCCGAGGTAGATGCCGAAGCCGCTGAGCGCGAGCGTGGTCAGCGCCGTGCACCAGCCGGTTATGCGCGAGAAACGTTGAGTGAACCAGTGCTGGACGATTTGCAGCGATTGGAAGCCGAACGCGAGCGAGATGAGGCCAAAGGAGAGCAGCATCAGGAGATCGAGCCACTTGGGCACGTTGCCGTTGCGCTCGTTCAGATGCATGAGGTCGGTGAGGACGTAGGGTGCATTCGGGAAGAACAGCAGCCAGGCCGTGAGCAGTGGCGCTGCGAATATCACACGGCGTATTTTTGGCAACGCGAGGCTGAGGGCGAGCGGGATGCCGGCGAGAAAGAGATTCCACACCATGAAGCTGTAGTAAGTGTGACCGGCGAGGCGGATGCGCATGGCGAGCAGCGTGCAGCACCAGACGCAGGCGATGAAATTGAGCAGGAGAAGGCGGAGAGGCATGAAGAGGCATCAATGCTCGGGCGTGCTTCTTGCTGCGGCAAGCGGGTGGTGGGTGTGTGGAGATGAATTCACGTTGGATTCACGGAGTTTTCATGAAGGGCAGTGGAATGATTCAGATCAGAAATTCTTCTGCCCCACTATTCCTTTGCCAAAAGTAAAAGCGCACTCCTGGAACTCAAAATTCCCGCAGATTCAGAAAATCCGCAGATTGGGGGCTGAAAATCTGTGGGTTCTCTGAATCTGCGGGAGAATGAAGTCCTGGAAAGAGCGAATGCCTGGATGATTTACGGGTGTCCCCAAAGTGTCACAAACTCAAGCCGCCTTCCGTCGCGATTGCTTGGTCGCTTTGAGTTGGCCGCAGCCAGCAGCGACATCGATGCCGCGTCTTTGGCGGATGGTGCAGGGAAAACCGGCGTCCTGGAGGATGCGGTGGAAGGCATCGGCGGCGGTGTCGCTGCTTTCGGTGCCGGTGTAGCCCTCGGTGCGGTTGAGGGGGATGAGATTGAGGTGGGCGTCGAGGCCGTGGAGCAAATCGGCGATGCGTTGGGCGTGTTCGGGCGTGTCATTGACGCCATGGATCAAGGTCCATGCGAAGAAGATGCGGCGGCCGGTTTGCGCGTTGTAGCTGCGGCAGGCGGCGATGAGTTCGGCGAGCGGCCAGCGCTGGTTGGCGGGAATCAATTTCGCGCGTTCCTCCTCCGTGGCGGCGTGGAGGCTGACGGCGAGGTTGTAGGGCCGATTCTCCGCCGCCATGCGCAGGATGCCGGGCACGACGCCGACGGTGGAGACGCTGATCTTGCTGGGGCCGATGTTGAGGCCGCGCGTGTCGCAAATTATGTCGAGGGCGGTCATCACGGCGTCGTAGTTGTGCAGTGGTTCGCCCATGCCCATGAAGACGAGGTTGCGCAGGCCGCGTTCGCCCTTCGCACGCAGGATGCGCTGCGCATGCAGCACTTGGGCGACGATTTCGCCGGGACGCAGATGCCGCACGAAGCCCATCTGCCCCGTGGCGCAGAACACGCAGCCCATCGCGCAACCGGCCTGGGTGCTGACGCAGGCGGTGTGGCGACCGGGGTAGCCCATGATGACGGTCTCGATCTCCTGGGCGTCGGCCATGCGCAGGAGGAATTTGTGCGTCAAACCATCGCTGCTGGGCGTGTCGGACGACACGGGCGGCACGTCGAGCGTCCATGAGCCGTCGCTGAGCACTTTCGTGAGCCATTGGCGCAGCGGGGGCAGCAAGTCTTCGCGTGTGAGTGGATCGGCCAGCGCTTTGAAGTACAGCGTGTTCCAAAGTGTGCCTGCATGTGCCGGACGCAGACCTTCCGCCTCGATCAGTTCGCGGAGGTGGTCGAAGGTCAGGTCGTGGAGCGAGCGGGGCATCGGGAAATGACGAATGCAGAATCAATGTCGTTAAGTTAAGGCGATCACAAGTTTTTGTATGCGGTGGGCGCCATGCGTTTGGCGCGAGGCGTGCGCGGATTGGAGCGCCCTGGGCGTATCAGGCAGCGGGCACGTTGGAAGCAGCCGTTCAAGCTGCGCAGCGCTGCGTCGAGCAGGTGTCCCAGCCCTTGCCACAGCAGCTTGGGCAAGTGACGGCACACGGCTGCCAGCGCATGCGTGCGGTTGA
>NZ_JBJXFV010000194.1:0-8254 GCF_046154365.1 Prosthecobacter sp.
GGGGATACGCGCGACGCGCCAATTCGCTCCGCGGCGTTGCCGTGCGCCGGGGATGTTTCCCCCGGGGCGCCGGAACCGGCGGGCCGGGCGCCCGCGCCACCCGAAGCATCCGCAATCTTGAACCACACCTCCGCTCCCTCGCTGCGGCCAATCCAGTTTCGCTGGTGAATCTTGATGCTCTCGGGCCAGTCGAGGCCGTCAAGTTCATCAATGAGCCGCTGCGCATACGCGGTGATCCGCAGCATCCACTGGCGCATCGGGCGGCGCTCGACGGGAAAACCGCCGACTTCGCTCTTGCCATCCACGACTTCTTCATTGGCGAGCACGGTGCCGAGTTCCGGGCACCAGTTCACCGGAGCAGACGAAACATAAGCGAGACGGCGATGGTCGATCTCGTCGCGGCTGAGGCCCTGCGCTTCGAGTTCGGCGATGGGACGGGCTTTGCCATCTTCATTCACATACGAGTTGTAGAGCTTCAGGAAGATCCACTGCGTCCATTTGAAGTAGCCGGGGTCGGTGGTGTTCACCTCGCGATCCCAGTCGTAGGCGAAACCGAGGCGCTTCAACTGGCCGCGGAAGCCTTCGATGTTCTTCTCCGTCGTCGCACGCGGATGCTGCCCGGTTTTGATGGCATATTGCTCCGCAGGCAGACCAAAGGCGTCCCAGCCCATCGGATGCAGCACGTTGAAGCCGGACATCTTCTTGAAACGACCGATGATGTCCGTGGCGGTATAACCTTCCGGGTGCCCCACATGCAGCCCTGCGCCGCTGGGATAAGGGAACATGTCGAGCACGAAGTACTTCGGCTTCGAGGCATCGAAATCGGCATCACCGGGGTTCGGCGTGCGGAAGGCCTTCTTGGCCTCCCACACGTCCTGCCACTTCGGTTCAAACTCGGAAAAAGGAAAGGCTTTGCGCTGCTCGCTGCTCATAGGGGCGCGAAGGATGGCGCAGAGGAGCGCGGACGCAACTACGGAGCGCGAGTATGGCGAAGCCAACTGGCCACTTTAGAAGGGGCGTTGTGATCATTTCGTTGCCGCATGGTCGTGCGACGCGGCAGGAAAGTGAGGCGAGTAGAATACTCGCGCTCCCAGCCTACTTGAACAGCTTCGAGCCCGCCTTGAGGTGCGCTTCGTGCTCCAGCATGCGGAGTTCCACACGCTCGCGGATGGTGCGCTCGCCGATGCCGTCGTGTTTGGTGGCGACGAGGGCTTTGAGCAGGTCGATCATCGACTTTAAATCGTCCATCATGACAAACTCGGGAGCGATCTGACGGGCGTCGTTGAGGTTGTGATAGTTGCCGAGTGGAATGGAGATGCCCGCGCTGCGGACTCCCGCGGCCTGGGTGGCGGTGGCCTCGCAGGCTCCAGCATCAAGCAAGCAACGCTGCACGCGGATACCCTGCTCTTTGGCGGTGGTCATCAAGACGGCCATGGCTTCGTTGTCGAAGATGGAAACGCGATCGCCGACACGCAAAATCGGGCCACCACCCATGACGGCACCATTGACCGGCCGACTGGTTTCGAGGGAAAGGAACACGCTGTCTTTGCCGAACGGCCAGTTCTGGGCGAGCTGCCAGGCTCCGAGCCAGCCGACCTCCTCCGCACGCGTGAAGGCCGCATGCACCGTGGTATGAATGTTCAGGCGGGCGAGTTCGAGGAAAGTCATCACGATGGCGGAGCAGCCGATGATGTCGTCGCAAGCGGTGGCCTCAATGCGGGTGTTGGTGATGTTAACGGGGAAATTCCAAGTGGCGATCTGCCCCTTCACCTTGCGCAAGCCGCGTTTCACACCGGCATCGACCTCGGCCTTGCCCACGCCGCCAAGGAAATCCCACTCATCGCGCTTCGTGCTGCCGGGCGGCTTGACGAACGCCGGATGGTCCATGTGCGCACCGAGCACCCATGTGGGCTTGCTCTTGGACTTGCCGTTGCGGTAGGTGGCCAGCAGGTTGCCAAACTTGTCGCGCCGCAACTTCACATAGCGGCAGCCTTTGAGCAGGGCCTCGATCTCCGCACGCACATGGTACTCATGAAACGGCGCGGTCGGCTGCTTGAGGAGTCGTTTGAGAATGTTGTTGAGGTTGGGCGATGCCATGCGCCATCGTAACGCGATTTTCCCAAACACCAAACGCCACGTGAAGAAGCTCCGATATTTCTTTGAAACCGCCCTGCTTGAAACCGCCGCCTGGGTGCTGCCGCTCCTGCCACGCCGCCTGGTGATGGCCCTGTCACGCGGCATCGGGATATTGGCTTATCTGGGAGACAAACGCGGACGCAAAACAGCCCTGGATAATCTGCGCTGCGCGTTTGGCGACCGTTACACGCTGGCCGAGCGTCAACGCATCGCACGAGGTTCATATCAAAACTTTGCCCGCACGTTTCTCGATCTGTTCTGGTCGGCCAAGCTCACGGCGGATACCTGGCAGCGGCATTTCATCATCAACATCGCCGATCCCGCAGCCGAGGCGAAGGCGCGTAAAAATGGCGCGGTGTGGGTGACGCCGCATTTCGGCAACTTTGAGTTGATCAGCCAAGTCTGGGGCTTCCGCGGCTTTCCATTCACGGTGGTGGCACAGGATTTCAAGAACCCCGCCATCACACGTATCTTCAAGCGGCTGCGGGAGCAGTCAGGTCACACCTTCATTTCGCAGGACAATGCGATGATCAAACTCGTGAAGGCGCTCAAGCGTCAGGGGCACGCGGGATTGCTCACGGACCTGAACATCGCTCCAGGCCGGGCGGCGGCGGCGATTCAATGCTTTGGCCGGTGGACCTGTGTGCCAACGCTACACGTCGAACTCGCGAAGCGACTGGGACTTTCCATCATCACGGGTGTCTGCCGGCCGTTGCCCGATGGTCGCTATGAAGCCAACCTGTTCGAAGCGATCGAGCCGACGGCAGAAGATAACACACGCGAGATGACGCAACGTGTGTGGGATCACTTCGAGAAAGCCATCCGCGAGCATCCCGAATGCTGGCTGTGGATGTACAAACATTGGCGCTACCGGCCCGTCGGTGTTCCGGAAGCCCCGCATCCCGATTATCCATTCTATTCCAACTATTCCTGGGACCTAGTGGACATGATTCCAGAATCTTTGCGGCCGCAAAAGCAGCCACTACCGCCTGAGGGCCGAACCTGCTGAAAGACTTGGCCGTGCGTGCCAGTTTTTTCATTGCCCGTCGAGTCCCCCACTCGTAAATCACCCGCCTGCCAAAAAACACCCCAGCCAATGTCCATCCCCCATCTTCCCGCTCTTCGCAAAGGCCGTCCCTACGAGTCGCTCGACAAAGCTCAGGTCAAAGATCACAAATCCGGCGAAGTCTGCGCCGAAATCAGCCAGGTGAACGCTGGCATCGTGCGCAAAGACCTCGCGAAGATCGGCGAAGCACGGGCGACGTTGAAGAAGTTCACGGTGGAGCAGTTGATCGAGATCACCGCGAAAGCGGGCGAGCTATTTCTCAATGGCACGCTGCCGCTCGGTGACAAAGGTCACACGCAGACGCCGCAGGAGTACATCGCCACGCTGTCACGCACCAGCGGCCTGCCGCATGTGATGGTGAAGCGCAACATGGCCAAGCTGCACTTCGCACTAACGAACATGAAGATGATCCTCAACGGCCTCACCCGCGGCCTGGATCTCAGCGTCATTGATCGCGGCTTCGGCACGCAGTCCGGCTGCCCGGTGTCGTATTTCCCCACCACGAAGTCGCTGGGCCTCGTGATGCCGAGCAATTCACCCGCCGTGAACTCACTCTGGCTGCCAGCCATCGCGTTGAAGATCCCGGTCGTCATCAAACCAGGCCGCGAGGAGCCGTGGACGCCGTTTCGTTTGATTCAGGCCTTCATCGCCGCTGGCGCTCCGCCAGAAGCCTTTGGTTTCTATCCCACCGACCACGAAGGCAGCGGCGAAGTCGTCAAACTCAGCGGCCGCAACCTCGTCTTCGGCGATGTAGCGATGGCGAAGATGTATGAAGGCAATCCCGCCGTGCAGGTGCATGGCCCGGGCTGGAGCAAGATCATCATCGGTGCCGACAAGATCGAGAACTGGCGTGATTACCTTGATGTCATGGTCGCCTCGATCAGTGACAACGGCGGACGCTCCTGCATCAACGCCTCGGCGGTCATCGTGCCGAAGTATGGCAAAGAAATCGCCACCGCACTCGCTGAACGTCTCGGCCCAGTGATGCCTGCGGCCTCCGATGACGAAAACGCCCGCCTTGCCGGCTTTGCGAACGTGAAAATGGCCGACTACATCGACAGCGCGATCGACAACGACCTGCAAACACCCGGTGCGGAAGATGTGACCGCGCAGTTCCGCAATGGTCCGCGCAAAACTGAGTTCCAAGGCGGCACCTTCCTGCGCCCGACGATCATCTGGTGCTCCGACAACAAGCATCCGCTCGCCAATCGCGAATTCCTCTGCCCCTACGCCAGCGTGCTCGAAGTGCCGCAGAGCGAAGTGCTCGGCCGCATCGGTTACTCGCTCATCGTCACCGCCATCACGCAGGATCCCGCCTTCATCAACGACCTGCTCGAATGCGGCGACATCGACCGCCTCAACATCGGGCCGATCAGCACGATGAAGATCAGTTGGGATCAGCCACACGAAGGCAACATGTTCGAGTTCCTCTACAAGCGCCGCTCGATTGATTGCGCGTGAGAGAAAATTGCCTAGCATCCCGTCATGCCGCCACCACCCGCCACCCTTGAGCAGCCTGCAAAGGACCTCCCCATGCTGGAGTTTCCGCCGGACGAAGTGAAAGTCATTCACTGGCCTGATCCCGCCCCTTGGGGCGGCCTGCGCAAAGCGATGACCAAAGAAGACTTCGAGACTCGCGACTGGAACGAAGGCGAACTTGCCTGCACCTGGAAGTTTGAGTTCAACAACGGCTACGCGGAGGCGGGAGAAGAACGTATGAAAATGAAGGAAATCGGATTCATGGTTGGGCTGCCTGATGCCTTTCTGGCATCACCGCACGGCAAGCAGGGCAGCAGAATGTTCTTCGAAGTAGAGGTCTGGCTCACCAATTCTATGATGAGAAAGCCTGATTTCTGCGTCCTGACAGCCGATCAAATTCGTCAGGCCAAAGCAGGTCAGGAACCCATTCCGAAGTTCATGATCGAGGTCGTCTCCCCGAGCGATCAAAGTAACTACCACGACCAGAAGCTCATCGACTACTTCAAGGCCGGTGTAGAGGTTGTTTGGCATGTAAACCCCCGTCTGGAGATGGTTATCATCTATACCGCTCCTGGCGAAGGCGAGATCATGCACGGCGATGATGTCTGCACTGCCGCACCAGCCTTCCCCGAATTTCGAATCAAGGCATGCGATGTCTTCGCTGCTGCGAAGCTCTGATCGAAGCGCATGTCCCTCGCCCCCTTCGATCACCAGCCACGCACGCGCCTCATCTATGGCAACGGCACGCTGGCGCGTGTCGGAGAACTCGCCCGCGATCTGGGCGGCACGCGGGCGCTGGTGGTGAGCGATCCTGGGATTTTGAAGGCGGGCTATGTGGTGAAAGCGGTCGGTTTTCTCGTGGGCGCCGGATTGCAGGCACGGGTCTTTGGTGAAGTGCGCGAGAATCCGAGCACCGAGGACGTGGACCGCTGCGTGGCGGTGGCCCGCGATTTCAAAGCCGACCTCATCATCGGACTCGGCGGCGGCAGCAGCATGGATACGGCGAAGGGCTGCAACTTCATCCTCACCAACGGCGGCCGCATGCACGACTACTGGGGCGTGGGCAAGGCGACGAAGCCGATGCTGCCGCTCATCGCGATTCCGACCACCTCCGGCACCGGCAGCGAGTGCCAGAGCTTCGCGCTCATCTCCGATGCCGAAACGCATGTCAAAATGGCCTGCGGCGACTCCAAAGCCGCCGCGAAGGTCGCGATCCTCGATCCCGAGCTGACGTTGTCGCAACCGCAGCGTGTGACCGTCTGCACCGGCATTGATGCGCTGTCACATGCGCTGGAAACAGCCGTCACCAACAAGCGAAATGCGTTTTCGTCGCTGTATTCGCGCGAAGCCTTTCGTTTGTGCCACAGCGGCTTCAGCCGCGTGCTGCGCGATCCGCAGGACATCGAAGCACGCGGCCTGATGCTGCTCGGCGCGGCCTGCGCTGGCACCGCCATCGAGAACAGCATGCTCGGTGCCGCGCATTCGTGTGCGAACCCGCTGACCGCCAAGTTTAATGTCGTCCATGGCGAGGCCGTGGGCGTGATGCTGCCGCATGTGATTCGGTTCAACTCCCAGTTGCCCGAAATCGCCGCCGTCTATGAAAGCTACTTCGACGGCGACCTCGCCGACCGCGTGAGCGAACTGCTCTGGGAAGCCCGCATGCCGCGCCAGATCTCCGAGTATGGCGTGAAGGAAGAACATCTCCGCGATCTCGCCGAAATGGCCGCCAAGCAGTGGACCGCGCAGTTCAATCCGCGCGTGCCGAGCGTGGAAGATTTTGTCGAATTGTATCGTGCGGCGCTTTAAGCGTTGGGGACGTTCGCTTTTGCCGCAGAGAGGCGGACCTGCCCGCAGTGCTACAGCGTTGCAGGCGGGGGAGCAGAGATGGCAGAGATTTCTGATTCAAACTCTGCGTCCTCTGCCGCTTTGCCCCTTTGCGGCAAATCCGAGTTTCTTCCAGACATGCATTTATCCGTGAACATCCATGCCATCCGTGGTTAAGAGATGGCTGTGACTCCCACCGAACATCTCGATCAACTGCTGGCCCGACCAGAGCCGTTGCTGGCGCTGGCACCGATGCAGGATGTCACCGATCTGGCCTTCTGGCGGCTCATGGCACGCTATGGTGGGGCGGATGTGTATTACACGGAGTACTTCCGCGTGCATCCCGACTCGCATCTCGACAAGCCGATCCTGGCCTCCCTCATTCACAATCCCACGGGCAAGCCAGCCATCGCGCAGATGATCGGGAATGACATTCCATCGCTCGTGCGCAGCGCCAAGGAGTTGCAGCATTACAACATCGCAGCCGTGGATCTCAATCTCGGCTGCCCCGCACCCATCGTGTACAAGAAATGCGCCGGTGGCGGTCTGCTGCGCGATGTGCCGCGCATCGAGGGCATCCTCGGAGCGCTGCGCGCGGCGGTGTCGGTCAAGTTTACTGTAAAGACCCGTCTCGGCTTCGATGACACCGAAACCATCGACGCACTCGTGCCGTTGTTTGCGAAGCATGGCGTCGATCTCGTCACCATCCATGGCCGCACCGTCATGCAGATGTATCGCGATGGCGTGCGCTACGACTTGATCGGCACCGCCACCTCGAATCTCCCCTGCCCCGTGCTGGCCAACGGCAACATCGGCTCCCATCTCGATGCCGCCGCCGTCACACAACAAACCGGCGTGCGCGGCCTGATGCTCGGACGTGGTGCCATTCGCAATCCGTGGCTGTTTGAGCAAATTCGCCAGCACGTTCGCGGTGAAGCCGTCTTCCAGCCCACAGCAGCCGATCTGTTGACCTATGTGGCGGAATTGTATGAGACCGTGACGATGCCCAACACCCGCGAACTCGACCAAGTGAACCGCATCAAGAAGCACCTCAACTTCTTCGGCCCGGCGGTGGCCGATGCCGAGGGCTTCCTGAGCGAGATGCGTCGTTGCACGACGCGTGCGGGCCTGATGGACGTTTGCCGACGAAGCTTTTAGACGTGAAGGCGGCGGCGGCAGCGGGTGCCGTGATGCACGGAGCGCATGGTTGATATACCGCACGTCGTCACGATGGGTGAAAATGCATGAATCCCGCAGATTCAGAGAACCCACAGGATTGCATGAGTTTGAAAACAAATCTGTGGGTTCTCTGAATCTGTGGGAATAACTCAGTTTCCGGGTGTTCCCAAAACCACACGCAGTGTCTAGGTGAGTTCGATGGCCGGGGAATTTTGGTGCGTAAGCTCAGTCCCGGCGTGGTTTCCCAGCCCCAGGAGTCCACCACGCCGCCGGGGGCATTCGCTCCATTCGCATAGCCGGTGCTGGTCACGAACCCGGGTGGAAAAGCGGCCTGCTATGGCTACTACCGCTGCAAAGCCGCGCCCCACCATGCGGGCCGTTACAGATCACCCGAGGAGGGCAACTGCCATGAGAGCGCCACCACGCCAAAGCACGCACCATCGCGCTGAAGGAAGTCCACGGCCACGAAACCTCCAAGAGCGCGAAAAGAGCCATCAGCGCGCCCCCAACAGCGACCCCGCAGTCACCGCGCGCACGTTACACGTCCATCAAGAGCCATCACCGCGGTCC
>NZ_JBJXFV010000195.1:0-27792 GCF_046154365.1 Prosthecobacter sp.
ACGGCTGCTTCCAACGTGCCCGCTGCCTAATACGCCCAGGGCGCTCCAATCCGCGCACGCCTCGCGCCAAACGCATGGCGCCCACCGCATACAAAAATTTGTGATCGCCTTAACTTAACGACATTGAGTGCTCAGTGCTCAGTTTGGCGCAGCGATGATTGAAGACTGAGCACTTTTTTACAGCGCCGCAGCATCCAGCGGGCCAACACATCAGCCAGAGCCATGTATCGCGAGTTCTACGCCTTTAGACCTTCCTGCCGCAGGAAGTTCTCCACCCAGGTGATGTCATACTGGCCGTTCTGGAAGTCGGAGGTGGTGAGGATTTTGCTCTGTAGCGGAATCACGGTCTTGATGCCTTCGACGGTGAATTCGCCCAGCGCACGGCGCATGCGGCGGATGGCGATGTCGCGGGTGGCACCGGTGACGATGAGCTTGGCGATCATGCTGTCGTAATACGGCGGCACCGAGTAACCGGAATAGACGTGCGTATCAACACGGACGCCTCGGCCGCCGGAGGTGTACAGCAGGGTGATTTTGCCGGGGCTGGGGGCGAAATTGCGGGCAGGATCTTCGGCATTGATGCGGCACTCGATGGCGTGGCCGCGGGGTTGGGCTTTGAGCACGTGCTCACTAAGTGGCAGGCCGGCGGCGATGCGGATCTGCTCCTTGATCAAATCGCAGCCATAAACTTCTTCGGTGATGGGATGCTCCACCTGGATGCGGGTGTTCATCTCCATGAAGTAGAAGTTCTCGCACTTGTTATCGACGAGGAACTCGATGGTGCCGCAGTTTTCATAGCCGATCTCTTTGCAGAGCTTCACGGTGGCATCGCCCATGCGTTTGCGCATCTTGGGGGTCATTTTCGGTGAGGGGCACTCCTCGATGATCTTCTGGTTGCGGCGCTGCATGGAGCAGTCGCGCTCGCCGAGGTGAATGACGTTGCCGTGGGAGTCGGCGACGACCTGGAACTCGATGTGATGAGGCTTTTCGACGAGTTTTTCCATGTACATGGAGCCGTCGCCGAAGCATTTCATGGCCTCGAGACTGGCGGCCTGGAAACTGGAGCCGAGGGTTGCCTCATTGAGCACGGGACGCATGCCACGGCCGCCGCCGCCGGCGCTGGCCTTCACCATGACGGGGTAGCCGAGCTTGCGCGCCCACTCGAGGGCTTCTTCCTCGGTGTGGATGAGGCCGTCGGAGCCGGGGGTGATGGGGATGCCGGCCTTGAGGGCGGTGGCACGCGCCACATTCTTGTCGCCCATCATGCTGATGACACGGGCGGAGGGGCCGATGAATTTGATTTTACACTTGTCGCAGATCTCGGCGAATTCCGCTTTCTCGGAGAGAAAGCCGTAACCGGGGTGGATGGCATCGACGTTGGCGATTTCAGCCGCACTGATGATGCGGCTCATCTTCAGGTAGCTCTCGCTGCTGGGGCCGGGGCCGATGCAGATGGCTTCATCGGCGAAGTGGACGTGCATGGAATCGACATCCGCCTCAGAATAGACGGCGACGGTTTTGACATCGAGTTCTTTGCAGGCGCGGATGACGCGGAGGGCGATTTCACCACGGTTGGCGACGAGGACTTTTTTGAACATGGGAAGAAGCGAAGGGCTAGGGGCGTAGAGCTAAGAGGAGAGACGGAGCATTTGAGCGTGGAATGAAGGGCCGGGAGTGCGGTGGTCCGAACTCTTGGCCCTGTGCTCTTGGCCTTAGGCTCTCAGTTCAAACAGCGGCTGGCCGTATTGCACGGGCTTGCCGTCTTCGACGAGGATGCGGGCGATGGTGCCGCGGGCTTCGGCCTTGATCTCGTTCATGACCTTCATCGCCTCAATGATGCAGACATTGGAGTTTTCATCGACGCTGTCGCCGACGCTGGCGAAGGGCTTGTCGCCTGGGGTGGCGCTGCGGTAAAAAGTGCCGACCATAGGGGAGTTGATCGTTGGTCCCATCGGGGAGTCGGCAGCGGTGGCCGTCGGGGCGGCACTGGTCAGACTGGGCGCGGCCACGGCTGCGGGAGCGTGAGACGCTGCCATGGCAACCGGTGCGGCAGTGGTGGCCACGGGCATGCTCTTGAGCAGTTCTTTCACGGCCTCCAGGTCCGAGCCGCGGCGGAGTTCAAGTTTGGCACCTTCTTGCTCGCTATGGAAATAGGTGAGGTTGTTTTCTGCCATCAGGCCGACGATCTCACGGATCTGTTTCAGATCGTAGGCGCAGGAGGTGGAAGTGGCAGAATGGGCTGGTTTGGTAGTGGTGCGTTTGGCCATGTCGGGAGGAGTGTGTCAACGAACGGCCCGATACTACAAACTCATCTGCTCATGGCAACCATAAAGGCACACTTGAATTTCAAGCCGTCCCAACCGACGTCAAAGCTCAAGGTATCCGCGGAAATTTGGAGAAATCCGGCTTCCGCTTTTCCACAAAGGCGTTTCTGCCCTCCTTGCCCTCCTCGCTCATGTAATAGAGCAGCGTGGCATTCCCGGCGAGGTCGAGCAGGCCCATCTGGCCGTCGCAATCGGCGTTGAGCGCGGATTTGAGGCAGCGTAGGGCCAGCGGCGAGTGCTGGAGCATCTCACGGCACCACTTCAGCGTCTCGGCTTCGAGTTCAGCGAGCGGGACGACGGTGTTCACCAGTCCCATGTCCAGTGCCTGCTGCGCATCATACTGGCGGCACAGATACCAAATCTCACGCGCCTTTTTCTGGCCGACGATGCGGGCGAGGTAACTGGAACCGAGGCCGCCGTCGAAACTGCCGACTTTGGGGCCGGTCTGGCCGAAACGGGCGTTGTCCGCCGCGATGGTCAAATCACAGACAACGTGCAGCACATGCCCGCCGCCGATGGCATAGCCTGCCACCATGGCGACGACGGGCTTCGGGATCGTGCGGATCTTGCGCTGGACATCGAGGATGTTCAGCCGCGGCACGCCGTCTTCGCCGATGTAACCCGCATCGCCACGCACTTTTTGATCACCACCGGAGCAGAAGGCCAGGGGACCTTCGCCGCAGAGAATGATGGCACCGACGTCACGGTCCTCATGCACGATCTCAAACGCCTCCAACATTTCTTTCACCGTCAGTGGCCGAAACGCATTACGCACTTTGGGCCGGTTGATGGTGATCTTGGCGATGCCGTCGCTGGTTTTCTCCAGCTTGATGTCGGTGAAGGGTTTGATCGTGGTCCACATGGGGTTTGCGATGGTTGGCTATTGTTGGCGCTGGTTTGCAGTGGTTTTACAACAATCGCAAACGACTGCCAACCACCGCAAACAACGGCAAACTTTATGCGAATGCCGTGAAACTCCGCAGTTCCGCAATACGCGCCGCGATGTCCGCCTTCGTGACCGTTTGCAGCTTGTGCGTGCTGAAGGCCTCGCAGGTGTAGCTGGCGGTGACGCTGCCGTGGACGACGGCGGTCTTCAGATCATCGAAGGTGGGCTTGGTTTTGCCATTCGCGGCCAGCCAGCCGGACAAACCGCCGAGGAAGGAATCACCCGCACCGGTGGGATCAAACACGCTATGCAGCGGGTAGGCGGAGCAGGCGAAGAAGTCTTCTTTCTTCTCGCCAAACAGGAAGCTGCCGTGCTCCCCACGCTTCACGATGACGAAACGCGGGCCTTTGGCCTGCAAGCGGCGGCCGGCATCGACGAGATTGGTCGTCCCCGCGAATTCTTTGGCCTCACCATCGTTGATGACGAGCAGGTCGATGCGCTTGAGCACATCATGGAGGCGCTCGTTGGCGATGTTGATCCAGAGATCCATCGTGTCGGCGGTCACGAAGTCAGCCTGGCACTGATCGAGCATCTGCATCTGGTTGTCCGGGCTCATGTTCGCGGCCACGGCCACCTTGGCCTGCTGTGCGGCGGCGGGGAGCTTTGGCTGCCAGTTTTCCAATACGTTGAGCGCCACCTTGTGCGTGGTGCGGCTGTTCATGTCGTCATGGTACTCGCCGCTCCAGGTGAAGGATTCACCCTTGCTGCGCTCCAAACCATCCAGCGTGATGCCGCGGGCGGCCAGCATGTCGAGGTGCGGCTGGGGAAAATCATGGCCGATGACGCCGACGAGATGGATCGGCTGGCAGAAGATGCTGGCGGCCAGCGCCGCGTAGCTGGCGGAACCGCCGAGCAGGTTTTCCTGCGCATCCTGCGGGGTTTTGACATTATCAAGGGCGACGGTTCCGGCGATGACGACTGACATGAGTGTGTGTTTGGTTAGATAAGAATAAGATGAAGCAGTTAATCCTTGCCTCGCGGGCAGCCAACTTTTAACGGTACATCGGCCAGCGGGGCCGCGATTATCGGTTTCCACCCCGCTGTGTCAATTGCCACTCCTCACACTCTTTCATGCGCCTCAGCCTCGTCTTTCTCATGCTGATCCTGCTGCCGCTGGCAACCGGGGTGCATGCGTGGCTGTTCTGTCGTGAAAATCTGCCCGCGCTCACGCAAGAGGCGGTCGCACGGTTGCAGGCGGCGGGTGTGCGTAATCCGGTCGTCGATGTGCGCTTCTTTGACATCTCTATCAGCGGCGCGGCACCTGATCCGACGGCGCGGCACAAGGCATTGACCGCCATTCGAGCGCTCGTGCCGCTGCGCTTGCAACCCGGTGCCGACCGTCTGTATGTCGTGGCCAGTCTCAAAGCAACACTGAACAAAGACACGCTGCAACTCAGCGGCTGGCTCCCCGAGGGCAATGAAACCGCGGACGTGCGCCGCCTGCTCACGGCGCTGCGTCCCGATCTTACGCTGCGCACGGATGACTTGCGCACTGCACCGGAAGTGCGCTGGCCTGAGGGCATCAAGCCACCGCTCACGGCGGGCAGTCGCATGCTCAAGCCCATTCTCGACATGCTGCGCGTGCCGGCGGAGCTGCAGATCACGGCGAAGGACGACGCCATCGTGCTAAGCGGCCTGCTTACCGCCACGGATGTGAAAGAGGAACTCGTTGCCACACTGGCGGAGATCGCCGGTTCACGGGTTGTTGATCCTGCGGCACTCAAGGCCAGCCCGCATGTGCTGCCCGCCGCGTTCGCGAAGCCGGAACTGCTGGCGGCCTTCGTGCGTGCTTTCTTCAATGCCCCGCCACCGCGTTCGTTCACCATCAAGAGCGATGGCATCCCGCACCTCGAAGGTGTCGCCACGCGGCAGATGGAGAGCGCCTGGCTCGCGCTGCTGCGTCCTGTCACTGGTGCGGCGAAGGTGGACGCCCGTTTCACCCTTGTGCCCTCCATCTACCATTTTCCCGGCTATCAGATTCAATCCAAGCTGCCGCCCGCCACACTCGATCTGCTGCGCGAGGCCCTGCGTGGCCTCACGCTCGTGTTTGACCCTGGCTCAGCGCGCATTCCACCGTTGGAGCAGACGAAGCTCGCCACGCTCGCGCCGACGCTGCTCGCCGCCGGACCGGCGCTGGGATTGGTCATTGGCGCGCATCCTGATCCTGCCGGACCGGAGAGTGTCGAGAAGGACATTGGCAAGGCACGTGCCGAGGCCGTGCTGTCCTTCCTCATTGAGCAGGGCGTGCCCACCGCTGATGTCAGCGCCGTGGTCTTTGATCCCGTGCCCGCCGGTTCACCCTCGGCTCCGGCCACTCCGCGCAGCGTCGAACTTCTCATCAAATAGCCCTCCATGAAATTCGACTTTGAATCCCTTTCCACTGAGCCGCTGTTCTACATGCTCATGCACAGCGGCACCTTCGTCACCGTGCTGGGGATCACCTTCTTCATCATCGGCCTGCTGTTTGGTTATGCCACTTGGGGCCGCTACAAACGCAAGACACGCGAACTGTTGGGCGAAGCCGCCGCCATGAAGAATGAGATTGCCGGCCTGAAGCGCAAGGTGGGCGATCATTCCGTCAAATCCGGCCCTGCCGTCGCGATAGCGACGGAAACCATCCACTTGCCCAGCACAGAAGGCACGACCGCCGCCGCTGCCGTTCCCGCCGTCACCCTGGAAACCATCACCACCCGCGACATCCGCCCGCCCACTACGGGCATCTCCACCAAGAACCGGCTGCCGAAATCGCGTGCCAATGTCATCAAGGCCCGTCCCTTCCTCAAACCCCCGCCCCCCGCTGAACCTGCGACGAATGACGAGGAGGTCAAAACGCCCACGCCACCACCCGCCGAGCCTGCCACCGCCACGCTATCCCTGACCGAAGCACCGCCGCCACCCGCCCGTCATTCCTCACCGCTCGCTGCCATCATCGCGCCGACGGCTGCACCAGCCAAGCCAGATTCGGACAGTGCCGATGCCGCGTCCGCCCCCACGGGCCTAGTGCCCACCGACACCATCCCCACGCTGACCGAACTGTCCCTGGCACCGTTGCCCGCCGTCGAAATCCAGCCCATGGCCGATCCTCGGCTCGGGCTCATCTATCCAACCCGGCCCGAAAAGATCGACGACCTCACCGCCCTCAAAGGCATCGCTCAGGTGCTCGAACAGCGGCTGCACGAACTTGGCATCTACACGTACTTTCAAATCGCCCATTGGAATGAAGAGCACATCAAAGAACTCTCCTCACGCCTCTCCTTCAAAGACCGCATCCAGCGCGAACGCTGGGTCGAGCAGGCGCAGCAGTTGCTGGCAAAGAAGACGAACTGACGTTCAGTCGTCTTTGGGTGTTCCAATCGCCGCCTTGAGCAGATAGGTGGACCCACCAGCGAGTAGGATGAAAAAGATCGGGATGAGCAACTCCAATATCTTCGGTGGACTGCCTGATCCCGTGGGGAGCATCTGGGCGAGCGGATGCAGCAGCATCGCAACGAGCCAGAACGCGAGGTTCACGCTGATGATCTTCTTGGTTTGGGCTTTGGTCATGGTTAGCGCAAAGCTACCCAAAAGATCGAATCACACACAAGAGCTTTGTGAGTCTGCGCCCATAATGTCAGACGGTTGATGCTTAACTTCTCCCACCGGCGAAGCGATCCTTGCACCCGGCCTGATTCTTGCTCCCCTGCGGCGCGCTACCCCCAAACACCCCCCCAACAGATGCCCGTCGCCACCCCCGCTCAATACCGTGCCATGCTCGATGCCGCCCAGCAGGGTGGTTATGCCTATCCCGCCATCAACGTCACCTCGCTGCCCACCATCAACGGTGCCTTGAAGGCCTTCGCGGAGTCGAAATCGGACGGCATCATCCAGGTTTCCACGGGTGGCGGTGAGTTCGCCTCCGGCACAGCGGTCAAAGACATGGCGCTGGGTGCCATCGTCCTTGCCGAGGCCGTTCACCTTCTCGCCGAGCGCTACAACATCCTCGTCGCTCTGCACACGGATCATTGCCAGCCGAAGAAGGTGGACACCTTCTTGAAGCCGCTCATCGCCGCCACTGCCGCACGGCGTGCCGCTGGCAAGGGCAATCTGTTCAACAGCCACATGCTCGACGCCTCCGAACTGCCGCTGGCCGAGAACATGCGCCTCTCCAAAGACCTCATCATCGAGTGCGCCAAGCATGAGATCATCCTCGAAGTCGAAGCCGGCGTCGTCGGCGGTGAAGAAGACGGTCACGACACCAGCGGCGTCGCTGCCGACAAGCTCTACACCACGCCCGAAGACATGCTCACCGTGTATGAAACGCTCACGCCACTGGGCCGCTTCATGTTCGCCGCCACCTTTGGCAACGTGCATGGCAGCTACAAGCCCGGCGCCGTCAAACTCAAGCCCACTATCCTCAAGGACGGCCAGGCTGCCGTCACGGACAAGTATGGTGCCAAGGCCGAGATGGACCTCGTCTTCCACGGCGGCAGCGGCACCCCGCTTGAGGAAATCCGTGAGACCCTCGGCTACGGCGTCGTGAAGATGAACATCGACACCGACACGCAGTACGCCTTCACCCGGCCCATCGCTGACCACATCCTCAAAAACTACGCCGGCGTCCTCAAGATCGACGGCGAGATCGGCGACAAGAAAATCTACGATCCCCGCAGCTACCTCAAGAAAGCCGAACAGGGCCTCTGCGACCGCATGAAGGAAGCCTGCAACGACCTGCTGAGCACCGGCAAGACCATCTTCGGCACCGTCTGATGCGCCTCATCGGTACGGCAGACACCAAAGATGTTTACTCTTTGAGGGAGACGTGATATTCACGATGAATGCCATTAATTAGCCGTCTTTCCTTCGCCCTCGTGACCTGCCTGTTGTTGAGCAACTGTGGGCTTATCGGCACAGCCTTGCGGCTTGCGCCGCTGGCAATGCTTGTTGCTGACAACGGAAAAGACGGCGTGCGTGAACCAACGCCGTCAACGATGGAGGCACGGGGGCGTCAAGTGGTTGGCAATGGTAACTTTGCGGCCAAAACAAGAAGGCACGCCAGTGCAGGTCCCCAACTGGTTTTGCGCTGAGCATCTTGTTGTTTACAGAATTAGAACGGCATGATAAACACGAGAAAATGAAATTACTCCCCCGCCTTGCTCTCTGCGCCCTGCTTTTCTCCTGCCTCACCAGTTGCAGGACCATGGGTGGGCTGATGAACAGCTTTCCGGTGAAAATGCTGGATGAGGCTGGCTCGACACTCATGGGTTTTTTGGCGGAAAATGAGTCTCCTAGTGGCAGCACGCCTGAAGCCCTGAAAAATCGTGCTCGTCAGGTTGAAAACCGTGGCATTTACGCCGGTCGTGTGTCCCCTGCCAGTTCGCCGCGTCACGGCATGGCGGCACGCTAGTGCTGGAGTCCAAAGTCATGGACTGGCATCGCATTCGCTCAGATTTTCCCATCCTCGATCAGCAGGTGCATGGTCATCCGCTGGTGTATTTGGACAGCGCTGCCAGCAGCCAGAAACCGCGTGCGGTGATCAACACGCTGTCGCGCTACTACGAGCGGGACAACGCGAACGTCCATCGCGCACTGCATGATCTGAGCGCCAGGGCCACGGATGCGTTTGAAGCAGCACGGAAAAAGGTCGCACGTTTCATTGGTGCGGCTTCGGATGACGAGATCATTTTTACCCGTGGCAGCACCGAGGGCATCAACCTCGTCGCGAACACCTGGGGCACGCAGAATCTCCGTGCGGGTGATGTCATCCTCGTCACCGGCATGGAGCATCACAGCAATCTGGTGCCCTGGCAGCTTCTCGCGCAACGCACGGGTGCCATTTTGAAACACATTCCCGTGCTCGATGACGGCACGCTCGACTCCGCCGCCATTGACACGTTGCTCACGGAGCAGGTGAAGCTCTTTGCCTTCGTCCACGTCTCGAACTCCCTCGGCACCATCAATCCCGCCCGTGAACTCTGCGCCAAGGCGAAGGCCGTCGGTGCCGTGACGCTACTCGATGGAGCGCAAAGCGCCGGACACATGCCGATCAACGTGCGCGATCTCGGCTGTGACTTTTTCGTCTTCTCCGGCCATAAGATGTGTGCGCCCACTGGCATCGGCGTGCTGTATGGCCGCATGGAGTTGCTGGAAACGATGCCTCCCTGGCATGGCGGCGGCGAAATGATCCTCAACGTCACGCTCGAAGCCAGCACCTACAAGCCGCCGCCGCATCGCTTTGAAGCCGGCACGCCCGACATCGCCGGTGTCATCGGCCTCGGTGCCGCCATCGACTACCTGGAGGCCATCGGCCTCGAAAACATCCAGCGCCACGACCACAATCTCTCCAACTATGCCGTGCAGCAGATGCGGGAGGTGCCCGGCATCCGCATCCTCGGCCCGGACTTCGGCCACCGGGGGGCGCTCGTTGCCTTCCATCTCGATTGTGCGCACCCGCATGACCTTGTTGAGTTCGCTAACAGCCACGGCATCGCCATGCGTGGCGGGCATCATTGCACGCAGCCGCTGATGAAGCGCTTCAAAGTTCCCGGCACCACCCGCGCCAGCTTCTACTTCTACAACACGATCGAGGAAATCAATCGGCTCGTCGAAGTCCTGCTCGCCGCTCGTAAATTCTTCACCTGATGCCTCTTTCCGACGACCTCCGCGACCTCTACCAGCAGGTGATTCTCGATCACTCCAAGAATCCGCGCAATCGCGGTGAGATCCCGCCACCCTGCCTGCACGCGCATGGCGACAACCCTTCCTGTGGCGATGAGATCGACGTCTGGCTGCGCCTGTCCGACGACGGCCAAAACATCGACGACCTCAAGTTTACCGGTCAGGGTTGCGCCATCAGCCAAGCCAGCGCCTCGATGATGACGCAGAAGATCAAAGGCAAATCCAAGGAGCAGGCCGCCGCCATGCGTGAGGACTTCCGCCGCGTCGTCATGGGCGACGGCACGCCCGTTGATGAAGATTCCCTCGGCGAACTCATCCTGCTCGAAGGTGTGCAAAAATTCCCACAACGCGTGAAGTGCGCCATGCTGGCCTGGCGGGCCGTCGAACAGGCGCTTGAAGGTCAATAGCCATGCCCGAGCTGCCTGAAGTCGAAACCACGCTGCGCGGTGTTTCGCCGCATCTGATTGGCAAACGTGTACGCGAGGTGATCGTGCGCGACAAACGCCTACGCTGGCCGGTGCCGGACACGATCCACGAACTCACCGGCTGTCGCATCGAATCCAGCATGCGCCGGGCCAAATACATGCTCTTTGGCACCGCCAAAGGCACGCTCATGCTCCATCTCGGCATGTCGGGCAATCTGCGCGTGCTGCCGCCCGACACGCCGTGGAAAAAGCACGACCACCTCGCCATCACGCTCGATTCCGGCAAACAGCTCCGCCTGCATGATCCGCGGCGCTTCGGAGCTGCGTTGTGGCTCGAGGGTGATCCCATGCAGCATGCGCTGCTCAAAAATCTCGGTCCTGAGCCACTCGGCAAAGCATTCACCGCCGCGCATCTGCACGCCGCCTGCAAAGGCAAGACCGCCGCGATCAAGCAGGTGCTCATGGATGCGCATGTCGTCGTTGGCGTCGGCAACATCTATGCCAGCGAGGCATTATTCATGGCTGGCATCAATCCACGCAAAGCCGCCGGCAAAGTCACGCGCCCGCAGCTTGAAAAACTCGTCAAAGCCATCCGCAAAGTCCTGGCAGCCTCCATCAAGATGGGCGGCACGACATTGCGCGACTTTGTGAACGAAAGCGGCGAGCCCGGCTACTTCAAACGCACCCTGAGCGTCTATGATCGCGCCGGTGAACCCTGCCGCGTTTGCGCAGCGAAGGTCAAACGCATCGTCCAAGGCCAACGCTCCACCTTCTTCTGCCCGAAATGTCAGCGTTGAAGCCAGCGCATCCTCATCTAGCCTACGATCATGTCCACGACGCTCCCACCACTCCGTAGTTCCCACGATCTCGAACGCGTACTCGAATTTGAATTCGTCCGTGCCACCGAAAACGCCGCGTTGCAGGCCATTCACTGGCTCGGGCGTGGTGAAAAGGAACTCGCCGACGGTGCGGCGTGCAGCGCGATCTACGGCGTGTTCGACATCCTCGACATCCGTGGCGAAGTCGTCATCGGCGAAGGCATCAAGGACAACGCCCCCGGCATCTTCGTCGGCGAACACCTCGGCACCTGGCGCGATGGCACGCCGCGTTTCAACATCGCCCTCGATCCCATCGACGGCACCAGCAACATCGCGAAGGGGTTGCCGAACAGCATCTCTGTCATCGCCGCCGCACAAATTCCCGACGGCGCACCGTGCGCGATGAAAAGCATCCCCAGCTTCTACAGCCACAAGATTGCCTATGGTCCGGCGGTAAAGCGTGCGCTGGAGGGCAGGGGGGACCGCTGCTTCCTCGACATGCCGCTGCAAGAGGTCATCAGCTTCGTCGCCGAAGCGCTGGGCAAACGCGAACGGGATGTCGTGGTCGTCACCATGGATCGTCCGCGCCACCATGACATCGTCGATCAAGTGCGCCGCACCGGTGCCGCGCTGCGCATGGTCACCGATGGCGACATCGCCGCTGCCGTGGCCCCCTCCATGCCCGAAGCCGAATCCACCTGCGATCTCTACGTCGGCATCGGCGGCTCACCCGAAGGCATCCTGGCCGCCGCCGCGTTGAAATGCCTCGGTGGCGACATGCAGATGCGCATGTGGTTTCACGACGAGGCACATCGCGCCGAAGTCGCCGCGCAAAGTTCCGTTGCCGAGATGAACCAGGTCTTTCGCGTGAATGAACTCATCGTCGGCGAAAGCGCCCTCTTTTGTGCCACCGGCATCAGCGACAGCCCGCTGCTGCCCGGCTGCCGCCTGTTCGGCCACCGCGTCGAAACCCACTCCATCCTCATGCGCACCCGCAGCGGCACCGTCCGCCGCATCCACGCCGTGCATGATCTCGACCGCAAGGTGGTGCCGTTGCGGGCTTGAGCCAGTTCTGGGCGTAGGTTGGGAATGTTGGGCGCAAGAGAGAAAGGTTCGCCCAAGGTTTCCATCGAGGAGTTCCTGGTTCCATCACCAGCATGAATGATGGCAAAATGGATGCCATCTCCGCCCTTACGCAGATGCACCGCAAATGCTGCAAGTTCATCGTGGAATTGGATGGCGAAGAGTTCACCAGCCACTATCAACTGAGGTTTCTAGGTTTCATGTTCACCGTTCACTCACTGGCTTGCGCGCCGAGTACCATCTCCTGCACGGGGGCGGTGGCTGGCACCGGTTGCTTCATCTGGACGACGAAGGGCGGGGCTTCGCCGCCGATCTTGCCGCCCTGGTCGAGGAAGCGGTTCATGTCATCCAGGGCGGCATCGAGACGGGGATCACTGGCCTGGAGGTAGGCGCTGACGCGCATGGCGAGGGCACGACCATGCCACGGATAGGGTTGACCGAGACTGGCGATGGCGGCGAGCTGCTGCGGCAGCTTCAGGTGCATGGCCATCTCACAGCGCATGCCGAGGCGGACGTTGCGCGCGACCTGCACGGGGTAGTCGCGGGCGAGTTTGTCAAAGATGATGGCAAAACGCGGATCCTGCACGGCGGCCGGCGTTTTGGCGAGTTCGCGGAGGAGGTCGAGCGATTCGATCACGAGCGGAATGTGGCACCAAGGGGAAACCATGAGGCCGTCGAGGCCGTGTTCGAGGTGAACCAGCACCTCAGCCGACTTTTGCTGCACCTGGCAGGCAATGGCCCGCAGGCAATGCGCATCCACTGCCGAGAGCGGCGCGATGGCATCAATGGCGGCAAAGGCATCCGGCGCGCCCATGCGGGCCTTGGCCTGCGCGAGCAGCACACGATCCGCCAGCACGGGCGAGGCCGGGAACGGTGCGGCGAGGTAGTCGGCGTAACGCTGGCTCCAGAAGGACTTCAACTGCGGCACACGCGCACGCACCGCCGCCGCAGTCTCGGCTGGGAGCACGTCGGCGGAGGCGGAGCGCCACAAGCGGCCCGGCAGGTGCAGGCGCTCGGCGAGGTACAGCGGCGTGTCGATGGCGGCATCGACTTTCGGCAGGTAACAACCGGCGCGGGTGGCCGCACGGGCGAGATCGAGCGAGCAGTTGTTTTTCTTCGCCACGCTGCGGGCAAAACTGAACTCGAGACGGTTCATGTCGTCGGTGTTCACCGTTTTGGTCGCGGCGGCGATGGCGGAGCAGTAGTCGCTGTTGGCGAGGCAGCCGGTGAGGAAGCCTTCTGCCGTGTCGGTCTGCCAGAAGCGGCGCAGCGCCTCGGCCATCGGCTCGATTTTGACGCGCTGGCGCAGCGATTCGAGCGACCAGGGCGTGTCGTCGTTCGAGCAGATGAGCAGCATATCGACGCTCTGCGTGGCCCAGACCTCGACCTTGGGGAATACCTGGCGCAGGGTGGTGATGACGGTGCTGATGGTGGCGGGTTCGACCTCATAGCCTTGCAACCACTGGCAGAAGATGCCGTTCTTGGTGAGGCGCTGGCTGGCGTTGCGGTAGAATTCACGGGTGTAGAGGTTTGCCACGCCGGCACGGCAGGGATTCGACGGCTCGGAAACAATGAGATCGTAGTTCTCGCCCTTGGTGAGCAGGAATTCACGGGCATCACCGGTGATGTTGTTGACGCGCGGATGCTGCATCGCGTTGCGGCTCACGGGATCGAAGAATTCGGCCACCTTGCGGATTTCCGCCTCGAGTTCGAGCACATCGACGCGCTGCATGCCCGGCACATCCGCCAGCCAACCGGCGGTGGTGCCGGTGCCGAGACCGACGACGCAGGCGTTCTGCGGATGGGGATGCAAAATGGCACCGGTGATGCCGAGCATGACCTGCGTGGAGGCGTCGCCCACGGCGGAGCCGTCGCTCTTGCCATTGGTCAAAAACGAGTACTGCATGCCGCTGACGACGGCGACACTGGTTTCACGACCATCGTAGGCCTGCACCAGCGAACGCTGCGCATTGCGCTGCCAGGTTTCCAAACCGAGCGCACTGCGGAAATCGTCACTCACGCGACCGTAGCCGATGGGCGTGTGCATCCATACTGCGGTGGGGCCGGTGGTCCAGAAGGCACAGAAGCCGCAGGCCACGAGAGCGCAGAGCGCGAAACGACCGTTCCAGGAGAAGCGTGTGGCAAAGGAAGCGCTGTCGTCCCATGCATTGCGGCGGATTTGCAGCCACAGCGACGCAGCGGACATGGTGGCGACTAGCAGCGCGGCGAGCAGCCAGCAGCCTTTCAATCCGATCAACGGCACCAGCAAAAAGCCGCCGAGCAACGAGCCGGAGATGGAGCCAAAGGTGTTCCAAAGATACGCACGACCGAGCTGCTGACCTACGCCGGCATTGCCACGACCAAGCAGCGACACGAGCAGCGGGAACTGAATGCCACTGAGCAGCGAAGGCAGGAAGGCAAGCGTACCCATCACCACCGCCCAGCCCATGGCCATCTGCGTGAGGCCGACGCCGCGCAGGCTGTCATTCAAGATGAGGGCGAGATGCGCGATGCGATCGCCGAGCGCATACGGCACCAAGATGGCCAGCGCCTGCAAGGCAGACACGATGGTGAAACCTGCGATGCTGGGCTCCGCTTTTTTCAGGATCAGCGAGTACAGCAACCCGCCGATGCCCATGCCGGCCAGCACGACGCACAGCACGAGGCCAAAGCCAAACACCGAGCCGCCGAGCAGCGGTGTCGAGATGCGATACCACACGAGTTCCGCCACAAAGAAGGTGAAGCCGCTCATGAACGCGGCGGCGAGCACGAAGGAAGATGGCGCTTTCGCGGCGACAGCGTCTTCTGTGGTCGGTGCGCTTGCCACAACTGGCTGGCGCGGCTGTTTTTCCTGGAACATCGAGATCGTGCCCGCCGCAAGGGCGATGAGCAGATTCGCCAGCACCGCGATGGTGAGCGTGCCGTTGTTTCCCAGCGTTGGCAGCAGCCAGAACGTGCTCAACACAGCTCCCGTGACCGCGCCGACGATGTTGATGCCGTAAAAGAACGCCGTGATCGACCGGCGCGGATCGTCATCGCGTTGCGCGAACTTCATCGCCGCCGGCAGCGTGCCGCCCATCAGGAAACAGGGCAGGCCGAGCACCAGCGCGGTCATGAGGAGTTGCAGGCAGGTCGCCACGCCGAGGCCCATGCCCGCTGTGCCGCCGGTTTTCAAATAAAGGGAGCGTGCCAGGCCCAGCATCGCCGGTGAAGCCACTGCGGCGATGGCGATGCCGACCTCCAGACGCGCATAGAACCGGAACGGACGCCCGACACGCTCCACCCATGAGCCAAACAATTTGCCGCCAAATCCAAGTCCGCCCATGAACACCGCCACCACCGCCGCCGCCGCCGGTGCTGCACCGCCAAACACGAGCCGAAACTCCCGCAGCCAAACCGTTTGATACACCAGCGAGCAGAAGCCGGAGAGCAGGAGGATGAGCGCCAGGACGAACTGAGTGGCCTGAGCGCGGGTTTGAGGGGCGGCTAGCATGTTCATAAGGTTGATTAACAAGTAAATTATATAATTACCATAACCATACAAGTTAATTCTCCCCCTGTTGTTTTGGGTTCTTCCGGGAAGTTGGTGCGGTAAAGCGTGAAAGCATCGGCCTGAAGGGCCGCAGGATGCTAGCCCAGGGCGAAAGCCCTGGGATCATGGGGGCCATCAAGATCAAGGTCATGGCGCTCTGCAAGAGCGCAGGAGAGCTGCCGCAGCCGTTCCTGCGCTCTTTCAGAGCGCGACCTTTGGTCCAATGCGGTCCATGGCTCCGCCGACCCAGGGCGGCACTCGCCAAGGCTCCTTTGCCCTGGGCTAGGTTCCTGCGCACCGTTGGCGCGGTCTGTTGCATTTGCTTGCGCTATTGCGACCGCACGAACTTCCCGGATGAACCCTTGTTTTAGCTCCTGCTAACCCCAGCTCGTGCCTTGTGAAGCAGGGGCTCAGTTCAGCGCCTCGCGGGCCGATTGGAACAGGTAATGCCCCCAGCCGAACTGAGCGTCGCCGCTCCAGTCAGGATCATAGTGCTGGTTCTTGAAGATGAACCGCTCGGGATGCGGCATGAGGCCGAACACGCGGCCCGTGTCGTCTTGCAGACCGGCAATCGCGTTGGTGGAGCCGTTCACGTTCGTCGCATAAAGCAGCGCCGCGTGGCCAGACTTCACGTATTTGGCCGCGTCGTCGCCCTCGGTCACGAGACGGCCTTCGGCATGGGCGATGGGGAGTTCGAAGTTCTCGGGCAGCTTGCTCAGGTAGGGACTGGCTTTGGCCGCCGTCTTCTTCAAACCGACCCAGCGGCAGATGAAACGACCGCTGGTGTTGTGAATCAGGCTCCCCTTCGGCAAAAGATCGAGCTGCGTGAGGATTTGGAAGCCGTTGCAGATGCCCAAGGCGTAACCGCCTTTGTCCACGAAGGACTTCAGCTTGTCGCCCAGCTTCGATTTCGTGATGAGCTGCGCGATGCGGCCCGACATCACGTAGTCGCCGTAGCTGAAGCCGCCGGAGAACACGATCATCTGCGCCCGGTCCAGTGCGGCAGGCTCCACCAGTGCAATGGGCAGCACCTCCGCCGTAAAACCCGCCGCCTCCAGCGCGCGGGCGGTTTCGGCGTCACAATTGGTTCCGGGGAATTTTAGGAGCAGGGCGTGTGGCATGGGCGGTGATTCGTCCCGCATCTAGGCGCAGCCGCCGCCGCATGCAACCGCTTTGCCCGGTTGCACACATCCGGGCATGCACTAGCTTTGCCGCCGTCATGTTTAAAGACCTCTTCTCCCCCACCAACACCTTCCTCTACGGCTTCGTGCTGTGCGGCATTTTCCTCGTGCAGTCGCTGTGGGGCCACTGGAAGACCAAGCGCGAACTCAAGCGCTACAAAGGCATGCTCAGTGACAAGCTCGACCTCGATTCCAAGCAAAGCCAGGACCTCACCAAGGAACGCACCGCCTTGAAGCAAGAAAACGAAAACCTGCGCATGCAGATCGCCCGCCTCAACGAGCGTCCTGACAACAAAATGCAGCGCGAACTCGAAATCCTCGCCCGCGCCGAGAAGCAGATGACCATCAGCGCCCCCGGCTTCGCCCCGGCGTGGGAAATGGCCAAGTCTGCGGCCCTCGGCCAGCTTGAGAACGAGGAGAAGGGCCAGTCCTTCCCGCAGAAGATCTTCCGCAAGCTCATCGGCTCCGGTTCGACGCAAACCAACGTCGCCCTGCCCGAATCCGCCGCCGCTGCGGCCAAACATGGCGAAGCCACCGCTTCCGCCGCCTGACCTTGAGCGCGAATGACCCGCACGGAGGCCTATCTCGCGCTCAACCTGCTCCCGCAGGTCGGACCTGTGCGTGTGCGCAAGCTGTTGCAGCACTTCGGCAGCCCTGAGCGCATCCTCACTGCCAAGTCGTCCGAAATTCTCCAAGTCGAGGGCTTTGGCCTCACGCAGGCGGAATCCATCGCTGGCTGGGAAGCGCAGATCGACCTCAGCGGCGAACTGCAAAAAATCCGCGACCGCGAACTCACGCTCCTCACGCAGGAAGACGAACTCTATCCACCGCTGCTCAAGGAAATCCACGATCCGCCTGTCGTGCTCTACGTCTGGGGCAATCTCACGAAACGTGATCACCACGCCCTCGGCGTCGTCGGCAGCCGCCATGCCACGCATTACGGCCTCAGCGCCACCAAGAAGCTCAGCTTCCAGATCGCGTATGCCGGTTACGCCGTCATCAGCGGTCTCGCGCGCGGCATTGACACCGCCGCGCATGAAGCTGCCCTCGCCGCCAAAGGCCGCACCATCGCCGTCCTCGGCTCCGGCATCGGCAAACTGTATCCGCCCGAGAACATGGCCCTCGCCGAACGCATCGCGCAAAACGGCGCCGTCATCAGCGAGTATCCCGTCGATCGCATCGCCGACAAACAAACCTTCCCTTATCGCAATCGTGTCGTTGCTGGTTGGAGCTGCGGTTTGATCGTCGTGGAGGCCCCCATGCGCAGCGGTTCACTCATCACCGCGCAGCAGGCCACCGATCAAGGCCGCACCGTCTATGCCGTGCCTGGCCCCATCGACAAACCCACCTCCGCCGGCTGCAACCGCCTCATTCAACAAGGTGCCAAGCTCATCATGGACGGTGCCGACGTGCTTGATGATTTGATGACCCTCTTCCCCACCGCACCCAGCGCCCCCAAAGTCGAAGAATCCCGCCCCGCCGTCACGCTCACGCTCGAGGAAGAAATTCTCTACCGTGCCATCGGCACCGAAGAGTCCCACATCAACGACATCACCACCGCCTCCGGCCTCACGACCGCCACGGTGTCAGCGACCTTGATGCGCCTCGAAATGAAACGCCTCATCCGCGCGCTGCCAGGGCGGCGGTATGTGCGGCTGGTGTGATTGACGACCCTTTAATCCGTGGTGCGCAGGCGGGAGAGTGATGGAGAACATTGAACATTGAACAGGGAAGTCTGAAAGTCTGGCCTTCGACGTTCGATGTTCATGGTTCAAAGTTCATTGTTCGTTACTCTCCGCATGTCTTTCCTCGCCCAGCATCCCGTTCTTCGTCTCGTCGCCTCACCGCAGCACCTGTGGCGTACGCTGTCGCTGGGCATCAAGACCATCTGGCTGCACAAGCTGCGCTCGTTCCTGACCATGCTGGGTGTCGTCTTCGGCGTCGCTTCGGTGGTGGCGATGCTTGCCATCGGTGAAGGTGCCAGCCATGAGGCGCAGGAGCAGATCCGCAAGCTCGGCAGCCAGAACATCATCCTGCACAGTGTCAAGCCGCCGGACAGCCAGGGCTCCAGCGGCGAATCACGCAGCATGATCAGTGAATACGGCCTCACCACGCGTGACATCCAGCAGATCCGCCAGACCGTGCCCGGCATCGCCGTCGTCGTCCCCAGCCGCCACATCACCGAAAATATCTGGAACTTCGACCGCAGCATCGACGGCCAGGTCATGGGCGTGCTGCCCATCTATCCCGAGATGCGCAACCGCGTCATGCTACAGGGCCGCTTCTTCACCGATCTCGAACTGGACGGCCGCGTCCCCGTCTGCGTCATCAATCAGACCGTCGCCGCGCGGCTCTTCCCGCTCTCCACGCCCACCGGCAAGTCCATCCGCGTGAAGGGCTACTACTACAAGGTCGTCGGTATCATCCAGGATGAAGGCCAGGCCATCGGCACCGATGCCAGCGGTCCTGCCGCCGATTCACAGGCTCAGGTCATGATCCCTTTCACCACGCTCATGGACCATTATGGTGAAATCTTCTTCCGCATGCGCACCGGCAGCTTCGAGGCCGAGAAGGTGGAGTTTCACGAGGCCGTCATCCGGGTTGAAGATGTGAACATGGTGGAAAGCCGCGCCGAGGCCATCCGCCACCTCATGACCAGCAATCACAAGAAGGAGGACTGGCGCATCATCGTCCCGGTTGAGCTGCTCAAGCAGGCCGAGCGCACCAAGCAGATCTTCAGCATCGTGCTCGGCAGCATCGCCGCCATCTCGCTGCTCGTCGGTGGCATCGGCATCATGAACATCATGCTCGCTAGCGTCACCGAGCGCACGCGCGAGATCGGCATCCGCCGCGCCCTTGGTGCCCGGCAGGCCGACATCGTCGTGCAGTTCCTGATCGAAACCGTCCTGCTGGCTGGTGTCGGCGGTATTCTTGGCGTGATCGTCGGGCTGGGCATCCCCATCGCTGTGCAGGAATTTGCCGGCGTCACCACGGTCATCAAAATGTGGTCTCCCATCCTCGCCTTCTCCATCTCCGTGTTCACCGGCATCGCCTTCGGCATCTATCCCGCCCGTCGTGCCGCGATGATGAATCCCGTCGAGGCGCTGCGGCACGAGTAGGGCGTGTTCTGTCCAAGGAGCCATCAGTGCTCGAATTTCGTCCTGTTCGAGGCGGGGGGCACCGGAGATGCAAATGCAGGCGGCCAGCGCCACGGCGATTTGCCGGAGTGCAAAATTACCGGTCATCGACCTCCGGCTTGACGCCGTGCGTGCGGGGCCGCATGATTGCGGGTCTGCCGGGGCCTTGGTTGCCGCACGGCGTTTGTTTTACACTCATGCCCTCACAGTCGTCCGTTTTGATGATGCCGCGTCCGCTTTGCCAGTTCATGGTGGCGGGCTTTTTTATTCTGGCGCTGTTGACCTGCCATGCCTCCGCCCAGGTGGTGCTCAAGGCGCAGCCGGTGGAGGAGGAGCCGTCAAAGGTGGTGGTAAAGCCAGCCGAGCCGGTGAAGCAGGACTTGAACGCCTCGTGGCAGACACAGCGTGAGGCGCGGGCGCTGACGCTGAGCGTGCCGGCGCCACGCGGGCAGATCGTGGACCGCCACGGTGTCCCGTTTGCACAGAACCGGGCGGCGAACTACCTCGCGCTGGTGATGCCTTACATGGAAGGTTCCAGCGACGCGCAGATCACCGAGTTTGCGAAATCCACCATCGACAATGTGAACCGTGTGCTGGGCAAGACCTGGACGCTGAGCGAGGAACGGGTGCTGCTGCACTACAAGCACAGGCGCTGGCTCCCGCTGGTGTTCTCCGTGGAGGAGGGGCTGAATGTGGAGATCACGCCGGACATGGAGGAGAAACTCAAGCCGCTGTTAGGAAACAGTTTGGTGATTCAGCCGGCCTACTTGCGGCATTACCCGCTGGGCACCACCGCCTGTCACATCATCGGCTACACCGGCAAGACCCGGCCGCTGCCCACCGGGCCGATTGTGGATGGCGACGCGGTGTTTGAAGAGATGGAAGGTCGCGAAGGCATCGAGACCGCGTTCGACAGTGATTTGAAAGGCCAGGCGGGCATCGTGAACGTGCTGTTCAGCCCGGATGGCAAGCGTCTTTCCGAGGATGTGCGGCGCACGCCGAGCCCGGGCCGCAATGTGGTGCTCTCCATCGACTACCACTTCCAAAAGTATGCCGAGAACGCCCTCAAAAAGCACACCACCGGCGGTGCGATGGTGATCATGGATGTGACGAACGGTGACATCCTGGCGATGGCTTCCAATCCCGGCTTTGACCTCAACGAATTCGTGCCGGGGATCCGCGCCAAGCGGTATGAAGAACTGACGAAAGACCCACGTCAGCCATTGTTCCCGCGGTCCTTCCGCGGCGAGTATCCGCCAGCTTCGACGTTCAAGATCGTCACGGCGCTCGGCGCTCTCGACAGCGGTAAGGTGGATGCGAAGACGTATTTTGACTGCCCGAATGCCCTGGAGATCGGCAACCGCGTGTTCAAGAACTGGAACAAGGAGGGCGAGGGCTCGATGACCGTCGTTTCCGCCATCAAGCGCTCCTGCAACACCTGGTTTTACCGTGCCGCCCTCGAATCCGGTGCGGATTACATCTCGAACATGGCGGTGCGGCTCGGTTTCGGCGAACGCACAGGCATTCCGCTCAAGGCCGAGGGGGTGGGCTTCGTGCAGACGAACCCTTGGACGCTACAGCACCTCGGGGCCAAGATGCAGTCCGGCGATCTGGCGAACATGGCGATCGGTCAGGGCCGCGTGCTGGCGACCCCGTTGCAGGTCTGTCAGTGCATGGCGGGACTCGGCGATGGCATGCGTATTCCGCAGCCGCGTCTGGTGCTGCAGATTCAGGACATGGCCGACCGCGTGGTGATGGCCTACGAGCCGAAGGATCGCAAGCGCATTAACCTCAACCCGGAGCATCGTCAGGCGGTGATCAATGGCATGATCGCCGTGGTGAACGGCAGCGGTGGCACGGGGCACAATGCCGCCATCAAGCAGGCGGAGATCGCGGGCAAGACCGGCACCGCGCAGTGGAAGATCGCGAAGGATCAAAACCTCGCCTGGTTCACGGGATTCCTGCCCGCTGGGAAGCCCATGTTTGCCTTCGCCGTCGTGTATGAGGGTGAACCGGGCGAGGACGTGAGCGGTGGCAAAAAAGCCGCGCCCATCGTGCGTGAGGTGTTCACCAACATCTTTGAGAAAGCCCCCGCAGACGATCCGATGCTGCTCGCCATGAAAGACGTGCCGAAGGCGCAGGTCGTTGAGGAGGATGTGATCTCCACGAGCGATAATGTGCAGGCACCCCCGCCCCCACCCCCGCCCCCACCACCGAAAAAAGGCATCGGCGGCTTTTTCAAACGGCTGTTTGGCCGGTAACCTGCACTGCATCCTCTGATGAACATCCAGCTCGCCACCGTGTGTGATTTCGCCGCCGACTATCAGGGCAAGCTTTGCATCCAGGGCGCGTTCGACACGCTGTGCGCGCAGAGCTTTCCCGTGGTGCATCCGCAGTGTTCCATCGCCGTGCGGGTGATTTTTCAGGCGGACGACGCGGGCCGGCATGAGTTTGTGATCCGCTGCGTCGATCCCGACGGCAAAGAGTGCCTGCCGCCCATGCCCTGTGCGCTGGAGGTGACGTTTCCATCCGCCTTCATCCCGTTTGTCTCGCGCAACATGGTGTACACGATCCAGCGCGTGAAGTTTGAGCGCCAGGGCCTGTACCGCTGGCTGGTGCAGCACCAGGCCGAAACCCTGGCCAGCATTCCGCTGCGCGTGACTTTGTTTGATGACCGCCGTTCCACCACCGGACCCGCAGGCTAGCCGATCATGACCACCTCCAAGCCCAGGCCCCATTCTGAGACCGCCACACCCGCAGGCACGCCGGTGCGGCATCTCTCCGTGTTTCTGCACAACCGCGTCGGCGCGCTCATGGCGCTGGTCAAACTGCTGACTGATCACCGCATCGAGGTGCTAGGTCTCTCGTTACAGGACACCACCGAGCTGGCGCTCGTGCGCTTCGTTCCCAGCGATCCTGAAACCACCGCGATGCTGTTCATTGAAAAGGGCATCCCGCATGTGGTGTGTCCCATCACTGTCGTCGAACTGCGCGAGACTGACCACACCCTCGCCCATGCTCTGGCGGCGCTGCTCACCGCTGAGATCGACATCAACTTTAGCTATCCGCTGCTGGTGCGTCCCTCGCAGCATCCGCTGCTGGTACTGCATCTCGACTCACCTGATCTCGGCGCCGAGGTGCTCTCCAAAGCCGGGTTTAAGGTGCTGACGCAGGAAGATCTGAGCCGCTGAGCAAGCTGAGTTGATGGTGAATAGTTGATGATTGATGGCCTTTGCCGCAACCGTTGGCGAAGCCCCTCCGTCTCAGGCTATCAACCATCAACTCTAAACCATCAACCACTCCGCTCCTACTGCTTGAGCATGAAGTGCGGCGCCAGTTGGGAGATGAACTCGCGCGCATCCTCCACCGCACCGAGTTCGGCAAAGGGATCCTCCTGGCCCACACGCTGCTCCGGCAGCGGCACGTAGATGGAGGCCATCGCCCAGCGGTGCTGGATGTTGCGGAAGGTGGAGTCGAAGTAGGACAGCAGGATGTGCTCGTAGTGATCTGCGCAGGACGTGCCGTTTGAGCCGATGTACCAGTAAAAATTGATGGCCCGTGTCCTGATCCGCACGCCGGGCTGCGGTTCACTGTCGCGGAAGATGCGCATCATCATGATGGTGATGTCACGGCCATCCTTCAGGTGCAGCGGTAGCTGCGTGCGGTCCGCCACCGTCCAGCCTTGGTTTGGCAGGCACACTTCCGGGCGGTGCAGGCTGCGTTTGACGAAGCCGCTGAGAATCACCGTGGCCATGATCTGTCTGCCGGTGGCGGATGCATAGACATTGCGCGCGAGTTTGACGCCTTCATCAAGGAGATTTTTCTCCTGGGCGGTCATCTCAAACTCACGGCCCTGATAATCTCCGAGGGACAGTGGTAGGTCGGGTAGGGTGCCGCCAGGTTTTAACTTCACGCCGGGCTGGGACACATGAAAACGGATGTCCGTGCCGGCGCAGATACCCAGCGCGGCCAGCGGCAGCAGGATGGCCGCTGCCAGTTGTGCCAGCGTGCGGCGTGGCAGTGGGATGCTGAGGCCACCACCGGCGGTAGGCGCCCGGCCATGACGTTTCAGGTTGGTTTTCATCTCTCGCCCTTCCAACAGCCAGCACAGCGCAAACATGCCGCTCAGCGCGACGCCAAACACGGCAAAGCCTGCAAACGTATGATACGGCGACATTTCCTGGTGATCGCCGATGTGCCGTCCCACGGCAAAATCAGAGCCAAACAGCAGCGTTCCCGCCACCAGCAGCAGCAGGCGCACGACATTGCCCGCCACGGCCAGCGGCACCGCGCACACAAACAGAATAAGCCGTGAACGCGGCTGTTTGAGCGCCAAATAGCCCAGCAGCGCCGAGATCATCATCAAGGCGAAGAGTGAATTGATGCCGCTGCATTTCGCATCCACATCGAGACTGAAGGCGCTGCCGATGGTGATGTCCTTTGCGGCGTCCGGTGCGGATTGTAGTGCGGAACCTTCATTCACCGCCGACACGCCGGCCATATTGAGCATCGAGGCCGCCATGGCGGCGGTGCGGGGGCGCAGGGGGGATGCCAGGGAGTCCTCCAGCGGCTGCATCGGCCAGGTGAACAACAGAAACAGCCACGCAAAGAACAGCGTGTGCATCCACGCCCGTCCCGCCACCAGCAGAATCATGCCTGCGAGCACGAATTGAATCGCGAGAAAGCCCGGATAACCCGTGTCCGCCTTGAAACCGATCCAGAAGAAGAGCAGGCCGAACGTCAGCGGCAGCACGCCGATCCAGTCGCCATGCCACGGCAGCCTGCGCAGTTCATCGCGTCGCAGCCAGACCAGCCAGCCGACGAGCAGCGGCACGAGCAGGCAGAACTGCCAGTCCGCATTTTTGCTGACCCATCTGGCCCAGCCGACGATAATGCTCTCACGCCTGCCGAAATCCCATTGCTGATACGGCCAGACCAGGAACAGCAGCACCAGCACCACCGGCAGCCCCCAGAGCGCCAGCTTGCGTAAGGTTTGAGGCCGGAGAGCGGCTGGGAGCGCGTAATAGGCGGGCGTGTGGGTGGATTCTTCTGCCATGAGGTGGGTTGACTGACAAAGGCTGGCCTTGTTTGTTGATTCTGGCAACCTTCATCGCGTAACGTCAGCGTTGCACCTCCCAGACCTCCCAACATGCAGATTAAAAAAGCAAACAAACTCAGCAGGCAGGAAACACGCGCCGCCGTCGAGGCGGAGGCACCACCTGACGACGCCTTGAATCAGGAGGGGCTGCCGTTGCACCGTGATACTGCGGCGCATGCGCCGAATCTGCGGCGCACACACCTCACCCGTAGGCATCTGGTGATTTCGTTGTGTACCTCGGTCGTCGTCGGCCTGCTCCTCATGGGGTGGTTCAATCATTTTTACCAGCATGAGATCGCACCTAGGCTGGCCGCATCCGCCCGCCCTGCGCAGACCGAAAGCACGGCCACGGCGGCCCTTGCCAAAGCCGACGAGCAGATCATCGCGTTGCAGCAGCAGGTCGATGTCATGCGGCGCGAGCAGTTGCTCATGCAGCAGAACACGCGCGAGTCTTTGGAAAGCATCGCCACCGTGCTGAACACTCCCAAGCTCGCGCCTGCGCCTGCCGCGCCGGCTTCGAATCAGCCCGGTGTGGCGCGCATCCCCGATGCGGCGCCGGACATCTCGCCGACGCACAAGGAATTCATCCTGCTCAAGGAGCGCAACCGCCTCACCGCCTACGCCGATGAAGCCATCGCCACCGGCATGCGCAAACCGATTGAGGTGCTCATCGAATACCTGCGCGACCCTGAATCCAAGCACCTCCATGAAGCCGCACAGGCCGAGTACATGCGTGCCGTGCGGTCCATCCAAGTGCTGCAGCGCGATGATCCTGGCTACCGCCTGCCGGTGGTCGAACTCTTCAAAGATCAAACCATCCGCGACGAGGCTGATGTGAAGCCCGAGGCCCTGCTCAAGCTGCTCGCCGATTACCAGCAGCCATGGGAGGTGCGCGTGCGCGTCTGCTTCCTGCTGCTCGGCAGCACTGCGCCTGAAACCAATGCACATCTCATCAAGTCGATCAAAGAAGATCCCTCGCTCGAAGTTGCCAAGCATGCCCAGCTCGCGCTGGAGCAGCGGGTTAAAAAACGCTTCCGCATCTTCGACATTCCCGCTATTGAGGAGTGGTCTAAATCGCAGGAAAAATAAAACTGCGCGCCACCTGATGAAAACGCTCTTCCTGACCAACGAATACCCTCCGCACATCTATGGCGGCGCGGGTGTGCATGTCGAATACCTCTCCCGTGAACTCGCCAAGCTCATCGAAGTCGATGTGCGCTGCTTCGGCGATCAGGACAGCAGCGCGGACAACCTCAAAGTCAAAGGCTTCGGCCTCGACACCACCGGCTGGGACTGCCCGCTCAACGTGAAGTCCGTCTTCGGTGCCTTGCAGCGCTGCCTCGACTTCAACACCGCCGGCATCGACGCCAGCCTCGTGCATCTGCACACCTGGTATGCGCACTTCGGCGGCATCCTTGCCAAGCTCAATTACGGCGTGCCCATGGTGCTCACCGTGCATTCGCTGGAACCGCTGCGCCCGTGGAAGCGCGAGCAGCTCGGTCACGGCTACGACTTCACCGTCTGGCTGGAAAACACCGCGCTGAAAATGGCCGACGCCATCATCGCCGTCTCCGAAGAAACCCGCGCCGACCTGCTCAAGCACTTCGTGCTCGATCCGCACAAGATCCACGTCATCCACAACGGCATCGACCTCGACGAATACCACCGCATTGAAGCGCCGGATGTGCTGCGGAAGCACGGCGTCGATCCTGACCAGCCCTATGTGCTGTTCGTGGGCCGCATCACGCGGCAGAAGGGCATCGTCCACCTCGTGCGCGCCATCCAGCACCTTGATCCCGGCTTCCAGATCGTGCTCTGCGCTGGCGCACCCGACACCAAGGAGATCAAACAGGAGATGGAGGCCGCCGTGGCCGCTGCCAGTGAGAAACGTCCCGGCATTGTGTGGATTCAGGCCATGCTCCCCGTGCCGGAAAAGATCGCCATGTACTCGCATGCCGCAGTCTTCTGCTGCCCGTCGATCTACGAGCCCTTCGGCATCATCAATCTCGAAGCCATGGCCTGCGAGACCGCCGTCGTCGCCACCGCCGTCGGCGGCATCAAGGAAGTCGTCGTCGAAGGCGAAACCGGTTTCCTCATTCCCATCGAACAGCAGACCGAAAGCCCCTTCGAGGCCGTGCATCCCGAAAAATTCGCCCGCGACCTCGCCGCCGGCATCAACGCCCTCATGTCCGACCCCGCCCGCCGCCAGCGCATGGCCAAAGCCGGCCGCAAACGCGCCGAAGACCACTTCAGTTGGCACTCCATCGCGAGGAAGACGTTAGCGCTCTACAAGACGCTGGCGGTTTGAAACGGATGACGCTAGAAACGGGGTTGATGGTTGGGAGTTGATGGTTGATGGCCTGAGACTGAAGCGTGGTGTGTCGCTGTGGCATGCACCCGCTGAGTGAATCCCCAATGCCTTCGCAACCGGCTCATGCTTAGCCGTAACGATGCAGTCAAAGGCAGTGGACGAAGACAGACTCAAACACCCGCAGGTGAAGGCTCGCGGCAGCGTCCTGGAGTGCGCCAGTCCTCTGGCGCTTTCGAGCGTCCCCGGGCCTGCGGCAAGCTCCAGAGGGCTGGAGCACTCCAGG
>NZ_JBJXFV010000204.1:0-13664 GCF_046154365.1 Prosthecobacter sp.
TCAAAGAGGCTGTTTTGTGCGAGTGAATCGGGGGCGTTGAAGTGGCGCATGAGTGAAGGTGTGCCTTCTTGTACCAGCTCCCCGAGGCATGATCAAGCACCTTGGACTTTTTGCGCTCGCGTCTGATCAAAAATAGCCGCCGCACGCTCGTGCTGGCCTTGCGCCACAAGTTTGGCGAACAGTTCCTGCACCGCGTCTTCTGCATCGTGCGTCTCACAGCCTCGGGCGCGTGCAAACGCGCACAACGCTGGCCAGTGGCGGCGATACAGCGCGGCGGCATCGGTCTGGGTGGATGAGTTGGTCGTGTAACTGGTGGTAGGCACGGTGTTCATGCGGGTATTGGAGCCGCCGGGCATGACGCCACTCTGTGGCTCATCATTAAAAGCCATTTATCTTCGTGCGTGCTGGCGTCTCCGCGTGAAATTCGCCGTCTTCTCCTGCATGAACGCTTCCGCCAACACCCGCAGCTTCCGCCTTCGTCTGGCCTTGCAGACGATGCTCGTCGCCGGTGCGCTCGTCGCGGCGTTTGGCAGCGCCGCCTGGTGGTATGCCAGTCAAACGCTGGAACGCAGCGTCGATGACCGCATCACCGCTCCGGCGCAGCGTGTGTGGAACCGCATTGATCCCTACACCACGGATGAGGAGTTCAAGACCATCTCTGATCTCGTGTTCGGCACCTCGACCTCGCAAGCGGCGCAGGCCGTGCTCGTGGTGCAGGAGCATCGCCAGGGCAAGACCATCTTCACCACGCCCAATGCGCCGAAGGATCTCGAGGTGTACTTCCGCAGTTGCTTCCCCACGGCGGCGGAAATCAGGCGCGCACCTCCCGAACCTCCCTCGGGCATGCCTGGCGGCCCACCACCCGGAGCACGGCGGCCACGGCGTGAAGCAGAATTCGATGATCTGCTCGGTCTCCCGCCAGATTTCGGTGCCGCGCCTGCGGAACCACCGCCTCAGCATGCGCTGCCCTTTCGCCCGCAGATGCCCATGATCCGTGAGCCCACCACGTTCACCGCACGCTCCGGTGGCATCGACTGGCGCTTCGGTGCCTTCAGCAGCCCGGAGTACACCATTTTCGTCGGCCTCTCGCTCACCGATTACTATGCGGAGATCAACCGCATGGCGCAGTGGTATGTCGGAGCCGGCATCATTGGCCTCGCCTTCGCCGGTCTCGGTGCCATGTGGACCTCCAAACGCGCCATGCGCCCGCTCGAACGTGTCGTCGGCACCGCACAACGTCTCACCGCCAGTGATCTCGCTGAACGCATCCCGCTACAGCGTGATGACAACCGCGAGTTCGCCCAGCTCATCGACGTGCTCAACGGCATGATGCAACGTCTGCAAGGCAGCTTCCAGCAGGCCATTCGCTTCACCGCCGATGCCTCGCACGAACTCAAGACCCCGCTCGCCATCATGCTCGCCGACCTTGATGACGCCGTACGCCATTCCACACCCGGCAGCAGTGAGCATGAGCGCTTCGTTTCACTCTTTGAAGAAGCCACCCGCCTCAAACAAATCACCCAAAGCCTCCTGCTGCTCTCACAGGCTGATGCGGGTCGTCTGCCGACACATCCCGAACCCTACGACCTCAGTAGCGACCTCACACGTCTCATCGAAGACGCTGAAATTCTCTGCGAGCAATCCGGACTCACGCTGGAGCATCGCATCGCACCGAACATCGACGTGCATGTCGATCGTGCCCTGCTTCGGCAGGTGTTTCAAAACCTGCTGAGCAACGCCATCAAATACAACCGCCCTGAAGGCCGAGTCACCTTACAACTGGCACAACAGAACGCAGAGATCGCCTTCACCATCACCAACACCGGCCCCGCCATCTCCGAGGAGAATCAGCAACGCCTGTTCGAGCGCTTCTTCCGTGGCGATCAGGCCCACAACCGCAAAACCGACGGCTTCGGCCTCGGCCTCAACATCGCCACCGAACTCGCCCGTGCGAATGGCGCTGAACTGCGGCTGGTCCGTTCATGCGAGGATGCGACCGTGTTTGAGGTGCGGCTTGCAGGCACAACAGCGAATGTCACGCCCTGACGCCTTTGACTGGATAGCGTCCTATCATAGCCGAACCAAGTCTCCTCTCCATGCACACCCATTTCCGCCTCATCACTCTCGCCTGTTGCTCGCTGCTTCTGACGAGCTGCGCCAGCATCGTCAGCAAATCCAACTGGCCGGTGACCCTGAGCAGCAACCCCATCGGCGCCCAGGTGATGATCAGCAACAGGCAGGGGGTGTGCATTCACAGTGCCACCACCCCGTCCACGGTGACGCTGGCATCCGATGCCGGCTTCTTCCGCCGTGCGCAGTACACCCTGACCTTCACAAAGCCGGGCCATCCCACGCGCACCGCACTGCTGCGAGCCAGGATGAACCGCTGGTATGTCGGCAATATCGTCTTCGGCGGTTTGATCGGCATCCTCATCGTGGATCCCGCGACCGGGGCCATGTGGAAGTTGGACAACCATCTCCATGTGGACCTCGCCACCATAAAGATGCCTGGCATTTAACACGGCGGCAGCGCCATGAAGCAAGTCACGCGGCTGGTGTGAAGCGCATGGGGACTTCACAGTCAGGGAAGCGGGCGCGGATTTCCAAGGTGCCGCCGAGGGCTTGCACGATGGCGATGAGTGTGTCGAGGTGCAGATCGCTGCGGCGCTCGACACGGGAGACGGCGGCCTGCTTGGTGCCCAGCTTGGTGCCAAGATCGAGCTGGGAGAGTCCGTGCAGCTCGCGCAACTCACGCAGCGCCACACCGCCGACTTCGGCCTGGGACTCGTCGGCCAGCAGTTGCGTCATGCGCTTGAGCGCCAGCTCGACGGTCTTGTAGCGCTCGGCGGGAAGTGCGCCATAGACGGGATCATCGTCGCCGACTGCTTCCAGGCTAAAGCCCAGCACCGGCGTCCACTGCACGACGATATGGGTGGTGGTGGCCGCGATGTCGATCCACCACACGCCCGAGGTTTTGCCACCGCGCTCAAGCTTGACCTCGGCATCGGGATAGAGCGCTTCGAGTCCTTCGACCAACTGGCGGACGGGCTGCGGGCGTGTTTCGTTCATGGCATGCATATTACACCGGTGTAATGCAACGTCAAACAGCGATCACGCCACCCCCTGTCCATCGGCACCGGGCTTCGAGAAATCAGTCTGCTCGCCGACTCTGCGCTTCCGGCCGTCTTGGGAGGCATAGAGGAAGCGGTGAATCTCAAAGGCACCGTTGTCGGCGATGAGGGTGCAGTGGCGCTTGTGACGATACCGTTTGGCGGCGGGATGGTCGGGCAGATCCTCCTCCATGGCCTCGACCGGTGGATGCATGCGGTCAGGGTGCTCTGGCTCGTGTGACACACCGCTGTGCTGGTCCTCAACCTCCCGAAAGACGCGCTGCAACAACGCCAGTGCCGCAGGGCGGCTCGCTGCGGCTGCCGCGTCAGTCAAGCGCTGGTAGATGAGTGCGAGCCGTGCGGGTTTGGTCAGCAGCATGGCATTCGTGAATACCTGGTTTTACTTGGAGAGCGTGGCCTTCCGCAATCTCCATTTTTTCTCCGGACAAGACGCTAGGCATTGCAGCGGTGTTCGAGGTGAGGCTGGTGTTGGCTAATTAGCTGCATCTTCCCCCTTGCCAAACCCCGTACTTTCCCGACTATGGCGGCCCTCTTGTCCGGGAGCCTGTTGGCGCTGCGGGACGAAAGCCCGTCGTGCGCCTCAGGAGTGGAGGTTTGCGTGCGGTTTATCCTAACACTCGCAACCCGTAACAACATTCAATGAGTGCCACAGCAACTCTCGCCGAACTGATCGCAGGATCGTTCCGCGAACTTTCCGAAGGATCCATCGTCAAAGGCAAGATCCTCGAAATCAAACCGCAAGTCGTCCTCGTGGACATCGGCTACAAGTCCGAAGGGGCCATCCCATCCAACGAATTCGAAGACGAAGACATCCAGGTCGGCGATGAGGTCGAAGTCCTCCTCGAACGCCTCGAAAATGACGAAGGCATGGTCGTCCTCTCCAAGGAGAAGGCCGCACACCGCCAGAACTGGGAAAAAATTTACACCGTCTTCAAAGACGGCGGCCTCGTCAAAGGCAAGATCAAGAGCGTCGTCAAAGGCGGCCTCATGGTCAACGTCGGCGTCGAAGCCTTCCTCCCCGGCTCCCAGATCGACATCATCCCGCCGAAGGATCTCAACGAATACGTCGGCAAGGTGTTCGAGTTCAAGATCGTCAAGATCAACGACGAGCGCAAAAACATCGTCCTCTCCCGCCGCGAAGTCATCGAGGCCGAGCGTGCCGAACAGCGGCAGAAATTCCTCGATGGCGTCACCCCTGGCGACAAGGTCATCGGCATCGTCAAGAACATCACCGACTTCGGTGCGTTCGTCGATCTCAACGGCATGGACGGCTTGCTCCACATCACGGACATGTCCTGGGGCCGCCTCAACCATCCTTCCGAGCTTCTCGGCATCGGTCAGAAGATCGAAGTGCAGATTCTTGAGGTCAATCGCGAGAAAGAACGCGTCTCCCTTGGTCTCAAGCAGCTTCAGAACAACCCGTGGGAAAACATCGAAGCGCGTTACCCCGTCGGCCATTCGGTTCACGGCAAGGTCACGAAGCTCGTTGCTTACGGTGCGTTTGTGGAAGTGGAAGAAGGCGTCGAAGGCCTCATCCACGTCTCCGAACTCTCCTGGACGAAGCGCATCGCGCGTCCTTCCGATGTCCTCACCGTGGGTCAGGAAGTCAACGCCGTGGTCCTTGGCATCAACAAGGAAGAGCGCAAGATCAGCCTCGGCGTCCGTCAGCTCGACACGAATCCGTGGGACGACATCGACGCTCGTTACCCGATCGGCACGCAGATGAAGCGCCCGGTCCGCAACCTCACCGCCTACGGCGCCTTCGTCGAACTCGAAGAAGGCATCGACGGCATGATCCACGTCTCCGACCTCAGTTGGACCCGCAAGATCAACCACCCATCCGAACTCCTCAAGAAGGGCCAGGAAGTGGACGCCGTCGTGCTTGGCATCGACAAAGCCAACCAGCGCATCAGCCTGGGCATGAAGCAGCTCGACACCGACCCTTGGTCCATCATCGACACCCGCTTCAAGGTGGGCGACGTCGTGAAGGGCCGTGTCGCGAAGATCGCCAGCTTTGGCGCCTTCGTCGAACTCGAAGACGACATCGACGGCCTCGTGCATATCTCGCAGATCAGCGAGGACCGCATCGAGAAGGTCAAGGACAAGCTCAACGTGGGCGACGAAGTGGAAGCACGCGTTATCAAAGTGGACAAGGTGGAGCGCCGCATCGGCCTTTCCATCAAGGCCATGAACTACAGCGAAGCCGACATCGCCAAGGAAAGCCAGGCCTTCGAAGCCCTCCGCCCCAGCACCGACCTCGTCGGCCTGGAGCAGGCCTTCAAGTTCGCCACCGAAGAGTGGCGTCCGGGCGGCCAGTAATCCGCGATTCGAGTCACATCACGATCAACCACGAAGGGACGCCGCAAGGCGTCCCTTTTTTTGTTCGCGTTTGCTTCAATGAATGGAAACCATTCGAATCATGGCCGCCACTCGTCATCAGATTTTCATTATTGTTGCCATAGCATCCTTCTATGCCTTGGGAAGTTGGTTGATGTTCACCCAGCCGAAGCTGGATGATCTATTTCCCATCGTCTCCGGCGCATTTCTTTTTTCCATGCCTTTCGCCTTTGGAGCGTTGGTGTGCTTTCTAGGGTTCAAGTTCGGCAAACCAGGTCGCTTTTGGTCACTGGCTGCGCCTCCCCTGTTGATCGCCGGGCTGTCCGTGCTGGCTTTCTTGCTCGGCATGGAAGCGGCAATTTGTCTGGTCGTGGCCAGCCCCATTTTAATGATTATGGCGCTGCTCGGTGGCTGGATCATGAGCTGGGTTCTGAACCGATCAGGACGTGACCGCGTGTGCGTCACTCTGTTTGTCCTCCTGCCCTACGCCGTTGCTCCCATTGAGCAGATGTGGCAGGTACCGCATGAAACACGAGTGATGCAGAACGCCGTAACGATTCATGCATCCCCGGAAACGATCTGGCAGCAGATCTATGAAGTGCCAGCGATCCAAATCGACGAATTGCCAGCACAATGGATCTACCACATCGGCTTTCCGCGTCCCATCGCTGCCGTCATCGACAAACAAGGGGTCGGCGGTCGTCGTCATGCCACATTCGAGCGCGAGGTTTCGTTCTTCGAGGTTGTGACGCATTGGGAACCGCAACGCAAGCTCTCCTTCACTATCAAGGCCGATCCTGATTTCATCCCGCATACTGCGTTCGATGAACACATCATCGTTGGCGGCAGATTCTATGATGTTCTCGATGGTACCTATGAGATTGAACCGCGCAGCGATGGCACCTGCATTCTGCATCTCTCCAGCACGCACCGGCTTTCCACCCGATTCAACTGGTATGCCGGTTGGTGGAGCGAGTGGGTGATGCATCAAATTCAAGCCTCGATCCTCGAAGTCATTGGCCAACGTTGTGAGGGTAGGACAGGAGGGCAGACCTCCGTGTCTGAATTCGGCAATGTGAGAACCTTTCCCGAAGAGTGGCGCCCCGGCGGCAAGTAAGCCGCGATTCGAGTAACAACACGATCAACCACGAAGGGACGCCGCAGAGCTTCGTATTGCAACGCACCTCTGTTCCTGCTATTCATCGTCCATGGTCGCCACGGCATCCATCGCTGAACTGCCGCTCGCTCGCATCACCTGCGAGAAATACCACGCGCTGATTCAGTCAGGAGCTTTCACCGAGGACGACCGGCTGGAACTCATCAACGGTTACCTCGTTCAAAAAATGTCCATCGGGCCAAATCATGCGGGGGCCGTCAAGGCGCTGAACTTTCTTCTCAACCGCCGCCTTGGCGACCGCGCCATCGTGGCCGTGCAGGATCCCATCACCATCAACGAATACTCCGAGCCTGAACCAGACATCGTCATCGCTCGATTCCGAGATGACTTCTATCGCCAGAGCCATCCCGGCCCCGGAGATGTCATTCTCGTCATCGAAGTGGCAGACAGCAGCCTCAGCTACGATCTCACGGCTAAAATCCCGCTCTATGCCGCCGCAGGCATCCCCGAGGCATGGCTGGTCAATTTGAATGCTCGACAGATGACCGTCTTCCGCCAGCCTGAAGGAGCCGCCTACACTCAGTCAGAAGTGTTCAAGGACGGAGACACCGTAGCAGTGCCCGGCTTCGCCGATGTTACGCTGAGGATGGATGAGCTGGGAATCTGAACTGGCTGCGTTCACCCTTTCCCCACACCGCGTCGTTGGCGAAAAATTGCAAGCACCTGGGCCGCAGACGCCTGCACGTTGCACAATCTTCTGACACTTTCCCGCTGGCGGCATGGCTTGAGGTGAACACCTTGGCCGCCGATGTCAGAATTCTTGCCTCCATCACCTTCGGAGACACGTCGCCTGTGGTTGCGACGTGCCTTGGCCGCTTTGCCCCTGACACTTGCAGGTTGCGCATTGCCAGCATCCTCGGTGCTTGGCGTCTCCGCACGCAAAACCCGGGCGCAGTGGGAGTATCACAGCCGCTTCCTCGCCTCAGGTGCCCGGTTGCGCTTCCGTGCTCACTCGGCGCATGGCAGGCCGTGGACCTCCGGCATGGAGCAGGTCTATCGTGCGCATCGGCGTGATCCGCGCATCGGCTACGCGGTCAAAAATCTCGCCACTGGCCGCTACCTCGCCGAATTCCAGGCGGACAAGCTGTTCGTCGGTGGCTCGATGCCGAAACCCGCCGTCGCGGCGGTGCTGCTGGAAAAACGCCGTGGCAATCTCACGCGTGAGGAGTTCCAGCACGTCGTCTATGCCTGCGATCAAAGCATCAATGCCTCCTGGTTCCAGCTCCTCGCCCGCATCACACCGGAGGATGAGCGGAACTTCGAGTGGAAGTACCATCTGCCCGATGTGGCGATCATCAACAACTGGCAGTCACCACGCTTTTACGCCGAGTTTTACGAGCGCTGCGTGAACTACCGCCTCGACTACGGCAATGAACTCCTCCTGGAAGCCATGCGGCGGGATCAATACGGCCTCGGCCGCTGGGTTATGCCCGCCAGCATCACCTACATCGGCGGCAAGACCGGCAACTACGGCGAATGGGACCACGAGTCGCTGTTCTTTTATCATCGCGGCACGCCCTACGCGATCGTGCTCTACACGCGTGGCAATTTCGCTCCTGGCAACCAGCTCGGCTGCATGATGGGCGGCTTGTTTCGTGACTACTGCGCGTGAAGCCCGCGTTTAGCGCTCCTTCTGCGGCAGCACCTCCACCTCGATCTCCCGTACTTCGAGCGACGATGTCGTTGAAGGCTGTTCCGCCTCAAGCCAGACATCAGACTTGGTGCCGGGTGACAGCTTGCGACGCAGCGCATAAAACAACGCCGCTCCGGCAGAAAGCGCCAGCCCGGCCACCGCCAACGCAGCCCCGACCATCAATACCAGCGCAATGACGCCGATGGCAACCACCACCAACACTCCCAGCAGCAGCAGTGCAGGCAGCCCCCGGAGTTCAAACGTCCTCAGTTTCATGCGGACAGCATGCGACCATTGCCAGGAATGACAACTGTCATGTCATGTCAGGCCAATGCCATCCTCAGCAACAGCGCACGGTAGATGTTAATGGCGGGAGTGGCGCACACTGCTGCTTCTCCCTGCGCTATGCATTTGGCCATATCGGCAGCATCACCCGCGCCGGCGCGTGCCTCATTTTCCGATTGGGGACACTGTCTTACCATCGCCACCGCCGCTATTTGGCGACTGGCTTGAGCGGCATCGAGAAGTTGTCCATCGGCCAGTCGTCCGTGCGAAACGGACCCGCTGGCAGACCGGCACTGTTGATCAAATTGACCTCGGGATTATTGGCCCAGGCATAACGCACGGCCACTGGCGTCTGGATGCCGGGATGGGACACGGTGACTTGCCCGCCTTCGATGCGTGCTTCGGCCCACTGCCAATTCTGCGTTGCATCGGCGATGGCAAAACCCCTCAAGGCAGCGCTGCCATCCGCCGTCTTGAGCCCTTCCACATGCTGAAACTGGATCATCACTTGGCTGCCTTTGATCGCATGACTTTGATACAGCGGACCGCTCCACGGAATTTTTTCACCATAGACCTGCGCGCGCGCCCAGAGCGCAAGACGACGCCCAATCTCCTGCTTGTTCAGGGGATGAATGTTGCCTTCATCGCCGATGTCGAGATTGATGCTCATGCCCGTCTTCGGCAGCGCGAGCGACTTGGATTGCGCTTCGCGCAACCGTGCCCAGTGAGATGCGGCTCCCGGCTCGGCCTCACGCTTCAAGAAGTTCGGCAGTTGCACCCAGGCGAAGGGAAACTCATCGCCCCAGCGCTTGCGCCAGTCGCTGATCATCAGAGGCAGTTGCGTGGCATAGAGCGGGCCGTTGCCCACGTTCGACTCGCCCTGATACCAGATCGCCCCGCGCATCGCAAAGGGCACCAGCGGTGCGATCTTGCCGTTGTACAGATTGCTGGGGCGGTTGGCATTCAGCGGATCACGGCCCACCACGGGAGGCTGGGGCGGCGAGGGCTGACTGGCCGCCTGCGCCGCCTTCACCGCGTCCTGCCACTGCTTCTTGGCGGCCTCATTCTTCGCCAGAGTTTCCGGCTGCTCAAACAACGCCACACCCTGTCGCCATTGCTCCAGCAGCGGTTGCAGCTCGGTTTTGTCCTTCATAACGTCCATGCTGGTCCAAGCTTCGATGGCCGTGCCGCCGACGGATGAATTGATCAATCCCACCGGCACCTTCAGAGTCTGGTGCAGGTTGCGGCCAAAAAAATAGGCGGCGGCGGAGAAATTCGGGATCGTCCGGGGCGAACAGGCCTGCCACACGCCCTTGCACTGTTCCTGCGGGGAAGTGGCCGTGAAGGACTGCACGAAGAACATGCGGATCAGCGGAAAATTCGCCGCCGCCATCTCTTTCTCCGCGTCCTTCACGCCCTTGACCGTCATGGCCATGTTCGACTGGCCTGAGCACAGCCACACCTCGCCCACCAGCACATTTTTGACCACCACCGTGTTTTGGCCGGACACCACGAGGTTCTGTGGATCGTTGGAAGCCTTCAGAGGATCCAGCGTCACCTTCCATCGGCCGTCCTTGTCCGCCTTCGTGGCCTTGGCCTGCCCGGCAAACTTCACATTCACTTCTCGACCCGCTTCCGCCCAGCCCCACACCGGCACTGGCCGCTCGCGTTGCAGTACCATGTGGTCGGTGAAAATCACCGGCAGGGAGACCGTGGCCCCGGCGCTGAACGCCAGACCGAGAACAAACAGGATGAGGAAAGAAGTTCGCATAACGTTGAAGGGAAGATGATCAACAATACGCCTGCGGCGAGGGTTATGTTGACTGTGGTTGGCGATGGTTCAGGCGATCCCACTCTCCATCGGCACCCCTCTTGTCTGCTCGCCCCGCCCGCCGCACAACAGCCAACCCCGCGCTTCAAGTCCTGTTCAATGAAGCCAACGACTCCCGCCGCGCCGAGGAAATCTCGCTCGAGTTCGACGCGACACCCGATGCCGACACGCAGCCTCTTGGCGCAGACAACGCGACGCTGAGCCTTCGCAGTGGCAAAGCACCACTCAAACTGCCGCCACTCGGTGTGGCGGTGTTTGAGTTAAAGGCGCGCTGAAGAGTCCCGTCGCGCTCGCACTCCATCATCATGCGATTGTCACGGCTTGCTGTTCAGCAGGATCGGATAGGGCGGATCATACTTGTTGCAGCGCAGGCGGAAGGTGTCGCCTTTCTTGACGCGTTTGACGAAGACGGTCTGCACCCGGTTGTTGTTACGGATGAGCTCGCCGCCGAGTTCGCCTTTCGTCAGTTTATCCCAGCCCTTGGTTTTGAACTTCCGCTCGTCCCACGCGTCCTTGTCCCAGTCGCCCGATTGATTACCCTGGTAGTCCCAGTTGCAGGCGATGAAGAGGTAGCCATCCGAGATCACCTGGATGTCGGCCACGCCGAGGTGCTCGCCGTCAGGCATGTAGATGACCGCGCCGCGCTGAGTCAGCATTTCGGGAATGCGTGCCCAGCCCGTTTTATCCGCGCTCACCACCAGGGGCTTTGCCTGCATCTGGAGGGCCGTGATCACAGGAGGCGCTTTAGAAATGGCATTCCAGTCTGCGGCGAAGCTGAGCTGGCAAGGGAGGCAGATGAGGAGGAAAAGGCCGAGCCGGGCGGTGGATGACATGTTCATGGAGAAAACGTATCTCGTTTGGTGAGGGCTTCAAGAGATCGTCGTTCCGGGCGTGGGTGCTTGGTTCCTTGAGCGTTGAGTCTTTCTACCCTCTCGGGCTCATCGTCTCCTCCTCTCCAAGTCTCCCCGTTCACCAAGAATGCGCGGCGCTTGTGTCCTTACCGGGGCATCATGGGGGCAAGATGGCTTTGAAGGCGCGCACCCAGTTCAAGCCGAGGATCTTCTGAATGTCTTCCGTCTTGTAACCCTTCGCTGCCAGCGCTTTGGCGACGGTCTTCCAGCGATCTGGCGCGGCGAGTTCCGGACAGGCGTAGTGGTTGGAACCCGTGGCCCAGCCGTTCAGGTAAGCGTCCGACGCCAGACCGATGTGGTCTATGCCCACCTGCCGACGCAGATGCTCGATGTGTTTGACGAAGGCATCGACGTCACGCTTCCCAGACGCATCCTCGATCATCCAGCCAATCGTCGTGATGCCGATCACGCCACCCGTCTTGGCGATGGCTTTCAATGCCTGGTCGCTCTTGTTGCGGTCGATCTGGGTCACGGCGCGGCAGTTGGCATGCGTGGCCACGACGGGAGCCTTTGCGACTCGGCAGACATCGATGGTCGTTTCGTCATTCGCGTGCGCCACATCCACGACCATCTTCAGGCGGTTCAGTTCCGCGACCACCTTCTCTCCCATCGGCGTGAGACCGCCTGTTTCACCGGAACCATAGCCGAGCAGGTCTTCCTTCGCCGGATTGTGGCCGCGACCGTAGGCGATGTTAAAGACGCGCAGCCCTTTGCGATGCCACTGGGCGATCTTTTCCACCGAACCGCCCAACGGATCCCAGGTCTGGATGTAAAACAGCGCTCCAAACTTCCTCGACGTGCGCAGCGCGGCGATGTCGCCGAAGGTCTTCACTACGACAGCATTCTTGTAGGTGCCGTCCGTCATGTCTTCGACCTGCACGTCCAGCGACCGCTCGCCGGAGACATTCATCACGGTCAGATTGCGTCCGCAATACTCCTTGAGCTTGCCGAAATCACGCGTGCCATCCGCCGTGGCAAAAGGATCACTCTCACCGCTCTGTTCATTGCGCTGATAGTAGGTCCCCTCACTGTCCACGACAAAGCTGTCGCGGATGAGTTTGTCGATATCCAGGTCCTGTGCCTGCGCCAGGGTGGTGAGAAACATCAGAACGATACAAATGCGGTGCGCCATGGCGCGGAGTGATAAGGATGCCCCGTGTCCTTGCAAGCCTGGGTTGTGAAGCTGGGTTGTGAAGCCTCATGCAAAAGGCCGCCAGTGATCCCGCGTACAAGGCCAAAGCCGAATGAAACGACTTGCTTCGCTTGCGGTCGCCCTGTTCCTGACATCTCGAATCACTCTCCATGAACAAGCTGCTCCTCGTCTCCCTTCTCGCTTCGCTCGGCCAGCTCCTGGCTGCTGACATCGTGCCGTCCCGTTCTGCGGTGATGGATATCGGCGACCGCCTGGAGATCTTCGTGGACCGCGCTCTCATCGACACCATGGAAGGCGCGACGCTTCAGCTCGCGGAACCGCGACCGGAGGAGATCAGCATGACGTTTGATCATCCATGGGAAAGCAGCTTTTCGGCCGCCTATATGACCGTGATCAAGGATGGCGGCATCTATCGCCTGTATTATCGCGGAGGCACCAAGTCCGACACGGGCCTCATCAAGGCGGGAACCGAGGTGACCTGTTACGCGGAAAGCCGGGATGGGAAAACGTGGGTGAAGCCGAAGCTGAGACTTGTCGCGTTCGAGGGCAGCACCGATAACAACATCATTCTTGGGCCCACCAAGCTGCGCTCCTCGACCAATTTCACGGCCATGCTTGATGACCGGCCCGGCGTTCCCGCAGCGGAACGTTACAAAGGCGTCGGCTCTGGCAACGGGCGCGAGGAAGGACTCCTCCGCTTTGTCTCACCCGATGGCATCCATTGGCAGATCTACTCGGAGGAAATCATCTTCGCTGGCTACAAACTGGATTCCCTCAATGTGGTGAGTTGGCTGCCGGCGGAGCAATGCTACGCCATCTACATGCGGGCCTGGAGCGAAGGTGGCACGCCGGGAAATCCGAAACCGAGGGACGCGTATCGCACCATTGCGCGGGCGGTTTCCAAAGACTTCAAAACCTGGTCGGAGCCGGTGCGCATGCAGTTCAGCGGCGCGGAGAAAGCCCGCAATCTTTATTCCAACGCCACGATGCCGTATTTCCGCGCCCCTCATATCCTGATCTCGATGCCGCATCGCATGATCAGCGAAGAAGTGGTCCCGCGTGCGGAGCTGGAGGCTTATAAGACGAGAGCGCAAAAATGATTTCGGATTTGGAACCTGGCGGGCATTGTTGGGCGGCGATTAATACTGGAGGGCAGGGCGAGGGTTCATCAGCGCTCTAGTTCGGGCGGTGCTGGCCAGCAGGTGG